>CAZQIX010000141.1:0-1739 GCA_964593855.1 uncultured Desulfobacula sp. | reverse complement strand
ATGGGAAGAAACCATTTCCCGGTCAGGGGTTTTTGTCCGGGCGGTGCTTCTCCATCATCGGCATGGCGGACGACCATTCCCAGGATTCTGGCGTTGACGATGCCGGAAAGTCGGTCCCGCCATTTTTGAATTCCGCTTGCGGACAGGGCCCCGATTGTGTTGCCGTCTGAATCGAGAATATGGACATACCCTCCGTTTTGGGCCAGGCTGACCCGGTCTCCGGCCTGCAAGCGGGAAAGATGCTGATGGATGGGGTGCGGCTCGGGAAAACGGGCGGGAAAAGAGATGTACAGATCTTCCAAACCCAGGATGGAGACGGTGAGGTCTTCCGAAAACCCATTGATCGATGCCCGGGAAACGCTTGTCCGGCAAAGGAAGGGATGATCGGAGAGACACTTGACGTGGGGATTGCCGGATCCTTTGATATGACAGAGATACAGGCTTTTCGCGGCCCGGGTCAGACCCACGTAATAAAGGCGGCGTTCTTCTTCCAGCCGTCCGTCTGTCCAGCCGTGATCCAGGATAAACACATGGGGGAACTCCATGCCCTTGACGCTGTGGACCGTTCCGATGAAAATGCCGATTCCGGTCTTGTGGGCCTGTTTTTCTTCCAGCAGGCAGGACAGGGCGAATTCTTCGGCCTTTGCGACGGAAACCGCCGTATCACCAACCAGGCTCCGCCAGTCGTCCAGGATCTGAAGAACCTGGGCGGCCCATGGCCCCCGGTTGTCCGGGATCAGATCCATCACGTGGTTTTTCAGGTCGCCGGGTGTTCGGCTTTCTTTTCGGTGGGATTTCAGAAAAGCCAGGAAATTCTGAAATTCCTTTATTCTGAAAACCGGAAAACCCGGTCCGGCTTTCAGGGAATAGCAGAAAGGAATCGCTTTTCTGGCCAGGGCCATGCGCAGCGAAACCAGGGCGGGAAAGGCGATCCCCTGGCGTGCGACCACGGCGATATCATCCGGCCGGGTGCCGGGAGATTGGAGCAGGTCCCTGATCCGGTCGGCCACAAAAACAGCCTGAGTCGGAAGGTCATCGCATTCAGCGAGGCAGACCGGGTTTGGATCCGGCGCCTGCCGGGGAAGATTCGCCAGGGCCGCTCTTGCGGAATTGATCCGGCCGGGCCGTCCGGTTTTCATCCGGTCCCGGTTCAGACTGATCAGGCTGTTGGCGATTTCGATGATCGAATGGGAAGATCGATAGTTTTCGGCCAGGAAAAAGGTTTCCGCATGGTAATCCTCCTGAAAACGGCGAATGTATCGGACATTGGCATCCCTGAACCCATAAATGCTCTGATCGTCGTCACCCACGGCCATGATGGCGATCTTTGCGTCTTCGTCCGCTTCCATGCGACCCGTGAGCGCGGTAATGAAACGGTACTGCCGGTCGTCGATATCCTGATATTCGTCCACCAGGATGTACCGGTACCGGGCCGTCAGAAATTCCCTGGCTTCTTCGATTCCCGGAAGTTCGGTTTTCCCTTCCAGGATGTTGATCGCCTCTTCGATGAAAAGGTCAAAGCTGGATTCCTGTATGCGCCGTTTTTGATTGGAAGGATCCATGAGGGATCGTCCGGTCAACCGCATGGCAAGTCCATGAAAAGTCATGGCGGTCACCGGGGCCGCGGCCTTGCCGGCCAGATCCCGGATTTTCCGGCGCAGCTCGATCATGGTCCGGTGATTGAAACACAGAACCAGAATGCTTTCCGGATTCACGGACCTGGCTTTGATCAGCCAGGC
>CAZQIX010000140.1:0-1934 GCA_964593855.1 uncultured Desulfobacula sp. | reverse complement strand
TGGTAAAGGAAAAGGTTGAAGATGTCCTGAAGAAAAAGAAAATGGAACGTCGCCGATATCAGCGCCGCAAATGTTCGGGAAAGGTTGCCGTCCATTGGTTGAATGCAACCGGCGAACCGTCGGTCAAACCGTTTTACGGCCTGCTGGAAGACCTGTCCCGGGGGGGCATCTCATTTTCCATCCAAAGTTCGACCAGGGAAAGTGCCCGAATGTTTTTGGGCCGAAAAGCCCTGGTGCATATTCCTTCCAGGGCAACCGGCTCGAAAGCGACCTGCAAAGGGCGGATGATCAGCGTTTACGATCAACTGTTCAACCATTACGCCATCAGCTTTAAATTCGACACCCTTCTCTCTTCCGAAAAAGTCCGGGAATTGGCGGATACGGATTGATCCGTTTCGGAAAATTGCATGCCATTGCGTTCGCAGAAATATGGAATTGCTGATGATTCATTTGACGCAACAATGTTTTTAAGTCATTAATGATCCGGATCATCATTTTTTCAACTCAAACCGAAAAAGGAGACCAGAATGGGTCGGAATTATTTCAATTCGCTGCCGCTACGCCTGCAGCTCGAGGAGCTGGGCCAGTGCCGGTTCATGGAAGCGTCGGAATTCAACGGGGTCACCGCCCTGAAGGGAAAAAAAATCGTGATTGTCGGGTGCGGGGCCCAGGGGCTGCATCAGGGGCTCAACCTCCGGGACAGCGGCCTGGACGTGTCCTACACCCTGAGGGAATCGGCCATCCGTGAACAGCGCCAATCCTGGAAAAACGCCACGGAACACGGATTTTACGTGGGAACCTACCAAGATCTGGTTCCAAAGGCGGATCTGCTGATCAACCTCACGCCGGACAAACAGCACACCGGCGTCATCGAAGCGGTCATGCCTCTCATGAAGCAGAACGCTTGCCTGTCCTATTCCCACGGGTTCAACATCGTGGAAGAAGGCATTCAGATCCGCAAGGATATCACGGTCATCATGGTGGCCCCCAAATCGCCGGGCACCGAAGTCCGCCAGGAATACAAAAGGGGATTCGGTGTGCCCACCCTGATCGCGGTGCACCGGGAAAACGATCCCCGGGGAGAAGGCCTGGAACTGGCCAAGGCTTACGCCTGCGGAACCGGCGGGGACCGGGCCGGGGTCCTTCAGTCCTCTTTCGTGGCCGAGGTCAAATCCGACCTCATGGGTGAACAGACCATCCTGTGCGGGGTTCTTCAGACCGGTTCCCTGCTCTGCTACGACAAAATGATCGAACAGGGCGTGGACCCCGGCTATGCCTCCAAACTGATCCAGTACGGTTGGGAAACCATTACCGAAGCCTTGAAGCACGGGGGCGTCACCCACATGATGGACCGGTTGAGCAACCCGGCCAAGATCCGGGCCTTTCACCTGGCCCAAGACCTGAGAACCCTGCTGACCCCCCTGTACAATGAACACATGGACAACATCATGTCCGGCCGGTTTTCCGCCACCATGATGCAGGACTGGGCCAACGGAGACGCAGACTTGCTCCGATGGCGGGAGGAAACGGCCCGGACCGCCTTTGAACGGTCGACATCCACGGACCAGACCATTGCCGAGCAGGACTATTTCGACAAGGGCATTCTCATGATCGCATTTGTCAAGGCCGGGGTGGAACTGGCCTTCGACACCATGACGGCCACGGGCATCGGCCCGGAATCCGCCTATTACGAATCCCTGCACGAGCTCCCGCTCATCGCCAACCTCATCGCCCGCAAAAAACTGTATGAAATGAATGTGGTGATTTCAGACACGGCGGAATACGGATGCTACCTGTTCAATCACAGGGCCCTGCCCCTGTTGTCCGGATTCATGAAAAACCTGGACGCGGACGTGATCGGCAAAGGGCTGGATCTCAGGCACCACGGCGTGGACAACCTCGAACTGATCCAGGTCAACGAGGCCATCCGGTCC
>CAZQIX010000139.1:0-1974 GCA_964593855.1 uncultured Desulfobacula sp. | reverse complement strand
TTTCAAAGACGTGTGCTGGAATGCGGATCAGATGGAAGAATTGCGTCTGGCCGCCTGGATGCACGATGTGGGAAAGATCACGACTCCGGAATATGTGGTGGACAAATCCACCAAGCTGGAAACCATTTTTGACCGCATTCACCTGATCGAAACCCGGTTCGCCCTGATCGAGGCGTCCATCCGGGAGGATTTTCTGAACCGGAAATTCAAGCTGGCCCTGGACGGCCTGAGGGACCCCCATGCGTTCGAAGATTTGGATCGACAGTGCGCTGAGGAGGTGAGCCGGCTCCGGGAAGATTTTGACTTTATTCGATCCTGCAATGGGACCGGGGATTTCATCAGCGACGACAAACTGTCCCGTATTCAGGCCATTGCCGGTCGGACCTTTTTGTTCAAGGGGACCCCCACCCCGTTTCTGACGGAAAACGAACTGTACAATTTAAGCATCCGAAAGGGAACCCTGACGGATGAAGAACGGAAAGTCATCGAACACCACGCCCAGATGACCTACAATATCACCAGCCAGCTTCCCTTTCCCAGAAAACTGGCCCGGGTCCCGGAATATGCCTCGGCCCACCATGAACGGCCCGACTGCAGCGGGTATCCCAAGGGCTGCGGCGGGAGCGATCTTTCCCTTCAGGCCCGGATTCTGGCCGTGGCCGATGTGTTCGAAGCCCTGACCGCCCGGGACCGCCCCTACAAACCCCCCATGAGCCTGTCCCAGGCGGTCAGGATTCTGGGTTTCATGAAAAAAGACGGCCACATCGACCCGGACGTGTTCGATCTGTTCACATCCAGCCGGACCCACCTGAAATATGCCCGGAAAGAAATGCGCCCCGAGCAGCTGGATCTTTGAGCCCTGCAGGAGGCGCCGATGGCGGCGGGAGTGTTGAAAGAGTTGCCCCGCACCTTCTAATACACTGATGTTGTCGACCACAGAGAGGGCCATTCATCAGGATCCGGATCATCGATAATCTGCCAATTGCCCATACCGTTTTCAAAAGAATCGAAAAAGACTAACGCGCCGTTCTGATACATGGCGATATCGTCAAAAAATGAACCGCTGTTAAAATCAGAGCCCATACCGATCTTTCCCGTGGAAAAAGTCGTGTCCTGGATATCAAACAAGAGTTGCGAGTCTTGATATACCATTATCCGGGATTGATTCAAACTGATTCGGATATCGTACCACTTGTTTTTTGTGTAGTCGCCCTGCCGGCCTTGGGGAGTCAGAAACGTTACGGTCCCATTGACCATTTTAATCAGACAGATTCCTGTCCGTTCACTATTGGAAGGGTCATCCATAATAAACGCGTAGTAATTGTTTCGATCCTGATATCGGAAAAGGAGAGCTATGTGATCGTCATCCGCCGACATGATTCTGGCTTCCAATTCATAATCCGACAATTGATCGCCGCCGACCGCCATTGTTCCGAATCCGGAAAAAATATTGTTGTTGTGATAATAATGGGGCCTTCCGATATTGGAGGTTTGAGCCAACACTTTTTTTTGATCGTTTGAGGGATCGGTGTTGACCGGACCCTGGGTATGTCTTGCGGTCTGGACCGCACTGAAAACGCCGGAAACGTAAGACCCGGACCAGGTCCCGCTGATCGTCCCTTCAGTTGTCATCTGTCCGGTAAAATCATTTCCTGCCGCATCGGCCGTCAAAAATCCGGAGTGACTGACCGACCCCCTTATATTGAGATAGTTCTGCAAATAATTGGAATACGCTTTTCCAGATACATACCCATCCGCTCCGACAGTGAAATCCAAATCACCGGAATCCGTGCCGGAATAACTGCCGGACCAGGTTCCGGCATAAATGAATACGGTGGCGTAGGTGTCGATAACCGCAAGCATCTCAGTGACCGAATCAGGATCATCCGTCACGTTCAGGCCGCCGGCATTAAATTGGGTGACGGTTTCCCAGTTTTCAGGGGGCGTCAGGACATTATCCGCCATGTAATCCGA
>CAZQIX010000138.1:0-2039 GCA_964593855.1 uncultured Desulfobacula sp. | reverse complement strand
CTTAGGTGTACTCAACGACGGTCATCCCAATTTTTCTTTGCTTTTGCAGCCGCATTCAAGTAGAAAGAATTAATAAAGAGGCGAACGAATGGGTGACGCAATGCTCCCCTGAAAGGAGGAAAAAATGACATCCCATACCGACAAAAGACATCATGAAAGATATACTCACGAATGCCCGATGGATTTGTATCGGACAGACGACCAGAATCAATCCTGTAAAGTGATAATGAAAAACTATTCCCGGGGAGGCATGGCCTTTTACTCGGACGATTCCCTGGCCCCCGGCCAGAAGGTGTATGGGGGTATCAACCAATATGATCCAAAGTCAAGCGGCCCGGAAAAATTCAAGGGATACGACGGCTATGTCATGTGGACCCTCCCCCATGTCTCCGCGAACCAGGATTATCCCTATTCGTACATGCACGGTATTGAATATGATCAGGCCTATTATTGAATAAAGACCGGATTCATTGTCCGGTACGATGTTCTGAAAAAACGGGAACCCTTTCCGGGCAAAGACGGCGTCACCGCCGATCAGAAGACGGAACTGATCAAAGGCGCGACTGATTTTCCGGCAACTGTTTTGGGGAAAAATCCCAAAACGACCTTCGTTGTCATCGAAGAGGTGGAAACAGACAATAGGGTGGGTCGGGGGAGAAACAGTAACAACGCTTCGGAGCCGGGAGAAGTGAGATAGCTTGTCTTTTCCTCCGATAACCGTCCGTCGTCCGGCTTCTTTTTTTGAAACCCGGTGTTTGAAAACAGCATATCGCGCCCCCCATATCTACCCCATCAAAAGGAGCAACCATGCGGTACACGGTAATCAAAACCGGTCGCCTGGCCGATGACGTGAGCGAGCAGATCAAACAGGCGATCTTTCAGGGGGAATACAAGCCGGGAGAGAAAATCCCCTCTGAACAGGAACTTGTCAATCTCTTCGGGGTCAGCCGGGTGATTGTCCGTGAAGCGATCCGCAACCTGGAACAGAACGGACTGGTCGAAATCAAAAGAGGCCCCAAAGGGGGTGCATTTGTCAAACATACCAACCACAAGGCTGTTTCCCTGGTAGTCAAAGATATGTTTCGGCTGGCGAAAGGCACCGTTCAGGAGATAATGGAGGTCCGCCTGGAAATCGAGCCCATTGTCGCCGGTCTGGCCGCGGAACGGGCGACCGAAGAAGACTTGATCCTGTTAAAGAAAAATATCGATTCCCAACAGAAAATACCCGGCAGAAAAACGATAGAAGGCAATATCGATTTTCATCGCCTGCTGGCAAAATGCTCGCATAACCCCATTTATGAGATGATTATCAACATCCTGCTGGATTTTTCCATCGACCTGATCATCAATATCCTCCCACCGGGTCAGATTCTCCATGATGCGACAAGTCACCCCGAACTCTATCAGTTCATCAAACAGGGAAAATCCCGGGAAGCTCAGGAAAAAATGAGGTCCCATTTGAAAGATGTCATTCCGTTGATGAGAGCCGCTGAAGCAAAAAGCCAATCCATCGTTTAAAACCGGGACTGTCAGCGAATCCAACCCGCAAAGCAACCTTTTTCCCCTCTTTTTCGGCTTTTTTGACATAGGTCAAGGAAACAGTGCCGGCCTGTCGCATAAGATCCTTGCATGGTCGACAACTGTAAACCGGCCCACAACCGTATCGACACCCAAATCAAGGAGGCGCCATGAAAAAAGAAATTTCCAGAAGACATTTTTAAAAAACGGCACACTGGCTATCACAGGCGGCGTTCTGCTGCCGGGCATCCTGGGATCAGGAAGGGCATCGACAAGCACGGAGGCGGATCAAAAAATGTTCTGTTATCAATGCGAGCAGACCATGGGCGGCAAAGGATGCACCCGTATCGGAGTCTGTGGCAAAACACCCGAAGTGGCCGCCCTTCAGGATCTGTTGATCCATACCCTGAAAGGGGTTTCCATCGCCGCCGTCGCCGGCCGGAAAGTCAATATCTCGGATGAAAAAACCAACCGTTTTACCTGCATGGCCATGTTCTCCACTTTGACCAACGTGGAATTTG
>CAZQIX010000137.1:0-2316 GCA_964593855.1 uncultured Desulfobacula sp. | reverse complement strand
GTCGTTTCCGTCTTGAAACATATACAGCAAAAACAAAGGAGATAAACGCAATGAAAAAAAGATCTCTTAGATTCAAACTGATTCTGGGCGGTATCCTGGCTGTGGTGATTCCCATCCTGGTGATCGGCCTGTTTTCCATCAGTAAATCGACCCGGGCCCTGGTGGCGGCGGCTGAGTCCCAGGCCGGTCAGGTGGCCGACAACCTGGCTGTGATGACGGAGGTGACCATCGATCAGGAGGTGAAACTGGCCCGTGAAATGGCCCTTGAACCGCTCGTGATCCGTGCGGCCGAACAAGTGTCTCAGGCGGGTATCGACAACTCCGGTCCCGACCTCGAAGCCCTGGATCGTTTTTTTGTCACAGTCTATGAGCAGATCGGCGGGGATTACGACCTTTTGTTTGTTGCCGATGCCCAAGGTTTAACCATCGCCGACAGCACCGGAGGAACCCGGAGAATCGAAAAAATGTCCGTGGCGGACAGGGATTATTTTATTGCCGCTAAAACGGGGAAAGTCAGCATCAGCGCCCCGGTTCTGTCCAGAGCCAGCGGTAAACCCATATTTGTGGTGGCTGTTCCCTTGAAAACCGCATCAGGAAAGTTCGCCGGCATTTTCGGGTCCGTAATCAAGCTGGACGCCTTGTCCGACCGAATCACCCGCATAAAAATCGGCCGGACCGGATACCCGTTCATGATTGACGGCAAAGGGTTGATTCTGGCTCATCCCAACAAGGAGTTCATTCTGGACCTGAATCTGAGTGAGCTGGAAGGCATGGAAAATATTACCAATCAGATGATGGCCGGTAAATCCGGAGTGTCCTCTTACCGTTTCAAAGGCGTTGACAAGATCGCCGGATTCGCACCGGTGAAAATGACCGGCTGGAGCATCGGCGTGACCCAGGATGAAACCGAGTTCATGGCGCCGGTCCGTTCCATCCGCAATATGGTCCTGGGAGCGGGGATCATCTTTCTGGTCGTCACTCTTCTGGCCGTTCTCTGGTTTGCCCGGAGCATCACCCTGCCCATCAACCGGATCATCGATGGATTGGGCGAAGGCTCGGGTCAGGTGGCGGCGGCCTCCAGCCAGGTGTCGTCATCGAGCCAGTCGCTGGCCCAGGGAGCCTCGGAGCAGGCGGCTGCCATTGAGGAGACATCCTCCTCCATGGAGGAAATGGCTTCCATGACCCGGAAAAACGCTGAAAATGCCCGGCATGCCGATACCCTGATGAAAGAATCCAACCAGGTTGTCCAGGAGGCCAATGCTTCCATGACCCAACTGATCCGGTCCATGACGGATATTTCCAAAGCCAGCGAAGAAACTTCCAAAATTATCAAGACCATCGACGAAATCGCGTTTCAGACCAATCTGCTCGCTCTGAACGCAGCCGTGGAAGCGGCCCGGGCCGGCGAGGCGGGGGCCGGGTTTGCCGTGGTGGCCGACGAGGTGAGGAATCTGGCCATGCGGGCCGCAACGGCCGCAAAAGATACGGCCCAGCTCATCGAAGGCACGGTGAAAAAAGTTCAGGAAGGCTCTGGCCTGGTGTCCCGAACCAATGACGCCTTTGAAAAAGTGGCGGTCAGCGCGGGAAAAGTGGGCGATCTGGTGGCCGAGATTTCCGAAGCCTCCAACGAGCAGTCCAAAGGCATCGAGCAGGTCAACAATGCCGTCATGGAAATGGACAAGGTGGTTCAGCAGAATGCCGCAACAGCCGAAGAATCCGCTTCCGCGGCTGAAGAAATGAATGCCCAGGCCGAACAGCTCAAGCAGTATGTGGGCGATCTGGTCGAGGTCATCACCGGAATGAGGAAAAATACCCATCTTTCTTCCGAACGGGTTTTGGTTTCATCGCTTGACAAGACGCCTGTTCCTGTGTTTCTATGTCACCGAAAAAATAAGATATAACGAGCTTGAAAACCTGAATGCCAGAATCGATCAAGCCGTATACATGATGAAGAGTTTTCATATCGAGTACAGGGGGATGACACTCGGGAAGATGGATGTGATGTACTCCACGGGCCTGATTGAACAGTCGCTGGCCGCGTTCAGAAACCAGATGCTTTTCATTACATTTGCCATTGTTCTGATTATGGTCGCCATTCTAATTCTCATCGTCAAAAAACTCATGAAGCCGGTGACCGAACTCGCCGCGGCCGCCTCTGAAATAGCGTCCGGTAATCTGGACCGCGAGATCGAACAAAGCGGGATCGACGAAGTGGGAGATCTGTCCAGGAATTTCGCCGCGATGAGGGATGCCGTCAAGGAAAAGATCAATGACCTCGCCAGGACCAACCGGAACCTGGAGCAAGAGATATTGTTA
>CAZQIX010000136.1:0-2604 GCA_964593855.1 uncultured Desulfobacula sp. | reverse complement strand
GAAACAAACTATTGGAAGATTTCTGAATTTCAAGTATTCTGAAACCACATGTCGACGTTTCCGCTTTTACCCTAACCTTTTTATGAAATAAGGAGGGAATCATGAGCAAACCCACACACAAACTCATTGAAGAGCAGATCAAACGTTGGGAATTAGGGAAAAAAGAAAACAGGCCCATCTCTGAAACCATCAGCGTCATCACTATTTCCCGGGAATGCGGAAGCCGGGGAAAGGAGCTTGCAACGCTTCTGGCCGGCGAACTGGGTTTTGACCTCTTTCACAATGAAATCCTGGAGGCCATGGTCGAGACATCCAAGACCAGTCGAGCACTTCTGGAAACCCTTGATGAAAGGGGCATGAACATTGTGGATGACATTGTATCCCATTTTGTCAGCGAACGGCATCTCTGGCCCGATGAATACTCCAAACTTCTGTTCAAGATCCTGACCACTATCGCCGCGCACGGGAAAGCCGTCATTCTTGGCCGGGGCGCCAATTGCGTACTCCACAAAAAAAACACACTGCGGGTCCGGATCGTCGCCCCCATGGCCGTCCGGTGCGAACACATCAAAACTTCCCTGAATCTGAATCATGAAGATGCCCGGCGATATATCACCAGCACCGACGCCGACCGCACCGCATTTGTCAAACGCTATTTCAACAGCGACGCCGACGACCCCTCCAACTACGATCTGGTGATCAACACAGGACTTCTGACGATTGAAAAATGCGTTCAGATCATCCGGTGCGCCATTGGATGATATGTCAGTTCATCTAAACGCAAAACAGCCCCCGGATCGGAGAGACCGATCTCGGAGGCTGTTGTCAAACGCAATCGGATGACGGCTTATTTTTTTCTTTCCACGATCAGGGCCATGCCTTGCCCGCCGCCGATGCAGAGGGTGGCCAGGCCGTACCGTACATCCCTGGCTTTCATTTCATAGAGCAATTTGGTGAGGATGGCGCCGCCGGAAGCCGAAACCGGATGGCCCAGGGCAATGGCGCCGCCGTTGACGTTCACCTTGTCCATGTCCATGTCCAGCTCGCGGATGCAGGCCAGCGCCTGGGAGGCGAAAGCTTCGTTCAATTCGATCAGATCGATGTCTTTCATGGTCAGACCGGCCTTGGCAAGGGCGGCCCGGGTGGACGGGATCGGACCGATGCCCATGTAGGCGGGATCCACACCGGAAGAAGCGTAGGACACGATGGTGGCCATGGGCTCCAGGCCCAGCTCGTCGGCCTTGTCCTTGGACATGACCAGAAGGGCCGAGGCCCCGTCGTTCATTCCGGAAGAGCTGCCGGCCGTCACGGTACCGTCTTTTTTGAAGGCGGGTTTCAATTTCTGGAGGCTTTCCAGAGTGGTGCCGAACCGGGGATGCTCATCGGTGTCGAAAATAATGGGGCTTTTTTTGGACGGAATTTCCACCGGCACGATCTGTTCCTTGAATTTGCCTTCCTTGATGGCTTTTTCAGTCAGCTGCTGGCTTCTGAGCCCGAAGGCGTCCTGGTCTTCCCGGGAGACATTGTATTTGACCGCCACGTTTTCCGCGGTTTCGCCCATGGTGTTCCCACTCAGGGGATCGAACAGGATCAGCTGATCCTGGAGCTGGCCATGGCCCAGACGATATCCCCATCTGGCTTTTTTCAGCATGAAGGTGGCGTTGCTCATGCTTTCCATACCACCGGCAATAATAATGTCGGCATCACCCGACTTGATGACCTGGGCGGCCAGAGTCACAGCCTTGATGCTGCCGGCACAGGCCTTGCTGATGGTAAACTGGGGTTTTTCAATGGGAATTCCGGCCCTTACGGCAACGACCCGGGCGGAGTTGATGGGAAGATCCCCGGTCCGGTATCCCGATGCGTAGATGACTTCGTCCACCTGATCTCCCGTGATCCCTCCCCGTTTCATGACCTCTTTGATGGGGATGGGTCCGAAATCAATATCACTCAAGGCCTGAAGCGTTCCTCCGAATTTACCGATAGCGGTTCTGCAGGCCGCGACGATGACAACTTCTCTCATTTTTCCTCCTGACAATTATGGGTAAAAAATTAACCTCAAAATAGCTTAAATATAGCTAAGTAATATAATTAATTGACGGTGTCAACCAAAAACATCGAGGGCCATCAAACCTTTCCTGCGGAAACCAGGGCGGCGAATGTATCAAAAGAGCGATCAAACGTACGCTCCACCTCATCCGGAAAACAGCAGGCCGGAAGCTCACGGCTTTTCAGATGAAAGGACAGGCACTCGCAGCAGATGCCTTTTCGGGAGCAGGGCTTGTAGGAGCAGTTGCAGTGCTGTCGATTTTTTTCCTGAAGGCATTCCATATTCAATTTCCTCCTGTCACATTGACTTGACTTTGTTTTTGTATTTTTGAAGGGTGGGAAGGGCGTTTCGGGTGGAGCGGCCCACCATCCAGGCGCCCAGGGTGATCAGCAACGCTTCGGCAGGCAGCCTTGCATTCATTGTCTAGTTGAACCTGAGTCCGAGGAAAAGGGTGAAAAAATCGAGGCCAACCTCTTGTTCCTGAAGAAGCTTGAAGGGGCGGGCCAGCTTGACGAAAACAAGCGGGCTCTCATGATCAGCCTCACGAAGGCCAA
>CAZQIX010000135.1:0-2605 GCA_964593855.1 uncultured Desulfobacula sp. | reverse complement strand
CCGGCGAACAGGGTTTTGAGAACGTCTTCTTTGCCGATGATGCCGGCCAGTCGCTTGTTTTCCAGGACCGGCAGGGTATGGAAGTTTTTGTCCACCATGAGGGTGGCGATGGTTTCCAGGTCGGTGTCCGGCTGGACGGTGACCGGGTCCGGGGTCATGGCTTCCCGCACCGTCAGGGCCGCGATTTTTTTGATCTGGTTTTCCAGCTGCCGGGTGGAGGAAAGGGGGATCACGATGTCCAGCAGGGTGAACACGCTGGGGATGGGCAGTTTCTTCTGTTGAACGACCAGGTCGCTCTGGCACAGGATGCCCAGAAGCCGCTGATCTTCGTCAATGACCGGCGCTCCGTTGATCCGGTTTTCCAAAAGCACGCGGGCCGCCTGGATGATATCCGTATCCGGCGACAGGGTAATCACTTCCGTGGTCATGATGTCTCGAGCCGTTATCATGCTGTTCTCCGTTTGTTGGTGGTTAAGGCCTGATGGTTAAGACGAATGTAACCGGCAGTTGTTTTCAATCTGCGTGAGAAATTCTTTTATATCTGGAATCTGGGCAATAATCTTGTTGCAGATAATATCGGAACGGATGGTCTCATAATCATGGGCAAGAAAATTGCGAAACCCGGCGATTTTTGCAAATGAGTAGGCAAACGCGGGGTCGAGGATACCGCTTTCGCCAAGTATATCAAAGGATTCTGAATAGGATTGGGGCGGTCTGAGGTTTTTGAGTCTGATGGCCATGCCCGCTATCACGATGCATGTGTCTGTCAGCAGGTACAGATAGTGCAGAAGAGCGCCCCGGTAAACCGGGTCTGTGTCAAAGCGGGCAGCGCAGTCATCCTTCAAATTGTCGATGATGCCTATGTATTGATTGATGCGTGCGATTTTCTGGATCATTTTTTCCATCATACCCCCATGATTTTCTTGCGCTGGGTTTTGAAGTCAATGGCCGCGTGAAGGATTTTCTGCTCATAGTAAAGCCTTGTTTGGCGATCGGTGTCATGCAGAATTTTGCCGTCAGCGATAATTCGGTCCAGAAGCATGATGTTTTCGCACTGGTTGAGGATTACAATGTCCAGGTCGTTGGTTTTTAATGCCCGGCTCAGCATGAGATAGAGATTGGTTTTAATGTCAAACCACTGATCTTGGTATTTTGGATTGACATACACGGCAAGGTCGGTATCGCTTGTGACTGAATCCGTTCCAAGGGCTTTTGATCCGAAAAGATAGGCAAACAGGATCAGATCACCCTGATCCCCAAGGATTTTTTCCAATGTTTCGATCATGCGCTTTTGGCGGCCGATTGCCGGCGCTTAGATATACCCTTTCCGGCTCAGGTACAGGAGGACCTCCTGGGCCGCCTCGTCCGGGGTCAGGCTGGTGGTGTCGATTTTCAGCTCAGGGCTTGCGGGGTCTTCATAGGGATCGTCCACGCCGGTGAACCCCTTGAGCAAACCGGCCCGGGCCTTGGCATACATGCCTTTGCGGTCCCTTTTTTCGCATTCCGTGATGGGGGTGGCCACATGGACTTCGATGAATCCGCCGTGGGCCTCGATGGATTGCCGGATAGCCGTCCGGGTTTTTTCATACGGAGCGATGGGCGCGCAGATGGCCACGCCCCGGTTTTTGGTGATTTCCGATGCCACAAATCCGATGCGTTTGACATTGATGTCCCGGTGTTCCTTGGAAAAATTGAGCTCCGAGGACAGGTTCCGCCGAACAATGTCGCCGTCCAGCAGAGTCACGGGCCGGGTGCCGATTTCCATGAAGCGGGCGTACAGGATTTTGGCAATGGTGGATTTGCCGGCGCCTGACAGTCCGGTGCAGAAAATGGTGAATCCCTGCCGGGACGGCGGGGGGTAGGATTTCTGAAGCTCCTGGATGACTTCGGGAAAGCTGGCCCATTCCGGTACCTTCTTGCCGGCCCGGATCCGCTTCTGGATGTCGCTGCCGGTGAAAGAAATGGTGTCCACGCCCGACGGCACCTCGCCGGCCAGTTTGTATTCATCCTCAAAAGGCAGATAGACCATTTCCTCAAAGGTGATGGTTTCCACCTCCAGCTCCTGTTCAGCGGTCCGGGCCAGGTTGACGGCTTCATCACAGGCGTAGAATGGGGCGGAGCCGTTGCCGCCGCCCGGGGAGGCGTGGTCGTGGCCGATGATGAAATGGGTGCACCCGAAATTTCTGCCGATGATCATGTGGAGCAGGGCTTCCCTGGGGCCGGCCATGCGCATGGCCAGGGGCAGGAGGTTGAGGACGTGGGAATCCGGCGGATAGTGGGCCGCCACTTTCTGGTAGCAGCGCATGCGGGTGAAATGGTCGAAATCCCCGGGCCGGGTCACGCCGGCGATGGGCAGCAGGAGCAGGTTGGCCCGGGCCTTCTGCATGGCCTGGATGGTCATTTCAAATTGGGGCCGGTGAATGGGTTGTCGGGTTTGAAATCCGACCACGCGCTTCCAGCCCAGTTTGTCGAAGATTTTCCGGACTTCGGCCGGGGTGTTGCGGATCTGCTTGAAATCCGAATGAATGGGAAGGCTCAGGGCCTGGATTTCGCCGCCGATGTAATACCGGCCCGAGGCGTTGAACAGATAGTCCACTCCTGGGTG
>CAZQIX010000134.1:0-2607 GCA_964593855.1 uncultured Desulfobacula sp. | reverse complement strand
AATTATTTTTATTGCAAACGCCATCCTGAAATACGCATGATGGAAAAAACAAAGATATCCGACTGGATGAAGGATATTGGACAGGCGTCCAGAAAATCCTCCCTGGCGCTGTTGATGCCGGTCATTGTCCTGGGCGGGATTTACGGCGGCATTTTCACACCCACCGAGGCCGGATGCATCGCCGTGGTCTACGCCCTTGTCGTGGGAATCGGGACAAAAAACCTGTCATTCGATGCCTTTAAAAAAGCAGCGGAAGAAACAGCCAGCATAGAAGGGGCCGTTGTCTTCATCATTGCCTTTATCATTGTCATGTCCCGCATTTTTACCTATGAACGGCTTCCCGAAGCCATTGCCGACGCAATGCTGAACTTGACCGAAAACAGGATCGCGCTCCTTTTGCTGATCAATCTGTTCATGATTATCATGGGCATGATCATGGACGACATCAGTTCCATGCTGATCGCAGCGCCCCTGTTGTACCCGCTTTTCATGAGTCTTGATATCCACCCCTTTCAGATGGCGGCCATCATGGCCATCAATCAGGGTAGCGGACAGATGACGCCGCCGGTGGCAACCAATCTGTTCACGGCTTCCCGGGTGTCTGGGGTGCCTGTCTCGGATTTTGTAAAAGACTGCGTGCCGTTTTTGCTGTTGGGAAGTTTGCCCATCCTGATTCTGGTGACCTTTATCCCGGAAATTTCCCTTTTTCTGCCCACGTTTTTTTTAGGGCGATAATGAATGATACTCAAAGGAGATACAATCATGGCTTCAAAACCCCAAGTATGGATCAACAATACCATTGTACCCTGGGAGGCGGCCCGGGTTCCCATTCTATCCCACGGCCTGTCCAGGGGATCCGCTATATTTGAAGTTTTCGGCACCCACCCGAACCCATCCGGGACCTATGCCTTCAGGATGGACATGCACCTTACACGGCTGGCGCAGACCGCAAGGCTTCTGGGAATGGAATTGAAATTCTCGATGGAAGAAATCGCCCAGGCCACCGCCAAAGTCTGCGCCTTGAATAAAACCGGCCGGGGAATCGTTAAAATAGTGGCCTACTGGGGAGAAGAAGCCATTATCGATCTGGTGCTGAAATCAAAACTGGATGTGGCCGTTTTCCCCATCCCGATGTCCCCGGAGCTGGGTCTGGACCGGGTCAAGACCATCTCCGTCTGCATTTCCAAATGGCGCAAACTTCACCCGGAAACCGTGCCGGTCGAGGCCAAGGCCTGCGCCAATTACCTGAACGGTTTTCTGATCAAAAAAGACGCCATGGACAGAGGGTTTGACCTAGGGCTGAGCGTCGGAACCGACGGATTTCTGGCCGAAGGGTCCATCGATTCGGTCTTCATCGTCAAGGACGGCGTGCTGAAAACCCCACCCCTCGGCAGGATTCTGAAAAGCATCACCCGAGACACCATCCTGCACCTGGCAAAAGACAACGGCATTGCCGTGGAAGAAACCTTGCTGCGAAAAGAAGATGTTTACGGCGCCGATGAACTGTTCACCAGCCATACCGGAATCAAGGTCTCGCCGGTGGGGCGATTTGAAGACAGGCTTCTCGAAGCGCCCGGACCCGTCACCGCCCACGTCTCCCGACTCATGGATGATGTTCTGACGTTCCGTGACAACCGATATGCAAACTGGTTTCAAAAGCTTTATTAACAGCCGATGTCATCGGACAGACCGTTTTTTAACATCAACAGGTGAACAGGAGAATGAAGAACAGACTGCCGTATAAACCGATCAAAAAGACCAGACTCTACGAAGAAGTGGCCGATCAGATCAAAAACACCATTTTCAAGGGGGATCTGGAACCGGGGGATCAACTGCCGTCGGAACGGGAGCTGGCCGAAACCTTCAATGTCGGCCGACCGACCATACGGGAAGCCCTTCGCACCCTGGGTGTGCTCGGGCTGATTGAAAGCAATCCGGGCCTGAAAGGATCGGTGGTTAAAAAAATCGACCTGGGCCTTTACCTGGATGCCATGGGAGACCAGTTCACCTGGATGATCCAGGCGGACAAAAAAAGTTTCAAAGAGATGTGGGAAGCCAGAAAATATATCGAACTCGGCATTGCCCACCTGGTTTCCCAGAAGGCGACGGCAAGGGAAATAAAAGATCTGGATATGTACATCAAACGAATGGAGGCCTGCCTGGACAACGTGAACAAATATTTTTGCGTTGCCATGGAATTCCATCTCAAGCTGGCGGAGCTTTCCAAAAACAAAATTCTTTATATGATGTGGAAATTATTCTACGATATCGGGCTGAAGGGCTATCCCGTGCTCAAGGCCCTGTATCCGGATCAGATCCCCAGGCTTCTGGAAGTCAACCGAATGATGCTGGCCGCCATCCAATCAAAGGACCCGGATGAAATCGACCGGGCCATGATCCGGCACGCGGAAGAGGAGTTGCCCATTGATCCGGACGCATAGCCTATCCGGCCCCGTTTCAAACACGATGAGAGGCTGCACATACAAAGAAATTTTGGACCGTCTCGGGATCTGCCCGGGACGGATCGACCGACCCATCACATAAAAGGAGGAATCATGCGAATAGGCATACCCAAAGAAATCATGCAAAATGAAAACCGGGTGGCGG
>CAZQIX010000133.1:0-2789 GCA_964593855.1 uncultured Desulfobacula sp. | reverse complement strand
CTCACTACTCACTACTCCCCAACATTCATTTTGACTTCAGCCCCTGAAAAATTGTAAAGTTGTTTCTATCTCAACAAACGCATATGTTTTGCTGTGTCTTCGGCTTATTTTTTCGGTTCATCCCAATGAAAGGACAGGACCATGACAACGGAAGCGTCAAACAACGGACCGGCGAGAAAGCCGCCGATCCCCCCGAGTCCCGATGGAACATGGTACCGACGGATGTTCGCCGGGCAAACGGATGCCGTCTATCTCGCGTCCGAAGACGGAAGGATCCTGGATGCCAATCCGGCCGCGTGCAGGGATCTGAATCGAAACATAGACGAGCTTGTGACACTCAACATGCGGGATATCGATCCGATTTACCACCTGCGGGATTTCACCTCCTTCTGGTCCGAAATCCCGGATGAACAAACCCATTGCTTCGAATCTGAACATTTGAGGTCCGACGGCTCTTCTTTTCCCGTGGAAGTCCACGGAATCCCCTTTTGCGACCGAGGGGATCGGTTCCTCCACCTCTTCGCCAGAAACATCTTTTCCCGGAAACAGGCCGAAGACGCCCTGAAGCAAAGCTGGACCAACCTGACCGCCCTGATCAACGCCAGCCCGGATTCCGCCCTTCTCACCGACGACCAGGGCAGAATCATCATCTGCAACACAACCGTGCCCCATCGTTTGGGACTGGGGGCCAAAGACATGGTCGGCCACAACGTCTTCCACTACATGCCGCCGGAAACGGCCGAGGCCCGACGACGCTGCCTGGATCAGGTGGTCCGCACAGGCGAACCCATACAATTCGAAGACACCCTGAAGGAAAGACACTACCGCCACATCCTCTACCCTGTGATCGACAACACCCGGAAAGTCAGCCGCATCGCCATTTTCGGCCACGACATCACGGTATTCAAAGAAACGGAACAGGCCCTGGTTCGGCAGAATGAATTGCTGGCCGCCATCCATCAAGCTCAGAACCTGTTCATCTCAGACCGGGATTCCGCCTCGGTATACCAAAACATGCTCCATGTCCTGGTCCGGTATACCCAGAGCGAATTCGGTTTTCTCGACGAAGTCCTCCATGACCCGGACGGAACGCCCTACAAGCTGAACCTGGCCTTGTCCGACATCTCCTGGGACGGCCCTTCCAGAGATCTATACGAGCAACTGGTCCAGCGAAAGCTCGAATTCCGCAACCTCAACAATCTGGCCTTTGCCCCGGCCATGAAAGGCTGCGCCATCATCGCCAACGATGTCCCCCGGAGCCCTTTTTACAGAGGCGTTCCGGAAGGCCACCCCCCGCTCAGGCGATTCATGGGAATTCCCCTGTATTTTGAAAACGAAATCATCGGGATCGCAGGGGTGGCCAACCGACACGATATCTACACGGATGCCATGGCCGACGCGCTTCAACCCCTGGCCAAGGCCTGCGCCGCCATTATCTGGGCCCGACGCATGCTCCGACAAAACGAGGAAACCGAACAGCATTTCAAAATGCTGTTCGACATGAACCCGGACGCGGCCCAGATCACACGCCTGACCGACGGCCGGGTGATTCATATCAATGACGGGGTCACGGCCATGACCGGCTACACCTGGGAAGACCTGGTCGGAAAGACCACCCTGGATATCGATCTGTGGGAAAACCCGGACGATCGACGCAAAATTCTGGACATCCTGAACCGGGAAGGCGGATGTGACAATTACCAAGTCGTGTTCAAACGCAAAAACGGAACCCGTATCGCCGCCATCCTCTCCTCCCGGCGTTTCATGCTTCAAGGGATCCCGCACATCATCACCGTGACCCGGGACGTGACCGAACTCAAACGGACGGAAAAACAGATCCGACAACGCCAGAAAGCCGAAAGCCTGGGCCGTATGGCCGGGGCCATCGCCCACCATTTCAACAACATGCTGGCCGCCGTCATCGGCAATCTGGAACTGGCCCGGGCCGACCTCCCCCCGGAGTCCGGGACCTCCCTGAACCTGGCGGAAGCCGAAAAAGCGGCCCATCGAGCCGCCGACATGACCATGCTCATGCTGACCTACCTGGGCCGACGCCCCGGCAAAACCATCCCCCTGGACTGGTCCGGGCTCATACGGGAATTCCTGAAAAAATTCAGGGACCGATCCGGGGAAGATCTGCCGCTGGAATTGGAACTGCCTGCCGAAGGTCCGTTCATCCAGGCGGATCCGGTCCAGATGGAACAGATCCTGAAAGCCTTGATCACCAATGCCTGGGAAGCCATGGACAAAAAAAGGACCGGCCGGATCACCGTCGGGGTTGAAATCCGGGAGGCGTCCGCCATCAGCGAAGACCAGCGGTTTCCCGTGGACTTCAAAACCGAGGCGAAACAATTTGCCTGTCTCAGAGTGGCCGACACGGGCAAAGGACTGGATGAAAGCACCATCAGCGGCATATTCGATCCGTTTTTCACGGATAAATTCACGGGACGGGGCCTGGGTCTGCCCGTCACCCTGGGCATCGTCAAAGCCCATGGAGGGTGCATCACCGTGAGCAGCCGACCCGGCCGGGGAAGCGTCTTCCATATTTTCCTGCCCCTGTCGTCCCAAACCGCCTTTCCGACAAAAGTCTCGCCCCCTGAAGCATCAGACAGGGACGTCGGCTCCGGCACCCTGCTCATCATCGACGACGAGGAAATGGTCCGGAAAATGCTGGAAACCATGCTGCGCCGGCTCGGGTTTCAGGTAATGACCGCCACCGGAGGAACCGAAGCATTAAATCTGTTCCGTACCCACCACAGCCGTCTGAAAGGGGTGATTTCCGATCTGAG
>CAZQIX010000132.1:0-2921 GCA_964593855.1 uncultured Desulfobacula sp. | reverse complement strand
CCCGAGCCCGCCACCATGCTGCTGTTCGGCATCGGCCTCTTGGGTCTGGCCGGCATGGGCCGCCGCAACAGGGCCTGAACCTTTTCTGATCTGAGATTTCTTTTTTAAATCCGGCCCGTTCGGGAGTGCGCTTCTCCTGAACGGGTCGTTGTTTTTGGGTCAGCCCGCCGATCCATCCCGGCCCCCTGAGTCCTGATATCCGCCAAGCGCCACCCTCATGAGGCGATGACCCGTTTCCGGTGGGCCAGGTAATCCACGATCAGGTATTGGCCCAGGGTGTCGGCCCGGGTGAAAAACACCCGCCCCCGGTTGATCCGGGCCATCCGGGTGACGAAGGCCGTGAGCGCCGCGTTGTTTTCCAGCATGAAGGTGTTGATCACGATCCCTTTGCGGGTGCAGGCCCGCACCTCCTGGAAGGTCGCCTCCAGGGTGCGCGGGTCGGCCGGGGCCTGGGTGAACAACCGGGTTTTGTCCTCGAAATGGGCCGTGGGCTCGCCGTCCGTGACCAGAATGATCTGCCGGTCGGCGCTTCTCTCCTTTGACAGCAGTTTTCCGGCCAGGTACAGCCCGTGCTGGAGATTGGTGTAATGATCGGATTCCCCCCACTGGACGTAGGCCAGATCCTGTTTCTGAATCTGCCGGGCATGGTCCGAAAATCCCACGATGGAAAGGCGGTCCCGGGGGTATTGGCTCCGGATCAGACCGTCCAGGGCCAGGGCCACTTTCTTGGCGGCCTCGAAATGGCCCCGGGCCTTCATGGAAAAACTCAGATCCAGCATCAGAACCGTGGCCGACTGTTTCAGGCCCTCTCTTTGAAACACTTCGAAATCCCGGACTTCCAGCGGGAGGGGCCATTGCAGGGGCGCCCGCCGGACCGTGTTCATGATGGTTTTCTGAAGATGGATCTGAAAATCGTCGCCCGGCTCGTAGGGTCTGGTTTCATCCATGATTGGGCCGCCGACCCCCCGTGACCCGATGGCGTGGCCGCCGAGCCGTCCTTTGCGAATCCGGGCGAAAATATCCGCCAGGGCCTTCTGCCCGATCCGCCTCATGCCCCGGGCCGTCAGTTCGTATTTTCCGGATGCCGTGCGGATATATCCGGCCTGTTCCAGAACGTGGGGGATGGTCGCCGGCCGGTCCGGTCCGCCCCAGGCCCCATGGTCCGGGGGATGATCCGGCTTTCCGTCGCCGCCTCCCCCAGGCCCCCCGCTATCCGGGCCGTCGGAGGGATTTTCCGGTGTCTGCCCCGGGCATTCCGGCTGGAGCCGGTCCAGGGATCCGGCCAGGTCCCCGGATGCCGTCAACTCCTGACCGAGGGCGTCCATGAGCGCTTCCGGGTCAGAGCAGGGGGGCTCTTTGTCCGGGTCCCATCGGGAATACCGATAGCGCCGCATCCTATCTCCGGTACACGGTTTGGGAGGCCGCCCGGGTTTTGGTCAGCCGCTTGTTCAGGTGAAGCCCTTCGAGAATGAATTCCACGGCCGAGGCAAGACTTTCCGGCGTCCGGCAATCGGTGATCCGGTTCACGGCCTCGGTCATCCCGCGGATCCGGGCCGCGTTCCGGACATACTCCTCGGCCCTGGCCCCCTCCGAAACCTCGATTGTCAGGCCGTCATTGAACCCGGCCACGATTTCCCGGAGGCCGGTGGGATGAAACCACCGGTTGAACACCGTCAGGACCGCTTTTTCCATCAGGGCGTCCACCAACCCGGTCTCCCGGACACAGTCCAGGCTTTCCAGTTCGATCTTGCCCGATGTGGACGCGTGGAGGTAGGCAAGGTCGCTGATCCGGGGAACGGCCGAGGGCTCGTCCAGGCCCACGGCCCGGCGGACGGCGTTGGCCAGCAGGGTTTCATAATTGGCGATGGACATGCGGACGCTGACCCCGGAGTTCTGGTTGATGTCGGGATGCTTCCTGGCCAGATGGGTGATTTCCGCCGCAATTTCGGCCATGTGCCGGGGCATGGACGCTTCCGGACCGTCTTCCGGAAATTGCCGGTGCTCCATTTCCATGATGCGGATTTCATCGTCGAGGGTGAGGGGGTAATGGGTTCTGATCCTTGCCCCGTACCGGTCCTTGAGCGGAGTGATGATCCGTCCCCGGCTGGTGTAATCCTCGGGGTTGGCGCCGGCGACCAGGACGATGTCCAGGGGCAGCCGGAACCTATATCCCCGGATCTGCACGTCTTTTTCCGCCATCAGGTTGAACAGGCCGACCTGAATCCGTTCGGCCAGGTCCGGCAGTTCGTTGATGCAGAAGATGCCCCGGTTCGTCCGCGGGATCAGGCCGTAATGGACGGTCAGCTCGTCGGACAGGTAGCGGCCCTCCGCCACCTTGACGGGGTCGACGTCTCCGATCAGGTCGGTGATCACGATGTCCGGGGTGGCCAGCTTCTCGCCGTACCGGGCCTGCCGGGGCAGCCAGTCGATTTCCACGGCGTCCCCGTGGGCCGCCACTTTGTCCCGGCAGGGCCGGCACACCGGCGAAAACGGATGGTCGTTGATCTCGCACCCTTTGATGACGGGCACGGTTTCGTCCAGCAGATCGACCATCAGGCGCATGATCCGGGATTTGGCCTGTCCGCGCTCGCCTAGAAAGATCATGTCCTGTCCGGCGATGACGGCGTTGGCAATCTGGGGGATCACGCTGTCGTCATACCCGATGATGCCGGGAAACAGTTTTGTTTGACGCTTGATTCGCTCCATCAGGTTGCGCCGCATTTCAGCCTTGACCGACAGGGGCCGGTGGCCGGATCGCCTGAGCGCGCCGATGGTTGTGATGCCGGAGGTATCGATGGGGGGGAGTGTCTGTGACATGCGCATCCTTCAAACCGGCAAGGTTCCCCTTCTGCATTGAGCTGATGACGGCAATGGGGGGATGGTCAGGGAAACGCTTGCGGGAGGTGGTGGCGGAGAAAGAG
>CAZQIX010000131.1:0-2974 GCA_964593855.1 uncultured Desulfobacula sp. | reverse complement strand
GGAAGAGCGGATTCGAAAGGCGGAGGCCAGGTTGCTGGTCAGACGGAGCGGGGATTTTTAACAGAGCGGAAATCTATATTATTGATAAGGAGCTTTCATGTTCTATAAAAGCAATGGATTCAAACTTTGCGTGGCGATCGTGATCGGTGTGATCATTTTTCTTTTGCCGCGACCGGAAGGAACCAAATTCAAAGTGACCGGCGATGAAGAAAACCTGTTGAGCCGGCAGGTGACCGCCTATTTCACTTTGATCGAAGACAAGACTCAGAAGAGTGACGCCTACATACTCAAGGCCAATGCGCCGGGATCCCCCGAAGGCACGGCGGCGTTTCTGGAACAGACGGCCAGGGATCTCAAGCTGGATTCGGTCGGCATCGGTTATGTGGATGGCCTGTCACCCAAGGCCAAGCGGTTCCTGTCCATGCTGTCGGTCCTGATTTTTCTGTTTGTGGTGGAACCCATTCCTCTGGAAATAACGGCCATTCTCATCGGCGTGGCCCTGGTCGTGCTGCAGATCACGGATGTCAAGAGCGCCTGGGCCCCCTATATGAACCCGGTGGTCATGTTCATCATGTGCTGCCTGATTTTCGCCATCGCCCTGGACAAAGCCGGACTGACCAAGCGTCTGGGGTATTTCATCATTCGAAAGGCCGGCAACAGCGTGACCCGTTTCACCTTCATCATCTGCATCGGCCTGGGAATCGCGTCTTCGGTCATGCATGATGCGGCGGCCGTGGCCATCGGGATCGCCACCATGCTGCCCATGATGCGGGCCGTGGGCATCGAACCCCACAGCCGGACAGCAAAATTCATGCTCCTGTCCCTGCCCTTCGCCTGCTCTTCCGGCGGCATGGGTACCCTGGTGGGCGGAGGTCGCTGCATGGTGTCGGCGGCATTTTTAAAAGAACTGACCGGGATCGAGATCACGTTTTTCGACTGGATGCTTTACGCTTTCCCCGCAGCCCTGGTCTGTGTTCCAGCCGCGGTTCTCATCGTGTATCTCGTCTATCGGCCGGATAGCAGTCTCAAACTGCCGGATTTTGACGGAAAAACAGAACCTTTTACCTGGCTTGAGAAAAAAACCCTGATCATCATCGGGCTTTGCTTTTTGTTCTGGATGACCAAGGGGGTTCACGGCATCGATTATTCCGTGACCGGTATGGTGGGTGTGGCCGCCCTGGTTCTGTTCAAGGTGCTCAGGTGGAGAGATATCAACGACAACCTGGAGTGGGGGACCGCCATCTTCATTTTCGGCGGAGGTCTGACCCTGGGCCTGGCCATGGATTATTCAGGGGCCGCCGCCTATTTCGCCAACCTGTTTTTTCCCTTTATCCAGGGTAAGGGCTGGCTCCTTCTGTTTGTGGGTGTGGGCGTGTTCGGGGCACTGGTGACCAACGCCATGGCCAACGTGGCGGCTGCGGCCCTGATTCTGCCCATCGTGATCCCCATGGCCCAACTGGAAGGCATCAATCCCACCATCCTGGCTCTTTGTCTGGGTATGGCCACGTCCTTTGCCATGCTGCTGGTCATCGGGTGTCCACCCAATGCCATCGCTTACAGTTATCGGTATTTCAAGGCATCGGACCTGACCAAGGTCGGGGCCGTCGCCACGCCCCTGCTGTTGGCCCTTCTGGTTCTGGTGGCGGCCACCTGGTGGAAAATACTGGGACTGGTATAAGAAACGGATTTTTTTGGGAAAAAAGGTATAATCAGCGAACATGAAAGCACAGGAAGAGAACCGGATCCGGCTGCTCCTGGTGGATGACGAGGTTGGTTTCAGGCAGGCTATCGCCCGAAGACTGGCCCGGCGGGGTATACAGCCGCTGGAGGCTCCCACCGGCGAGGCCTGTCTGGCGATGCTTGAAAAAGAGGCGGTGGATGTGGTGGTTCTGGATGTCAAAATGCCTGGAATGAGCGGGTTGGATGTGCTTAAAATCATCCGGGAAAACCATCCGGGGATCCAGGTCATCCTTTTGACCGGGAATGTCGCTGTTTCCGATGGAATCGACGGAATCAAGGCCGGGGCTTTCGACTACCTGACCAAACCGGTGGAACTGGATCATCTGACCACAAAAATCCGGCAGGCCTACGATAAAATCCGGATGGAAGAGGAAACGAAAAAAGAGCAGGAATACTGCAAACTGCTCGAAAAAAAGATGATCGATGCGGACCGGCTCATGTCTCTGGGAACCATGTCCACCGGCATCGCCCATGAGATCAACAATCCCCTGGCCATTATCAATGAAGCCGCCGGGTTCATGAAAGAAGTGATTCTCGGGTCGTCCATGTCCGGGATCCCGGAAAAAGAGGCGTTGCTGCTGGGTATTGAAAAAATCGAAAAAAGCGTCAAGCGGGCCCGGAAAATAACCCATCAGCTTCTGGGGCATGTCAAAAAACAGGAATCACGGGTTGTCGAAGTGGATATCGGGGTGCTGCTGTCCGAAACCCTGGACCTGATCCGAAAGGAAATCGAAGACAAGGAGATCTCTGTCCACTGGGAAACGAAGCCGTCATCGGCTTTGATTATCAGTGATCCATACCCCATCCGTCAGATTTTGATCAATCTGCTCAACAACGCCGTTCATGCGGTCAAGCGCAAAGGGTCGATATGGATTTCCATTCGGGAGGAGGGTGCCCATGTGCTGATTGAGATTAAGGACGACGGTGTAGGGATTCCCAAAGAGCACCTGGGAAAGATCTTCGATCCTTTTTTCACCACTAAATCCTTTGAAGAAGGCACCGGACTGGGGCTTTTTGTCGTTCACAAGCTGCTGTCCACCCTGGGTGGGGATATCCGGGTGGACAGCACGGTGGGCAAGGGCAGCTCCTTTGTCGTCCGTCTGCCGAAACAATCGGATATCGCTATAAGGCAAGAGGTTTGATATGTCGAAAAAATGTTACCATAAGGAGTGAAGAGACATGATAAAAATACCTGCGCGGGTTCTGGTGGTGGATGATGAAAAGGATTTTGTGG
>CAZQIX010000130.1:0-2998 GCA_964593855.1 uncultured Desulfobacula sp. | reverse complement strand
CGCACTTTCGGCTCTCTTCCGTCCGGCCTGACGGATGGGGCTGGGACCCAGCTCTCTGATCCGATTGTCCATTTCAATGGAATACTGGGCAAACAAAGGACCTTCACCGGACGACAGGTTGAACATTTTCACCCGGTCACCACCCACACCCACTTTATCAAGGATCAGCTTGGCCTGCTCGACCCGTTTACGGGCCCTGAAATTGCCTTCGTTATAGTGGCAATCTCCTTCCATACATCCCACCACATACACGCCGTCCGCCCCTTTTTCAAAAGCTCTCAGAATGTGAATGAGGTCCACTTTCCCGGTGCAGGGAACACGGATGATTCTGAAATTCGCGGGTATCTTCAATCGCATGGAACCTGCCAGGTCCGCGGCTGAATACCCTCAGTAATTGCAGCAGAATGCCAGGATGACGGGATCAAAATCATTTTCCATTATACCACCCCCTCCAGCAGGGCTTCCACCTTGCTGAGCAACTGGTTGTCTTCATACCAGTTCAGTTTGATTGTTTTCGCGGGACATTCGGCCGCGCACACCCCGCATCCCTGGCAAAGAGCCGGGTCGATATAGCTGACCCCCATCTCGTTGATCACAGGGACATGATAGGGACAGGAGCGCACACACACCAGGCAGGCCGCGCAGTTTTCCGGCATGACCTCGGCCGTCACGGCCGAAAGGGTCAGGGTCTGCTGGGACAGGAAGGTGGTGGCCCGTGAGGCCGCCGCCATGGCCTGGGTGATGGTTTCCGAGATCAGTTTGGGTCCGTGGGCCGTTCCACAGATAAAAATGCCTTCCGTGGCTGCTTCCACGGGCCGGAGTTTGACGTGAGCTTCCATGAAAAAGCCTTCCGCGTTCCGGCCGGTCTTGATGATGGTGGCCAATTCTTCGGTATCCGAGGCCTGAACCCCGGCGCTGAGCACCACGAGATCGGCGTCGGCTTCCACCCGGCATCCCAGGACATGGTCGGTGAACGAAACCGATAGTCCACCGTCTTCTTTTTTGACAACTTCCGGCCCATGTTCGGGCTCGAATCGAGAAAAAATGACGCCCAAGTTCCTGGCCTTGGTGTAATATTCCTCGAGCATGGCGTACATTCTCATGTCTCGGTAAAGGATGAACACGTCCGTATCCGGATTCTGCTCCTTCAGGGCAATGGCGTTTTTCACCGCGTTCTGGCAACAGATCCTCGAACAGTTGGGATTTTTCTCGTTTCGGGATCCCACGCACTGGATCATGACGACCCGGCCCAGATCCTTTGCCCGGCCTTCTTCGATTCGGTCGGCCAGTTCGAGCTGGGTCACGACGGCGTCGCTCTCATTGTAGAGATACTCCGTGGGCTGGTATTCCACCGCTCCGGTGGCGACGATCATGGCGCCGTGATCGATGATCCGTTCCTCCATGGACGGCCCCACCAGGATGGTTGTGCTGAAATTGCCCTTGTAGCCACCGAATCCGACAATGAGGGCCTGTTTGAGAACATCGATGTTCCCGTGGTTTTCCACGGACTGCGCCAGATCCCGGATATGGGCACGGATGTCGGCGCCTTCAATGGTATGGTGCAGCCGGTTTCCCAGGCCGCCGAGAACGGTTTCCTTTTCCACCAGAGTGACATGATATCCCTGGTCGGCCAGACTTTTGGCGGCTGTCATGCCCGCAATCCCACCCCCGATGACCAGGGCCTTGTCAATGACCGTGATCGTTTTGTCGTGCAGGGGCCCGAGGGTCGCCACCCGGGCCACGGCCATTCGGATCAGGTCCTTGGCTTTCCGGGTCGCTTTGTCGGGTTCGTGAAAGTGCATCCAGGAATCCTGATTTCGGATATTGGCCATTTCAAACAGGTATTTGTTCAGTCCGGCCTCTTCCAGGGTGTCCATGAAAATGCCCTCATGGGTCTTGGGCGTACAGGAGGCCACCACCACCCGGTTGAGCTTGTGCTCATTGATGAGGTCCTTGATGGACACCTGGGTGTCCTGGGAGCAGGTAAACAGATTTTCGCCGGTGTATACGACATTGGGAAGGTTTCTGGTGTAGCGCTCCAGCTCGTCCACATCAATGATACCGGCAATGTTGATCCCGCATTTGCAGATAAACACACCGATCCGCGGCTCTTCGCCCAGGACGTCCCGTTCATCGGGCATGGTCACGGTCCGGGTGCGGGTATGTCGCGCCGGGGCCAGCTTGATTCCGGCCGCGCAGGCCGAACCGCTGGCTTCCGTCACGGAGGACGGGATATCCTTGGGTCCCTGGAAAGATCCGGAAACATATACACCGGGCCGAGAGGTCTGCAAGGGATTGAACACCTGGGTTTTGACGAAATTGTATTTGTCCAGTTCCACGCCGATGCGTTCGGCCAGATCCACGCTGTCTTTGGGAATGACCAGGCCCACGGACAGGATGACCATGTCGAACACTTCCTGCTGCATATGGCCCTGCTCGTCGGCATAATTCAGGATCAGGTTGTCCGTACCCGGCTCCTCCACCACGGAGTGAATCCTGGATTTGACAAACCTCACCCCTTCCTGTTGAGCGGCCCGGTTGTAATATTTTTCATAGTCTTTTCCGAAGGTTCGCATGTCCATGTTGAAGATGGCCGCATCCAGTTCTTTTTCCGAATGCTCCTTGGCGATCATGGCGTCCTTGATGGCGTACATGCAGCAGACCGAAGAACAGTACCCGTTGCCGCACCGGTTGGTGTCCCGGGATCCGATGCACTGAAGCCAGGCTATTTTTTCAGGCTCCTTTTGGTCGGAGGGCCGGACCAGATGCCCCATGGTGGGACCGCCGGCACTCAGGATGCGCTCGAATTCAAGGGATGTCAGAACATTGGGGGAACGCTTGTACATGTAGATATCGTCCATTCCGGACGGGTCAAAGGTGGTGGCTCCCGTAGTCATGATCACCGAGCCGACCTGAAGGTCCCTCACCCTCGGCTGGTCGTCATGATTGACGGCGCCGGCCAGACAGGCTTCCACGCACTGATAGCATTCGGAGCAGA
>CAZQIX010000129.1:0-3038 GCA_964593855.1 uncultured Desulfobacula sp. | reverse complement strand
TCTGCTCCGAATGCTATCAGTGCGTGGAAGCCTGTCTGGCCGGCGCCGTCAATCACGGAATGAAAAGCCGGACCCTTATCCTGGAGGTGGGGGCGGTGATCCTGGCACCCGGATTCAACCCCTATGATCCGTCCCCCCATGCTCCCTATCATTATATCAACCATCCCAATGTGATCACCAGTCTCGAATTTGAAAGGATTCTGTCCGCTTCCGGTCCTTATCAGGGTCACCTGGTCCGGCCGTCGGATCACCGTGAACCCGGAAAAATCGCCTGGCTTCAGTGCATCGGGTCCAGGGATCTGAATACCTGTGATCATTCCTATTGTTCATCGGTTTGCTGCATGTATGCAGTCAAGCAGACGGTCATCGCCAAAGAACACAGTGCCGAACCTCTGGATACGGCTGTTTTTTTCATGGATATGCGAACCTTTGGAAAGGATTTTGATCGGTATTATCTGAGGGCCAGGGATGAAAAGGGCGTTCGCTTTATCCGATCCCGGGTGCATACGGTGGAAGAAAACGAAAACCATGACCTCAAGCTCAAATACCTGGACGAAGCCGGCCGGATATTTGAAGAAATTTTCGACATGGTGATTCTGTCTGTGGGGCTTGAATCCGGTGAGCGAAATCAGGAACTGGCTCGCAGACTGTCCATTGATCTGAATGCCCATCAGTTTGCCGGAACCCATGATTTTTCTCCGGTCAGCAGTTCAAGGCCGGGTATATTTGTGTGCGGGGCCTTTCAGGCGCCCAAAGATATTCCCCAGTCCGTGATGGAGGCTTCCGCCGCGGCTGCCGGTGCGGCTGCCCTGCTTTCCCGGGCCAGATGGACCCTGACCCGTACCCGATCCCTTCCTCCGGAGATGGATGTGGCCGGCAAGGAACCCAGGATCGGTGTGTTTGTCTGCAACTGCGGCATCAACATCGGCGGCATCGCGGATGTCCCGGCAGTGAGGGATTTTGCCGCAACCCTACCCCATGTGGTGCATGTGGAGGACAATCTGTTTACCTGTTCCCAGGACACCCAGGACAAAATGAAAGCCGTGATCCGGGAACACGGCATCAACCGTGTGGTGGTCGCCTCCTGTTCACCGAGAACCCATGAACCCCTGTTTCAGGAAACCATCCGGGAGGCCGGTCTGAACAAATACCTGTTTGAAATGGCCAATATCCGGGATCAGAACACCTGGGTTCATATGAACGAAAAAGAAAAGGCGACCCGGAAAGCAAAAGATCTGGTCAGCATGGCGGTGGCCAGGGCCGGTTGCGCGGAGCCTCTTTATCAGACCACCCTGGCGGTCAATCAATCTCTCCTGGTGGTCGGCGGCGGCCTCGCCGGAATGACCGCGGCCCTCTCGGCGGCGGAACAGGGATTTCCGGTCTTTCTGGTTGAACGAGCCGATACCCTCGGCGGGATAGCCAATCATTTGACCGTTACGGCCCATGGCAGTGATATCGGATCCCATGTCCGGGATCTGGCGCAACAGATAACCCGGCATCCCCTGGTCCGTTTATTTCTGAATGCGGAAGTGGTCGAAACCACAGGAATCATGGGAAATTTTGCCACCCGTTTGTTGCATGCCGGACACGACGGCCGGGTTCACACCGAAACGGTCCGTCACGGGGCCACCGTCCTGGCCACGGGCGGCCGGGAATATCAGCCCGAAGAATACCTCTACGGCCGGGATCCACGGATAATGACCCATCTGGACCTGAATCGCGATCTGGCCGAAACCCATCCCCGGGTTTTTCAGGCCGGAACCGTCGTTTTCATCCAGTGCGTGGGGTCGCGCAATGACGAGCGCCCTTATTGCAGCAAAATCTGTTGCGCCAATACCATCAAAAAAGCCCTGATGATCAGGGAAAAGTCCCCTCAGGCCCATATCATCGTTCTCTACCGGGATATCCGAACCTATGGATTGAAAGAGGATCTGTACACACAGGCCCGGAATCAGGGGGTGATCTTTATCCGGTATGATGAAGCCGATCCGCCTGATCTGGCCGTGGAACCGAGCGGGATCTCTTCCGGCCCGGGGCGTCTGGTTATTCAGGTTCACGAGAAAATTCTGAACCGGCCTCTTCTGTTGGAGCCTGATATTGTGATACTGGCTGCGGCTGTTCTTCCCAATGAGAACAGGGAATTGTTCGAGATGTTCAGGGTTCCGGTCAATGCGGATGGTTTCCTCAACGAGGCCCATGCCAAGCTCAGACCTGTGGATTTCGCCTCGGAAGGCATTTTCATGGCCGGACTGGCCCATTATCCCAAACCGGTGGAGGAATCCATCGCCCAGGCAGGGGCCGCCGTATCCAGGGCCGCCTGTATCCTCTCCCGCGACAGCATTTCCGTGGGCGGCGTGGTGGCAAGGAACGCAGATCCCGAACACTGCGCCCGCTGCCTGGTCTGTGTCCGGTCCTGCCCTTACGGGGTCCCCCGGATCGTGGACGGCCACGCCTGCATCGACGAGGCCCTTTGTCACGGATGCGGCATCTGCGCGGCCGAATGCCCGGCAAAAGTGATCACCCTCAACCATTTTACCGATCGTCAGATCCTGGAAAAAACAAAGGCTCTGTTTGCCTGAAACATGTCAAGGAGAAAAGCCATGACCATTTTATCCGAACCGCGGATTGTCGCCTTTTGCTGCAGATTCTGTGCTTATGCCGCCGCCGATCTGGCCGGGTCACTGCGGTTGTCCTACCCGGCCGCCGTCAACATTGTTCAAGTGCCCTGTACCGGTCGCATAGATACCATTCACATTCTCAAGGCCCTGGAAGAAGGGGCGGACGGGGTCATGATCGCCGGATGCCTGGAAGGGGAGTGCCATTTTCTGGAAGGCAATTTCAAGGCCCGATCCAGGGTCAACCAGGTCCGTCATATTCTTTCCGGAATCGGGATGGAGCCGGAGCGGGTTGAAATGTTTACTCTTTCATCCGCCATGGGGGGAAAATTCGCCGAAATTGCAACCCGGATGACCCGGACAATCGAAGAGCTGGGTCCCAGCCCCATCCGTCAGGCCGGACGGAAGAGAGCCGAAAGTGCG
>CAZQIX010000128.1:0-3288 GCA_964593855.1 uncultured Desulfobacula sp. | reverse complement strand
TCATGGGCGATGCCACCGGCAAGGGTCCCGATGGATTCCATCTTCTGGGCCTGGATGAGCTGGGTCTGGAGTTTTTCTTTTTCCGCTTCTGCTTTTTTGATACCAGAGATATCCACCGCCAATTCAAAACGGACATCCCGGCCGTCGGACCAGCGGATCACCCGATCAATAATCGCATAGTGCTGATCTAAAAATGGATTGTAGTATTCCCAACGGTAGGGTTCCGGCTTTTTTTCAAAGATTGTGTCGTTGGTGCAAAAGGGGCAGGGTGCGTCGAGATTTTGTAATACTTTATAGCATTTTTTCCCCATACTGTCTTCAGGCACCAGGCTTGCCAGGTGGCGGTTGATATACAACAGTTCATGGGTTTGAGGATCAGAAATGTAGATAATTTCATCAATGCTGTTAAACAGCGAAAAGATCTGGTCTCGTTCGGCCTTCAGATTTTCCTCCGACTGCTTTCGTTCGGTGATATCGGTGATAAAACACAAAGTGGCCGGCCTGCCGTTCCACTGGATCACGACCGCGTTGAGCTCGCCCCACAGGATGTTGCCGTTTTTGTGCATGATGCGGAATGAATACCGCTCTGGCGGGTGATCGCCTTTGAGCCTTTGAAGGTGACGATCCATAACCAATGCACGGTCATCTTCATGAATGAAGTCGATAAACGGCCTTGAGCTAAAATCATCCGTGGAATAACCGGTTATCTCGGTGGTTCTGGGATTATGGAAGACGATCCGGCCGTCCTGCGCCACCAATATCAAATCGCCGGTATGCTCAAACAGAATCCGGTATTTTTCCTCACTTGTCCGCAACGCTTCCTCTTTGTGGCGCAGCAGAAGGATATCCGCAATGGCTGAGGTGATCACCTGCAGGCGATTGATGTGTCTTTCTTCATATCCCGGCGACCTGTTCGCGGCGCCGGCCATGGCGACGACAGTGTCGCCATGACGGATTGGAACGCCCATATACCGCGTTATGGTCACATGCCCTTCCGGCAGGCCCTGTTTTTCGGGAGCAGATAGGTAGTCATTGCAGATCACGGGTTTTCGCAGCCGGATCGGCTGTGCCCAAAGCCCTGCCGTCTCAATCGGGAACCGCAGGGGTTTGTCTGAAACCCTGCACTCACTCATTGCCTCCGGCGACCAGACATGGGCGATCATGGCCGATTCATCCGGTTCCAGCATGCCGAAGAAAGCCATGGGACTGTCGGTCACCTCTGAACAGGCTTCGCACAGGAAGGCCGATATCACTTCGTCGCTCTCATGGATTAACTCATGGAGCCGAAGGGTAATTTCCTGACACCGCCTCGCCCAGAAAATTTCGGTAATATCGATATGGGTGCCGCGAAACCCGAGCAGGCCACCGTCCTGGGTAAAGAAGGCCATGCCGTTGGTCAGGATACGCACCCGCCGGCCATCCTTGTGGCGGTGCCAGGATTCAATTTCCTTAACCGGCTTTTGTGAATGAACCATTCGGGCCATGATTGCGCTTACTCTTTCCCGGTCTCCGGGATCGATCAGAAACAAGGGGTTTTGTCCGATGATCGCTTCCGGTGGATACCCCAAAATCTCATGAACCCTTCCTGAAAAATGGGTCACGGTGAGGTTTGCATCCATTTCCCAGACAATACCGGCGTTCGCCTCAGCCACATTGCGGTAACGGTCTTCACTTATCCGCAGCGACTCCTCCGCCTGTTTGCGCTCGGTTATGTCATGGCCATGTGAAATGACACCGGCAATATCTCCTTGTTCATTTCGATACGGATAATACGACATGAACATCCAGCGTTTGCCCCGGCCGGGGAAATCCGCCTGGATTTCATACTGAAATGTGTTCCCGCTCAACACATGGTCCAGGCGGGGTTTGATTTCCTTTTCAAATACCTGTTCACCGAAAAAATCGGCGGGTGTCCGCCCGATTATTTTTTCGGCAGCGATCCCGAACAGTTCCGCATACACATCGTTCACGGCAAGATATCGATAATCTTTTGAGACGAGCGAGATGGGCTGAGGGATGGATGTAACGATCTGGTTGAGACGGTGGGCTTGAACATCGGTTTTCAGTTTACTCAATGCAAAACTTAAATCAGCGGCCAATTCAACAAACAGATCCTGCTCTTCCCTGTCATGGGCAAATTTTTCAGGAACAGAGACGGAGAGGATTCCAAACACCCTGTCTTTGGATGACAAACGGCAGGTCAAACCGGATCGGCCCCCATATTTGGAAGATAGCGGACAATCCGGGCAATCCACAGGAGGGTTCCGGGTTACTGCAAGTTTTTCCGTCCCAAGGCTAAGGCGCATGCACAAAGGAAATTCGCCCCGCTTCAGGGCTGACACCATAACATCAAAATCTTCATGAAACCCGGAAGCGGCTAAGCTCTCGACAACATCGCCTTTCTCATCCGTCAGGGCAATCCATGCGTTGAAATACCCCCGTGTTTTAACCAGAGAGGCGCAGATTTTTCGGATCAGCTCTTTTGGATCTGTTTCTCTTGCAAACAATTGATTGACATCTCGGATTGCCAAGAGAACTTTTTTTATATGTGATTCACGATCCCGCCGAGCTGAAAAATCCGATCGGATCTGTTCAACTTCCCGGACGCGCTGCCTCAATTCTTGGAAAGTCGGTTCATCTGTCATGTTTTTCCCTTTTATCAACTGATTCTCGCAGGACTTCCCGCACTTTTTCAGCCAGGTCCGTCATGGAAAACGGTTTCTGGATAAATGCCACCCCTTCGTCCAAAACCCCCTGATGGGCGATGACATTGGCGGTGTAGCCGGACATGAACAATGTGCGGATATCCGGATAAAGGGCGGATATTTTTTGGGCCAGATCCCGGCCGTTCATCTCCGGCATGACCACATCGGTCATGATCAGGTGGATTTTATCCGGGTGCGCTTTGGCCATGTTGATTGCCTCGGCAGGTGTGGCCGCGGGTAAAACCGAATACCCCTTTCGTTCAAGCATCATACGTGTCATCTTTAAAATAGCGGGCTCATCTTCCACCAGCAGGATGGTTTCAGTGCCCACCGGGTCCGGTTTTTTCGGCTGGGTAACGGCAGGGAGGGCATCCGCGTTGGAATACCGGGGCAGATAGATCCTGAACGTGGTGCCCTGGCCGATTTCACTATAAACATTGATAAACCCGTTGTTCTGTTTGACAATACCATAAACCGTTGCAAGGCCAAGGCCGGTGCCTTTGTTCACATCCTTGGTGGTGAAAAACGGTTCAAACAGATTGTTCAGGATCTCTTTATCCATACCGCAGCCATTATCACTCAC
>CAZQIX010000127.1:0-3463 GCA_964593855.1 uncultured Desulfobacula sp. | reverse complement strand
AGTGAGTAGTGAGTAGTGAGTAGTGAGGGAGGGGCGCCCAGGCTGCGCCGGCCATGGCGCCTTCCCGACATATCGAAAAAAGGAGGTCTGAAATGAAATGTCCGGGACAGGATACCCAGTATTGGAATGAAGATGCCATTTTTGAAACCGAATGTCCGGAATGTGGTCACACCATGGAGTTTTTCAAAGATGACGCCACGCGAAGATGCCCTAACTGTCAAAAAAAGATCGTGAATCCGAAAATGGATTTTGGATGCGCCTCCTACTGCAAATTTGCCGAACAATGCCTGGGAACGCTTCCCGAAGATTTTGTCGCCAAGCGGGACGATCTGTTCAAAGACCGGGTGGCGGTGGAGGTGAAACGCTATTTGGGGACTGACTTCAAGCGTATCGGTCACGCGGCGAGAATGGCAGGGCTTGCCGAGAAAATCGCCAAGCGGGAAAAGGCTGATTTGCCTTCGGTGCTGTGCGCGGCCTATCTTTATGAAATCGGTGCGCGCCTGGCCCTGGAAAAACACGGATCGGACGATTCCCGGTGGATTGAACAGGAAAACCCCGGAATGGTGCAAATCCTCATGGATAAACTCGGCGCCGGGCAGGAATTGATCGATCGTATTATTGAAATGGTCCGTCGCCATGGGCGCCCATCCGATGATGCCGATCTGGAGCGAAGGGTGCTGTGGGACGCAGACCAGCTGGCTCGTATGTCGGTCTGTAAAGAAAAAGTGGGAATCGATCCGGCGGCGTTTTTATCCAAACTGGACCGAATTTTCATGACCCCGTCTGGAAAAGAACTGGCCGGAGAGATATTGATGAAACAGAGGTAAAATCAAGGAAGGAGAGCGAGGAAATGAAAGTCCTGCGAAAAATTATCCAGATCGATGAAGATCTTTGCGACGGTTGCGGAAACTGTGTGATCGCCTGTGCCGAAGGCGCCATTAAGATTGTCGATGGAAAAGCCAGGGTGATAGCGGATAAATATTGTGACGGCCTGGGTGCCTGCATCGGCGATTGCCCGGAAGGCGCCCTGACCATTGTGGAGCGTGAGGCTGATGATTTTGATGAAAAAGCCGTTGAAGAATTGCTGAAGCAAAAGGCATCGGAATCCCCAAAAAAAGAATCGGCGACCTGTGGTTGCCCATCGAGTGTTTTGAAAACGTTTTCGTCTGCCCATGACGCTTGTGCGTGTGTCAACCACCCGACCGTCCAGGAGGCCCAAGGCCGATCGTTTCTCGGTCATTGGCCGGTTCAGATTCGGCTTATTCCCCCGGGCGCCCCTTTTTTGAAAAACGCCGACGTGGTAATCGCCGCCGACTGCGTACCGGTGGCCTATCCCTGCTTCCATTCCGATTTTCTCAAAGGCCGGGCCGTCATGATCGGATGCCCCAAATTCGACAATCCGGATGAATATGTTGAAAAACTCGCGCAGGTGTTCAAGGTTTCGGCCATCAAGAGCATTACCGTCGTAATCATGGAAGTCCCCTGCTGTTCCGCGTTGCCGATGATTGTCAAAAAAGCGCTGGCCGGAGCCGGGGTGGATATCCCCACCCGGGAAGTCGTGATCAGTCCTCAGGGCGCGATTTTGCCGTGATGGCGGGCCGGGGTCTAAAAGGGTACAATATCGCTGCCTGTTTCGGTGAAAAAAGTTGCCCGAATGCCGCCAATCAGACGGCGCCCCTGGAAAAAGAAATCAAAGCCGTCTTTGAGCGGGAAAATATTCTCGGGTTTCTGCAACGAGCTGTCCAGGGTCCTTTGAGGGCTCATCATGAATTCAGGGTGTCGCTTTGTGACTGTGCCAACGCCTGTTCCAGGCCTCAGATCGCCGATATCGGCATCATCGGCGCGGTCAGCCCGGGTATTTCAGACCGGCCCTGCACCTGTTGCGGCAACTGTGTGGATATTTGTGACGAAACAGCCGTTACCCTTCGCGAAAACATTCCGATCATCGATCACCGGCGCTGCCTCATGTGCGGAAAATGTGTGGCGGCCTGTCCCACCGGAACCCTGACCGAGGCTATAGGGTATCGGGTCATGCTGGGTGGTCGCCTCGGACGACATCCCCGACTGGCCATGGAGACGGGCGGCATCCATACCCATGAACAGGTTCTGGCCATTCTTCATAACTGTCTGAAGTTTTATAAGAAAACCTCCATCGGAGGGCAGAGGTTCTCTCATATCCTGACCTCTGTCGATCAGGTTCTTTTTCTGTAAGAAATTCTCTTACAACACTATCAGAAATCCTCTAATTGATTTGTTGATTTTATTCCTGTTAAGATTCTAGTCAGTCGTAGAAGACGTTCGTTACATACCATAACCAACCAACAGGAGGAAGATCTTATGAAGCGTCGTCATGGGTTGATCATCGGTTTGATTGCGGTTTTCGTCACGGTCATGGGCCAACCGGCACTTGCAAAAGAACGGGTTGTATTCGGCGGAGGTCCAGCCGGAGGAGTTTTCCAGGTTTTTGCAAACGCGGTACAGGTATTTGATCCGATCAAAGATTCACCCGATTATAAAGTCCAGGCCCAATCGTCGGCCGGCGACATTGAAAACATCCGTAAGACCGATTCCGGAAAAGTACACATGGCGGTCTCTTATTCCGGTAGCGTGTGGAATGCCCGGAACGGAAAATTGAAAAACGATACCAATAAATATGAAAATGTCATGGCCGTGGCCTGGCTGTATGGTGCGCCGGCTCAGCTTGTGGTGCGTAAGGATTCCGGAATTAAGAGCGTCAAAGACCTGGCCGGCAAAAAGGTCGGTGTGGGAACCGCCGGCTCGGGCGCTTTTGCCAACTGCGAACTGTTTTTCACCCATATGGGGGTCTGGGACAAGATTGAACGGAATGCCGTGGGCTATGACGATGCGGCCAATTATTTCGGAAACAACCAGCTGGACGCTTTCTGGCTGTTTGTCGGCTATCCCAGCGGTGCTGTCATGATGGCGGCTCAGACCAATGATATCGCCCTGATCAACCTGGATGCAGACGCAGAAGCAAGCGGTTTTTATCAAGCCTATCCGTATTTCAGCAAGGTGACAATTCCCGCCAATACCTACAAGGGCGTGGACGCGGATACCCCCTCTTATGAAGATTCAACCATATGGATTGCCAATGCAAAGGTTTCGGATGATATCGTTTATGATATGCTGTCCAAAATCTATTCCGACGAAGGACTGGCCCACATGGCTCAACAGAAAAAGACCTTTTCCGACATGTCCATCTCCACCGGGACCAACGGTATTGTCACCCCTCTTCACCCTGGCGCTGAAAAATTCTGGAAAGAAAAGGGCGTACTCAAATAATCTTCGGGTAAGTTCAGCCAGGCCGAGGTGAAAGACACGGAAGGTCTATATCGATTCCTTGTCTTTCACCTGATGCTGAATCCGTGAGAACCGTTTTTTCAAGCAAACAGGAAGGCAACCGTGTATAATCACCTGAATCGATTCGAACAAATCTTGTTTG
>CAZQIX010000126.1:0-3555 GCA_964593855.1 uncultured Desulfobacula sp. | reverse complement strand
GGTCATCGGTATCCTCATGATCATTGCCGGCGGGGTGACTGTTCTGCGCAAATAATCCGAGCCAAAACATCCGGACCGCCCGGACACCTTTTCTGAAGCGGCCGGGGAATCGTCCGCCCCAGCGACATTCATGAAAGCCCTGCCCTTCCGTATTATTGTGCCGGCAGCCCTGACCCTGGTCCTATTCATTCTTTCCATTTTTTTCCAGATCCTTCCCCTGCTGGGAAAAAACATGATGAACGGGAAACGGCAACCCTCATCCACGTGACCGAGGTGGAAGATGTCCTGTCCGAGATCAAAACCATCACCCGTCGGCTCACCTGGACCTGTGTCGGCATCGCGATGGTGGCGGCCCTTTTGTCCGGATATCTCATTTGGGCTGCGGCCCGGACGGAAAAGGAACCCGGCTCTCGGACACCCTTCCGGCCGAACTGAAAAACCATGTGAGGCAGGAAATCGGTCCCATTGCCACCCCCGACATCATTCATTTCGCCTCGGCTCTGCCCAAGACCCGGTCCGGGAAAATCATGCGCCGGATCCTGCGGAAAATCACCGCCGATGAATTCGATCAGCTCGGCGATATTTCCACCCTGTCCTACCCGGAAGTGGTGGGAAACCTGATCCAAAACCATAAAGCCCTGGTCGACCAACCCTTCATCCGATAGCACTCAGGGAGGGGCACATCTGCCCCCTTTCTCTATTTTTCCATTTTCCGGTCATCCAGGGCGCACAATCTTCCGGACGGGCAGGAAGATTTACTGCAACAGCTGCAGGACCGGTCTCCGCGAAAGGTTCGGACCATTCCCCGGACCATCAGTCCCACGGCTCCGGCCACAATGATACCCACAACAACGGCTTCCATGAATACGCCTCCTTTTTCAGGCCACCACCATGCGGCCGATCTGATAAAAACAGGTGGAAACGGCTAGGGCCAGGGTGGTGTTGAACACCACTGAAAAGGCCGCCCATTTCCAGGTCCCTGTTTCCCGGGCCACACAGACAACGGTCACGAAACAGGGCGAATAAAAAATGGTGAACAACATCAGGCTGAAAGCGGTCAAGGGCCCCCATCCCTCTGCCGATGCGAGCCGATCAGACAGGGAGGTGGTGTCCTCGGGGTCGATTTCCCCCAGGGAATGGGCCGTACCAAGGGTGGAAACCACCACTTCCTTGGCGGCCAGCCCGCCGATCAGGGCAATATTGGTCCGCCAGTCCAGGCCGGCGAACCGGGTAACGGCTTCGACCTCCGTGCCGATACGACCGGCCAGAGAAGATTTCAACGCTTCCTGGGCCTGATCCCGGTCCACTTGCAGCAGGTCTTCCCGGATCTTCATCCTTTCCGGGTCCAGGGCTTTGCCGGCCGAATCCGAGATCTCCTGATCCAAACGTTTCAAGTCTTCGATCCCGATCGGACCCGCAATGGCCGCCCGCCGATCCTCGAATTCGCGGATACGGTGGTCATCCAGGCCGGGAAAGGTCATCATGGCCCAGAGCACGATGGAAATCAGAAGAATCACTGTTCCCGCTTTTTGAATGTACTGGATCACCCTTTCAAATGTATGAATGACCAGCCCTTTCAGGGTCGGCATCCGATAAGGGGGCAGTTCCATGACAAAAGGCGTGGATTCCCCCCGGATGATGGTGGAGCGCAACAGCCGGGCTGTGAGCAAAGCCCCGGTCCAGGATATCAAGGTGATGATCAGCATGATCCCGGCCTGGTTTTCCGCAAAAAAGGCAGCCGTCAGAAGGGCGAAAACCGGCAGTTTGGCCCCGCAGTTCATGAAAGGCACCGTGAGAAGAGTGGCCAGACGCTCTTTGGGCGATTTCAGGGTCCTGGCCGCCATGACTCCCGGCACGGCGCATCCGCCGGCAATGCCGCCGGACACGATGAAGGCCATGACTGAATTGCCGTGAAGCCCGAAAATCCTGAATATCTTGTCCAGCATAAACGACATCCGGGCCAGATACCCGCTGTCTTCCAGAAAGGCGATGCCGAAAAACATGAACAGGATCAGCGGCACAAAACCCAGGACCCCGCCCACTCCGTCGATGATGCCCGAAATTGCCAGGGATTTCAACAGCCCGTCGGGCAGGGTCTGATCCGCAAGAGACGATATCCAGCCGAAAAAACCTTCCAGCCGGCTTACGGGCACGGCGCTCAGGGAAAAGGTGAATTGGTAAAGCCCCATGAGCATGGCGACCATGATCATCGGTCCCAAAAACCGGTGGGTCAGAATTTGATCGATGGTGTCCGACACCTCCATACGATTTTTATCCCGATGCTCTGTGATCACCCCCCGCTTCAAAACCGAATGGACATATCCATGTCGGTGATCAGCAATCAGTCCCTCGGGACGGGTATTCAAAGTGGCGGCCACATGGCCCGCGACCTTCCGAGCCCGCTCTTCCAGAGCCAGGGCCAGATCCCGATTCCATTCCGCCACTTTGTCCATGATCGGCCCGTCCTGTTCCAGATACTTGACGGCCAGCCATCTTGGATCATAATGGGGGACCGGAAACCCGGAGTCACGGATCATCTGCGCCATTTCATCCAGGGCTGCGTCCAGGTCCAGGCCGTAGGAAATCCGCAAGGGTATAGGTTCTCCCGGCGGCAGGGTCGCAATGATCTCCATCAAGGCCTGTTTCCCTTTTCCGTCACGGGCCACCATGGGCACCACCGGAACATTCAGGAGCGCGGACAGTTTTTGAACATCGATGACAATCCCCTTTTTCCGGGCCAAGTCCATCATGTTCAGGGCGATGCAGACCGGCAGACCCATTTCCATGAACTGGACCGTGAGATACAGATGGCGCTCGAGATTGGTCGCGTCTACGATGTTGACAACCATGGATGGGTTTTCATCCACCAGGAAATTCCTTGTCACTACTTCCTCCAGGGAATATGCGGTCAGGGAATAGGTTCCCGGAAGATCCACAATGGTGAATTGCCCGAACGCCCCTTTGCAGGTTCCCTGTTTTTTTTCGACCGTAACTCCCGGATAATTGCCCACCCGCTGACGGCCGCCGGTCAGTTCGTTGAAAAGAGTGGTCTTGCCGGAATTGGGATTACCGGCCAGTACGAGGGTAGCGTTCATCAAACCACCTCCACGTCAATATGGTCTGCCTCGTTGTTGCGAAGCGTGAGGGTAAACCCCATGACCTTCAGAGAAACCGGGTCATTGAGCGGCGCTCTTCCCTGGACTCGGATCTCCTTTCCCGGAATCAATCCCATATCCCTGATCCGCTGCCCCAGCTCGTTGCCGGCCCTTATCCGTTGCACAATGCCTGCCTGCCCTTTTTTCATCTGCCTCAGATTGATAACGCCCATTTTGACCACCTCCATATTCACAATAAACCGAATAAAGTAATTTGAAATAATTTAAGTTATATACACATAACTTTATAGGTTGTCAAATAAATTCTCGGTGGTCCATCATGATGGATTGATGATTGATTCCCGGGCCTGATCCATGTATAACCATCAGGAAATTGACACCGAGTGGAGACAGATCACGGACATGGGCCTCAAAAAGACCGACGGGTCGATCAAAGAAT
>CAZQIX010000125.1:0-3562 GCA_964593855.1 uncultured Desulfobacula sp. | reverse complement strand
GTCCATACTCCTGAAAAATATCATCCGTCATTCATTTCGCGCGCCATACATACCAATTGGGCCAGAAAAATGAAAAACCTCCGGAAACATTTCAAGTTATTTTATTTCACTGTTTTATTGAAATTTCTGATCCAGCACGTTTCGCAGTTCAATCAACAGATCCGCCATGGAAATGGGAGAAGCGGCGGACAAAACCGTATAGCCCTTTCTTTCCATTATCCTTGGTGGTGTAAAACGGCTCGAAAAGCTTGTCCATGGTTTCCTTATCCATGCCGCGACCGTTGTCAGTGACCGCCAGCCGAACAAAATCACCGGGGATAAAAACCGAATGATCCGGAAAATCTCCGTGATCAAAGGTTTGTCCGCTGGTCTCAATGGTGACGGTTCCCACGCGGGTGATGGCGTCCCGGGCGTTGACACAAAGATTGGCAAGGACCTGATCCACCTGGGAGGGATCCATTTTAACCGACCACAGTCGATCTTTCGACGGTTTCCAGACCAGCTCGACGTTTTCACCACTGAGTCCGAACGTCGGGCAGCCGTTTGAATCTCAATCAAATCCCTGTAAAGGCAGTGATTTCCGATCCGGTGGAAATGATATGTTCAATCCGGGCGGCGGTCTCTTCACTTGTCTCAAGGGGAAAATTTTCCTTGAAATGACCCTGCCAGTCCGGATGCAGAAATTCGGAAAAAGATTTTCCGATCACTTCTTCCCTGGTGTATCCGAGCGCGGCCAACCAGGCTTGATTGACGGTGATGAAGCAGCCGGTTTCATCCAGCGACTGATACCCGAGCGGCGCGTTCTCATAAAGCAGCCGGAAACGATCTTCGCTTTCCCGAAGGGATTCTTCAACCCGTTTACGCTCGGCCAGCTCATTCTCCATAAATTCAATCCGCTTTTCCAATGCTTCATATGTGGATTTTTCGATCATTGCTGATGATAAATTTTTTGTGTGATTTTTCCATCAAAATCCGAAATATATCAATCGTTGATTGACCCTCACCCGGTATCCGTTCTAAAGTTAGCCGGTAATCCCCGCGCCAAAACAAATCAAAACAAAGCCGGACAAAGGAGCCTCAATATGAGCCGACATATGCAGATCAAAATCAGCGTGGACCCCTGTTATGACAAAAACCTGGAAAAAAGCTATCCAAAACTGGGAGGGATTCTGCGACGCGGGAACCGGATCCCGGCCGACCGGGACCCATCCCTTTATGAACTGGCCGGCAAGATGGACGAACTTTTATACCATTTTGACGGAACAGAACTCAGAGAGGTTCTTCTCAAACACGCGAAAAAACTTCAGGACGCCTTTAAACAGGCCCGGGACAGCATTGCCGACCGCAACCCGTCCCGGGCGGACACCTTTCTTTACGCCATTGAAGATATATTCGACGAAATAGAAGCGGACCTGGATTAGCCCGGTCGACGCACCCCTGCGACCGGGGGATGGTGCCGACAAGAAACGGCCGGGGATCTTCACCGGATTCGGGCCGAAATCCCGACCAGGGCCGCCGTGCCCTTGAACCGGGCTCCGGCGGGATTTTGTGTTTCCGCATAATAAACGACCCGAAGATTCAGGAAAGCATGAAGCAGCTCGTTGGATTTCAGGCAGTAGGGATCATCGCCCGCGTCATCGGTAAAAGATTCGAAAATCAACACCCCGCCGGGCTTCAATCCCTTCAAGATCATGGGAAAAAGCCGCCGGTCCAGAAATTTGATATTGGCGATCAGGTCATAGGCCGCTTCGGGAATATCCCAGGTATCCAGGTCCACGCGCAGGGCATGGACGGCCGAATGCCTTCCGGCCAGTCTTTTTACGGCCACGGATGAAATATCCACCGCATCCACCTCAAAGCCCTGTTCAGCCAGAAACAGGCTGTTGCGCCCGTTGCCGCAGGCCAGATCCAAGGCCCGCCCCGTCGCCGCAAGGGAAAAATGATCCCGAATCAAACGGGACGGCGTCCCAGCCCCCGGGTCCGCCTCATACCTCGCATCCCATCTTTCTCTGTCCTGATCCGACACAGTGACACCTCCATTTTTTGCCAACCCATCATACCAGCCGGTTTGGTTTTCATCAATCGTGTTTCAATCCAAGCCTCTGCGAGGGAGAACGCGTAAAGTCCTTCCGCTGTCGTATACAGGTTTATGTCCAAAAGAATTCCTATATTTAGGAAAAAAAGGTAACATCCGCAATGGTATTTTATGTAATTTTTTCACCAAAAATATATGAGATGACTTTGTCCTTTATTGATAATTCAACATCAATATTTTGTATTTTGGAGTAACATATTGAAAATACGATTGATATACAAATCAAACGATTTTTTCAATTTTCTTGGCACGCTATGTGCTAATGTACCTGCATTAGGTTTGCCAATTTTTTTAAATCGGAAAAGGAGAAATTATGAAAAAATTTTTAGGAAAGAGTGTATTTTTATCATTCACAGCTCTTTTATTTTTAGTCGCTCAGGCTCAAGCCTTGACGATTACGTTTAACCATCAAGTTCCAAATGACGGGTCAGGAAAAACAAGCTTGAATGGGGTCGATGCAAACAACAATGCTTTGCCGGGTTTTATTATCGAGACTTTTGATCAGCCAGGTAGTGTTAATCGAACGATAACTGCCGCTAACGGAGGGACTATTACTATCGGCGCCGGAGGGGGGTTCAATACCCTTGACCCAACAAAATTGGATGTTACCGGTGGACTTGGCATAAGACAAGGATCCGTTGATGGTGTCGCTGCCGCCCCGGCCGGAGATACTACTTTTTTCGCCTATGGCCCAGGCCCATCGTCTGGAACGACTGCAGCGACAATCAAAGTGGAGAACTCTGATTTTTATGCATATCAACCAGGTTTGTATGTTTGGTATTTGGGATTGTATTACGGCTCCATAGACACTTATAACAATATCGCTTTTTATACCAATGATGGCTTACTTACCACCCAAAGTGGATACCTCTCTGATGGAATTCTGCAAGGATCTGAAATTCTTGCCGCTATGGGTGGAACTTCCGGTGATCAGTTCGGAGATGGTTCAAATGTCTACGTGAATCTTTTTTTTGATAATGATGAGATATTCACAGCCTTTGAATTTCGCACTACAGGGGTTGCATTTGAGTTAGACAACGTAGTTGCCGGTGTCCGACCATTGTCAGCGATACCCGAACCGACCACCATGCTGCTTCTCGGCTTCGGCCTCCTTGGCATCGCGGGGGTATCCAGACGGAAGTCTTAATTGATAATTTTTGAATCAATCGAGAAGAGGGGAGGCTTTGAGCCTCCCCTCTACTATCTCTACCCGCCATACCTGATACATACCGGGCGATTTCTTTTAACGGGTTAACATCATATACCGCTGGGCAAGTTCAATAGCCCTGGTTCATCGACCCATCTGTTTGGCATGGCTTCATGAGCCGGTTTTGAGCCTGACACATCCCCAAGTACCTTTTTCCTGACAGAGCCAATATTTGGATCCAAAACCAGGGTTCGCCGTTTTCTTTCAAAAAAATCAACGCGGCGAAGACCCCTTGACAACGGCCCACCGGTCCACTATAT
>CAZQIX010000124.1:0-3709 GCA_964593855.1 uncultured Desulfobacula sp. | reverse complement strand
CCGGTCCGCCCAGGACATCGACCGGCAGATCCAGGCACTGAAGGTTCATTACGGACCGGACCTGGTCAATTACAACGCCCTTTTTCTCGGAGAGCATGACGCTCTGAACGCGCCCGCCGATCTGATCCTCGAAACCGCGGCCAGGGCGTTCGATGCCTTCGGTTTTCATTCCTCGGTCATGAAAGGCGGTTTTGTTTTCCTGTTCGGCAGCGTGGACGCCCTGCTCAAGTCGGAGTGGTCACTGTTCGAGCGGCTGAATCACATGCCTTTCCAGACCTTTGTCAACATCGGCCTGGAATCCGGAGACGCGGCCACCCTCCGGCGCATCGGCAAACCCATCACCCCGGAAAAAGTGAATCTGGCCTTTGACAAAGCCCAGGCCCTCAACGACCGGTTCGGCAAGGTCGAGATCTCCTGCAACTTCATCATGGATGAAAACCTGCCCGACACCCACGGCCCGGCCCTGATGGATCTGATGCAAAATAGTTCACGGACCCGCCCCAAAGGTTGCATTTACCTGTCTCCCCTGAGATTCGGGCAACCTTCCCGGGAATTGCTGTATGAATTTTACCGGCTCAAATCCCAAAGCCGGTTCCCGACCTTTTTATACCTGATCCAACGGTTGTGACCATGGCACTGACACGTGACACCCGCTCCCCCGACGCCCTGCCCCCGGACCCCTTCCAGGCCTTTTTCCGGGACTGCCGGTGCTGCCCCAGACAATGCCGGGTGAACCGTCTGGCCGGGGAAACGGGTTTCTGCCGCACCGGCCCCGGGTACGCCGTGGGCGCCGTGTGCCTGCACCGGGGGGAAGAGCCGGTGATCAGCGGCGAACACGGCATCTGCAACGTGTTTTTCACCCGATGCAGCCTTCAATGCTCTTTTTGCCAGAACCACCAGATCAGCCGGAACCAGGGGCCGGACATCGAACACCGCCTGACCCTGGATCAGCTCCTGGGCCGAATCGAGCCCTTGCTGGATCAGGGAGCCCATGCCCTGGGGCTGGTATCCCCGTCCCACGTCATCCCCCAGGTCGTGACCCTGATCCGGGCCTTGTCCGAAAAAGGAAGGAACCCGGTGATCGTCTACAACACCCACGCCTATGACCGACCGGATATGCTCAGGCGCCTTTCGTCCTTGATTCCTGTCTATCTGCCCGATCTTAAATATATGGACGAAAAACTGGCCCGAGATCTGTCTCAGGTCCCCGATTATCCCGAAAAAGCAGGAGCCGCCATCCGGGAAATGGTCCGCCAAAAAGGCCTCCGGCTTGAGGTGGACCGCCGCGGCCGAATCCGGTCCGGGGTGATCGTCCGCCACCTGGTGCTGCCGGGCCAGGTGGAAAACAGCCGTCGGGTGCTTCGATTTCTGGCCGAAGAGATATCCCCGGACATCTTCCTTTCCCTCATGGCCCAGTACACCCCCACTTCCCCGGTCATGGACACCCCGCCCCTGAACCGGGGCGTAACCCGGGCGGAATACGACGAAGTCCTGGATGAAATGGATTTTCTCGGGTTTGAAAACGGCTGGGTCCAAGACTTGGACAGCCAAGACAATTACAGTCCGGATTTTGCCCGGTCCCATCCGTTCGAACCCTGACAATGGACGCAAACCCTCTTGATTTTGTAATCTTTTTGGTGGTAGGGTGCCCCTCATGAACACGTCGCCTCTCATCTCCCTGCACGGCGGTCACAGCGGTCAGTTCTGCTGTCATGCCCGGGACCGGCTCGAAGACATTGTCCTTGCCTACATCGGTCTAGGATTTGACCGGGTGGGCATTACCGAGCATGCGCCGCCTTCCTGCGACCAATGGATGTACCCGGATGAAAAACAGTGCGGGTTCACGACGGCGGACCTGTACCGCCGTTTTGAAGATTATTTCAGCACCCTCAGGAACCTGCAGAAAAAATATGCCTCCCGCATCACTCTGTATGCGGGCATGGAAACGGAAACCTTTCCCGGGTATGAGACCTATATCCCGGATTTGATCCGGCGATTCCGGCCCGACTACATCGTGGGCTCGGTGCACCATGTGGATGACATCTGTTTTGATTATTCCCCGGCGGATTACGCACTGGCCGTACAGCGCTTCGGGTCCCATGAAGCCCTGTACGAACGATATTTCGATCTTCAACAGGAAATGATCCGTTGTCTTAAACCTTTTGTGGTCGGGCATTTCGATCTGATCCGGATCCATGATCCCGATTATGTTCAAAGGCTCCGTCAACCGGTGATCCGGCAGAAAATCCGACGCAACCTGGAACTGATCCAATCCCTGGGCCTGGTCCTGGATTTCAACCTTCGGCCTCTGGCCAGGGGGGAGGCCGAACCCTATGTGTCCATCTCGGCCGGAATTTTGGAAGAGGCACGCCGAATGGGGATTACGGCCGTTCCAGGCGATGATTCCCACGGGGTATCCGAAGCCGGCAAGCATGTGGAAAAGGCTCTGCGACTTCTCACTCGTGCCGGGCTGCCGACCCGATGGCCGGATCCCGTGCTTTTTGACCCCGATTCCGATGACGTCGGCATGAAAGGACAAACATGAAAGCAGTGGTGCAGCGGGCGGCCGAAGCCCATGTGGAAGTGGACGGCACGGTCGTGTCCCGGATCGGCCGGGGTCTGATGGTGCTGCTGGGTGTATCTGAAGAAGACACGGAAACAGATGCGGACCTGCTGGCGGATAAAATCGTTCATCTGAGGATTTTCGAAGACGAAAAAGGCAAAATGAACATATCCCTCCTGGATGTCCGGGGCGAACTTCTGGTGGTGTCCCAGTTCACCCTTCTGGGCGACTGCCGCAAGGGCCGACGCCCGTCCTTCATCAAGGCGGCTGCCCCGGAAAAGGCCAATGCCCTGTATGAACATTTTATCCGGCGAACCCGTGAACTCGGGGTGACCACCCAAACCGGGGTGTTTCAAGCCATGATGAATGTCTCCCTTGTCAACAGCGGGCCCGTGACCCTGATTCTGGATACCCGGGAAAAATGAACCCGGATCGTTTCAGCGTCATCCTGGTCCGGCCCCAGGGACCCCTCAACATCGGATCGGCGGCCCGGGTCATGATGAATTTCGGATTCACCCGACTCCGGCTGGTGGCCCCCACCCGGGGATACCTGTCCCTGCCCGTGAAAAAAATGGCGATGACCGCGTTCCCCGTCATCGAAACCGCCGGGGTTTTCCCGGACCTTCAGGAGGCCCTATCCGATATCCAGGTCGCTTTCGGCACCACCCGGCGGTTCGGTAAATACCGGAAAGGCTTTTTTTCCCCGGCTGGGGCGGCCCGCAGAATCAGCTCAATTGCCGATCCGATATCCTGCGCCCTGGTCCTGGGCCCGGAAGACACCGGACTTGAAACCAGGGATCTGGACCTCTGCCAACACTTCATCACCATCCCCACCCACGACGCCTACCCCTCCATGAACCTGAGCCATGCCCTGGCCGTGCTACTCTACGAAATATACGGAGCCGCCGACGCCGATCAGAAACACACGGACGAACCGGTACTCAAACCGGCTCCAGGAAACGAGATCGAACACATGTTCGCCCATATCAAAACCACGTTGAGCCGCATCGATTTTCTGGATCCCCAGAACCCGGACCATCTTCTGCGAACCTTCCGGCGGATTTTCGGCGCGTCCTGCCTGACATCCCGGGAGGTCCGAATCATCCGGGGGCTCATGAGCCGGATCGACTGGACGGAAAATGAAAG
>CAZQIX010000123.1:0-3739 GCA_964593855.1 uncultured Desulfobacula sp. | reverse complement strand
TACTGGCGGATTACAGGGATTTTACCGGCCCCGTGCACATGGCCGGCTGGACCTACACCAACCTGTCCCTTTCCCAGTACATGAAACAGGACATCGCCACCTTTATTCCCATCACCTATGCCTTTATCGCCCTGGCCGTGTTCCTGTTTTTCGGCAACCTGTGGCTGACCCTGATCGCCGTGCTCAACATTTCCCTGTGCATGGGCTGCACCATGGGGATGTTCCCCCTTCTGGACATCACCCTCAACAATGTCACCACCATCGTGCCGCCCGTGGTCATGGCCCTGGCCCTGTGCGACACGGTTCACATCTTTTCCGCCCTGGACCGGGATCTGTTCGATCAATATCCGGACAAGGTCCGGGCCTTTGCCGCGGTTTTGAAAAAACTGGCCGGCCCCTGTTTTCTCACCACCGTGACCACGGCCATCGGGTTTCTGTCCCTTTACATCAGCGACATCCCGCCCATCAAGGAGTTCGCCCTGATCGCGTCCGCCGGCATGGTGTTCGAGTTTTTCTTTGCCTTTTCCTTTATGCCCGCCTTCATGCTGTTGTTCGATGAAAAACGGCTGACCGGTTCCCTGTTCCGGTCCGTGGCCGGGTCGGGCACAGCCCATCCCTTTCTGACCCGGGTGTCCGATTTTGTGGCCGGGTATTTTCGCCCTGTTTTTGCTATCGGCATCCTGGTGTTGTGCCTGTCCGTGTGGGCGTCCACCCGGATCGCCGTGGAAACCAATCTGCTGGAATTTTTCAAGCCGGGCAGCCCGGTGCGCCGATCCACCGTGTTCGTGGAAAAGGAGCTGGCCGGGGTCAGCACCCTGGACATCTCTCTCAAAGCCGGGAAGCCGGACGCCTTCAAACAGCCGGCCGCCCTCGGGGTGATGGAAACCCTTCAAAATCACGTCAACCAACTGGACGGCGTGGACAAAACCCTGTCCTTCGTGGATTTCATCAAGGACATGAACCAGTCCTTTCACGGCGAGTCTTCAGCGTTTTACACCCTGCCCGACAGCGCCGATCTCATCGCCCAGTACCTTTTGATCTATGAATCCGACGACATCCGGGACTTTGTCAACGAAACCTTTGACCATGCCCGCATGTCCATCCGCATGTCCCGGCATGCCACCGGGGAGCAGGCCGTGATCATCCGGGACATCCGGGCATTTCTGGCCGGAATGGACACCGGCGGCCTGGATATCCGGATTTCCGGCCGGGCCCTGCAGGACGTGAACACCATCGACGCCCTGGTGTCGGGCCAGATTTACAGTCTGGCCACGGCTTCGGCCATCATCATCGGGATCATGTTTTTCGTGCTCCGGTCCGTTCCCCTCGGGCTGTTGAGCATTCTGCCCAACCTGTTTCCCATTGTCCTGAATTTCGGGATCATGGGGCTGTTCGGCGTTCCCCTGAACACGGCCACGGCCCTGATCGCCGCCGTGGCCATCGGGATCGCGGTGGACGATACCATTCATTTCCTGACGGAACTGCGGAACAACCTGGCCGCCGGGGCCGACACCGCCGCCGCCATCCGACGGACCATCCTGGTCAAGGGCCGGGCCATCATCCTGTCGTCCCTGATTCTGTGCATCGGGTTCGGGGTCATGGTATTCAGCCGGTTCGTGCCCACCGTCAATTTCGGGTCTTTGAGCGCGGTCATCATGATCACGGCCCTGATCGGCGATATCCTGGTACTTCCGGCCGCCGTCCGGATGATTTCGTCCGTTTTTAAAATCAAACTCTACACCCGCAAAGGAGCCGCATGATGGACATCCGCGCCCTGCAGGACAGCCTGAAGCCATACGACATTCATAACCGGCAGGACTATATCCGCCAGGCTTTCAGCCGCAATATCGGCCTTTTGACCGTGGAGGAACAGGAGCGGCTGGCCCGGTCCCGGGTGGCCATCCCCGGCATGGGCGGGGTAGGGGGCGTGCACCTCATGACCCTGACCCGATCGGGCGTCGGTCGTTTCAATATCGCGGATTTCGACGTGTTCGAGCCCCCCAACGTCAACCGCCAGTTCGGTGCCAGGGTTCCGGATTTCGGGCGCAAAAAACTGCTGGTCATGCAGGAGCAGGCCCTGTCCGTGAACCCCTACCTGGAACTGAGCATGTTTGATGAGGGCGTTCACGATCAAAACATGGACGCCTTTCTGGAGGGCGTGGACGTGGTGGTGGACGGACTGGATTTTTTCCAGTTCGAGGTCCGGCGGGCCTTGTTCAAGCGGGCGGCCGAGAAAAACATCTGGGTCATCACGGCCGGGCCCATGGGCTACAGCTCGGCCATGCTGGTGTTCGATCCGGACGGCATGGGGTTTGACGAGTATTTCAACATCCGGCCGGGCATGGCGGACACGGACAAATACCTGTCCTTTGCCCTGGGCCTGTCCCCCCGGCCCACCCACATTAAATACATGAACCTCAAAAAGGTCAGCCTGGAATCCAAGGCCGGGCCGTCCTTGAACGCGTCCTGCCAGATCTGCGCGGGCATGGCCGCCACCGAAGCCCTGCGGATCCTTCTCGGCAAAACAGGCCTTCGGCCCGTGCCCTGCTATGCCCAGTTCGATCCGTATCTGATGAAGCTCAGAAAAGGGCGGCTGGTTTTCGGCAACCGCAACCCGGTCCAGCGGATCAAAATGCGGGTGGTCAAGCATCTGCTGGAAAAAAACAAATCCGCCGTGACCGGCCGGCCATCGGAGCCGCCGACCATGAACCGGGTGACGGGCCGTGTCATTCCCGGGGAGGTCATGGCCCATCTGATCCGGGCCGGGATCCAGGCCCCGTCCGGCGACAACTGCCAGCCCTGGCGGTTCGACCATGGCCCGGACCATATCCGGGTGTTTCTGGACCGGGAAAGGGACACCTCGTTTTTCAATGTCAACCAGATCGCCTCCTTGATCGCCTGCGGGGCGGCGGCTGAAAACATCCGGATCGCGGCCGCGTCCCTGGGCCTGTCCGCGGATGTGCAAATCCGTCCCCCGGACGGCCCCCAAGACCTGGCGGCCCTGATCCGGCTGGCGCCGGACCCGGAAACCGGGCCCGACCCGTTGCACGAGTATATTTTCAAGCGCCACACCAACCGGAAGAGGTTCCAGCCGGTCCCCGTCCCCGCCCATGTGATCCAGGACATGCAAGCCGCCCTGTCGGACTTTCCGGGCGCGGCCCTGCATGTGATCACCCGCCGGGACGACATCCGGCAGGCGGCCCGGCTCATCTACCGGATCGACCGGATCCGGACCGAGTTCCGGCCCCTGCACGAGCATCTGATGAGCATGATCCGGTTCTCGAAAAAAGAGGCCCTGGAAAAAAGAGACGGGTTCCCGCTCAAAAACCTGGAAGCCGGTTTTGCCGGAGAGCTGTTTTTGCGGCTGACCCGGCCCTGGCCCGTCATGAACCTGGCCAACAAGCTGGGCCTGGGCCGGATGGTGGCCCTTCATTCCCATCAGGGCATCATGAGCGCGTCGGCCGTGGCCCTTCTGACCATGGACGGGACGACGGACGAAGATTTCATCCAGGGCGGCCGGGCCCTGGAGCGCGTGTGGCTGACCCTGACCCGCCTGGGCCTGGCCATGCAGCCCATGACCGCCGCGACCCTGTTCTATCTGAGGTGGTATCTGGAAGGAAAGGCCCGGTTCGACCGCCGGCACCAGAAGGTCATGGAAACCTGCGAAAAGGCGTATCAGCGGCTCTTCAACCGCCCCGGGCTCGCCTCCATGGGCCAGATCATGCTGTTCCGGTTCGGC
>CAZQIX010000122.1:0-3757 GCA_964593855.1 uncultured Desulfobacula sp. | reverse complement strand
ACGAAGCCGCCTCCCTGTTCGAAGCGGGCAAGACTGTATTCCTTGATGCCCGGGACCCGGCCGCCTATGATCAGGGGCATATTCAAGGGGCCTTAAACCTGCCCTGGCATTCGGTGGACGATTATTTCGCCGATATAGCGGATAAAATCAGCAGAGACAGCGTCATCATCACCTATTGTGATGGTGAATCCTGCAACCTGAGCCATGATCTGGCCCTTTTCCTCAAAAACATGGGCTTTGACCATGTCAAAATTTTAGTCAACGGATGGACGGTCTGGCAGGAGAACCGGTTGCCCATCCAGGGGTCAATCCCACAATAAAAAAATAAAGAGGCTGACGGCAATGACTATCAAACCCGCTTCACCGGACGTTAAAATCAGTGCCTGTTACCATTTTGCAAGGCTGGTAATGGCCTTTGTGTTTATTTATGCCAGCCTGGACAAAATCGCCCACCCGGGCCCCTTTGCCCAGGCTGTTTTCAACTACCAGATCCTGCCGGACCGATTGATCAACCTGACCGCTCTGATCCTTCCCTGGCTGGAATTGATCCTGGGCGTCTGTCTGTTGCTCAACCGCTGGATGTCCGGCGCGTCCTTTCTTGCCGGAGCCCTGATGGCTGTTTTCATGGGCGCCATGGCGTTCAATCTGGCACGAGGGCTCGACATCAGTTGCGGCTGTTTTTCCACCGATCCTGGAGAAGGTCCCATCAGCCTGCCGACCCTGCTCAGAGACATGCTTTTTCTGGTATTGTCCCTGGTACTGGCCGGGCTCACAATGACCCGGAACACCCGGAGACTGCGGAATTCATCAATGACCTCTTAACTTCGAAGGAGTGATATTCATGGTCAAAACATCCCGAAACCTATTCTGTATAATGCTTTTTCTCACACTTACCGCCTGGACATCGTCGGCTTTGGCCGCCCCTGTGCCGGAAGCCGTCATGCCGAAACGGAAATTCGCGTTTGAACCCGTTCTGGAAGGGGACCCGGTGGTCCATGAATTCACCCTGACCAACAAGGGCGACGCCCCTTTGGAAATTATCAAAATCGATAACGATTGAGGGTGTACGGGCGCTTCAGGTGAGAAGCGCATCCTTCCGGGACAGGACGGAAAAATAACCGTCACTCTGTCCACCAACGGTTACGGCGGGCATACGGTCAACAAAGTCGTCAAAGTCCATACCAACGACCCGGCCCACCCTCTGCTTAAACTGGAAATCAGCGGTCAGGTCCAAGCCTTTGCCCGACTGGAACCGGATTTTCTCCAACTGGTCGGACCAGCGGGCCAGGATATTTCTTCCCGGATGACCATCTCGCCCATCGCGGGTTTCGGGTTGAAAACCACCGAAGCCTTTGCCAGGGACAACACCAATATCCGGTTTGAAATCAAAAAGATCGACCAGACCCCCGCCGCTTATGAACTGCTGGTTCACAACACCAGGAAAGAGCCGGGTCGGTATTTCGACGTGATCACGCTCCTGACGGACTCCCAGCCGGTCAGAAGACTGACGGTTCGGGTATTCGGGGAAATTCTGCCATGACATCCCAATCCGAAAGGCCTTCCAAACAGCCCCCCTGGTTGAACCGAACCGTAGTTGGAACCGGCATCACCAGCGCTTTGGGAGATTTCTGCTATGAGACCACCACAGTGATCCTTCCCGGCTTTCTGGCGGTTCTCGGCCTTCCCGCCGCCTTTCTGGGCATCCTAGAAGGAATTGCCGATGCCGTGGCCAGTTTTACCAAAATGGTGTCCGGCTATATTGCCGACAGGCTTGGTTTCCGTAAATTGCTGGTAGTCGTCGGGTATGGCCTCACACCACTGGGACAGATCATGATCGCCCTGGCAGGCGGCTGGGGGCTGATCCTTGCGGGCAGGATCGTTTCATGGTTCGGCAAAGGGCTGCGCGGCCCGCTCCGGGATGCCATCGTCATTCAGGCGGTCCGCCCTGAAACGAGAGGGCGGGCCTTTGGCTTCCATCGGGCGGCCGACACCATCGGAGCCGTTCTCGGACCGCTCTTGGGGGTTGTCTTGTTGGGCTGGGCCGAAAACTGGAAAGGACACGATACGGATTTCGCTTTCCGATTTGTCTTGTGGCTCTCAATCATACCCGGTCTGCTGGCTGTCCTGGCTTTTTTCACAATGGTGCAGGATCCCGGTCATTCCCCCAATCCGGCCCTCAGGTTTTTCCGCTCTCTGCGGAATCTGCCCGGTCGGTTCAAGCGCTATCTCGCGGCCGTGGGGATTTTTGGCATGGGGGATTTTTCACACAGCCTTCTTATTCTGGCTGCGACCCGAATCCTGACCGATTCCATGGGTGTCATCCAGGCAGCACAGGTCGCCGGGCTGTTGTATGTATGGCGCAACATGACACAGGCCGCGGCTTCCTTTCCCATCGGTATGCTGGCTGATCGGCTGGGCCATCTGCCAATGCTTGTCACCGGGTATGTCCTGGGAGTGACCACGGCGGCTCTCATCGCCTTGACCTTTGTGACAAGCATTGAAAGCGTTCTTGTGCTTGGTTTCATTTTTTTTATCGCCGGTCTTTATATGGCTGTGCAGGAAGCTCTTGAATCCACCGTTACGGCGGAAATGGTCGATAAAAATGTATTGGCCACGGCGATCGGAACGCTCGGTAGCGTCAACGGAGCGGCAAAATTGGTTTCCAGCAGTCTGGTCGGTTTATTGTGGACCTTTGTTTCTCCGGGCTTCGGATTCGGTCTGGCCGCCCTCTTTATGTCGGTCGGAACCGTTGTGCTCCTGAAAGCGGCCCGGAAATAAAAATGAAGGAAAAAAACAACGCGATTGTACAGGAAAAAATCTTGACAATTTTATGGACGTGGAATAGCTTCCGCCAGATCTTTCTTTGATAGTGAATTACATTTTTCGGAGGAAATATGAACAGTCCCGATGGCTGGTGTAGTCATATCGAGACTCAATCCATTGTTGGATACAAACAACAGGACAACAGCATAAACAAGTATCGCCGAACTATAAGCGCGGCTCGCCTTTTTCTTCTCGTCTGAACTGAAACAAGGCTTGCCAAGGCTGCGTGGTCTGCGATGCGGCCATACAGAGGTGAGCCTTGAAAAATCCTATTCTTGTACCGGAACTCCGGGCATTAATTTCTCGAAACGATACCACAGCCCTTCGCGGAATTTGTGAGGCAGGGCATCCTGCCGTTGTGGCCGAATGGCTGTCCGCGCTTGAACCCGATGAAATCAGACGGATCATCCGGCATGCCCCGGCTGAATTGCAGGCGGAAATTGCCTGTCACCTCGATGAGGATGTGCAGGTCGACTTTCTCCTCGGACTCGATCTTAAAGAATCCGTATTATTTCTGACCAGCATGTCGTCCGATGATCGAGCCGACCTTTTCCTTCGATTGGACGAAAGTCGCCGGGAATTACTTTTTCCGGCGCTGGCAAAGGCTGATCGCGAAGATATCCGCCGGTTGACAGCCTATCCTGAAGGCCGGGCCGGGGCCGTGATGAGTTCGGATTATGTGGTCTTGCGCAGAGATATGACGGCCGGTGAGGCACTCGCTCAGATCCGTCTGGAAGCCCCGAGAAAAGAAACGATCTACTATGCGTACGTTGTCGATGCGGACAGAAAACTGATCGGATTCATATCCCTCAAGGACCTGATCATAGCCAAGCCACCCGAACGGATAGAAGATTTCATGCACAAAGATGTCATTTTCGCCCGAGCAAACGATGATCAGGAAGACGCGGCGCGGAAAATCCAGAAATATGATCTG
>CAZQIX010000121.1:0-3844 GCA_964593855.1 uncultured Desulfobacula sp. | reverse complement strand
TTATTTGCGCAGAACAGTCACCCCGCCGGCAATGATCATGAGGATACCGATGACCTGAAGGCCACCGGGCGTCTCGTTCCAGAACAGATAACCCCAGAAAACGCAGATGGGGATGGCGAGATATTCGAAGGGCGCCACCACCGTGGCTTCTCCGATGCGGTAGGCCTGTGAGAGGCAGTACGTGCCGCCGGCCGCCACCAGTCCGATGATCAGGATGAGCAGAAAATCCCGCAGGGTCGGCAGGGACCAGGCCCTGAAAAGAAATGCCGTGTTCTGTCCCGGATCACCGGCAAACCGACCGTCCCCCATGATCAGGCCCACAACGCCGCTGAACAGAAGAAAGGTGACCATGGGGTAAAACACAAGGGAAATGCCGCTTTCATGACGTCCGTATTTGCGGACGCACACCGCGTTGACGGCGTAAAAAAAACCGGATAAAAGCGCCAGGCCGGACCCGTAATGGATCAGGGTCCCATCGGCTGGACCACCGGTGGTCATGTCCGGCCGCATGACCACCACGATGCCCAGAAAACCGATCAGCACCGCGATCCATTTGCGCCGGTCCATTTGTTCTTTGAGAAACACCACGGACAGGACCGTGATGAACAGGGGACAGCAGAAAAACAGGGTCACGGTCAGGGAGAGGGGGATCACGGCAATGGCCAGATAATAGGCGGTGTAGCAAAGGAACATGAGCAGTCCCCGGATCCCATGAAACCACGGGTTGTGGATCCTGAGCCGCCTCAGTCGACCGTGGGGGCGGATAACGGCCAGAATCGGCAGGATGGCGCACAGGCTTCTGAAAAAAACGATTTCATGCACCGGGTAGCCGCCGCTGATGTACTTGATGATCACGTCCTGGATGGAAAAAATGAATCCTCCCGCCATGACCAGCAGGATGCCGGCAAGGGACGGGTTGCTTTCCAGACGCGACGATTTCAGGCGAAGCAGGGTCATTTCAGGTGTTTTCGAACGGCCTTGACCATGGACTCCAGGGCCTGCTTCAGCACGGAACGGGGACAGGCCAGGTTGATGCGTTCAAATCCGGCGCCGATTTCGCCGAACCAGGTGCCGTGGTCAAGCGCCACCCCGGCCTCTTCCTCCAGAATCCGCACCAGAGTCGGCGCATCGATGCCCGTATCCCGGAAATCGATCCAGGCCAGGTAAGTCCCCTGCAGCTCAAACACCCGGACCCCGGGAAGCTCGGTTTCCAGGCAGGTTTTCAGATAGATGAAATTGTCGCTGAGGTAGAGGATGAGATCGTCCAACCAGGGTTCGGCGTGCTCGTAGGCTGCGGCCGCGGCAATGGGTCCGAAAAGGGTGCCGCCGACCCCGTTCTTGAATCCCAGGTTTTCCAGAAAATTGCAGAATGCCTGCTTTTGTCGCGGATGGGGGATAATGAGGCTGGACTGCTGAAGCCCTGCCAGGTTGAAGGTTTTGCTGGCGGCCACGGCCGTGATGGTATGCTCCGCGATCCCTTGGGACAGGCCGGACAGGCAGGTGTGCTTGAATCCAGGCATGATCAGGTCGCAGTGGATTTCATCGGAAATGAGGAGAAGATCGTTTTTGACACAGACCTCCGCAAACGCTACGAGTTCGCTCCGGGTCCAGACCCGTCCCACCGGGTTGTGGGGATTGCACAGGACGGCCAGACGGGCTCTGGGGTCCCGGGCTTTTTTTTCCAGATTTTCGATGTCCATTTCGTAATGGTCTTTGCCTTGCCGGAGGGGGTTTTCCAGGATCCGGCGGCCGTTGTTCAGGATGGCCCGGGCAAAGGGATAATAGACCGGCGGCTGGATAATGACCCCGTCGCCGGGCCGGGAAAAGCACTGGATCAGGTAGTTGAGAGCCGGTACGATCCCCGGGGTGGTGACCACCCATTCCGGGCGGATGTCCCATTGGTGCCTGCGTTTATACCAGCGGACCAGGGCGGGCAGATAAGCCGGGTCCATGAGGCTGTATCCATAGATGGGATGGGCCAGCCGTTTTTCAAGCGCGGCCCGGACGGGAGCGGGGCATTTGAAATCCATGTCCGCCACCCACAGGGGCAGCAGCTGTTCCCTGTCCCGTCCGAACACGGCCGCCAACGATTCCGGGGCCCATTTCATGGAGGCCGTGTTGCTGCGGTCCACCACTTCATCAAAATTCCAGTCTTTATTCATATGGTTCTCCTCAAATATGTCCGATCCGATATACTCAAACTCAAATTTTTTCCAAGGTAAAGGCCATAACCCAAAGAACCGGGCATGTCAAACTGAAAAACCATGGGTTGCCCGACATAGCCGTTGACACAGGCGCTTATTTTGTCTAAAGCCTTTTACAGGATCGATTTTACCCCTGAATGAAAAGGACTGAGTTTGGGCGATACGAACAACCCCACCCCTTTGGTGAACGCCGATCCGAAAACCGGCAGGGCGGTTCATGATCGGGGAAAATGGAAAGGATTTGATTTCAGCAGGATCGATTTCATGGACCTGCTGAGCCGATTCGACCAGGGCGTCCTCATGACGGACGATCAGGGCGTGCTGATTTTCTACAATGACGTCCAGGCCGCCATTGACAAACTCGATCCGTCCGAAGTGCTGGGAAAGAAAATCACGGATGTGTATACGTACAACAACGATTCCAGCACCTGTATGCGGGTACTCCGGCATGGCCGGCCCATCATCAACTACGCCCTGTCCTATCGATCCCGACATGCCAATGTCGGCAACACCATCCACAGTGTGTTTCCTCTGTTCAGAGACGGAAAGATCATCGGAACCATCTGTTTTGTAAAAGATTACAATATCCTGGAGCGGACCATCCCATCGTTTCTGTCGCCGAAAAACAATGAGCGGTTCGCGGAAGGCACCCGGTTCACGTTCGCCAGCATTATCGGGTCCGACCCAGCCTTTGTCACCGCGGTAAAAACGGCGCGTATGGCCGGGAATTCACCGTCGCCGGTCATGCTCTATGGAGAGACCGGGACCGGCAAAGAGCTGTTTGCCCAGGCGATTCATAATTTTTATTATTCCAAGCAGGAACAATATGTGGATATCAATTGCGCCGCCATTCCGGAAAATCTCATGGAAGGACTGCTGTTCGGGACATCCAGGGGGGCGTACACCGGCGCCATCGATCGTCCCGGTTTGTTCGAACAGGCCAATGGCGGTACGATTTTTCTGGATGAAATCAATTCCATGCCCCTGCCTCTGCAGGGAAAACTGCTGCGCGTCATCCAGGAAAAAAAACTCAGACGGGTCGGTTCGCTGGATACGATTCATCTGGATGTCAAAATCATCAGTTCGTTGAATAAATCTCCCAGAGACCTTGTCAAATCGGGAGAGTTCAGGATGGATCTGTTTTATCGGCTGGCCGTCATATACATCGAAATCCCCGCCCTTCGGAAAAGACGGCTCGATATCGAGGAACTGGGTCGTCATTTCCTTCAGAAATACAACCGGATCCTCGGCCGGAACATAGATTATATCTCTCCGGAAGTGATTGATTTTTTCTGGCATTATTCCTGGCCCGGAAATGTGAGAGAGCTGGAACATGTGATTGAAAGCGCGGTCAACCTGACCGGTCTGGACGAAACCGTTCTCAAGCTGGAGCACTGTTATTTTGCGGATCTTCTGGGTCTGGAGGGTTCGGTTCAGGCCAATCGGGGGCGGCCCCCTGAAAGGCCGATGACCCCATCCGCAAGGGATGACGTCGTCGGCGCCGAATCGGGCGAACGGTTCAGCCTGAGCGGGGAACAGGCCATGATGGAGAAAACGACCATTATGACTGCCGTGGAAGCCACCCGGGGAAACCTATCCAGGGCTGCGGCCCGGCTCGGCATCTCAAGGCAGTCGCTAAG
>CAZQIX010000120.1:0-3855 GCA_964593855.1 uncultured Desulfobacula sp. | reverse complement strand
AACTCATAACTCATAACTCATAACTCATAACTCATAACTCATAACTCATAACTCATAATGTCCCCTAAAAAAACCCTCATCATCATCGTTATCCTGGCCGCTGCCGCCCTGGTCACCCATTTGGCGAGCCAAACGGAAAGGATCGCCCCCAACAAGCCTTTCAGTCAATTTCCCCTGGAGATCGGCCTCTGGACCGGCGTGCCCGGCGAGCTGGACGAAAAGGTCTACAATGTCCTGGGGGTGGAAGATTACATCCTGGCCGACTACCGCAGAACCACCGGAGAAACGGTCAACCTTTACGTGGGCTTTTACCAGAGCCAAAAAGAGGGAGACATCATTCATTCCCCCAAAAACTGCATGCCCGGCTCCGGCTGGAACATCACCCAAACCGGCATCGAACCCGTACCCCTGGAAGACGGTAGCACCATCGAGGTGATCCGGCTCCGGCTGGAAAAAGGCCCGCACAAACAGGTGGTGCTCTACTGGTTCCAGTCCAGGGGGCGGATCATATCTTCCGAATACATGGAAAAAGTGTGGCTGGTCCTGGATTCCATCTTTCGCAACCGAACCGACGGCTCCTTTGTCCGGCTCATCACCCCGGTGGTGAAGGATGAAGCCGCGGCTCTCGACATGTTGAAGGAATTTGCCCGAAACGCTTTTCCCCACCTGGACGAGCACATCCCCCGGTAACCCCATGACAAAATTATCCATTCAAAAACAGACCTTGATTCAAATTATCCTGATCACCGCCGTTTTCCTGGCCGTATATCAGAAGGCCATCCGGATGCTGGTGTCCGACTGGTCCGCCGACCCCAATTTTTCCCACGGGTTTCTCATACCCCTGGTGGCCCTGTACATGGTCTGGCACAAAAAAAACGAGCTGGCCCTGATCCCGCCCAAACCGGCCCTGTCCGGTGTTGGCGTCATCGTCCTGGGCATGCTGGTGCACCTGGCCGGCAACCTGGGCTCCGAGCTGTTTCTCATGCGGTTTTCCATGATCATCACCTTGTCCGGCATCCTTTTGTATCTTCTGGGTTTCGGCATGTTCAAAGCCCTGCTCGTGCCCGTGGCCTATCTGATCATGATGATTCCCATCCCGGCCATCCTCTGGAACCAGGTGGCCTTTCCTCTCCAGCTATTTGCCGCGAAACTGTCGGCCGCCGCCATCCAGATGATCAACATTCCGGTGTTTCGGGAAGGCAACATCCTTCACCTGGCCAACACCTCCCTGGAAGTGGTGGACGCCTGCTCCGGCATCCGGTCCCTGACCTCGCTTTTGGCCCTGACCGGGGCCTTTGCCTTTCTGGCCCCCCTGAGCCCGGTCAAAAAATGGATTTTGTTTTTTTCCGCCATCCCCATCGCCGTGGCCGTCAACGTCATCCGACTCACCATCACGGCCGCCATGGCCGCCTGGATCGGCCCGGAAACCGCCCATGGGTTCCTCCACGACATGTCCGGCCTGATCATCTTCGGCGCGGCCCTCATCTTGGTGTATCTGGTATATCTTGTTGAAATAACGATTGAAAAACGATTCAGGAAAAGTCATTTATGAAACTGACCATCATTGGAACCGGTTATGTCGGCCTGGTCACCGGGGCCTGTTTTGCGGAAATGGGCAGCCGCGTGACCTGCGTGGACATCGATCAGACCAAAATCGACAACCTGAAAAAAGGCATCCTGCCCATTTACGAGCCCGGCCTGGAAAACCTCGTACTCCAGAATTACCGGGAAGGCACCCTGGGCTTTACCACCCACCTGGAGGAAGCGGCCCGTGACTGCGGGATTTTTTTCATTGCCGTGGGCACCCCGCCGGGCGAGGATGGGTCCGCCGACCTTCAGTACGTGCTCCGGGTGGCCCGGGATATCGGCCGGATCATCACCGATTACGCCGTGATCGTGGACAAATCCACGGTTCCCGTGGGCACGGCCGACAAGGTCCGGGCCGCTGTCCGGGCCGAGCTGGAAAAACGCGGCCTCGACATTGAATTCGACGTGGTCAGCAATCCCGAATTTCTGAAAGAAGGGGAGGCCGTCAATGATTTTCTCAAGCCCGACCGGATCATCATCGGCGCCGACTCACCCAAAGCCGCGGCCATCATGAAGCGGCTCTACGCGCCGTTCTCCCGCAACCGGGAAAAGGTCATCCCCATGAACGTCCGGGACGCGGAAATGACCAAATACGCGGCCAACGCCATGCTGGCCACCAAAATTTCCTTTATGAACGAAATCGCCAACATCTGCGAGCGCCTGGGCGTGGATGTGGAAAACGTCCGCAAAGGCATCGGCTCGGACGCCCGCATCGGGTATTCATTCATCTATCCGGGCTGCGGCTACGGCGGCTCCTGCTTTCCCAAGGACGTCAAGGCCCTGATCCAAACCAGCCTGGATAACCAATTCCAGCCTGTCCTCCTGAACGCCGTGGAAAGCCGGAACCAGTCCCAGAAACAAATCCTGGCCGAAAAAGTCATCCGCCGCTTCGGCCAAGACCTGTCCGGCCGGGTGTTCGGCCTCTGGGGCCTGGCCTTCAAACCCGGCACCGACGACGTCCGGGAAGCCTCTTCCCTGGACATCATCCGGACGCTCATCCAGGCCGGCGCCGTGATCCAGGTATTCGATCCCGTCGCCATGGACCAGGCCCGGAAAGAATTTTCGCAAGACTGGTTCGCTTCCGGCCGCCTCCTGTTCCGGCAGAACCAGTACCAGGCCCTTGAAAACGCCGACGCCATGCTCCTGGTCACGGAATGGAAAACCTTCCGCCAGCCCGATTTCAAATTCATGGCCGCAACCATGAAACACCGCGTCATCTTTGACGGCCGCAACCAATACGACCCCCAGGAACTCGCCGAAGCCGGATTCGAATACCACGGCATCGGCCGGGAAAAAAACGGCATTTCCTGATTGGAAAATAATCCTTCCATCCTTCTGACCTTTGACGTGGAAGACTGGTTCCAGGTCGAGAACTTCAAATCCTATATCCCGTTTTCAGCCTGGAGCGATTGTGAACTGCGGGTGGAAACCAACACCCTCCGGATTCTGGACCTTCTGGACGGCTTTGACTTCCGGCCCAGGGCCACGTTTTTCATCCTAGGCTGGATCGCGGACAAATGCCCGGACCTGGTCCGTGAAATCTTTCGGCGTGGACATGAAGTGGCCTCCCACGGCAGGGACCACCACCTGTGCCGAAACCTGACCCCATCCCAGTTGTTCGACGACCTGAAAGCCAGCAAAGACCGGCTCGAATCCATCATCGACAGCCCGGTGCAGGGGTTCCGGGCCCCCAGCTTCGCCATTGACGACGTCGTGCTGCAAACCATCGCTCAGGCCGGATACACCTACGATTCCAGCTACAATTCTTTTTCCGCCCACGGCCGGTACGGCTCCATCGACCTTACCCACGCGGAAAAAAAACAGGCCGCGTATCAGATCAGCGACCGTTTTTTCGAGCTGCCCATCAGTAACCTGAAAATCCGAGACACCGTCATCCCCCTGGGCGGCGGCGGTTATTTCCGCCTCTTTCCCTTTGCCCTGTTCAGCCTGGGCATGACCTCGATCCTGAAGAAAAACCGGGCCTTTGTGTTCTACGCCCATCCCTGGGAATTCGACCCCGGCCAGCCACGGGTGGATCAGGCTTCCCGGGGTTTTAAATTCCGGCACTACACCAATCTTCACAAGACCGAATCCAAACTCAAGGCCATGCTGGACCGGTTCAAAGACCTTCGATGGATGACCTGCTCCGACTACCTCAAGGATCTTTTTCAACCTTGACGACTCTCGGCAATCCGACTAAAATTTTTCTATGAACGACGACACCCATACCGGCGAGATCACCAATCCGCACGACAAGCTGTTCCGGGA
>CAZQIX010000119.1:0-3857 GCA_964593855.1 uncultured Desulfobacula sp. | reverse complement strand
AACCCGAATATGTTTTTTCTCTCCCCCCCTGCCGGGCTCAACCGGCAAACAGCCGGTTCATGAAATCAAGGTAGAGGCGGGCCGCGGTCAGGACTTCCGAAAACGAGACGGATTCGTCCTGGGTATGGGCTTTTTCCAGAAGGCCGGGGCCTAGAAGGATGGGCCGTGTGCCGGAAGCGAACATCTGGTTGGCGTCGGAATGACTTTTGAAGGCGTCGGTCTGCCAGGGCAGGTCGTGTCGGGCGAACGCGGCCTTGAGGCAGTCCGCGGCCGGTCCTTTTTCCGGCAGTTCATATCCGGCGTCTATGGTCTGGGTGCGGAACACGACTTCAATCCCGCCGCATTCACGGCTCTGAAGGGTCACGAGCTCTTCCAGGTCGGTGATGATCTTTCCCGGGGCCGAGCCCGGCGGCAGGTGGATGTCGATCCAGGCTTCGGAATATTCGGGAACGGCGAATCCGGCGGAAGGGGTATGCAGGTCGCGAATGTTGTAAATCAGCTCGGGGTGGTGGTGTTCGAAAAAATGGGTGACCTTGAGAAGCCTTTCCAGCAGTTTTTCCACGGCGTTTTCGCGGCGGCCGGCCATGGACGCGTGCAGCCGTTTGCCGTGGGCGCTGATCCGCGTTTCCACATATCCGTAAGTCTTGAAGCAGGGCACCAGCCCGGTGGGTTCGCCGATAATGGCACGGGGAAAACGGAGGTCTTTCATGAGCCGTTCCGCTCCATCCCCGGTTTCTTCCTCGCCCACCACCAGGCACAGGGCCACAGGCCAGGGCCCTCCCTCCAGTGAGGCCAGAGCCGTGTAGGCTTCGATCATGGCCGCGCATCCGCCTTTCATATCGGCGGCGCCCAGTCCCATGATATCGCTTCCTTTTTCCACGGCGGCGTAATGGTCCAGATCGTAGGCCGTCACCGTGTCCAGATGACCCACCAGGGCCAGTTGGATGTCGCCGTTTTCCGGCGCCAGAACCAGGTTGTACCGGTTGTCGTCCACGGGCTGGGCCAGCACCTTGAAACCCCTGCGTTTCAGATGGGTTTTCAGATACTGCAGCAGGGCTTCCTCTTTTCCGGAGGGGCTGTAGATGTCGATCATCCGGACAAGCAGTTTTCTGAGGCCGATGGGATCGATCATGGGGTGACCTTCCGCGTCCGGATTCGGGGTGCCGCCTCCGGCCGTTCAGGATCCCGAATTCCGGACCGGGCGCCGTTGACGGCCGTTTTTTTCTTCAGCCGCTGAAGTTCGGCATCCAGGTTCATGGTCATGTAGACATGGGGCATGGGCTCTCCAAACCCCATTTTTTTGAAAAATTTTATGGCGTGCGTGTTTTCCGCCGAGGTGTCCACCATGAGCATCCGTCCCCCGGCTTTCAGGATCAGGTCTTTGAACCGGTTGAAGAGTTTTTCCGCCACTTTTCCCCGCTGGTATTCCCGGCAGACCCCGAGCCAGATGAGATACCCGTATTTCCAGGCGGAGTGGTTTTTGGTAATGGTGGTTCCCAGGGCAAACCCGATCAGGGCGTCGTCATCTTCGGCCACCAGACAGAATTCCGTGTCGCTGTTGAAAAGGGTGGTGACCTCAAAGGGATCCCAGGTCCGGTACATGGTGGGGGTTTCGTCCGCCTTGAACAGGATTTCGCCCAGGTGGAACACGGGCGCGATGTCGTCGATTTCCATTTCCCGGATCCGGATCGTGTGCCGACGGGTTCCGGGCGTATTGCCGTTGCGTGTCATAAGTCCTTAATTGTTTTGACGGTTTATTGGTGAAGATCCAGGACCCTTCGAATTTCCGAAGCGATCCGGTTCCGTAGAATCGGTTTCATGAGAAATCCCCTGATGCCGATGTGAGCGGCCCGGTCCCGCGTGATCTGTTCGCTGAATCCGGTGCACAGGATCACGGGGATATCTGATCGGAGGGCGATCATTTCCCGGGCCAGATCGGCTCCGGTCATTCCGGGCATGGCCATGTCCGTGACCACCAGGTCAAAGGCCGAAGGATCGGTCCTGAACATCCGGAGAGCCGTCCTGCTGTCGGTCTGAGTCGTCACCCGGTATCCCAGCCGTTCCAGCATCTGTTTCTCCATTTGAACAATGGCGGCTTCGTCATCCACCAGAAGCACCCGCTCGTTGCCGCCGATGGGCAGGATGGAGTCCTGAACGTTCATGGGGGCGGTTTCCCGTTCCAGAATCGGCAGATAGACGTCAAAGACCGTGCCCTGTCCCACCCGGCTGTCGACGCGGATATCCCCGCCGTGGTCCTTGACGATGCCGAATACCACGGCCAGCCCCATGCCGGTTCCCTTGCCCTGGGGTTTGGTGGTGAAATAGGGGTTGAAAATCCGGGGCAGAATGTCTTCCGGGATTCCGGTCCCGGTATCGGATACGGTCAGGCGGGCGTGGGGGCCGGGCTTGAGATCGAGTTGCAGGCAGTCGTCCGGGGAAACGACCGTGGATGCCAGGATAATGGTGATCCGGCCGCTGGTTTCTTCCACCGCATGAAAGGCGTTGGTGATCAGGTTCATGGCAATCTGGTGGATATTGGTGGGATCGGCCAGGACCGGTCCGCAATCCGGCTGGATATCGATTGTGAGATTGATGTTGGAGGGAATGGTGGAACGGGCCAGCTTGACCACTTCCTTTAGCACCTGCTGAATCGGAAGGGGGATTTTCTGATGTTCGGTCTGACGGCTGAAGGACAGGATCTGCCTGACCAGGTCTTTGGCCCGTCCGGCGGCCCGGTGGATTTCCATGACATTGTTCCGCTCCAGGCTGTCTTCCGGCAGATCTTCCATGAGGAGTTCGGACAGCCCGATGATGGGAAACAGGATATTGTTGAAATCATGGGCGATGCCTCCGGCCAAAGAACCGATGGCCTCCATTTTCTGGGCCTGCTGAAGCCGGTTTTCGATCTGTTTTCGGTCGGTGATGTCCCGGTTGCTGATCCGTCGGCCCAGAAATTTACCTTCCGAATCGTATATGGGCCTGCAATGATGGTTGATCCAGACCAGGCGGCCGGATGCATGGCGGATGCGGAAATCCATGGCGCTTTGTTTTTGTTCAAGGTTCGTGGTATCGCTGTGAGCCAGAACGGTTTTTCTGTCTTCTTCATGGACCAGGCCATCGATCAATTTCGGATCGGAATGGAACGTCTCCGGATCGTATCCGGTGACTTTTTCACAGGAAGGGGACATCCACAGCAGATCGCCGTCGGGCCCCAGCCAGTATTCCCAGTCATAGGTATAGTCGGCGATGGAGTGAAGGGTTTTCCGGCTTTGGGCCAGCCGGTCGGCCATGTCGTCAAAGGCCGCTGCCAGAGATCCAATCTCACCGGAATGATCCCGGATACCGCATCGGGCGTCGGAATGACCTTCCGCAAAATCGGTCATGGTTTTGATCAATTGATGCACCGGCTGGATGAGAATTTTTCTCCCTACCAGCCAGGCAATGGCAATGGCCAGAAGCCCCGCGCCGGCCATCAGTAAAAGGTTCCGGATCAGGGTCTGATTCGCCGGTCGGGTTACCGCGGATTCGGGGATCCCGGCCCACATGAACATGCAGGGCTCGGTTCGGCCGGGGAGTTGAATGGGATGAAAGGCGAAGATCCGGCGGATTCCGTCCGATCCTTCATTTACGGAAATGCCGGGCACTTGCGCATTTCGGGCCCGGTCCCAGGCGGCCTTTGTGATGGGCCGGCCGATGGGGTTGGTTTCTGAACGGGCCGGATGCAGAAAAACCCGGATACCTTTGCCGTCGGTTACAGCGATAAAGGAATCCTTCGGCAGTCGGGTCACGTCAAAGGATTGGGCTAAGTGTTCCAGGTGCATGGCCGTGCTCAGAACGGCCGAGACATTCCCGTTATC
>CAZQIX010000118.1:0-4074 GCA_964593855.1 uncultured Desulfobacula sp. | reverse complement strand
CATTTTTTTTCCATAAAAGGTTGAATCTGTACTCCGGACGGTTAGCGATAAAAATCATTCCGTTCGGGTCCGTGAGAAAAAAAAGCTCATCCGACGGCTTGAATAATTTGGCCTCCACGTGTTCGATGGAGGCCTTGATGACGGCCACTCCGATGATTTTACGCTCTGCTAGGTCCCATACAGGATGGGAATGATAGACCCCCCTGATTCGAGAGGTAGCGCCGAGGGCCAGATACGTGGAGGGGGTTCCCTGAACCGCGTTTTTGAAATACGGCCTGAATGAAAAATCATTGCCGACAAAGCTGTCAGGGGCGTTTCGATTGCTGGAACAAAGAGTGTTGCCGCTGATATCCAGCAAATAACTGACTTCGATTTCCAGGGTTTCGGCAAAATGGTCCAGGACTTGGTTGGCACTGTAAATGGTGTTGAGATCCGAAGTTTCCAGAACGGTTTTGAGTTCTTTCATGCCGGCCATGGTTTTCACGGGTTTGGTATGCTCTGACAAATGGTAGGCCAGCTGATCTCTGAGAAGATTCAGACGGGCCTTGGCGTCGAATTCGATTTTTTCAAAAGAGGCGTTCCGAAAGGCGTAATAATACAGGAAAACGCCCGTGGATGCGGACATAAAGGCGAAAAGGGCCAGTATCAATATGATGATGCGAAGTCGCATGCTCTGACTATACCCGTCCCCGTCATCTTTTTCAATCAATTACCAAAACAGTTCGGCGGCCGTTTGAATTCTCTTTTCGGCCCTTGAACGCGCGGGACTGTATGTGCTAAAAAACACTGCAAAGATTTATTGGCCGATAGACCGTTCGAACAATCGTGTAACCATGAGAAAGGATGCCAAACCCATGCCGGTGGTTCTATTCAATGCGTTTTCATTCCTGCAGAATAAATTAAGGCAAAAGGGGATTCCCTATGCTGATGTATCCATGACCCTTGAACCCGGGTCTCGAGCCCGAGATCTCCTGGAATCCCTACAGCTCCAGCCCGAAGATGTGGAAGCGGTGTTTGTCAATGGTCGCGTTTCGCCCATGGATACGCTTTTGAACAACAATGACCGTGTGGCTTTTGTTCCTCCGGGAACGCCCGGCCCGTATCGGGTTCTGCTGGGCTTTGTCGGACCCGGCAAATCATGACGGACCGGGAGCGACCACTGCGGGTTTTTGTTGCCGTAAATCTCCCCGCCGGGGTCAGGACTTTTCTGGCCGGGCTCCAGCATCGTCTCGCCCGGCTGGATGTCAAAGGGACTTTCCCGGATCCCGAAACCCTTCACCTGACCCTTACATTTATCAAATCCCTGCCGCCCGTCCGGGTGGATGATGTACGAGTCTGCATGGAAAAAGCTGTGTCCCGTATCCCGTTTTTCTCCTTGTCGGCTTCCGGAATCGGGGTATTCCCTTCGATAAAGCACCCTCGGGTAATCTGGTCCGGGGTCAGGGGGCAGACCGATATTCTGGGGACACTGGCCGCGCATCTTGAACAACAGTTGTTTGAGTCTCTCGGCATTGTTTTCGACAAAAAACGGTTCTCACCCCATCTGACCCTGGTGAGGGTGAAGAACGATATTTCACCCCGCGCCATGGTTCAATTGATCCAGAAATTCGAGAACGCCGCTTCTCAGGAATTTTTGGTTTCCGACATCCGGCTGTTCAGAAGTGAATTAAGTCCTTCCGGAGCCATCCATTATCCCTTGGGATCAGTCTCTCTCGTTTCTTCACCGGTCACGGCCTCCCATTGATAACGGCCGTCCGGTTGTTGTCGCTCGATGGCTGAAAAACGCTTCATTTCATCTGTAAGAACCAGAGAAGCATATACACCACAGATACTGGTTTCCGGCTGAGCCATGCCGTTGATGCGGATCCATGCATGGCGTTCCTGCTTCCTGGCCCATTCAAAAACGGCTGTCAGGTTCATTTTGAGATCCATGATCTGTTTGCGGATTCCCGCTTCAACCTGTTGGATGATTTTTACTAATCGTTCCGATTCCCCATCGGCCTTTTTTTTTGTTTCGTTCAGTGTTTTGATGGCGGTAATGGCATCCTCCATGCGTTTGTCAAAGGTATACACCAGGTTCGCGATGTTTTTGAGCTCCTGATGGGTCCGGCTTTCCTTCTTTTCTTTAAAGGCATGGATCAGCTTTGTTTTTTTTGCCTTTGCCCGGTCATGAAAAATTTTCAGCCCCACCATTTTTTTGAAGGTCCTTTCCGACAAGGCGTCCTGGCGTTGTTTTCTTTCTTTGAAGTCATCGAGGGCAGCGCTCACGGCTTTGATTTGATCATTGATCTGCCGTACTTTTTCAAGCAAATGGTGCTCCGTTCCGGCTCCGATTACGCAGGGTCTGGTTCGAGTAGAGCCGACGCTGCCCAGTTCCATGCCTTTTTTGGCGTAAAGGGTTGAACCCAACGTGCGGCATCCGCCTGAATCGATTTTCCCGCTGCAAAGGATCACGCAATCCACGATTTCTTTTTCGACATACACGTTGCCGAAAGCTTCAATCCGGCAATTATGGAGATAAAGTGCATGCACGTCGCCCTGGGTGCTGATGAGGGAATCGGTCATACCGATCCGGGACGTTACCGAACCAATGGCTTGAACCCTCGCCCCCCTTATTTCTCTGGCCGTAAGCGTTCCGGCGGTCACCGGATAGGCTCCGGTCAGGGTCCCGCTGACTGTGATGTTCGCGTAGTCCTCTATGGGACCGTGCTTCAAATCCGCATCTTCCAGAATATGGATGGGCGGGTGCACAAAAATTTTTCGTTCAATGGACAGTGACGGGAATCCGCCTCTGCCGGCAAAAGCTTTGGTGTGATCTTTTGAGAACCGTGCGCCTGCCCCGCATCGGAAGGTTAGATCATATCCGTTGGACTTCTGGATATCATTGCCGAAAAGATCTTTTTTTAAAATGGTTTCACGTCCCAGATACTGTTCAGCAAGGGTTTCCCCCTTTTTCTTCTCTTCACCGTCCACCTTGTCTGTGCTGAAATAATATGCGGCTTTACGGTTTTTGATCAGTTCCACTGTAAAATCCTGCCGAGCACCGATAAATTCATGGTTTTTCATGTCGAGATGCCCTTGCAGAATTGCGTCCGGATAGATACCGAATCGGATGCCCCTGGCTTCGAGGGCGGACCTGATGTCCTGAACCCCGATTCCCTTGATGTCGGGGTCCAATATGACCACGGCTTCCATCCGATCTTCGCTGATATGAACCTCGATGCCGGCGGGACTCGTAGTAGGGCAGAAGGCCTCCTGTCGCCGGAGTTCATCCATGATTTGATTTTTCTGATTCTGGGTGATGAACCCCAGGCCCACCATCACATCGCCCAGACCCTTCAATTTTTTTTCGGTCGCAAAAGACTGTTCCTGCTCTTTTCGGGCAAGGCTGATCTGTTCTTTTGTGGCCAGCTTCTTTTCGATCACACCGGCCTCGAATTCCATATCCAGGGATTTGATCTTCAGAAATTGTTTTTCGAATTCGGTCAGGGACAGACCATCTCTCTCATTCTTGTTCGCTTCATCCGCCACCGGTTCAGACAAGTCTTGTTCGAGACTTATGATCTTATCGGTTTCGCTGTCCAGAAACGTCTGCTCTCTGATAATGTCGTTTTTCTGCTTCTCCGTGATGACCCTGTTTTCCACCAGGATGTCGCCGATGAGTTTTCTCAGACGGGCACGTTTGAATTCTTTCCTCTGTATTTCGAGAGCTTTTTCTATGTCTTCGGGGTTGGCAAACCCTTTTTCTATCGCAATCCGGCCGAAGGCTTCCCCTTGTTTCTTGATGATGAGATATTCACGGATCAGCTTGAGCAATCCAATCTGATAAGGGTTGGCCAGGTTCAGCGTCAGCAGGATTTTTTCGAAATCCGACCTATGACCTTCTTTGATTCTGAATTGATATAATTTCCGGACATGTTTGAACTGATCCTGATTAATGGTCCCGTATTGGAGGGCCAGATCGGCCAGGCTGGGTATTTCGGTGGATGATTGCACACAAATCCCTTGTTATCAAATGGTCGATTTCACATCTCAGACAAAGATAATGAATTCCAGATTGAATGTAAATGATTT
>CAZQIX010000117.1:0-4171 GCA_964593855.1 uncultured Desulfobacula sp. | reverse complement strand
GTTCAAACAGATTGTTCAGGATCTCTTTATCCATACCGCAGCCATTATCACTCACGGCCAGGATAACATAGTCACCCGGCATGAATCCGGCATGGTCCTTACAATAAAGCGCATCAAAGGTCTTCATTCCGGTTTCAATGGTGACCTTTCCCACACCTGCGATGGCATCCCGTGCATTGACACACAGGTTGGCCAGGATCTGATCGATCTGGGACGGGTCGATTTTGACCGGCCACAGCTCTTTGGCCGGTTCCCAGGCCAAATCGATGTCTTCGCCGATGAGCCTTCGAAGCATGTCGAGCATGTGCGCCACCGCATGATTCAAATCAAGCATCCTGGGATCAATAATCTGTTTTCTGGCAAAGGTCAGCAGTTGCCTGGTCAGATCCGCCGACCGTCGGGCTGCTGTCTGAATTTCTTTGAGGTCCGCATAAAGGTCGTGATCTTCTTGCGCCTTTTCAAGAGCCAGTTCCGCATGCCCCAGGATCACCCCCAACATGTTGTTGAAGTCATGGGCCACGCCTCCGGCCAGACGGCCAACAGATTCTATTTTCTGGGCCTGATTAAGCTGGGTTTGAAGTTTTTCTCGTTCCGCTTCGGCCTGTTTCTGTTCGGTCAGATCCCGGAACTCAACTGTTCTGACCTGTTTGCCTTTATAGGGTATATTCCGGGCCTCCAGACGCATGGGAAATTCTTCCCCGTTTTTGCGCAGTCCCACAGCTTCATAAGGTTTTTCATAACCTGTCAAAATATTGTTCATGACAGCAGACCTTGATTTTTCAGCAATCAGCAGCAATCCGTTCATTCCAACCAACTCATCAACAGAATACCCGGTCATTTCCGACAAACCCTGATTGCACTCTAAAATAACGCCCTTGTCATGGATGGCGATCCCGCCGAAAGAAGCGTTGTGAAGCGCCTTGAACCGGGCTTCGCTTTCGAGCAGCATCGTTTCCGCATTTTTACGTGCGGTGATGTCCTGGAAAATGCAAGCGAACTGGCCGGACCTGGGCTGGAAAGCGGTTACCTCAAAATGTTTTCCTATATCAGCAGCGAAATTTTCGAAAAAGGCTGGTTCTCCAGAGAGAGCGACTTTGCCATAAGTCTCTATCCAGTAATGCTCCGTGCCGGGCATAATTTCCAAAACGGTCCTTCCGATAACTTCCTGCGCTTTCAGGCCGGTCATACGTTCAAAGGCAGGATTGATTGCCAGGAAGCGATAGTCCATCGGTGTCCCTGAAGCGTTGCAGACGATCTCGTGCAGAGCAAACCCGTCCAGCATTTCATGGAACAGGGTTTTGTATTCCTCTTCAGCCTTCTTACGTTTGGTGATGTCTCCATAGGTGACGACCACACCATATTTTTCAAGATTCAGCGGGGCTGCCGACACATTAATCCAAGTGATTTCATCATTGGATTTTACTATTCCCATTTCGACATTTTCAATCTGCCGTTTCTCTTTCAAGGCCCTCACACTGGCGTATTCTGCCGCTGGCATCGGAGTTCCATCAGGACGGACTATCCGCCATGTCGGCTCGTCAATGGTCCGGCACTCATGTTCAGTTTGAGACAGACCCAGCAATTTTTCAGATACGGCATTGGATTCAACGATATTTCCGGATTGATCCGTTACGGTGATTCCCAGAGGAAATGTGTCAAAAAGGACACGATATTTTTCTTCACTTTCCTGCAGATCCATTTCCTGATTTTTTGCATCCGTGACATCATTGTAAATGGTGACGATCTCTCCTGAAGGCAATTTGAAAATATGGTTCTCATAATAGTTCGAAAAACGGCCATCCTGGTATATCTTTGCCGGATAATACTCAGGAGTGCCGGTTTCCCACACCTTCTTCATGACGGGAATCAATCCGTAATCGTCAATAGTGGGCCGTAAGTCAAAAAGGCTTTTGCCCCGCACTTCCTCCAGTTTTTTCCCTTCCATTTCAAGGCTTTTCCGGTTAAATTCCCGGATAATATAATCCGAGCCTTTTGATCCGTCGTTTTTGACTTCATACACCGCCGAACCGCTGGTCATGTGATCGAATAATCCCCTGAACAACGCCTCTTTTTCCATCAGCGCCTTTTGCGCCTGTTTGCGTCCGGTGATATCCTGATAATTCCCCAAAAGTCCCTGTATATCCGGATCATGGAGAAGATTGATGCCTGAAAACTCGATCCATCTGTAGCTGCCGTCTTTACAACGATACCTGCATTCCATCGTTCCGGAGGCATTGGGTGTTTGCATCATGTTTTCAAAAAATTGCCGTGTAGAATCGATGTCATCGGGATGTACATTGTCCCAGGTGTTCGCCCCAACCACTTCTTCAGGTTTCCAGCCAAATAATTTTTCAATATTCGGGCTTTTGTATCGATTGATCCCTTTTTCATCGATGATGACAATCACATCCCCGATGTTGGCAACCATTTTTCCGTGCCTGGCCTCACTTTTTCTCAGATTCTCGTCGGCCCGATTGCGCTCGACGATTTCTCCTATCATCCGAGCCATATATTGGCATCGTTTCTTGCCCAGTTCGATGATAAAATCCGGTCTTGGTTTATACGCATCCGCTTTGGCGCGGAGCAGGTCAAAACTGATATTGAATTTTTCAGACAATTGGATCAGGGTTCCGTCATCTTTCGGAGGATTTCCATACCCGATGTTGACAACTCCGATAATTTCATTTCCTGCCAGAACCGGCACTGCATAAAGCCTGATGCCACCGACGCATTCGATGTCGACAATCTTTCCGGAATCCATGGCTGCCTTGGCTGAATCGTTCCAGCAATTCTCATGACACAGCCATTTCCCGCAACCTAGGGCCTTTTTAACGTCGGTTGTGCCGCATAGCCTGAAAGCTGCCGTATCAAGATTCCGGCACCAGGATGATGTAAAGATGGCATAGGCATAGTCTCCGTTGGATTCATAGACCGCGAGAGACGTATCCAGCAGCGCCATGACGTCTGAAGCCATCTGTTCGAGATTTTCTTTTTTTACAACGTCCAGGATAAGGCGGTTCCCGTTATATACAGTGATATCCCCATAAGGAGACTCGAACACCGGGTCTGTTGAATCGGCCGATAAGATCTCTTTTTCGATAATCCAATCATATCTCTTAAGCTCCTCCTCGGCCCGACTGCGCTCGGTGATGTCCTGAAATACGGAAAGGGTCGCCGGGGCGCCGTTGTGTGTGATGCGAACGGTATTGGCCAAGACCGTCATCTTCCGGTCGTCCCTGCCGACAAGTACCATTTCGGCGGATCCTGCGGTATCCCCCGTCTCTATAGCTTGGCAACGCCTCTGACGAGCAATTTCCCGGTAATCGTCATGAATCCAGATTTGAGGATGGGAGCCGATGATGGCGCTTTCGTCCTCAAGCCCGAAAAGTTTGAGTGCGGCCGCGTTCACGAAAACGATGACCTCGTTTTGTGTTATCAGGAACGGCAAGGGTGAAGCATCTATGAGCGAGCGATATTTCTCTTCATTCTCCCGGAGGGTGATTTCTAAACGCCTATGAATGGATTCCGCCGCCTCGAGATCCTGAATCCGTCTTTCCAACTCTTCATATGTGGGTTTTTCTGTCATAGATACCCCCTATTTCCTGTCCAAATACTGACCCCATAAGTTCCGGAAGAAAAATGTACAGACCAAAGATCCCTTCGAGTGAATCTTTTTCTGATTTCAGGCTTTCAAACCGTGGGGGTTGGAAGATCATCTCTTTATAAGCTTTTCTCCCAGGCGCCTTGCTTTTGCCGTTATGGATGACGAAATGTCTTTGGATTTCTTGGTTCCCGGTTTGGTTATGGTGCCCACGATCTTGTAACCCCCATAGTGCAAAACCTCTCTAACGGCTCGGATGGCGCCCCTGCTCTCGGGAAGAATGAAGTTGAAGGGCCACGGTGTCGTACAGGCTGTCACAACTGCGGCCCGCTTTCCTTTTTGCCTTGGTACCGGCATGCCTTTTGGGCTTTCTCCCATAAATACCGGAACATTTCGGTCAAAAAGCAGTTTCAGCGGTGCGCACATGTTCCCCCAGTGCGTAGGTGTTCCGATGACCAAGGCATCGGCCTCTTGAATTTTTTTGCCGACGATATGAGCATCGTCTTCAGGCAGAATGCATGTCTCTTTTTGTCGGCAGGCCATGCAGGTCGTGCAGTATTTCATATTGAG
>CAZQIX010000116.1:0-4386 GCA_964593855.1 uncultured Desulfobacula sp. | reverse complement strand
GACCTGATCGTACCCCCCGGCAATGGAACGTATGAAGAGCCGATCTTCATTGAGACCTGGAATGTTTACTCCCTGACCCGTTCTTTTCTGGGCCCCTGCATCGGAAAGGTTGACGAACCGACGATCGCGGATGTTTTGAAAATGAACAGGGACCAGGGCTATCTGCCCCCGGCGGCCACGGCCCTCCTGCCTTTGGAAGAAAATGATCCCAGGCATTTTTTCAGGAAAATGGAAATCGAAGCCGGTTATGTTCTTGCACAAATGGCGGTCCGGGAACTGATGGACGAAAAAGCGCCGGAACCCACGGCAGAGGTGCAATCATGGATGGGGCAACTCCGGAGTTTGGTCCGAGGCGTCCAATGGTCATGGGTTCCCGAAACCCTGGAAGACTGTTTCGCGGCCCTCCGGTTTCCGGATGAAGCCCTGGCCCTGGCCGCGGCCGATCAGGATTCAAAGAGTTATCCCGCCACCCATATCCGCATGGACCAGGGCCGGCTGACCGGGATTTTTCCGTTTTACGCCGTGATTTACAATGAAACCCGGAATGATGACGGATATTCGGTTTCAGGGGTGTTTCAAGGGCTTTCCGCCGACCTGGAAAAAACGACTTTCGCCTGTTATCTCGTGAATGAAAACGTGCGCGGCCTGGAAAAGGGGACTCTTTCCGTGGATCCCGGAACCCTTGTGTTCAAGGCCGTCTTCGCCCGGCCCGGAAACGGTTCGGAACGGCTTCATATTGTGGCATCCGAACAGGACGGAAACGGCAACACGGTATGGTATTAGACTGCCTGGCATATCTGGCCGGCCTTTGCGCCATTGAATCGTTCCCGTCGCCGTCCGACCATTTCAGAGAAGTCCTGATGCGGCGACCGGTGGCCGGGTTTCCGGAGGCTGCCGAATCGGCCACCCTGAAACATCATTTTCAGACCGTCAACGACCGGCTGGCCCATGATCCGGACCTTCAAAAACTGTTTCATCTGCGCCTGGCGGCAAGGCTGCTGACGGCACGGGAGCCGGTTGGCCGGGACATACGTGCTTTTCTCCGGGACCGGATGGATTTTCAAGACCTTCTCGGGTTTGGGCCCGAACCGTTCCAGGACGGCTGTTGGTGTGCCGTACCCGTGCTCCTGACCGTTGACGGACGGACCTTGGTCCGCTGGTTCATCCTGGGCGAGCGCCCTGGGCCGGAAAGGGATTTTCTGATGCCGTCCTGGGCGTTGCCTCTTTTTGATCCAATCGCCTTGTCCGCGATCCAATCAGCGGCCCGGGCCGCCGAAAACCTGAGCAGGGTCCGACGACAGGACCGGCAGGCCGGTTTGTTCTGCTTTCCCCTGACCCTTCCCGTATCCTGTGACGGGCAACGGCTTTCCGGCCGCATTCAAGGCGCATCCCTGGGGCTGCCTCTGGCCCTGGGTTTTGCCGCCGTTCTGTCCGGCCGGACCCCTCCACCGGACATAGCCGCCACCGGAGGCATCACGGATCAGGGGGAGATAACGGCCGTCGGCAACCTGGACCGGAAAATCAAGGGGATTCAGGCCGGATTTCAGGCTCTGATCTTTCCCAGAGCCAACGGACCGGCCCCATCATCGTCCATGACCTGCCTGCCGGTTTCAACCCTGGGGCAGGCCCACATGCTGTTCTCCTTTTATTCGCCGTCCATCAGGGAGCGCCTGCCCCTGCTGTCCGCCTGTTTTGAAGATCCCCGGCTTCTGGCTGAAAATATCGGCCTTCTGCCGACGGAATGGATTGAATGGAGCTGGCAAAACCAGACCCTGGACATATTGATGGAACGTATCATAGACGATCCGCCCCTGTTTGCCGCCTTTACATCGGCCTTTGAACAGAAAACCACATCGTTTGAACTGAAACATGCCGCCGCCATTCAGAAACTGGTGCCCGAGGCTGCCCTGGAAAGGTTGTCCGACCGGTCGATTCTGACTGTCTTCCGGTGGTATACGGCATCCCTGGCCTTGGCCAATCATGGCGGCCGGATCCGGCAGGCCCGGAAATGGGAAGAAAAAGGACTGGCACTGACGAAACAAGCGTTCCGGGCCGACATCGCTGTCGCGGTGGATTTTTACAACCACGCCCTGGTGGCAAGGCATAACCGGTTCTGCTTCAGCCGGGACCTGCCGGACGATCTGAACCGGCTTCTGGTTCTTCTGGAAACCCTTTACAGCCGCAAATGCGAATTCGGGTGCCGGGCCGACCTGATGTTGGGACGGCTCTACGGGACCTTGATGCAGCATTTTGCCTTTTGCGGACCAAGTTGTCTGGACCGGACGGTCTCCTATTCCCGAAAAGCCCGTATAGCTCTGGGTGAAGATTGTGTGCCGGAATACCGGGAAGAATGGCGCAGACAGTACAATTATCTGACCTATGCCCTGCTGGACGCGGGCAGGATCGAGGAAGCCGACATCAGTCTGGCCAGATATCTGGGCCTTTCGAACCCGGACCGTCTGACGGATCATGTCGTTCAAAACGCTGCGTCTCGTTTCAGCGAATGGGAAATCGCCCTGGTGGCCCGGTTTCTGGCGGAGCGGCCCGGACATCCAGGCGCGGAAAGCATGCTCCATGCCCTGGCGCAACGCTTTGAGAGCACCTGGGACAGCCCCCATCCATGGCAGTTGATCGCATTCAATCTGGGCCGCATCGCCCTGGATCTCGGCGAAACCGATTCGGCCGGAAATCTGATGAACCAGTGCCTGGCGCTTTGCATGGCCCCGTCAGCCGGGCCCACCATCCGGGTCATGGCCCTGCTGCCGCTCTCCCGGATGCCGGACCGGTCCCGGCCGGATTCCGAGCTATTGAAAGCCTGGGACAACGACATTCGGAAGGCGGCTTCGACGCTTGACCTGGACCATTTTCAATTCCTTGCGAAAAACACTTTGGAAGCCGCCTGCGAAACTGTCCGAAATACACCGGGCCGGATCTTTCCCTTCAACTATCGCTGATTTATAGTGTTCATTTTTCTGCTGGGTGGTTTGGAGAGGTTCTTTACCCCTGCCTGGAGGCCCCATGGGTTGGGGCTTCGCTTGAAATAGCGGCCCAGCGGCTTCGTGGCCAAAAGCTATATGGTGGATCGTTGTTGTTCCCCATCCTAACAAAACTGTTCATCGCCTGCCAGGCGGACGATTGCAATGATGTCCGTCCTTTCCGGTGTCTTTTGCCCTGCTCGGTCAGCGAAACGGCCATGTCCATTCTCCAAACGATCTGCCTTATTCGTCAATCATAGCCTCGTTGTAAAAAAGATAGAATGCTGTTCATCAGTTCATTTATCGATTCGTAAAGGCTTAAACTGGCCGAAAGGATCTCTTTTTCCGTTTGAATGTATTTTGATGGAACCAATTCGTCGCGGCAATTTGAGACTATTTCTCCTGCTGATTTCTGCGTCGTTTCAAGATGGAACTGCAAGCCGATTACCCGCTTTCCAAGTTGAAAGGCCTGGTTTTCACAACCATCGCTCTTGGCAAGCCGTATCGCACCGGGCGGCAAATCAAAGGTCTCTCCATGCCAATGAAACACTGTCTGTGAAATAGGGAAATTGAAGACCAACCCGCCTTCAGAGGGGGCCCTATGGATAGGAAACCAGCCGATTTCCTTTACGGGGTTGGGAAAGATTTTCGCACCCATTGCGTTGGCAATTATTTGGGCTCCGAGGCATATACCCAGAACAGGTTTCCCCGACTCGATGATTTGACGAACAAACTGTTTTTCCAGGGCGAGCCAAGGGAATTCATCTTCATCATTTACGCTCATCGGCCCGCCCATGATCACAAGCATTTCGATTGCTTTGGGGTCAGGCAAATCTGCTGATTCAAAGAATTTTGTGCCGGTAAGCTCGTAGCCGTTTGAATGCATCCAAGATGCAATGCTTCCAAGGCCTTCAAATGGAACATGTTGAAAATAGTGCGCACGCATTTTGTCTTCCAGTTCATGTGATACCGTGGTTATCCATCCCATCCTTGCTCCCGACCTCTGGGAAAGCTACCGGCCGGTTGATTTCACCGTTGCGGCTTCAGCACACCGGTGGCGGGGATCATGTGCAGCAAATTTAAAATGAAAGTAATTTGTCACAATCATTCATCAAGGCATAAAGGTCTTTCTGAGTTCCCCTTTTATGACATCCTTCCTTCACTCCATGAAGGTCCAGTAATTTGCCTCAAGCAAATAACCGCCCTTCGGAAAGTGTAAAGACTTTGGCTAATTCTTTGAGAGGGAATTTCTCAGAGTCCCAATCTTCATATTTTACAGAAGGCCCGTTCAAGAAGATGCTAACATCTTCCATATTTTCAAGCATTATGTTGGCCAATCTGAAAGCATTCCAGATCACCTCAACAGCATCGGTGCAAACCATCATCGTTACTTTCATTTAATCTCCTTAAT
>CAZQIX010000115.1:0-4488 GCA_964593855.1 uncultured Desulfobacula sp. | reverse complement strand
ATCTTGTTTGATGCCTGTTCTATCGCCTTGGTCCTTTTTTATTCCTATGCCGCGGTCATCCAGCCCATGGCCACCCAATATCACAGGGGTATATACGTCATATTGACCTATATTCTTGTATTTTTGCTGTATCGATCCAAATCCGTTGTCATGCGGGTAGTGGATTATCTGTTGATCATTCTTTCCGTGGTATCCATCGCCTACTGGATGTATAATTTCGAGGTCATCAACTACCGAACCGGCGCTGAAACCGGAACCGACATGGTATTTGCCGTCATTGGTGTGCTGATCGGAATCGAACTGGCCAGGCGGGTCGTGGGAAACATCTTTGTGATTATCGGCGTGGTCGCGCTGCTATACGGGGTTTACGGCTATCTGGCACCGGATCTGATATCTCACGCGGGAGCTCCGTTTACAGAACTGTGTGTCAGCATTTTTTACAAAAGTGACGGTATCTTCGGCATCATGGCCAATGTGCTGGCCACCTATGTGATTTTGTTTGTCCTGTTCGGCGCCTTTCTTGAAAAAAGCGGGGCTCAGAAATTTTTCATTGACTGGCCTCTTGCTGCAGTCGGGCATAAGCTCGGCGGCCCGGGAAAGGTGTCCGTTATCGCCTCCGGCCTGTTCGGCTCCATTTCCGGATCAGCCATTGCCAATACTGTTTCCACCGGCATGTTTACCATTCCCATGATGAAAAAGGCGGGTTTCCGACCCCACGTTGCCGGGGCCATCGAGCCTGCGGCCTCCATCGGCGGGATGTTCATGCCTCCGATCATGGGGGCCGGAGGATTCATAATGGCCGAGCTGACCGGCGTTCCGTATTCAAAGATAATGCTGATCGCTATTTTCCCAGCCCTGATGTATTTTTTTTCCGTGTTCTGCATGGTTCATTACGAGGCCAAGATTGATAATATCGTGGGTGAAAAATCCCCGTTTTCCGCCATGGAGATCTTTAAGAAGGAATGGTTTTATATCATTCCCCTGGTGGTCATTACCATTTTCATGCTTTACGGGTATTCACCCGGCTATTCGGCCATTCTCGGGCTTGCATCCTGCATTGCCGTGAGTTTTGTCCGAAAGGACACCCGGATCACTCCCCGCCGCTTTATCGAGGCCGCACGGGAGGGAACGGAAAACAGCCTTAAAATAGGTGCCACCGTCGGAGTTATCGGTATTATCATCGGCGTACTCACCTATTCCGGGTTGGTGTTGACTTTTGCCGACATAATGATCGAACTGGCCGGGGGTTCCCTTTTGCTGACCATTCTGCTGGTGGCACTGGCCTCCCTAGTTCTGGGCATGGGGGTTCCGGTCACGGCCGCCTATCTGGTCACGGCCGTGGTGGCGGTTCCGGCCCTGACCCATCTGGGGGTCAACCAGATTGCCGCCCACATGATCGTCTACTGGCTGTCCCAGGATTCCAATATCACGCCCCCGGTGTGCATCGCCGCTTTTGCCGGCGCCACCATTGCCAAGGCCAACATGTGGAAAACCGCTTTTACATCCTTCAAGTTCGCCAAATTCCTTTATCTTGGTCCGATTCTTTTCGGTTATGTCCCCGGTTTTTCCCTTGACGGGAGTACCGGCGATATCATTAAAGCCTTTATTTTGATCTTTCTGGGTACCTGGCTTTATTCTTACGTTCTCAGCGGGCATTGGATCGTTTACATCCGAAGGAATTCCAACCGCAAACCCGCGTGATGTCTTGCTGATCGGATCCGATACAACCACCTCATAGCCGTTTTAAAAAGTTTCCCCGGACAACCTGTTGTCGACATGGGAAACTTTTTTAATTTCGGGGAAAAATTTGGTTGCAACATCAACGATTTTATACAATAGTAGAATCAAAAACAGCCTGCTTCACAGTGGAGGGCATATCGATAAATGTCCACCGGTTATTGCAATGATGATGGATAATGAAAAGAACGGATTGCATGGATATATTTGAGAAAGTCATCGACTCTTCTATTGCCTATCTTGTGGGCCGAACATCCCGGGCCATCATGAAACGACTGACCAATAAATTTTCAGATTCCGGGTTTGACGTGAGCTATGAGCAGTGGAGCATTCTCGTCCATCTGTATCGAAAAGACGGTCAGACACAGCAGGAGCTAGCCAATATAGCGGTCAAAGACAAGGCCGCCATTACCCGCTTGCTGAATGTTTTGGAAAAAAAGAACATTGTCCTCAGAATCCCCGATCGTAACGACAAACGAAGCAAGTTGGTTTACCTGACCAACAAGGCCAAAGAATTCAAACCCCACTTGCTCGCCATTGTCGAAGAATTGCTTCAGGAAGCGGAGCAGGGTATCGGTGAAGCGGAAATCGCCCAATGTCGCGCCACCTTGAATAAAATATTTTTGAATTTTGATCAGTTGAACCGCTGACTCAGATTTCTACCAATTTGTTCTGGATGGCGTAGCGTGATAATTCGGCATTGTTTCTCAGATTGAGTTTCTTCAGTATCCTGGACCGATAGGTATCAACGGTTTTGACACTGATGTTGTAAGCAACGGCTATCTCCCGATTGGTGGCGCCCAGGGCCAGCTTGCGCAGTACCTGAAGCTCCCGCATGGATAGAGACTCGGTGGATGTCCTTGATTTGCTGCCCCGGATCACTTTGAGGGCGAGCGCCTCACTGGCTTTTTCCGTTAAGTATCGTCCGCCGCCGTGGATTTTTTTTACGGCCGTCACCAACTGTTCGGGGGCCGCCTGTTTGGTCACATATCCCATGGCACCGGCTTCGACGGCTCGTATCACATATTGCTCTTCATCATGCATGGTCAGGATGAGAACAGGTATGTTCGGACAATAGGCGCGGATTCGGCTGACGGTTTCAAGACCGTCCATGCCCGGCATGGAAATATCGATGACGGCTACATCCGGTTTTTTTTCGATGGCCTGTTCAACGGCGGATTCTCCGTCCGGGGCCTCGGCGATCACCTCTATCTCCCCACTGTCTTCCAGGACTTTTCTCAAGCCTTCTCTGACAATGCTGTGATCATCTGCAAGAAGGACTTTGATCATGGTTCTCTCTCGGCTTTGACTTTACAGCAGACGATGGTTCCACTTGGGTTTCGGCTTGAAATGTCCAGGCGCCCGCCCACGAGATTGGCTCGCTCCTTCATCCCTTCCAGACCGAATCCGTCGGTTTTTTTTCGAATTGCCCCTTCAAACCCTTCTCCGTCATCTTCAATGGTCAGCACAATGCCCTCCTCATCCGTGGAAAGGTCAACTGTTATCGTAGTGGCCCTTGAATGCCGAAGGGCATTTGTCAGGGCTTCCTGTCCGATTCGATATAATGCCGTGGCCAATGTATCATCGATTTTCGGTATCGAGCCCCCTCGAAATACGCATGAAATATCCGATCTTTTTTCAAAATCCGTCACCAGAGATTCCAGAGCGTCGGAAAGGCCCAGATCGTCCAGAACACGAGGCCTCAGTCGATAAGCCATGTCACGGACATCTTCTATGGCGGCGTCGATGAGGGAACACATTTTCAATGACCTCTGATGAGCGTTTTCATCGAGCCTGGAAAAATATTGTTTTATCCAGACGGCATCAATCCTGAGAGCCGTCAGAACTTGCCCGAGATGGTCATGCAGTTCCCTTGCCATCAGAGCTTTTTCCCTTTCCTGGGATGCGATGATATTTTTGGATAGATTTTTAAGGTTTGCCTGGGCACGTTCGAGTTGCGCCGTTCTTTTCGTAACTTGGCGCTCCAGGTCGAGAGAATACTGAGCCAGCTTTTCCTTGGCGATTTGCAGATCTTTCTGAACCCGGTTTTTTTCCGTGACATCTACACTTACGGCCAAAGATCGGAGAATTTTGCCCGCCTCATCCCGAACACCATAACAGGACAGGAGAATATCCATGGTTTCCCCGCCTTTTTTGACATAGGTATAGGGAATATCTTTGCAGAATCCGGAGCTGAAAAATTCCGGGAAAACCACCTGAGTCGCGTATTTTTGCGAATCATCAGTGAAAAAATCTATGAGGGCGCGCCCCACCACTTCATTCCGGGCATATCCCATGACGTCCACCCAGTGATCGGATACATGGATGATGATTCCCTTGGTATCGATGGAGTGGAGCATCACCGGGGTTTTATGGTAGATCAGTCGGTAACGCTCCTCGCTGAGCCGCAGTTCTTTTTCCACTTTTTTCCGTTTGGTGATTTCTTTGACGCCCAGATGGTAGAGAATCAGCACCAGCAAACCGGTCAGCACAAGTATGGATGTGATGGCGGGTCCGACTACCTTGACAAATGGTTCGGACATCAGTTTTTGTATGTCTTTGTATTCTCTCAGGCTGATGATCCGCCAGCCAGGGTACAGATCCATTTCCAGGTGAGTCAATAAAAATCGGTTGCGATTCCGGTCCACGGCCTGACCGTCGCCGGTGTTCATGGAGAAACCGGCCCATGGCCAGGGACCGTTGCCGAACTGCCTTGAATTCATGATCCGGTTGATCCGGTCTTCATTTTTT
>CAZQIX010000114.1:1532-4650 GCA_964593855.1 uncultured Desulfobacula sp. | reverse complement strand
CAATGAAAAAGGCTTGGATAAACGTTGAATTACTGACATAGTATGATACAACAAATCAGGATACAGCAAAAGAAAACCCATCAAGGAGGGAAGAAATGATCAGGATGTCGATAAGCAGGGTGCTGGTTTTCTGGGTGGCGGCCTTTCTGTTTGCCGGACCGGCGGGCTTTGTCCAATCGTCGGCCGCGGAGCCGTTGACGGGAGAATCCCTGGCGCGACAGGTTTTTGACAGGGACCGGGGCCGAAATTCCATTTCCACCGCCACCATGATCCTGGAAAACGACAAGGGAAACAAGCGCTCCAGGACCTTCACGGTGCTGCGGGTCCTCGAAGACGGTCTGGAAAGGCAGCTGCTGCGGTTTACGGCCCCGGCGGACATCAACGGCACCGGGTTTCTGACCATTGAACAGCCCGGATACGAAACCGAGCAGTTTCTTTATCTGCCGGCCCTCCGGCGCTCCAGAAGGATCGTGGCCTCCCAGAAATCCCACCAGTTTGTGAACAGCGATTTCACTTACGAAGACATGGAGCGTCATCCGGTCGACCATTATGCGTATGCCCTCAAAGGCGAAACCCGGGTGGACAACATCGACTGCCACGTTCTGGAAACCCGGCCCAAAGACAAGGTGGATTCCCAGTATTCATTGGTTGTTTCGCGTATTGCCAAGGATTCCCTGGTGACCCTTTCGGCGGATTATCACGACCAATCCGGGACCCATATCAAGACCTATCAGGTCCTCGGCCTGGAAAAACGGCAGGACATCTGGACGGAAACCGTGATCGTGATGGAGGATCTGGTCAAGCGCCACAAGACCCATATCATTCTGGAACATATTGATTACAATACGGATCTGACGCCGGACAAGGTGTCCAAGGCCGCTCTGGAGAACTTTTAGCCGCCGGCCGGTTGCCCGTATCCATGGATTTGACTTGTCTCCGGCATCAATGTTGCATTTGCCTGTTGTCTGAAAATTCATCGGAGGACGAAGAATGAAACAGACACTCATCAAAATACCGGCTGTGACCTTGGTTCTGTTCCTTTTCCTGGGCGTGCTGGGCGCGTTGGAAGATGTCCGGGCCGGATCGCCGAAGATCGAGCCCATTCTGCTGGTCAGCCTGGATGCGGACGCGGTGCGCAAGGCAAAGCAATCGGGCTTGAAGCCCAAACCCATCCTGGACGAGTCGATATCCTTGTCCGGATATGTCCAGGGCCGTGTGTCCAAAGACACCCAGGGCGATCCGGGCCATGAAAACGAGACTTCGTTCCGGAACCGGGTGCTGGTCAAGGCGGACTACGGTTCACTGACCGTTTCCGGCCTGTCGGACTACCTGTATTTCGGCTCACGGGATATCACCGAAGAATACGATATGGAACTGCACGAGCTGTATGTCCGGCACCGGACCGGCGCTCTGGAAATGTCCGTGGGAAAGCAGATCCGGCGATGGGGAAAGGCGGACCAGATCAGCCCCATCGACACCCTGAACCCGGAAAACAGCATGGAATTCATCGTCCCGCCCTATGAAGAGCGCAAGATCCCCATCTGGATGGCGGATCTCACGTTCCGCAAAAACGATTTCTTTGTCGAAGGGGTGTTCATCCCCTTTTTCGAGCCCTCCCGATTCCATTATATGGATACGGACTGGGCCGTGTTTTCCCACCTCAAAAAAGATATCCAAAGCGCTCCTCTGCCGGATGGGCTGAAATCCTATTTTGATGAGGCTCTGGGCGTGCGGGAGACAGAGCCGGATTCCGGGACGGACAGTTTCGAATATGCCCTGCGCGTGGGCGGCACCCTGGGCCGGGTGGACTTCGGGTTCACCTATCACTATGCCAATGAGGATCTGCCGTATTTCAAAAATTTTCCCGTCAAAAATCTGGCGCTCAATGATGCCGACGATATCCAGGCCGCCTTATCCGATCCGGCCGGTCTGGTCCTGGCTGACGAAACCATTGAAACCGAATACAGGCGCACCCATATCGCCGGGTTCGAGTTTGAAACCGTGGCCCGGGCGTTCGGTCTGAGAGGGGAAGCGGTCTTCAAGGAAAACGAGTCGTTCCTGACCGGGGATCTGACATCGGTCCGGCGCCCTTCGTCATTCTGGGTGGTGGGTTTGGATTATCTGGGCGTCAACCAGTGGTACATGAACCTTCAACTGGCTCATCAGCATATTTTCGATTACGACCCGTCCATCCTGTATCTGGATTCCGACAATTACTCGATCATCGGTGAGATCCGAAAGGACCTGGGCGCGGACTGGCTCACGGCCGGCCTGCAGTTCACGCAGATGCTGAACGACGGTTCCTATTACCTGTCGCCCCGCCTGAGCTATACCTATATCCGGAATCTGGATGTGATGCTGGGCCTGAATATTTTCGGGGGGGATCCGGACACCATCATGGGCCGGTATGATGAAAACGATCAGCTCTTCTTGAATATGAAATACCATTTTTGAAGCCGCCATTTCCGACAAGAAAAATTCCCATGGCAAAATAATTCCGCCTGTGCTACAGAGGCGGGATGAAAACCATCACCACCCATTTAATCAAACGAAGAATCTACAAAGCCTTGCCGGAAAAAATCCGGTTGAGGCTTTTGCGTTTTTTTCTGCCCGAGCTGAAACTGGCCCTGGACGGCATCACGTTCCGGGCCGCGGCCACGCCCCAGGAATATATGGCGGCCTTCAACCTGGTGTACCGGGTGTTTGTCCGAACCGGATTTACCCGGCCCGGGCCCACGCCTTTCCGGCTGGCGCCCCAGCACTGCCATCCGGACGCCCGGATTTTCATCGGCATGCTCAAGCAGCCGCAAGCCGAGGCTGAAAAACTCATCTACGCCGTCAGCATTTTCCCGGATTCCGTTGAAGGCGGTCTGCCCATGGACGCGGCGTTCAAAAAAGAGCTGGACGCGCTCCGGTCCCGGGGCCGGTTCCTGGTGGAAGCCGGCCACCTGGCGGCCGATCCTTCATTTAAGATGAACACCATGACCATTCCCATGCTGGGCAATAAAATCCTGTATGAATATGCGTCCCGGCATCTGGACGCGGACGACATCGTCATCACCATCCATCCGAAATACCGTTGGTTTTACGAGGATTTTCTGCTGTTTGAAACCATCGG
>CAZQIX010000114.1:0-1432 GCA_964593855.1 uncultured Desulfobacula sp. | reverse complement strand
TCTTTTTCCAGGCCGGCCAGCATGATTTTCAGCATGTCCGGGCTGTTTTTGATCAGTTCGGTTTCGATTTCCTCGATGATGCCCAGGTAGGGGATGCGCTCGCCATGGTACTGGACCGGGTCGCCGATCTGGTGAAAGACAAATCCGTATTTGCTCAGGGCGTAATAGATCTTTTTTTCCGTGATCATGTACCAGTGGGACAGGCCCCGCCGCCGGCTCTCGTGATACATGACCTGGTAGAGGCCCAGCACGATGATGGGGTTTTTCCGGCCTTTGAGTTCATCCGGGATGGTGCCGTCGTCCGGCAGGATCCCGCCTTCCTTTTGTTTCAGATAGGATTCCACCCCGTACATGCCGTCTTCCTTTCTCCGGCGCAGGTCCTTGCTCACGGTGAGCCGGGAAATCTCCCCGATTTTCGACCGGTCCGGCTTTTCCCCCACAAACGAGGTCGGGGTGGCGTGCTCGATGGGAAAGCCTTTTTTAGAATCCATGACCAGGCGGATGGTGCCCACCACGGAATCGCTCTCGTTCAGGCAGGCAAAATGCACGGATTCATTCTCGTAATCATCGGTTTCAAGGCCGCCCGGGTGGTCTTCGGCCCGTTCGAACCCGAATTCCTGGACATAGACTTCATGGCGCATGCGAAAGGTGTCTTTGAGGGTGTCCGGATCATTGACGATGCCGAACCTGAACCGGTCATACTGAACGCATTTATCAATCATAGGAGGTGGCCTTGTTTTGAATTGACTATGCATTACAAATCCGCTACATAGATACCTGTTTCATCTTATTTTTTTGCAGCTTTGTCAAGTATGTAAATCAATGGATGCCCTGATATGATCATTGAAAAGATTGTCTCCCGCAAATACCTGGTGCTGTTTTTGTCCATCCTGGCCGCCGTCCCTTTCCTGATCCGTCTGCCCGAGGTCAAAACCGTCGACAATGTGGATTATTTCACCATCGAGGACGACCCGGACGTGCGGTTTTATGAACAGCTCAAAACCGTGTTCGGAAACGACGAATTTTTCATTGTCGCATTCCAAAAAGACAATCTGTTCACCCGGCCCAACCTGACGTCATTGCAGCGCCTCACCGAAGATCTGTCCGGCATCGAAGGGATCCGGGACATCAAGAGCCTGGCCAACGTGGATGACACCATCGGGGAAGATGATTTCTTTTACGTCCGGAAATTTCTGGAAACCATCCCCGAGGACGGCCCCGGCCTGGAGGCCCTGCGACAACAGGCGGTCGGCAACCCCCTGTACCGGCAAAACCTGGTGTCGCCGGACGGCAACACGGCCGCCATCGTGATTTCCGTGGATGAACACCCCGAAGACCCGGGATTCAGAAAAGCCGTCATCGGCCGGGCCGAAGCCATACTGGCGGATTACAGGGATTTTACCGGCCCCGTGCACATGGCCGGCTGGACCTA
>CAZQIX010000113.1:0-4721 GCA_964593855.1 uncultured Desulfobacula sp. | reverse complement strand
ATATCGTCACCACGGCCACCGCCATGCTGAATACGGATGCGGCCAGAAATTATTTCGGAACCAGTTTAAATACGGACGAAGCGTTCATTGCCCACATTTACTGGAATACCCTGAACAAAGATATGTCAACCGATGCTGAAGGGATGGCCTTTTGGGTCGGGCTGCTGACTCAAGGCAAAAGCCGCGGTAAAGTCATTGCCATGTTAGTGGACGTGATCAAAAACTATGCGCCCGACGGCCCGTCTTACGACCCCAACAATGAGGCCACCATTGCCGCCTATTGGCAGTTTACCAATCGGGTGACGATATCCGATTATATGGCGGATACGCTACAGGACCTGCCTGATGACTGGGGAACAGCCACCCGGTTCGATTTGAACGGGCTGAATGTGACGGATGCCGCCGGAAGTGTTATCGCTGCGCGTTACACCATCCGTCTTATGGCCGGTGATGCCCCCTCAGAACTTTATATCGTTGATTACTATCCTCAAGCAGGCCCTGCCGGGTCTTATGTCCGCCTTCAGCTGGAAAATTCCGTGGGCGCTCCCAATCAGCTGAAAGCCTATTACAACGACGAAGAAATATATCTGAGCGGTCTGTCGGATACTGTTTTTGAGATTGCCGTGCCCCTGAATGCCCAATCCGGTTATATAGAGTTGAAAGCGGGAAACTTGGCCGGTAACCCCGTAAATTTTACGGTGGAACAAACAACGTCCACGTTGCTGATCACCCAAAGCGTCCAGCCGTCCTCCGAGCAGCAGAGCGTTTCATACAATGACGAAATCACCGTCACGCTACCCTCTGATTTTCTGGATGAAACCAGGACATTGTCGATTTCAGGCATTACCCATGCCCCGCCCACTGCCATTCAGCCCTTTGCGTCAGCCAATGCTTATGACGTTAGCATCGAAGGCCTGGAACAGCTCAGCGATTTTATCGAAATCAAAGTGAAGTACGATCCTGAGCAGCTCAGCCCGGACTATGCTGCCGAAGACCAGCTCATGGCCCTCCGGTGGAATGAAACCGAACAGTACTGGCTTCCTTTGCCATTCCAAGTGAACACCGAGGACCAGACCCTCCGTTTTTATACGGACCATCTGACCCTTGTGGAATGGCTGGTGATCGGGGGGGTAGCCGCGGTTAGTATTCCGGTGACCTGGGCGGGGGAAAAGCTGCTCAATGACGTTTATGTGACCCCGAAAGGCAATTTCAGATTCCTTTACAGCAGATCCGCCATTGAAGAAAGCACGAATTTCAATGATCCAAGTTGGGCCAAGACCACTTATAAAAGCCCTTTCTACCCCATCTCCGCCTATACGTCCGGCCATCCGAAATTTATTCAGGATGTGGGGAACCTGCACGAAACCGCATTGCAGAATTATGTGAACACGCTTGGTTTCAAAGACCCTATCAACAAACCCGGTCTCTTGTGGGGAACATCCAAAAATCCCATTACCGTCAAAATCGACTCATGGTGGGTAACCCTGGGCGGTGACCCCAATTATGAAAAAATCTGGGAAAATATCCATCTGCCCACTTTGTATCTGAGTGATTTCGATTCTCCCGACTTCATGACATACGGCAGTATCGCCCATGAATTGTTTCACCGACTGCAGGCCGAATATTACAGTATTCGGGGATTTTCAAAGGGCGCCAACTTGTGGTGGATGGAGGCCTGCGCCGAGTATGCAGGCTTCAGGGCAGCTTGGCCGGGACGAAAACTCAACGGCAATCAGAGGGATATCAAGGCGGATTTTCTGCGTTACCCCATCAACCATACCGGTATCCCGACCGGTTGGGGAGACAAGGAATATCAGTATGCGGCCTCGGTTTTTGTCCAGTATCTCGTGGAGGTCAAGACCCTTGATTTTGCGCAGATGGTGGCATACGTCGCTTCAGGAGAACCTTTATCCCGACTGGACGGGTTTATCACTGAAAAACTCGGATTGTCCCTAAAAGATGTTTACGAACAATTCGCGGCCTGGACAGCTTTTTCAATGAACTCGTTCCTGAAAAAATACACCCTGGACCAAATCGCTGAAAAAAAAGACGCCCAGGAACTTGCGACTTATGACATCCTCACCATCGAAGCCGGCGGAGGCGGCAACACATCCGTGAACATCTACAAGCTGGGCCGGACTGGGGAACGTATGCCCGGAGACGGCATCCCGGATCTTCTGGGATCGCTGAAAAGCGGTGACACCCTGGATCTCAGCGGTCTCGACGGAAACGATTCCCTTTGCTTTCTGGCCGTGAACCACGGGACCCAGGATCAATCCACAAACGTGACCGTCAAAATAAAAAACAAGCCCAATGCTGATCAGAAAAGTTACAATTTTAACTTAAAAGGAAATTATTCGGCCAAACTGTGGGTTTTTCAAATTGAAGAGGCTGAAAAGCTGCCGAACGGCACCTACAATTTTTCCGGAAAACGCAGGGACGGGGTCAGCCGAAGCGGATGGATCGCCTTCAATGATGACGGTACCCATACATTCCGGGTCAACGATGCCGACGGTCAGGTCAATGCCGGGGGAAACGGCACATGGATGATAAATGGGACGGTGTTATCCATTAATTTCAACGGGATTCTTTCCAATTGGGTCGGAACCGTCACGGGCGATGCCGACCATTTTGTCCTCAATACAAGCGCGGGAACCAACCATGGAACCTATACCTTCTCAAGATGATGAGATGCATATAGAAATACCGAAACAAACGGAAAGGAATATGATTCCGGAACCAACACCATGAAACGACTCGTTTTGGCCATATTGCTGCTTTTGGGGCTGAATGACCTATCTGAGGCCTCTGCCCAACCCATTGTAAATGAAATCGACGAGCGCATCATGCTTCCCTCCTCCCCGAATCCGGTGGGATCGGGGGCACGGGCCATGGGAATGGGAGGCGCTTTCATCGCGATTGCCGATGATGCAACCGCCGCATCCTGGAATCCGGGCGGATTGGTTCAGCTTGAAAAACCGGAAATGTCCTGTGTGGGTGCTTTCGTGAAACGGTATGAACGAACGGATTATGCGGCATTACCTGAATCAGCTGGAAAATTCGATATTGATACCGCCAATCTCAATTATATCAGTGTCGCCTGGCCGTTTCGGTTTCTGAATCGGAACATGATCCTATCCTTGAACGATCAACACCTGTTCAATTTCAATAAAAGAATGCGTCTTGATTTTGAAAAAAATTATAATACCTACAAATCCCAAAATACCTATCAGATGAACCAGAGCGGAAATCTTTACGCCCTGTCTCCGGCTTTTGCCGTGCAGGTGACGCCCTGGCTGTCCCTGGGAATAGCGGTCAATCTGTGGGGAAATTATTTCCATTCGAACTCCTGGCAGACAAATTATTCAGAGATTGTGGAGGTTAAAAGGCCCTCCGGCTCTTATGTATCCAATGTCGAACATACCGACCGATACAGCTTCGAGGGCCTGAATTGCAATCTCGGATTTTTGTGGGCCATCAACCCGGTCCTGACTCTCGGCGGCGTTTTCAAATCAGGATTTGAAGCAGATCTGGAGCGAATTCATTCTTATCGTTTTGAACAGAACCCGATCAGAAAAGAAACCGTCAGCCTGTTCCATGAAACCATGAACATGCCCACGTCCTTTGGCCTGGGGCTGGCCATGCGTTTCAGCGATGCCTTTTCCATGGGACTGGACATCTACGGAACGCTTTGGGACGATTATTATATCGTCACTTCCGACGGACGCAAAATCAGTCCCGTGTCCGGCAAGGCCATCCACGAAACAGACATTGATCCCACGACCCAACTTCGAATAGGAATGGAATATCTTTTTATCGGCGGGAAAGCGACCATTCCTCTCCGTTTTGGGCTGTTTTACGACCCTGAACCCGATGACGGCCGCCCCGACGATTTTTTCGGGATGAGCCTGGGATCCGGTCTGGTCTATAAATGGCTGGCGTTTGACATGGCTTATCAATACCGGTTCGGCAAGAATGTGCGGGCCATTGAAACCGGAAGCTCTTTCTCCGACATGAATGTTGACGAGCACAGCGTGTTGTGCTCTGTCGTTATCCATCTGTAAGCCGCGGGAGGGCGGATATGTCCAACAGAATAATGGGCTGGACGGTATGCTGCTTTATTCTTGGAGCTTACCTGATGTGCGCCGCCGTCCAAGGCGATATATCGCTGCCGGATGCTTATGAGGATGACAGTTCGCCTGATATGGCTTCCGTTTTTTATCTTTTTTCAACAAGTTATCAATCCCACAATTTCCATGACCCCGGAGACGAAGATTGGATAAGGTTTTTTACCACAGTGGGATTCGGAGCCGTTGAAATCAAAACCTATGACCCGGAAGAAAACGCTGAAACAGTGATTTCCCTTTTCGACTCTGATCAGACCACCTTGCTGAAAGAACAGCATCATACGCTCTCCAGCGGAATCGGGCTCATGTCCTTCAGACCGACAAAAGAAGCAATTTATTATATCCGGATCAAAAACAAAGACCCACTCGTTTACGGCATGGGCACCGGATACAAACTCGCCGTCTACTTGCCGGTCGCCCCTTATTCCGGTACGGTCGACGGTATTGTATCGGACAGCAACCGTGGACTTGAAGGCGTCAGCATCATTATCGGAAATGATTTCTCCGCAACCATGACGGAATCCGATGGTTTTTATTTCCTTCAAGGACCGGCCGGCAAATTCACCCTAAAAGCTTCCAAAAAAGGGTATTGGG
>CAZQIX010000112.1:0-4753 GCA_964593855.1 uncultured Desulfobacula sp. | reverse complement strand
TTAGCAGGTCGTGAATAAAAAAAGAACAGGGGGGATATGGAAGCAAATATCAAGATCATCGGCCAGATCTCTACGGCAGAAAACATCCTTCATGTCTTTCCCTCCAATAAAAAATTGGGCGACTTCTCCGCCCAGGTGCTGAAAAAGGTTCCCGGAGTCGTCAGGTGCTGTATCTGCCTTTGTGGTGAACAGCACCCGTCCGGTGATCTGTTATCCGGATTCTGTGAGGGCTGTGATATCGTATCCCGGTCAGTTAGCCCGGATGAAGAAATGATGTGCCGTTTCGATGGCGATGAAAATCATGAAACCTATTTTTTAAATACACCGGCTCATTTTTTTGGATTTTTGATCCTTGAAATTGATGAACCGGATACATTTTCCCTTTATTCCCCGTTTGTCAGCAATTTTTCCAACGCCATGACCATAAATATGGAAAATCTCTGGCAGAAAGAACAATTGCAGATCAAAAACAATGCGTTGGAAAAATACCGGCACAACCTTGAGTCCCTGGTAAAAGAGCGAACCAAACAGCTTGAACAGAGTGAACACCTCCTGGATGACACCCAGAAAATGGCGAAGATCGGGGGATGGGAATGGGATGTGGAGAAGCAAACCATGACCTGGACGGCTGAGACATATCGCATCCATGGACTTGATCCCGGCAATCATGAAAAGTGTTCTCCTGAAAACAGCTTGAAATGTTATGACCCGGCAGATCAGCCCGTCATATGGAACGCCTTTCAGAAGTGTATAAAGGATAAAATCCCCTATGATATGCAGTTTTGTATTGCAACATACCAAAATCGCAGGGTGTGGGTTCGCACCATGGGGTGGCCGGTCCTGGAAGACGGGCGGGTCATCAAAGTAATAGGCAATATCAAGGATATATCTGATTATAAGAAGTTGGAAGAAGACCGGATTGCCTTGACAAAACAGCTTCAACATGCCCAGAAAACGGATAGTCTGGCCCGTATGGCCGGAGCCATCGCCCACCATTACAACAACCAGCTCAATGTGGTCATAGGCAACCTGGAACTTGCTTTGGAAGATACCCCGGCTGGTGCGGTATCCCATGATAACCTGACTGAAGCCATGCTTGCCGCCCGGAAATCTGCGGAAATAAGTGGCTTGATGTTAACCTATCTGGGCCAGGGGAGCGGGGAAACCAGTCTACTGGATCTATCAAGACTATGCGCGTCGTACCTGCCCATGCTGAGGACCACAATTCCCGGGGGCGTTACCCTGGAAACAGATTTTATGCCTGTCGGGCCGGCAATAAGGGCAAATGTAAATCATATGCAAGTCATTTTGACCCACTTGATTACCAATGCCGCAGAAGCAATTGGGGATGATATCGGCCGGATCAGATTATCCATTAGCGTGATCCCTGATTCTGATATTCCCGTGATTGGCACTGCCCCGGCAGACTGGCATCCCGAAGCCGGCATGTATGCCTGCCTGGAGGTGGCGGATACAGGAACCGGTATTGATGAACAAAACATGGAAAAACTGTTTGATCCTTTTTTCACTACCAAATTCACGGGCAGAGGCCTGGGGCTTCCCGTTATTCTGGGGCTGGTCAAATCATGGGAAGGAGCTGTCTTTGTTGAAAACAGAAAAGATTGCGGCACAAGTGTTCGCATTTATCTGCCGACACAGGAAGATACGATCGCAACCCAGTCTGATCCAATACAAACAGGGCAATCTGTTGAAAAGGGCGGTACAGTGCTACTGGTGGATGACCAAGATGCCGTGCGAAAAATGGGTGAGTTCATGCTGAAGCGTTTAGGGTTTTCCCCGATTTCCGCTTCAAGCGGACTGGAGGCCGTGGCCTTGTTTCGCAAACATCCGAATCGGTTCTGTTGCGCGATTACTGATCTTACCATGCCGGATATGGATGGATGGGAAACCCTGTCGGCTTTGCGCAAAATACAAACTGATCTGCCGGTGGTGCTGGTCAGTGGCCATGACCAGTCCCAAGCGATGAAACAGGATCACCCGGAAAAATTTCAGGCTTTTTTGCACAAACCATACGATATGATGCAATTGAAAAAGGCTTTGTATCAAGCCCTTGAGCAAGGTGCCCGAAAACCGAAAACGGTTGTATCATGAATAGTGAGGGGGTTTTAAAACCTTTGACTTTTTAACCGTTTTTTTGAGGCGACACTGCAGTGTTTATCAGCGGCACAAAGATGGTAAATACAGTGCCTTTGTTGGGGGTTGTGACAACGGCGATGCATCCATTCCAGGTTTTAACGGCACCTAAAGCAATGGCCAGGCCCAGTCCGCGCCCGATGAATCTGGTTGAATAAAAAGGCTCAAATATTTTTTCCAGGCTCTGTTTTGAAATGCCGGAGCCGGTATCTTCTACAGTGACACGAGCATAATCTGATTTGCCCGGTACGAAATCCACAGGATACCGATGTGCCGATGGGATATCGGTCGGCGGTACCCGGGTGATGCTCAGATAAACAGCACCGGATTGATCTCCAATGGCCTCCCAGGCATTGGTGAGAAAAATTTCCAGCACCTGCTGGATTTGACTGGCATTGGCCTTGACGATCGGCCCTGTTTCGGGCAGATCCACCTCAAAGGTTATATGGCCGGGCAGCTCTTTTTCAAGGGCCGGCAAAAATCGTCGGCAGGTTTCGGACAGATCCAGCAGAGTTTGTTGTGCCATTGTCTGACCCAGGTAGGCCAGCATCATGGAACCCAGTTTGGAGGCGCGATTGGCTGCCTTCATGGCCTGGATCAGGTTTCCTGCTGATTTACAACCCGTTGGAAGGCCTTCCATTGACATTTCCAGGTTTCCCATAACAATCGTGAGCAGGTTATTGTAGTGATGGGTCACTGCCCCTGCCATTCTTCCCAAGCTTTCCGCCTTTTCCAGGTGACGGATTTTTGCCTCCGCCTGTTTACGGTCCGTGATGTCCCGGCCGAAGCAGACAAGCCGACCCTCTTCAAGCGGCAGCCAGGTAGCGGACACTTCCACGGGAAAGATACTGCCGTCCCGTCTGCGAAGACGGGTCTCAAAGAACTCAAAACCGTTGGCGACAATGCGTTCAATACGCTTTGCCGTCACTTCCGGTAGTTCAATGTCATCCAGTTCGCCGATTGACATTCCCAGAATCTGTTCTTTTGTATACCCGGTCATCTTGCAATATGCGTTGTTGACATCAATAACGATTCCCTGTCTATCAAGCACCCAGAAACCATCAGCCGTGGTCTGCAGAATGGTCTGCAGATATTTCCCGGTTTGTTTTTCCTGATATTCCGCCTGTTTGCGCCGGGTGATATCCTGGTGGGTGCCGAACATCATCAGGGGGCTGCCGTCAGGTGTCCGGGAGATCACCTTGCCTCGGTCATGCACATACACCCAATGGCCGTCTTTATGTTTCATTCGGCACTCACAGTCGTAATAAGGCAGTTCTCCTGTAAAATGCTTTTTCAGCATTTCTCCGGATTTTTTGAAATCTTCGGGATGGGCATGGTCCTCCCAGGTTTTAATGGTGACGGGTTCCAGTTCCTCCAGGTCGTATCCAATGATCTGTGCCCATTTGTCATTGAAAACGGTCTTGCCGGTCTGGACATTCCATTCCCAGGTGCCGACATTGGTACCTTCGATAATGCCTTCCAACCGTTTTTTTTCTTCGTACAGCTTGTTTTCGGCCAGTATGCGCGCAATGGTCTGTCCCAGTCTCATGGCGACGGAATCGATCAATGCCTGCTCTTCATCAAGAAAAGGCGAGTCAAGGATGACCGGCATTTTCTTTATATAGTAAATTTCTATACAGCCTGCGATATCATCATTGACAATGATATCCCGGGATAGTTTCCATTCCGTCACTGTAAAATTTTGTGTTGTATATTCCCTGTTTTTGTAAGTTATCCGCCCGCACGCGTTGTCAGGATACTGCATGGCATTGGATAAAAGGATTATGGTTTGATTAAAATAGTCATCCATTGAATTGGCCGGGTCATTGACCAGTCTGGCAACACTGTACAGGCACTGCAGCTCTTTGTTTCGTTCATGGAGCATGTGGGTATAGGATGTCAGTTCACTTTCGACTTTCTTGGTTTCAGTGATATCGGTGACAATGAGACAGAACTGATCGATATCCGGTTTTCCGGGAACCGTTTCCAAAGGAATAAATCGCCCCTCAAGCCTGGCATGAAGTATGGCATTTTTGCCGTTGTCCAGTCTGATTTCCATGGTTTTATTTATCGGATTTTTATAAAAGGCGGTGAACCTTGCCAGGAAAACGCCCTGGTCATCCGGTGTGATAAAACGGGAAAATGGTTTTCGTATAAGAGCCTCTCGATTTTTATCGATCATATCCATCATGGTCTGATTCACATCAAGAATAATACCGGATTCATCAAGGATAAGATAACCGGCCGGCGCCAAATCAAAAAGCCGCGAAAATCGTGTGCGTGATTTTTCAAGTTTTTCCAACGATGTTCGTAATTCTTCATTCTGCATTTCCAGTTCCAGCTGAAACACCTGGATGTTGTTTATCAATTTTGCGATATCCGCCGGATCAATTTTATTGACTTCAATTGACGGGTTTACGACGACCTGTTCAGCCATTTCTCTCAATTGTTCAAACCATTTTTCCTGGGGAATGCTCATTTTATTAAGATTTCCTTTTCAGCGCTTCCCGTATTTTTTTTGCCAAATCCTTTCTGACAAGCGGTTTCATCAAAAGGCCCCGGATTCCCAGGGATTTGATTTTGGCATCGGTTATGCCGT
>CAZQIX010000111.1:0-4798 GCA_964593855.1 uncultured Desulfobacula sp. | reverse complement strand
CCGGTAGGCTTCCAGAATTCGAGCAGCGTTCATATTGTCGGTGAAAGGGTGTTTCTCTGAAATTTCGAAGCAGATATCATCGCTTACATACCTGTATTTATTTATGATATCCATGGTGTAGCCAGGGGAATAATCTTTTGAATTAAAAAGTCGATTGTCCAGATTGTAAAACATTTTGATCCGGCTGTTGCCTTTGAATTCCGAAAATTTTATCAAGGCTTTCTGCCGAAGGAATAGATCCACTTGGTGTAAAATCCCCTCATGGTAAGCCTGATTGAAAATGTCATCAATTGAAACAAACCCGGCATTCTGGTGACACCTTAACAGAGCTTCAAAACCAAAAGTATTGCCTGTATAGATATTGACAATGGGTTGGAAGGCATAATCAATCTTTGAAAGCCTGGATACCCAGTATTCATTTTTCATTTTATCCCCATCCGTTTTTTCATGGGCGGTTCACATTGGCGCAGGATACAATTGGACTGTAAAGATGGCGTCAGGCTTTTGTTAGAATCACATGAAAATGCGGGCGCCTATTCAAATCGTTTTTTAGCAAGCCTTTAATTTGTTTTTAACACAGACCTGCCAGACTGCCTGTGGCGGAAAAGCATTATCCGTGACAGGGATGGGCATAAACACATTTCAAGGAGAATCATTATGGAGATGGAAGCCGTGATCAGATGCGGAGGGCTGGATGCCCAGGAATACATGGGCCCGGAGCGATTGGCATATTTCAGGGACAGGCTGATCGGCCTGAAAATGGAACTGATGGGAAAGATGGCGCGTATGAAAGAAAGGATCAAGACCCTGCGGATTCATCATGCGGATGTTCTTGACCGAAGCGTTCATTCCATGGATCTGGAGCAGGAAATCAGCACCTGTGAGCGGTGCGGCCGGATCCTTCGGCAAATCGACAACGCTCTTGAACGGATTCGCGAGGGGCGGTTCGGATATTGTGAGTATACCGGCCTGCCCATCGGACTGGCGCGTCTCGAAGCCCTTCCTTTCACCAGTCTTTCCATAGAGGCCGTCGAAGAACTGGAATCCGGACATTGTTAGGGAGAGGCCAATGATCAAAGCAGATCTTCATGTCCATTCCAGGGCGTCCAAAAGACCGTCGGAATGGTTTTTAAAAAAAGTGGGGGCCAGTGAGTGCTATACGGATATCGACACCCTGTATGCGCTGGCCAAATCCTGCGGGATGGATTTCGTAACGGTTACGGACCACAACACCATCGAGGGCGCTCTGGAGCTGGTTGAAAAATATCCGGACGACACCTTCATCAGTGTGGAGACCACCACGTATTTTCCGGAGAATAATTGTAAAATTCATATCCTGCTCTTTGATATCACACCGGACCAATTTCTGGAGATAGAGTCGGTTCGCCATGACGTTTACCAGTTGCGAAACCTCATTCAGGCAAAAGACCTGGCCTATTCCGTAGCGCACGGATTTTACAGCGTTAACCGCCGTCTGGACATGGAAACCCTAGAAAAGCTCATGCTGCTTTTCGATGTCTTCGAAGGGCTGAATGGAGCCAGAAATCTTTACGGTAACGAAACCTGGCAGGACATTCTCAAAAACCTGACGCCGGGTCACCTTGAACGCCTCGGGAAAAAATATGGGATCGCTCCCATGCATTCGGATTCATGGATCAAAGGGTTTACCGGCGGATCCGACGACCATGCCGGGCTGTTTATCGGCCGGACCCATACCGTTTCGGATGGAACCCTTTCAAAAAGCGCCTTCATTCAGGCCGTCAAGAACAGGCAGACTTTCTGCGCCGGCCGTTGCAACGATTACAAATCTTTTGCGTTGTCCATTTACAAAATATTTTGTGATTTCTCTGCGGATGCGGGTCGAAACATTCCGGGAGGAATTTTATCCGTGATCAACCAGGTACTGTTCGGGGAGAGACAAGGCCGGCTGAAGCAGTGGCTGACCCTGAGGCGGGTCAGAAAGGGAAAGCGGATCAAGGATAAAATCGTCCTTACGTTTTTCGAAGAGGTGTACGCCTGGTCCCGGCAGACCTATCTGTCTCCGGAGGCCCGGTTTGCCCGCATCTATGAAAGCATGGGGCGGCTGTTGGATGAATTTTTCAAAATGGCCCTGGATTCCTTGTCCGAAGATTTTGTCAACGGGGATATCGGTAAGGTATACAAAACTCTGGCAGCCTCTTTCCCGGCGGTTTTCATCAGTGTTCCGTTTTTTTCATCTTTGAGTCATCTGTCCCGGGACAGGGTCCTGATGACCGAACTGCGTCGCCGGTACCGGGGACGAAAAGGTGCGGCCCGGCGAAAAGTTCTCTGGTTTACCGATACCTTCGATGATCTGAACGAGATATCGGACACGTTGGATCGGTTCAGGCAGGAATGTCAGAAACGTCGTTTTCACGTCACCTTTGCCGCCTGCGCCCGGGATGGCGGCCCGCCCCGAAGTGACGGAACCGATATTCTTTACCTGCCCTGTATGTATACCCGGAAGTTCTGGTTTTATGACGCCGAGAGCCTTCATTTCCCGTCCCTGCTGCTTTCCATGGAGATCATTCAGGCGCAACGGCCGGACCGGATCATTGTGTCCACACCCGGTCCGGTGGGTATTTTGGGTATGATGATGGCGCATCTGCTGGGGGTGGACTGCGTGGCTGTTTACCATACGGATTTCGCGGCCCGGGTCGACGGCCTTTTCAAAGATGCCGAGATTTCAGGGCTGGTCCGGTTTCTGATGCAGCGGTTCTATGGGCTGGCCACCCGGATAAAGGTGCCTACTCTTGAATACCGGCGGATTCTGGCCGAACAGCATTATCCTGTCGATAAAATAAGTCTTTTCCGGCGCGGCATGTCGGTTCCGAGCCACCCATGGGATCCTTGCCGGAAAAAACGGTTTCTGAAGGCAAGGAATATTCGGCCCGGAACAACCCTTTTATGGGCCGGCCGGGTGAACGGCGACAACCATTTATCCTTTTTGATGACTGTCTATCTTAATTCTCTGGCCGTAATTCCCGATCTGAATCTGATTCTCTGCGGCGACGGACCGGATATGGAAACGCTCCGGTCCGAGCATCGCAGCCGCGACCGGGTCCATTTCATGGGCCGGGTGGAAAACGAGGAACGGATGGGATTTTACGAATCCGCCGACCTTTTGGTTTTCCCCAGCGAAACCGACACCTTCGCCATGGCGGTATTGGAAGCCCAGTCCCGCGGTCTGCCGGTGCTGGTGACGGACACAGGCGGTCCCCGGGAGGTTGTCCGGGACAAAATTTCCGGTTATGTGCTGCCGCCGGCGGATCCGGATGCCTGGGTGCAAACGATTCTGACACATCATCTAATGAAGATTGAAAGGCCGGAAGAGATCGAGCGGATGCGGGAGGCCTGCCGGAATCACGTCCGGGACAATTTCGCCTGGGATTCGGCTCTGTCCGATATCCTGGACGATTCGGCCGCTGAACCCGAAGCTTTGACGATTCGCGTCCGTGAACGGATATCCCGATTTCCGGATGCCATTGTTCGGGAAATGGCGGGATCGGAGGTGTCATGAAAATTCTATATGGCGTTCAGGGCACTGGAAACGGGCATGTCAGCCGGTCCACCCATATCATCGACGCTCTTCAGAAGCGGGGAATGACGGTGAACGTGATTTTCAGCGGATGCGGCGCGGACAAAGTGTATGATCCCGCTATCATTCGATCGCCCCGGTTTTACAAGGGATTTACCTTTTGCGTCCGGCGCGGCCGCATCCATCCGGCCGATACCGTGAGGCAGCTGTCGTTCTTTCGGTTTTTAAAGGATGTCCAGGATTTCGAGGCGGACGATTATGACCTGATCATCACTGATTTTGAACCGGTGAGTGCCTGGATCGCGCGGAAAAATCATCGTCCCTGTATAGGAATCGGCCATCAGTACGCATTTCTGCATGACATACCCATGGACCGCTCCAATCCATTGTCAAAATATATCTTTCAATGGTTTGCCCCCGTCGACGTCGCCATCGGCATGCATTGGCACCATTTTGACCAGCCCATTTTGCCCCCGGTCATTCCCACCCAAGTGGTCCCTTCGGACACGGTGGACCCGTCTTTGATCCTGGTATACCTGCCCTTCGAAAACAAGGACCAGGTTCGGGATCTGCTCCTTGCCTTCACGGATTTTCAGTTCGCCGTTTATGCCCAACATTCCGGGGCCACGCCGGTCCGTGAAAACAATATCCACTGGCACCCTTTTTCCCGGACCGATTTTTATCGAGACCTGGGCCGATGCGCGGGTGTCATTACCAATGCCGGATTTGAACTCCCCAGCGAGGCCCTCGCCCTGGGCAAAAAAATCCTGGTCAAACCACTGAAAGGCCAGTTTGAGCAGGAATCCAACGCCATGGCGCTTCAAATCCTCAACCTTGGCATGGCCATGCCGTCCTTGGACAGGGACCGTATCCATGGATGGCTTATCCGGGACGGCGCCCCGAAACGGTATTATCCGAATGTGGCAGACCATATCGCCCAGTGGATCATGACGGGACATTTTGATTCCACCGCCCGGCTGGTGAAAAAAACCTGGGACTGCGCGCAGGACTCCGGTCGACACCATTCATGACCGTTATAGCCGACTCGACATGCCGGATATCCGCGTATCCGCTTTCACAGATCTTGACATTCGACTCACAATCATTAAGATATGGGCAACGTGCCGGTTTTTACCTTCCGGTGGATGCGGAGAGGTGGTCGAGTGGTTGAAGGCCCTGCTCTCGAAAAGCAGTATCCTGGCAAAACCGGGATCGTGGGTTCGAATCCCACCCTCTCCGCCA
>CAZQIX010000110.1:0-4801 GCA_964593855.1 uncultured Desulfobacula sp. | reverse complement strand
TAAAATTTATTTTTTCCTCCTTTGTGAAATCGCGAATAAGGAAATATGATCCTTAAGGTTTTTGACAATTGTCACTCAACAGGAGTAGACTTGGAAAGTTCCCCTTGGGAAATAAGCGCGCGGCGCTGAAAACCGCTCTTGCACTGAATACCCTGTAATGGAGGCCGATATGCATAAGATCGATTTTTGGAGAGGTATTATCTGTCTGGTCCTGGTTTTAACTTTGAAGTCTCCCGCCACCGCCCTGCCCGGAAAAGCCGTAAGAATGCTGGTCTACAACTACCAGCCTTTTTATCTGCAGACAGATGACGGCCATTGGACCGGCATTCACATTGATCTGGCGGAAGCGCTCTGCAGGAAAGCCGGTTTTGATATCGAATTTTTACATCTGCCCTGGAACCGGGCCATGGGATATATTGAAACCGGAAATCTCGACATGATCGTGGGACTTTCGATAACACCCGAACGCGAAACATTCATCGAATTTATCGGTGTGTGCAACAATGAACAGTTCGGCTTCGTCATGCACAAAAAGGATGTCGACACCTCTTTGAACTCTCTGGACGATCTTGCGGCCATGGGCGGAACCTGGGGGATTCGAGACAGGATGCATTATTCCGATGCGTTCAACGCCCGGCTCGGCAGCGACCCGTTTCAGGGCACTGTTCGATCCACATTCCGTGTTGGCCGGCAATTTCGATAAGATTCTGGCCGGACGGCTGAGGGGCATGATCGGAGAAGTGAGCGGGGTCAGCAGAAAAATGACGGCCGAGGGCATCCGCAAACTTCACAAGGTCCATTCAGATCTGGAAGCCCGGGGAGAATTCGTCAAGATCGTTGACAAATGGACTCGACCGGGGGATTGAGCCGCAACGGTCCAAGTTCCTTCACCAATACGAAAGCAGCTTTTCCGCCGCCGCCGAAGGCGTGATGACCTCATCCTGAACCTGGCGGGAGAGGGCCGGTATTTCCCTTCGAATGATCTCATGGGTTCGAAATCGTATTTTCAACCCCTCTTCCACCAAAGTCCACATCCATTCCAGTGACTGTTTTTTCCGGCGCTGCCGGAATTCCCCGGAGTCCTTGAATTTTCTGTGGTGATTCAGGACCATGTCCCAGACGTGACGGGTGCCGCCGTTTGTGACCGACGAACAGGTCAGGACCGGCGGGGACCAGGTCGGGGTTTCCGGCCGGATGAAATGCAGAGCGGTCTCCAGATCCTGCCTGGCTTTTTCCACCGCCGCCAGATTAGCGCCGTCGGCCTTGTTGATGGCAATGCCGTCGGCCATCTCCAGGACCCCTTTTTTGATACCCTGGAGTTCGTCCCCGGCGCCGGCGATCATGAGTACGAGGAAAAAATCCACCATGGCGGCCACACTGGTTTCCGACTGGCCCACGCCCACGGTTTCCACCAGGATGACATCAAATCCGGCCGCCTCGCAGACCAGCATGGTTTCGCGGGTTTTGGCGGCCACCCCGCCCAGGGTCTCACCGGCCGGAGAGGGACGGATAAAGGCATTTTCATGGGATGACAGCTTTTCCATCCGGGTCTTGTCGCCCAGGATGGACCCGCCGCTGCGACGGCTCGACGGGTCCACGGCCAGAACCGCGACCCGATGTCCCCGGTCGGCCAGAAAGACGCCGAGGTTTTCAATGAATGTACTTTTCCCCACCCCCGGCACCCCGGTCACGCCCATACGGATACTGTTTCCGGCATGGGGCAGGATTTTTTCCATGACCCGCGCCGCGAGCCGACCGTGTTCGGCCAGACGGCTCTCAATCAGGGTCATTGTTTTGGCGATCATGCGGCGATTGCCGGACAGGATGCCGTTTACATAAAAGTCCGCGTCCAGGTCAGGCATCTTCTGATCACGCACCGATGATGTTCAAGGTCCGGTTGGCGCAGTCCGTGACCACGGTTCCCGGACCGAAGATTTCGGCGGCTCCGGCCTGTTTCAGAAATTCGTAGTCTCCGGGCGGGATGATGCCGCCCACCACCACGCGGATGTCCGAGGCCCCCTGTTTTCTGAGTTCCTCGACAACCTGGGGCACCAGGGTCTTGTGTCCGGCGGCCAGACTGGACACCCCCACGATATGGACATCGTTTTCCACGGCCATGCGGGCCGCTTCCTCAGGGGTCTGGAACATGGGACCCAAATCCACGTCAAATCCGAAATCCGCGAAAGCGGTGGCAATTACCTTGACCCCTCGGTCATGCCCGTCCTGTCCCATTTTGGAAAGAAGGATCCGGGGACGGCGGCCGGTCCGGGATTCAAAATCGGCAGTCCTTTTTCTCAAAGATTCGATCACGGACGAATCCCCGGCTTCCGAGGCATAGACCCCGGAAATGCACTGGGTGGTGGCCACAAACCGTGTAAATACCTTTTCCATGGCGTCACTGATCTCTCCTACGGTGGCCCGGGCCCGGACGGCAGGCAGGCAAACCGCCAGCAGGTTGGTCCCGTTTTCACATGCCCGGGTGATGTCGTCCAGGGTCTTCCGCACTTTTTCATTGTCCCGGGTCCTGCGGATTTCCACCAACCGGGCGATCTGCTCGTCCCGGACCTGTTCGGACACTTCACGCACCGGAATGGGGGTTTCATCTTCGATCCGGTATTTATTCACGCCCACGATCACGTCTTTTCCCTGATCGATGCGGGCCTGACGCCGGGCCGCGACTTCTTCGATACGCATCTTGGGCATGCCCGACTCGATGGCTTTGGCCATGCCGCCCAGATCCTCGATTTCCTTTAAAATGATCCGCACTTTGTCCACAATGTTCTGGGTAAGGGTTTCCACATAATAGGACCCGCCCAGGGGATCCACCACGTCGCAGATATGGGATTCTTCCTGGACAACGATCTGGGTGTTCCGGGAAATCCGGGCCGACAGTTCCGTGGGCAGACCCACGGCCTCGTCAAAGGAATTGGTGTGCAGGCTCTGGGTGCCGCCGAGCACGGCGGACAGGCATTCCAGGGTGGTCCGGATGATGTTGTTGTACGGGTCCTGCTGGGTCAGGCTCCAGCCGGAGGTCTGGCAATGGGTCCGAAGCATTTTGGAAGTGGGGTTCTTCGGATTGAAGCGGCCCATGAGTTCGGCCCAGAGGAACCGGGCCGCCCGGAGCATGGCGATGTCCATGAAGAAATGCATGCCGATCCCGAAGAAAAAGGACAGTCGCGGGGCGAATTTGTCTATGTCCAGCCCTGCGGCCAGAGCCGCCTTCACGTATTCCAGCCCGTCGGCCAGGGTAAACGCCGTCTGGAGAACGGCGTCGGCGCCGGCTTCCATGATGTGATACCCGCTGATGCTGATGGTGTTGAACTTGGGCATGTGATCGGAACAGAAGGCGATGATGTCGGATATGATGCGCATGGACGGGCCCGGCGGGTAAATATAGGTATTCCGGGTCAGGTATTCCTTGAGGATATCGTTCTGAATGGTGCCGTTGAGCTGATCGTGCCGGACTCCCTGTTCCTCGGCCGCCACGATGTAACCGGCCAGGATGGGCAGAACCGCGCCGTTCATGGTCATGGATACGCTCATGTCGTCCAGGGGGATCCGATCGAACAGAATTTTCATGTCTTCCACGGAGTCAATGGCAACTCCGGCCTTTCCCACATCTCCAGCCACTCTGGGATGGTCGGAGTCATATCCCCGGTGAGTGGGCAGGTCAAAGGCCACGGACAGTCCCTTCTGACCTGCGGCCAGATTTTTCCGGTAAAAGGCGTTGGACTCCCGGGCCGTCGAAAACCCGGCATACTGCCGGATGGTCCAGGGACGGCCGGTGTACATGGTGGCTTTCACGCCGCGCACAAAAGGATCGATCCCGGGCAGGTTGTCTATGAATTCCACCTGTTTCAAGTCCTCTGCCGTGTACAAAGGCTTTACATCGATGTTTTCCGGGGTTTTTCGGATCAGGGCGTCCGGTGACTTTCCCCGAAGTTCCTTTGTTGCCAGTTCCGTCCATCCATCAAGATCAGACATATGAGACATGGTTATCCTCCGGTCTAATTGGGTTGTTTCGTCCAGGTGCTATCGTTCACACAGTTCCACCAGAACCCCTGATGTGGCTTTGGGATGCAGAAAGGCGATTTTGGCCCCGCCGGCGCCGATGCGGGGGGTCTGATCGATGAGGGCGATGCCTTTGGCCTTGAGTTCGGCAAGGGCCTCTTCGATGTTTTCAACGCGAAACGCCACGTGTTGAATGCCTTCCCCGCGCTTTTCAATGTATCTGGCCACCGGCCCGTCCCCGGATGTGGATTCCAGCAGCTCCACCTCGCTTTCCCCCACAGGCAGAAAGGCCGTGGTCACCTTCTGCTCGGCAATGGTCTCGGTCCCTTCCAGGCTCAGGCCCAGAACGTCGGTCCAGAAATTTTTCCTTTGGTCAATACTCGATACCGCAATTCCAAGATGGTCTATTTTTAAAAGTTTCATCTCTCCCCCTCATCATGAGATTGAATCACAGCTTTTATCTATAGTGGGTTCAGACAAGGAAAGTCAATCCAAAACTATTCGTCCGTCTCTGGATTTATCGGTAATCTGATGGTGAATTGCGTGCCCTATTGGATAGGATGTTGAAAAAAATCCGGATGACGGCCAGGATATCCAGAGTATCCTTATTTTCCGTTGAAACCTCTCCGACAATGCCGTATCGGCTGGGAACCACCTCCAGGGCGATGGGTATGAAAATCTGCGCGATTTCCTCATAGGTTTCGCCCTCCTTGGATTTCTGAAAGAAATGGTTCACCGAAGCAATGACCCGGCTTTGCCGGAGAATCTTTTTTTCATTTATTTCTTTTAA
>CAZQIX010000109.1:0-5082 GCA_964593855.1 uncultured Desulfobacula sp. | reverse complement strand
ATACACAACCGTTTTCAAAAGCCTTTCCAGCTTGCGGTCCACGGGAAGACACAGGCTTGTGTCGGTTGAAGGATTGTCTGATCTGTCGGACCCCATAAGCGATTCTCCGGCTGTTTTTTCCGGCATTATAAATAACTTGAACGGCAAAAACAATGCGATATTTTAACCGGCCGCCCTTCTGTTTTTTCAGATGACAGAACGAAATCAATCTGTTATCATATTTTTTTTCATTCACACGGAAGGGAGGCTGCCGAATATGAATGTCCAATCCCGCCGCTGGTTGTCCAAACTGTTTTTATCCTGTTTGATCTTATTTTTGATCGCATTTGTCATAACAGCTTTTTCACCTTCGGCCAAAGGGACGGATCCATGCCGGGTCACGCTGACAGCAGCGGACGAGCCATTACAAACCACCCTGGCCCGGTTGGCGTCAATATGCGGCTATACCATCGAACTGCATTCAGACCAGCCGGACCGGCCCATCACTATCCGACTGTCCGGTGTACCGTTTGACATCGCTTTGTCCAAAATTCTGGGACAAAGCACCAACCATGCCATTGTCTGGAATGAAACCCAAAAGACGGTTCTGGTTACTGTTTTTTCCGACACCGATCCAAAGGGGAGTACCCCGGTCAAATTATTCGATAAAATTCCCATACCGCTCCCCGCCAAGGGCATCCGGTTTGAACAGATGAGTCCCACAACAAGCCGATGACATGTGGTTCGGTTTTTTCGCTTTTTTCCTCATGCCCTTCGGCTGTGTACCCGGCGCCGCAGACCCTTCGCTCTACCCGGGTTTCCTGATCTGGTCCTGCCTGACCCTGATATTGGGATTGGCGATGGTCATCCAGGACAAGACAGGGGTCGGAACCATTACCGGGGTATCTGAAAAACTATTTGTGTGCTGGATGGGATATGCCCTGGCGGCGACCCTGTCCCTGACCCGGGCCGTCAACCCGGGGGAAGCGTTTTTTGCCTGGTCCGTGATCATCCTGTCCGGCTCTTTTCTGTTGGTCTGCGGTCTGTTCTTTCATCAATATCCCCGGGCCCTGACCCGTTTGAGCCGGTGGGCCACAGGGGCCGGATTCGCCATGACCGCAATGGGTCTGGCAGGCGGCTACTGGCGACAGGACCCGCCCTTTGCCCTGCCGTTTTTGATCCCTCTTTTAAAACCCCTGATGATCAACAAAAACCTGTATGCGTCCGCCCTGTTTCTGCTCATTCCCTTTGTCGTTCACACCCTGGTTTCAGATCGAGGCCGATGGCGGCTGTGTTCCATGATCCTGCTGCCGCTTCTGTGGGCCCTAAGCCTGGTTTCCGGATCCAGGGCCGTATGGCTGGCCATGGTGACGGCAGTGATTCCGGTGCTGGCGCTGATTTGGCGGTATCCTTCTGCGAAACGGGAAACCCGGCGAACCGGAGGATACATCCTGGTGGGCGTCATTATTTTGATGACCGTCTTTGCGGGTCTGATCGGAACCGGCCGTTCAGGGCCCCTGTCCGACGAAAAAAAGGAATCGGCTCAGCTGAGGCTGTCTTTATGGTCCAGCACCCTGGACATGATTCAGGACAACCCGTTGCTGGGGGTCGGTCCCGGTCAATGGCGACTGGTCCTGCCCCGATACAGCCGTCCTCTGGAAATTCATGACCCGGCCGGAGACAAAATTGAACGGCATGCCCAGCGTCCCCACAATGATTTTCTGTGGATCTGCGCTGAAAACGGAACATGGGGGTTAGTGTCGTATCTGGCCTTTTGGCTGGTGCTGATGAAATGTTCGGCCCGGCTCATCCGGGACACATCGGGTTCACAGAGGGTGACGGCTCTGGCCATGATCTACGGAATCAGCGGATACTTTGTCATTTCCCTGTTTTCATTTCCGCGGGAAAGGCCCCTTCACGGCCTTTGGTTCATGACCATGGTCGCCTGGATCTGGGCAGCCGGCCGCCGCCGCTGCTCGGAAAAACCTTTTCCGAACCCGTGGAAGGGCTTCGTTATCCAATGGGTTTTGATACTGCTTGTGTTTGGATTCGGCTTGAACAGCGGGCTGCGGCTGTATTCCGATATCCACCTGAAAAAAGCCCGGGTTGCCCGATCCGAGCGAAGATGGGAACAGGTCGTCCGACATATTGATCACGCGCTGTGGAAGGGATATTGCATCGATCCCGCCGGGGTCCCCCTGGCCTGGTACCGGGGGATGGCCCACTACGAGCTCGGCCGACCGGTCGCTGCGCTGGCTGATTTTGAACAGGCGGTGCGCTGCCATCCATATCATTTCCACAGCCGGGGCAACCTCGACTTGATGCAAAAGGCTCCGGGAACCACTGACAACCCACTCCCGTAAAAGCTGATCCTATTTTTTAACGGGCGGTCGATGGGTTGGCGCATGATCCGGAGGATCTTCGGACAAATCGCAGCGCCCTCTGTAATAGTCCCATATTTCACACTTTTTCCCGGATTTGGGATCCACACAGAGATATCCCCGGGCAACCCCGTCCGTGACAATGGGCTCAAGGTTAAATCCGTCCCGGAGACATTTCATTGCGGCCGGGTTGGATAGAGACGGGGCCGGGGAGCTGGACAAGGCCGGTGCCGGCCGGGTGCATCCGGCGGTCCCGGAAAGGCCGATCACAGCCGTTATCACAAGACAATGGGTAATGACCCGTTTTTTAATCGACACGCACTCTTTGTCCATGGGACATGGCCTTTCTCTGGGCTGATGGGAATACCGCCCGCGCCCTGGATGACATGGTTTTGGCATGGGGCGGGCTCTGCTTGCCGACCATGGCCGGCGGCTGTTTCTCGTCGGGAAGAAAGGTCAGGGACTTGCCTCCCGATGGGGTGCGGGCAATTTCGACCTTTCTCACCAGAACATTTTCCGGCGGCAGTTTTTTCCCGTTATAGGCTTTTTCAGACATCCGACCATCTCCGACCGCGGCCGAATCAGCCGGTTCCATCCCGTAAGCGTATACCGGAACGGTCCCCCAGCTGTAAGATCCATTGTTGAGCTCGTTGCTCTCGGCCTCTGCATCCAGGTCATCCACCCAGAGCGCCATGTAATAGATGCCGGGGGGTACGGGGTTCCCATAATAATCCCAATAAAGATTGAACCGGGCGGCCAGATAATCATCTCTGTAAATATATTGGCCCGGCTCCAGATAAAAACCCGCGTTCTCAAAAAAGAGAAAGATTTCATTGCCGTTGCCGATGATCTGATCCCTGTCCAGAATCAGGTTGATATACCAGTCCAGACTCGTGGTGGAAGATTGGCCCCTGTTGATCACTTCATAGGTCAAGAGCCCGTTGCCGTAGCCGTCCCATTCGGCATACCATGAGTCGACCGCCAGATCCGGAAGCGAACTGACAATGCTTACCAGGCCGTCCCCGCAGGAAACATTGTCAGCTTCATTGGATTCGATCACGACATTCAGGTCGTCCACCCATAAGGCCATATAATACGCACCCGGTTCCAGGCGGTCAGGAAATCTGAAATGGAGGGGGTTGTTTGAATCCCTGTAAATCGAATCTCCGGTTTCGAGATCAAAGGGAATGGTTTCATACACCACATAATAATCCGAACTGGTGAATTTCGGGTCTCTGGACAGCATCAAATTAATGTCCGCACCGGACAAGGCCGTGCCCGAACCGTTGTTCAGCACGCTATAGGTCACCGTTCCCGAACCTCTGGGGCGAGGGTCATAGGAGGCATCCCAGGATTCGACGGTCAGATTGGGCAGCAGGTCCGGGTCCGGTTCCGGTTCCGTTGGATCGGGCGGCGGCTGGACATCCTGATTGTTTTCCCCATCCACCAGCACATAGGCTTCGGAAAGAATCCCCTGGGCGGCGAAATGGTACGGCATCCAGAAATATCCTTCATGGCCCCAGCTCTGTCCCCAGGAATTGACTACCTTGAAAGCGCCCCCGTATCGGTTATCATCATAACCGACAATGGTCACGGCGTGCCCGCCCAGATTCTGTCCGGTACCCGTATTGTATACCGAATCAACGCCTTTCAGGTCCATCATTTGCTGATAGACTTTAATGCCGGCCACCACCGGTTTCCTGTTGACAAGCGCCGCCTTGATCTGGGAGGTATCGTTGACCCGGTACCAGTTGGAAGCCCTGAATTTAGCAGCTTCGGCCATGGCGGCCGGAGACGGCTGGGTCAGATAGTCCAGATCGGAATACGGCATCAGGCTCAAAGGTGCGATACCTTTTCCGACAGCCAGATCAAGGGCCTGGTAAATAAAGGACCCGTTGTCCTGCCCCCCGTTGATCTGATTGTACACAAATGCCGGGCTGAACAGGTGAGCCGCCGTGTTCAGGGACCATCCCATCTCCAGTTTTTCCTGATAGGATTTCAAAGCATAGGCCGTTGCCCATCCCACACAGGAGCCCTGTCTGCCCTGATCGCCGGGTATGGGAAAATTCGGGCTCAGGTCTACGGAAACAGGAGTGGTTGTAGTGTCGCCCCCCAATAGATCGCTGTTGTAACTGGTGATATCGAAACCCGAATAAGTCAGTGGATCCACGTCTTGTTTTCCGGTCTGTTTTTCTTCTTCGGACAAATATCGGACATGAACCATGACGGTTCCGGGTTCGCTGAAAAGCTGCCCGTCCGTAACCCGGTAGGACAGGACAAAAGAATCGTCTCCGCTGGGTTCGTTGGTGATATAGAGCATGCCGGTGTCCGGATTGAGGTAGGCCAGGGAATACCCTGTGCCGCTGCGGGGCGACATCAGATCGTAAGCGATGGTGTCGCCATCCGGATCACGGCCGATGAGCTGCTGCTGGAAATAGGGAACCGAGGAATCCACGCTCAGGGACACTGAATCGGCAACAGGCCGGCGATTCCCGGCGACCTGGGCGTCAACGGCCTGCATGGCCAGGATGACGGTGGCCGGATCATCCGTGACCGATCCTATGAATCCGATAAACAGATCGTAGTCGGTAAAGGCGTTGATCCTGTCAGCACAATAGTCTGAAACAGCCACCTTATTGTTGAACCGGTCCTGGGCCGCACCCGCGTTGACCGGATACTGAGCCGCCTCGATCAGGGTGGCGATCACCCCGCCCCTGGACTC
>CAZQIX010000108.1:0-5289 GCA_964593855.1 uncultured Desulfobacula sp. | reverse complement strand
CATCGAACCCCTTGAGGGCCTGCCGGATCATCACCAGTTCCGGATACGGCCGGGGGGATTGAAAAGACAATACCTGCACCAGTTTGCGGTAAACGTCCGACAGATATTGTCGGTCCAAGGCCTTCCGGAGATCAAAATCCTCAGGAAATTCACTGAGCCCGGCTTCGTCCGGCACCAGGGCCAGGGATCTGCGGATTTCCGTGTTGATTTCATCCCAGGATTTCAGCCATATACAGGCCCTGTTTTTTTTCCCCTTCCTGATTCGTGTGATCGTGCCGGTGGTGACCCCGGCACCGGTTTTCACCACTTCTTTGCCGATCAGAGAATTGACGAACGTGCTTTTTCCGGATTTGATCACCCCGACAACGGCTATTTTCAATAATCCGTCCTGAAGGTTCCCGGATAATTTTTCGAGCAGAAAAGGGGCTGAATTTGTTTTCTGATCCAGAAGAGCCGGTATTTGGGAGGCTTTTTCAAAAACAGCCGCCGCCGCGTCGACAATTGTCTGGAAACGGTCCATCGGATTTGGCAAAGCGGTCATGCGATCCGTTTCAATCCCTTATATCATCATCATGGCCTTTTCATACTTCAGGTCGGTATGGGTTGAGAAAATGATTTCTCTGGATATGGGGCAGGTCAGCCAGGCAGAATCCGCCAGCTCATGATCCAGTTGCAGGGGCCCCCACCCGGCGCACCCCAAGAGGATCATGAAATGCTCCGGCCCCTTTTGGAGGGCGATGGCTTCAAGGATATCCCGCGAATTGCTCAAAGCCAGCCAGTCGTTAATTTTCAGGCTTTCATGCCACTCGAAAGGGGGGCCATGAAGGACAAATACCCCGCTGGGCTGCACGGGACCGCCCAGGAAAATATCGATTTTATCCACGCTGTCCGTGAATTCGATTTTAAGGTCTTCGAACAATTCTCTGCCGGTCAGAAGCGGGTGAATCTTATTGACGATAAATCCCAGTGCCCCTGATTCATTATGTTCACAGATGCATGTGAGGGTCTGGGCGAAATTCGGATCCGGAAGCCCGGGAATGGCCAGGAGAAATTGTCCTTTCATGCTCTGGGACAGCTCATCATTCATCAAAACCGCTCCATAATATGCTTGACTTTGCGATGGATGTTTACCTATAGTTTCAACAAGGGTCCAGTTTGAAATATTTTTCCCTTATTTGCAACAGTTTTATCATTAGATCCGAGGCCATGACCGAAATTCATCCGGATAAAATACCGGCGTCGAAGATACCTCCTTCCCAGAATTTTGGAGGACAGGCGAAACCTGTCGATCGATCCGGTATCCTGTTCCATGAATTGCTGGCGGACCGAATCCGGACCGACGCCCGGACTGAAAATCCCGATCGGCCCCAAGCCCTTCCCGAACTTCAGGGCCGTTTCGATATCGGAATGCTGGACCAACAGTTGAAAGAACGCCGGATGGCGGAAGATATGAGTAAATCCCTGGACCTTCTGGAAACCTATGCGGCCTTCCTGGAAAACCCGGATAAATCCTTGAAGCAGGCTCATGAACTGCTGCAGAAAGTGGCGTCGGCGACTGATCGTCTGGCTTCGGACTACGAGGCCGATCCAGGCCTGGACAGTCACCTGGGAACGATCCTGTCCCAGTTGCGGACCACGGTGGAAATCGAAAAAATCAAATTCAGCCGCGGGGATTATGTCGATTGACCCCTCCCCTTTGATAATCCCCGGCTACCCTTCCTCTTTCCGGCCGTAAACATCGTCAAACCGAACAATGTCGTCTTCCCCCAGATAGGACCCGGACTGCACCTCGATCAGCTCCAGGGGGATTTTTCCCGGATTTTCCAGCCGGTGCAGGGTGCCCAGCGGAATATAGGTGGATTCATCTTCCTTGAGCAGAATCTGATCGTCCCCCCGGGTTATGACGGCAGTGCCCGAAACAACGGTCCAGTGTTCGGCCCGGTGAAAATGCTTCTGCAAAGACAGCTTGGCCCCGGGTTTGACGGTTATGCGTTTGACCTGAAATCGATTTTCGATGTCCATGGTTTCATAACTGCCCCATGGCCGATAAACCTTGCGGTGGGTCAACGCTTCATGCCGATTCTCATCCTTGAGGCGGCGGACAATCTGTTTCACGTCCTGAACCCGGTCCCGGGGGCACACCAGAACAGCGTCCTTGGTCTGCACTATCACGCATTTCTCGATACCGACGGCCGTGACCAGACCGCTTTCGGAAAACACATAGGAGTCTTTGACATCATGGAGCAGGACATCTCCGTGAACCACGTTCCGGTCGGCGTCTTTTTGACCGGTCCGCCAGAGCGCGTCAAAGGAACCCAGATCATTCCATCCCCCCGAAAAGGGTATGACCATGCCGCTGTCTGTTTTTTCCATAACGGCGTAATCAATGGAATCCGACGGCAACCGGCTGAAAACGGCCGGATCGGGCCGGAAAAAATCAAGATCCTGAACGCCTGATGAAACGGCTTCCCGGCAGAGGGCCAGCATTTCCGGCGCATATCGGTCCAATTCCCGGATAATGACAGATGCCTTGAACATGAACATCCCCGAATTCCAGCAATAGGAGCCGGAAGCCACGTATTTCCGGGCGGTTTCCAGATCGGGTTTTTCAACAAACCGGTCTATGACGCAGGCCCCTGTTTCAGCGTCCATCAATTCCCCTTTTCGGATGTATCCATATCCGGTCTCAGGTGTTTCAGGCACGATGCCGAAGGTGATGAGTTTTTCCTTTTCGGCATGGGCATACCCGGCATCAATCACGGCATGGAAATCGGAAACCTGCTCGATCACGTGATCGGCCGGCAGAACCAGCAGAATCGGATCCTCCAGGCAAGCCATGGCTTTGAGGGCCGCCAGTGCAATGGCCGGCGCGGTATTTCTGGCCGCAGGCTCCAGAATGATGCTCCCGGGCCGGACCTGGATCAGCCGAAGCTGCTCCGCAGTCATGAAACGGTGGGTTTCGTTGCACACCACAATGGGAGAATCGATTTCCGCTGTTCCTTCGAGTCTGAGCAGGGTATTCTGAAGCATGGTATGGGAATTGTACAGACTGATCAGCTGTTTGGGGAACAGTTCTCGAGACAGAGGCCAGAGTCTTGTGCCGGAGCCGCCGGCAAGGATGACGGGAACGATCATGAATTTCTCCTAAGCTTGAGGTTTTTCCGCTGTAAAAAGATTGATGGTCAGACCGTGCCGAACGGGAAAAACCCGGGTCGTCAGCGGACAAAAGCCGCAGTCCGCTAGCCATGCATGGATTTTATCTTTTTCAAATCCAAACCATGAACCGCCCATCCGCTCTTTGATGGCTTTCTGGTCATGGCGGTCGAAATCGGACAGAATCAGGAGCCCTCCGGGTTTCAGGACTCTGAAAATTTCCGACAAGGCCTTTTCCGGCTGTGAGAGATGGTGCAGCACCATGTTCAGGATCGCCGTACCGATTTCACGGTTCTTCATGGGAAGATGTTCGAGCTCGCCCAATCTCAGTTCCGCATGGTCGATCGCGGACAGCCTGACTCTGGCCTGCTCCAGCATTTCCGGGCTGCTGTCGATGCCGATGAGCCTGGCTTTTGTACGAAGAGCCAGCATTTCCATGAGTTCACCGGTACCGCATCCCAAATCGCCGATATCACCTTCCAGGGAATGGCTGTTCAGAATGGCGTCATTGAGATCCAATTCCCCCAGCACCTGCTTTTTGATCCGATCCCACTGGGGGGCGATGGTTTTAAAAAAACGCCGGGTGCTGCTCTGACGAATTTTGATCATTTCCCGGGCCCCGGCCAGATCCTTCTGAAAATCCGTTATTTCAGGACTCTGGTCAATGAGGGCGATCAATGCGGGTACCATCCCGTGCCGGGCCGTGGTGTAGTAAGTATAGCTCCCGTCTCTTCTGGACGTCAGCAATCCGCAGTCCACCAGGATCCTCAGATGTCTTGAGACTCCGGACTGACTCATCTCGACCACCGGAACGATCTCGTTGACGTTTAGTTCATATCGGCGCAAGACGTAAAACAGCCGAAGGCGGGTTACATCGGACAGGGCTTTGAAAGACCGAATCAGTTCCATTTCAGAAAAGGAGAAGGCACGGACCTATAGATTCATTTCCCGGCCAAAGGCAAGAACCCGGCAGTCGATGCCCAGATTTTCCACCTTCCGCCGGAAGACCTCGGGGTCCGACCGGATCACGTCAAAGGTGTTGTAGTGCATGGGGATAGCACACTTTGGCCGGACCATGGCGCAGGCAGCCACAGCGTCCTCGATACCCATGGTGAAATTGTCGCCGATGGGAACCAGAAAATAATCCACGGCGGTACGCTCACCGATGAGTTTCATGTCTGAAAACAGTCCCGTATCCCCTGCGTGGTAAATAATTTTGTCCTGAAGGCCCAGAAGAAGGCCTGTGGCGGCCCCCACACACTGCTTGTCCGGAGTGACCGAAGAATGCAGGGCCTGGGTCAGCTTGAGCGTTCCGAAACCGAAGGCATGTGAGCCGCCTATATGCATGGGATGAGCTTTGACGCCTTTGCCGGACAGGTAGGTGGCCAGCTCGTTCTCGCAGATGCACAACGACCCGCACCGTCCGGCAATGCTCAGTGTATCCCCGAGGTGATCCCCGTGGCCGTGGGTTACGATAATGTATTCGGCATCCACCTGATCCGCCGTTACCGGAGAGGTGGGGTTCCCGTTGAGAAAAGGATCGATGAGTATACGGGAGCCGTCATCCAGGGTGATCAAAAAAGCGGAATGGGAAAAATACCGTAACTTCATGCTATCCTCCTTTCATTTTTCAAAAAACCGGGGAAGCACACGGGAGATCGTAAGTGGGTCACGGCTCGATCATTTGACCGTCATCACCGGGCAATGGGCGTCGAGGATCACGACCTGGGCGGTGGAACCAAAAATCAGCTTGCCGACCTTGGAACGGCTCCGGACACCGATGATGATTTCATCCACCTGGTTTTCTCTGGCATACCGGACCAGGTCTTCGCCGGGGTCCATGCCCCGGATCAGCAAGTGGGTCTCGTTTGGCACACCCATGCGGTCGAAATAAGCCTTGGCTTTTTCCAGATTCTGCTCGGCCTCGGTTATTTCCTTTTGCTCGGTTTTATCTCCTCCCAGTAGAGAGGTAACGACATCTACGCTTCCATCAAAGGCTTTGGCGTGTTTGACGGCGATCTCCATCAAATCCTGACCGACATTGGTTCCTTTGTATCCCACTAGAATTTTCATAAACCGGCCCCCTTCCTTATTCGACGATTTCCAGAATCACCCGCTTCTGTTCCTTGGCGGACG
>CAZQIX010000107.1:0-6102 GCA_964593855.1 uncultured Desulfobacula sp. | reverse complement strand
CTAAGTGTTCCAGGTGCATGGCCGTGCTCAGAACGGCCGAGACATTCCCGTTATCGTCCAGGACCGGATAGGCAAAGGGAAGGGAAGGCCGGAACTGGCCCACACGGGTGACGATATATTCCCCCACCGTAAACTGTTTGTCCGCCATGGCTTGCTGAAAATGGGGACGGTCCGCGAGGCTGGTGGGTTTCACAAAGGGCAGGGCAGAGGCAAACACGTTGCCGCTTTTGTCCACGGCAACAATATTGATATAGGCGGCATTTTTTTCAAGCATGGATCTGAACAACGCACTGGCCGCCTCTCCGTCCAGGCTTCGCACTTCACGGGTTCGGGCCAGGGCCGCCAGCATCTGGTGGGTGGCATTGAAATAACCCTTCTGTACCAGGGCCATTGATTCGGCAAGAAACAGGACGTCGCGCTGAGCTTCTTCAATGATATGGTCCCTGTGCTCGATCCCGGCATGAAAAATGATCATCAGGGCCGGCAGGATAGCCAGAGAAACCAGGAGAATCAGGGTTTTACGGATGTTGCCGGAAAAAATGCGGGTCATGAATAATAATTCCTCAGTCTCAGCTCGAGGGGATGCGGATTCAAATAGGTCTGGGCTTTCAGCCAGGGCTGGTCGTACTTGTGAACATAATGCCGGATCAGGGTGATGGGAACGATGAGCGGGACATGCCCGTCGCGGTACTGCTGCAACAGATCTATCATTTCCTGTTTTTCAAAGGAAGTGAGCTGAGTTTTGAAAAAACCCATCATGTGCTGGAGTACGTTGATGTTTTTCGAGGTTGTGGTTCTCAGGTCCAGGGCTTTGAGCAGAAGAATTTCGTAGGCGTTGAACAGGTCTTTGACGGGCCGGCCCTTTGCGTCGGCCGTCAGTTTGCCCATGGTCTTGTAAAGTTCGGGGCTGTGGGCCAGGATCAGGTATTTGTTCCGGGTGTGAAAATCCACCAGCCCTCCCGGGGTTTGGTTGGTTTTTAACAGGTCCCGCCAGCGTTTCAGGGTGAAAATCGCTTCGATGAAGCGCTCCCGCAGGGCCGGATCATGCAGCCGCCCGTCTTCTTCCACCGGGATTCCGGGAAACCTTTGCGTAAAGGCCCGGGCAAACAGTCCCACCCCGTTGGTTCGCATTTTGCCGTCCTCTCCATAGACCTTGACCCGGTAGAGCCCGCTGCTGGGGGATCGGCTTTTGAAGATAAATCCGCACAGATCTTCCTGCTGCAGGGCGTCCAGTCTGTCCGGAATCCAGTCCTGCATCCGCCGGGTTTTGTCCTCCCCGGTCCTGCGGGTGACCAGCCGGGGAGCTTCGGGATCTCCAACCAGCCGCATGGCTTCCCGGGGGATGGGCATCCCGCATTCCACTTCCGGGCAGACCGGCACATATTGGGTAAACAATCCCAGGGTCCGGGTCAGAAAAGGGTCATGGCTGTGGCCGCCGTCATAGCGAACCCGGTTGCCGAGCAGACATGAACTGATGCCGATTTTGACGGGTGTGAGCATGGTGTTTTCCTTTTCCCCCTTTTGATTGAGCGGATGCAATTGCATTATATCGATTTGCCGTGGAAATGAAATATTTTTTGTGGTTTGGTCGTCATTCTGTTAGGATGGCCCATGTTTGAAAAAACCCTTTATCTGATTGACACTGCATTGTGGAGCCGGGTTCCGTGATCCGCTGGGGCCTTTGCTGCATATTCCGGGAACAGCCCATCCGGTTCCGGAGAACCACGGCGACCTATCTGGCCGAATTACCCCGAAAGGATCAACGGATGCGACTCTCCGAAATCTGCCGGGCCAACGCGGACAGCCTGATGAAAGCCCTTGCATTCTGCCATGGGAACGGCATCGGCAGCTTTCGCATCAACAGCCGGATACTGCCCTTGAAAACCCATCCCCAGTCAGGCTATGACATGGCCGATCTGCCGGACGGCGATGAAATCATTCAGGCATTCAGGGCCTGCGGGGATTTCTGCCGGCGAAACCATATCCGCACCACTTTCCATCCGGATCAGTTCATTGTCCTGTCTTCTCCCGATTCCGGCGTGGTGGAGCGGTCGGTGCGGGATCTGGTCTATCAGGCCGAGGTGGCTCAATGGGTGGGCGCCGATGTCGTCAATCTTCACGCAGGCGGCGTTTATGGAGACAAAGCAGCGGCTTTGAAGCGGCTTCGAAAATGCATCGACCGACTTCCGGATCCGGTCCGGCAACGTCTGACCCTTGAAAACGACGATCGGAGCTATACCCCGTCCGACCTGATCCCGGTCTGCCGGGACATGGGTGTCCCCCTGGTTTATGACGTCCATCACCACCGATGCCTGAAAGACAATCTCTCCATCGAGGCGGCTACCCGGGCAGCGGCCGACACCTGGGACCGGGAGCCCCTGTTTCATCTCTCCTCTCCGGAAAACGGCTGGCAGTCCAAAGACCCCCGGCCCCACCACGATTATATCGATATCCGGGATCTTCCCGCATCCTGGCTGTCCATGGACATGACCGTTGAAGTGGAGGCCAAGGCCAAGGAGCTGGCCGTTCTGGCCCTCATGGAAAAGATCTCCTCTTCCGGGTGCGGTAATGGCTGGACAGCCTTCCCTTGATTATATTATGCTGGGATCACTATGAAAATTGAAACCATACATCGGATCGGTCTGTTCGACATCGACTACCGGTTCAGGCTGAAAATCGAGACGGCGGCCCGGCTGTTTCAGGACATCGCGGTCAGGCATTCCACGCAGATCGGGGCCGGACCCGAAGTTTTGTTCAAAAAAGGAAAGGTCTGGTTTCTCGCTCGTCTGGAAATGGCGTTTTCCCAATATCCGGTGCTGGGTGAGGATATCCGGGTGACCACCTGGTCCAGGGGATTCAAAGGGTTCAAGGGATTCCGGGAATACCGGCTCTCGTCCGACCGCGGCGAGGTGGCCCGGGGATCCGGGGTATGGCTGTTTTACGATTTTAAGCATAAACGGATCGCAAAGGTGCCGCCGGAAATTTCAGACCTCTACCAGGTCGAACCGGAAAAGGGGTTCGACCATGAGGTGGACGACTGGGCCCCGCCAGGAAAGATTCATCCGGACCACGCAATGACCGTGACTCTCCGGTATTCGGATTTCGACGTGAACGGGCATGTCAACAACACGGTCTATCTGGGCCTTCTGGAATCCCTGTACCACAAACACCTGAATCCCGACGGTCGTCCGGTGGGCAACATCAGGATCCGGTTTTCCCGGGAGATCGACCGGACCAGAGAAGAAATCCGGGTCAGTGCCCGTCGGCAGGCAGGTGTGATCCACTGCAACATTCATGATGAGTCCGTTCTGTATGCGGATGCCGATATCGTCCCCATGCAATGAGGATGAACAACCCAAAGGAGTAGTGAATGACAACCCCCTATGAGATTCCGGTCACGGATTTTTCCATCCCGCCCTTTCCCGGCTTCTTCGATTTCCGGGATACCTCCGAGTTGCCCCCCCTGGACAGCGTGATCGGACAGAAACGGGCCATTGAAGCCATTGATTTCGGCCTGAACATGAAAGGCCCGGGATATCATATTTTTGTCACCGGCATCGGCGGAACGGGACGATCCAGCATTGTCCGGGATCTGTTGACCCGGCACGCGACAGATGAAGAAACCTCTGAAGACCTTTGCCTGGTCAATAATTTCGAAAATGAATACTGCCCGACGGCGGTCCGGATGCCTGCCGGATCGGCCGTTTACTTCAGCGAGAGCATGGCCCAGTTGGTGGAGGTGATCAAGGCCCGGATTCCGGAAATATTTGAGACCCCTTCTTTTCAGGAACAGCAGAAAACCATCCAGCGGGAATATGCCGGCCGTCAGAAGGAAATTCAGGATGCCGTGGACCGGATGGCCGTGGACCACGGTCTGGCCCTGGTCAAGGACGATTCGGGTTATCAGGTGATTCCGGTCCGGGACGGGGAGCCCATGTCCCAGGAGGCGTATGAGGCCCTGACCGAAGCCGAACGGCAGACCATCGAAGAAAACGCGGCCCGGATCGAGGAACGGCTGGAAGACGCCCTTTTGGACATCAATCGGCTGAACGAAGAAATGAAAGCCCTGCTGAAAAAAATGGCGGCTGAAAAAACCGAACAGCTCATTTCAGAGCAGATCGACCCGGTCCGGTATTATTTCCGGGACTGCGAGGACATCCAGACCTATCTGAAAAACGTCAAGGAAAACATCACCCACAACATCGCCATGTTTCTCGGGGCCAGGGGGCTTGAAGACGCCGAAGTCAAGGTGGTGTCTGAAATGGCCGGATCCCTTGTCAAGAAATACCAGGTCAACGTGTTGGTGGATAGAAGGCGGGAAAAAGGGGCCCCGGTGGTATTCGAGCCCAATCCCACCTTTCACAACCTGTTCGGCAAGATCGAGAAACGACCGGTGGCCGGGTCTTTTGAAACGGATTTCACCATGGTCCAGGCCGGATCCCTGCTCAAGGCCAACAAGGGCTATCTGATCATGGACATAGAACCCCTGCTGAGAAATCCGGCGGTCTGGGAAAGGCTGAAACGAACCCTTCAGGACGCCCTGCTTCAGATCGAAGACATGCCGGACCAGGCCGATTACGGGATGCCCTCCCTCAAGCCGGCGCCCATCCCCTTGACCGTCAAGGTGGTTCTGGTGGGGGGATACAACCCCTTCCGGATTCTTCAGAGCGCGGATTCCCAGTTTAACAAGATTTTCAAGGTCCGGGCCGATTTTGATTACGAAATCCCGTTTACCGAGGAAACCGCCTTGAATTACGCCCGGTTCGTGGCCCGGGTCTGCAAGACGGAACAGCTTCTCAATTTTTCTCCGGACGGGGTGTGGGCCGTGATCGAATACGGAGCCCGGCTGGCAGAGGATCGGCGCAAGCTGTCCCTTCAGTTCGGGCACATTCAGGGCGTACTCAAGGAAGCCGATTACTGGGCCGCAAAAGACGGGGCCGATGTGGTTTCGGAGGCTTATGTGACCCGGGCCCTCAGTCGTTACCGGTTCCGCAACAACCTGTACGAAGAAAAGGTCATGGAGGAATTCGAGGACCAGTCCGTTCTCATGGATGTGGCCGGAGCGGTCGTGGGTCAGGCCAACGCACTGGCCGTCTACGACATGGGCGAGATCGCTTTCGGACGGCCTACCCGGATCACGGCGGAATCCTACATGGGCGAGCCGGGCATCATCAATGTGGAGCGGGAATCCGATCTTTCCGGCGAAACCCATGACAAAGGCATCATGATCATTTCCGGGTATCTTGGCCGGATGTTCGCCCAGCAGTATCCCCTGACCGTGAGCGTCAGCATCACCTTCGAGCAGAGCTATGAAGGGGTGGACGGGGACAGTGCGTCTTCCACCGAGCTGTATGCGGTGCTGTCCAGCCTGTCGGGGGTTCCCATCCGGCAGGAAATCGCCGTGACCGGGTCCGTCAACCAGAAAGGGGAAATCCAGGCCATCGGCGGAGTGAACGAAAAAATCGAAGGTTTTTTCGATATCTGCGTCCGAAAAGGGCTGACCCGGCGCCAGGGTGTAATGATTCCCGGCGCCAACGTCAAGAACCTGGTGCTGCGGCGGGATGTGGTTCAGGCCGTTGAAAACGGACAATTCCACCTGTACAGGGTCGGCCGTATTGAAGAGGGCATTGAAATCCTGACCGGGATACCGGCCGGCCGCCCCAACGCCCAGGGCTATTACCCACGGGACACGGTGTTTGGAAAAGTGCAGGAAAAATTAAAGACATACCATGAACGGTCCTTGAAATACGGGAGATAGACCGGGCTGTGAACCCAGCCTGAAATCCGGGGAGAAAGAGATGACCGAGAAAAAAAAGATGGTGCTGGCAGTGGACGACAATCCCCAGAACCTCCAGTTTCTGGGTAAACTGCTGTCCGATAACGGCTATGAGGTGGGCATGGGACAGAACGGGCTGCAGGTCTTGACGTTTGTAAAGAAAAACGAACCGGATCTGATCCTTTTGGATGTCATGATGCCGGAAATGGACGGATATGAGGTCTGCCGCCGGTTGAAACAGGATCTGTCCACCCGGCACATCCCCGTTATCTTTCTAACTGCCAAAACCGAATCGGCGGATATCGTCAAAGGATTTGAGGTCGGGG
>CAZQIX010000106.1:1167-6299 GCA_964593855.1 uncultured Desulfobacula sp. | reverse complement strand
TTCAAGAGGCCGTCAATCATATGAATATTGCAATTCTTCCATTCATTCTTTACCCACTTGAAACCATAACCGAAAATAATTGTTACCGATTATGGTGTTGATTGGCAAGAACTTTTTACCCATAAGCCGCCCATCCGAACCCTCCTCTAATCATTTTCTAATATTGCGTTAAACATACTCTAATAAAAAGGGTTTACCATGTCTTCGCAAAGTGAAGTTCACCGATAAACAGAGGCTCCATTGACACCCACTTACATATTGATCCTGCTGCTGCTCGTTTCCATGGTCGGGTATCGCCTGGGAAGCAGACGTGCCCTGACTCTGGCCGAAAACACCGGCGGCGCCCGGACCCTGCATTCCCGGCCCGTCTATTACGGCATGCTCACGGCACTGTGGTGCGCCCTGCCGGCCCTGATCCTTTATTCCGTATGGCTGGCCGGAGAATCCACCATCATCACGGACATGGTCGTTTCCAGGCTGCCGGAAGACCTGCAGGCCCTTCCCAAAGACCGGCTCAACCTAATCATGAACGACATCAGAAACCTGGTCGGCGGCAACATCATGGCCGGCGAGCACAGCCCGGCCATCCAGGCCGCGGCCGACCATTACCGGCATCTGCGCTCCATCAGCCGGGCCTCTTTGGCCGTCCTGGTCCTGACCGTCGGCATGGCGGGAATCCTGGGCCTGCGGCAGATCATCCACAAGGACCTGCGGGCCAGAAACCAGGTGGAAACCGTCCTTTCCCACGTTCTGGTCGCGTGCGCCAGCCTGGCCGTCTTCACCACCGTCGGCATTGTTCTGTCGGTCCTGTACGAATCCATTCTGTTTTTCAGGATCGTTCCGGTTCATGAATTCCTGTTCGGGCTGAAATGGAGCCCCCAGATGGCCATCCGGGCCGATCAGGTGGGATCTTCCGGCGCCTTCGGGGCCGTGCCCGTGTTTGTCGGCACCCTGCTGGTGTCCGCCATTGCCATGATCGTGGCCGTGCCCGTGGGGCTGATGTCCGCCATCTTCCTGTCCGAATACGCCGACCGGCGCTTCCGGGCCTGGGCCAAACCCCTGCTGGAAATTCTGGCCGGCATCCCCACCGTGGTGTACGGATTTTTCGCGGCCCTGGTGGTGGCCCCGAAACTCCGGGCCGCCGGCACTTTTATCGGACTGGACGTTTCCAGCGAAAGCGCCCTGGCCGCCGGGCTGGTCATGGGCATCATGATCATTCCCTTTGTGTCCTCTCTGTCCGACGACGTGATCAACGCCGTGCCCCAGGCCCTTCGGGACGGTTCCCTGAGCCTGGGCGCCACCCGGTCGGAGACCGTCCGCCACATCGTGCTGCCCGCGGCCCTTCCCGGGATCGTCGGCGGGGTCCTGCTGGCCGTGTCCAGGGCCATCGGAGAAACCATGATCGTGGTCATGGCCGCCGGACTGGCCGCCAACCTGACCCTGAATCCGCTGAAAACCGTGACGACGGTCACGGTCCAGATCGTGACCCTGCTGGTGGGAGACCAGGAATTCGACAGCCCCAAGACCCTGGCCGCCTTTGCCCTGGGGCTCCTTCTTTTTGTGGTCACCCTCATCCTCAACATCATCGCCCTTTATGTGGTCCGCAAATACAGGGAGCAGTATGAATAACACCGACAAAACCATCCGAACCATCGACCTGGTGAACAAAGGGCTGGCCCGGCGCTACCGGGCCGAAAAACGGTTCCGCAGGATGGGGCTCTGCGCCATCGGCTTCAGCCTGATCTGTCTGGCAACGCTCTTTATCAGCATCTTCGGGTCGGGATATTCAGCCTTTCAGCAGACCGTCATCAAACTGGATATCTTTCTGGATCCCGATCACATCAACGCCGACAACCTGCCGGGATCGGACGTCAACCGCGTGATCCGGGACAGCCTTTTCAAGATGTTTCCCGAGGTGACCGACCGGTCGGACAAAAGAAAACTCACGGCCCTTCTCAGCTCGGGCGCTCCCTACGAACTCATCGGCGCGATCCGGAAAAACCCGTCCCTTGTGGGCGGCACCCTTTCCATCCGGTTTCCGGCCGACGATGATGTGGACATGCTCATGAAAGGCCACATGGACCGGAACGCCCCGGAAACGGAACGGCGCCTCAACGACCGGCAATTGTCCTGGATCAAGGCTCTCGAAGACCGGAACCGGATCGAAAAGCGATTCAACACGACTTTCTTCACATCCGGGGATTCCAGGGAAGCGGAACTGGCCGGTATCCGGGGCGCCGCCTGCGGATCTTTTTTCACCCTGGTCATCACCCTGGCACTGTCATTTCCCATCGGCGCGGCCGCGGCCGTGTATCTGGAAGAATTCGCTCCGAAAAACCGGTTCACGGACATCATCGAGGTCAACATCAACAACCTGGCCGCCGTACCGTCCATTGTGTTCGGTCTTCTGGGAATGGCCGTGTTCCTCAATTTTTTCGGGCTGCCGAGGTCTTCGTCCCTGGTGGGTGGCCTGGTTCTGACCCTCATGACCATGCCCACCATCATCATCGCCGGCCGGGCCGCCCTGAAATCCGTTCCTCCGTCCATCCGGGAGGCGGCCCTGGGGATCGGGGCCTCCAGAACCCAGATGGTGGCCCATCACGTGCTGCCCCTGGCCATGCCCGGCATGCTCACCGGCACCATCATCGGAATGGCCCGGGCCCTGGGAGAAACCGCGCCCCTGCTCATGATCGGCATGGTGGCCTTTATCGTGGACATTCCGTCCGGCTTCACCTCCCCGGCCACGGCCCTGCCCGTCCAGATCTTTCTGTGGGCGGACAGCCCGGAACGGGCCTTTGTGGAAAAAACCTCAGCCGCCATCATGGTCCTTCTGGTCTTTCTGGTGATCATGAACTCGGCCGCTGTTTTATTAAGAAAAAAATATGAAAAAAGATGGTAGTCAAACAACCCCAAGATCAAAAGGAGAAACAATGAAAAACGCATTGCTCAGTTTACTGGCCCTGATGTTCATCACGGCCGCCGGTCCGGTTTACGCCGATTCCCGGGATTACATCTCGATTGTCGGCTCGTCCACGGTTTACCCCTTTTCCACGGTGGTGGCGGAAAACTTCGGCAAATCCACCCAGTTCAAAACCCCCAAGATCGAATCCACGGGTTCGGGCGGCGGACACAAACTGTTCGGGGCCGGTGTGGGGGTCCAGCACCCAGACATCACCAACTCGTCCCGGAGAATCAAGAAGTCCGAACTGGAAACCGCCATGGCCAACGGAATCAAGGAAGTCGTGGAAATCAAGATCGGCTATGACGGCATCGTGATCGCCAATTCCAGAAAAGCCGCTTCGTTCAGCCTGAGCCGCAGGGACATCTTCCTGGCCCTGGCCGCCCGGGTGCCCAACCCGGACGGATCCCCCACCGTAGTGCTCAATCCCTACAAAACCTGGAAAGACGTGAACCCCGACCTGCCCGACATCGCCATTGAAGTGCTGGGTCCGCCGCCCACCTCCGGCACCCGGGACGCTTTTGTGGAACTGGCCATGGAAACCGGCGGAAAAACCTTTGATTTCATCAAGGCCATGGAAAAAGAAGACAGCGGGCAGTTCAAGTCGGTCTGCCACATGGTCCGTGAAGACGGGGCCTATGTCGAAGCCGGTGAAAACGACAACCTCATCGTTCAGAAACTGGACGCCAACCCCAAGGCCCTGGGCATTTTCGGGTTCAGCTTCCTGGACCAGAACACGGACAAACTCCAGGGTTCGGTCATCGAAGGCGTGGCCCCGGTTTTTGACGCCATCGCCGACGGGTCCTACCCGGTTTCCCGGCCCCTTTTCTTTTACGTGAAAAAGGCCCATGTGGACCAGATTCCCGGCATCCGTGAATTTCTCAGGGAATTCACCAGCGAAAAAGCCTGGGGCGACGACGGCTACCTGACCGACCGGGGCCTGATTCCCATGCCCGAGGCGGAAAGACAAAAATTCAAAGAGATCGCGGACAACCTGACCCCCCTTTCGTTGTCCGAATTATAAGAACCCCCAACCCCTCTGCCGGATGGAGATCTTTCCATCCGGCAGGTTTTCGAGGCTGCAGACAATGAATTTTTTTATGGACCAAACCCCGATTCAACGGCCGGACACCCCTTTGCCCCCGCGGCGAAAATCCCAGCTCGTGGACCGGAGCGTGCGGGAAACCGTGGGCGAAGCAAGGGTTGCCGATTTCCGGATGCGATGTGAAAACGTGAACGTGTATTACGGATTCGGAGAAAAAAAAGCCATCAACAACGTGACCCTGGACATCGGCCGCAACGAGGTCATCGCCATGATCGGCCCGTCCGGGTGCGGCAAATCCACGTTTATCCGATGCCTGAACCGTATGAACGACACCATCGACGGCTGCCGGGTGGAAGGCCGGATCACTCTCGACGACACCGACATCTACGACCGGAAAATCGACGTGGTGCCGCTTCGGGCCCGGGTGGGCATGGTGTTCCAGAAGCCCAACCCCTTTCCCAAATCCATTTACGACAACATTGCCTACGGCCCGAAAATTCACGGCCTGGTGCAGAATCGCCGGGAAACCGACGAGCTGGTCGAGCGATCCCTGAAGCGGGCCGGTCTGTGGGACGAGGTCAAGGACCGACTGGCCAGCCCGGGGACCGGTCTGTCCGGCGGCCAGCAGCAGCGCCTGTGCATCGCCCGGACCATTGCCGTCAACCCGGAGGTGATTCTCATGGACGAACCCTGTTCGGCCCTGGACCCCATTGCCACGGCCGTGATCGAAGATCTCATCGACGAGCTGCGAAAAGACTATTCCATCGCCATCGTCACCCATTCCATGCAGCAGGCCTCCCGGGTGTCCCAGCGAACCGCGTTTTTCCACATGGGCGATCTCATCGAGGTCGGCCCAACGGACCAGATTTTCCTCAATCCCCTTCATCAGCTCACCAACGATTACATCACCGGACGGTTCGGATAAAAAAATCGCGTTGCTGGAAAATTAAATGTCACGTTTTCGTTGACAAGAACGATGTTTTATAATAGCGATACCTCATGCGGCGCAAAACGATGATCTCAACCCCGTTGCAATGAGGTTTTATTGAACGAAGACAGCGCATCCAATTCGACGGAAAAATTACTCAACACCATCCGGAAGAGCGAGCATCACCCCCCGGGCAGACC
>CAZQIX010000106.1:0-1067 GCA_964593855.1 uncultured Desulfobacula sp. | reverse complement strand
GACCTCATGGAACCGACCCACGCCCGCTTCCCGTCCTTTCTGCGATCCACCCTCACGGAATTTCTCGGCCGGCACAAAACCGTGCCCGTGTGGACGGCCATCGATTCCCGGGACCTGAAACTCAGAAACCTGACCATCCCGGACATCAGCGACGCCAAGGTCGCCAACGCCGCCTTGTGGGGACTGAAAAAAGAAGTGGAAGTGGATCCGGAAAAAGAGATCTTCGACTTTGATTTCATCGAAACGGTTCAGACGGGCGGGATCAAAAAAAAGAACGTGGTGGCCTTTGCCGGCGACCGAAAACAGATCCTCGCCCTGAAACAGGTGTTCGCGGACGCCGGGTATTCCCGCCGGTCATTTCCCGCCCGTTTTCCCCGCCCTCTATTGTTCGATGATGAGGGCCCCGTCCGGGCCGTGGCGGATTTTCAGCTTTTTCGCCCCGGGTTTCTGCGCGCCGAAAACAAACCCCGCCGGGACGGCAAAATTCAGGCTCTGGCCCTGGATCATCTGAAAGGCCGCGACGCCCACGACTTCGCCGGCCATGTTCAGAACCGGGCCGCCGCTAGAACCCGGGGAAATGGGCGCGGAGATCTGAAGGACATTGCCCTTGCCCGGGATATGGCGCAGGGCCGAGACAATGCCTTCGGCCATGGTCTGCTCCAGGCCCATGGGGCTGCCCGCGACCATGATCCGGTCCCCGATGGCCGGCCGGCCGGCCGCGGGTTTCAGAAAAGCAACCGGCCGGGGGATGTGGACCTGGGCCTTGACGATGTCGATGGCCTCGTTTCTCTCCAGAATGGCGCCCACCGGATATTTTTTCCCGTCCGGAGTCCTGATTTCCGCCCTGGCGTTGGGCACGAGCACATGGCTGTTGGTGACGATGTCCCCGTTTTCGGTATAGAAAAAACCGCTGCCGATGTGCTTGAGCGAACCGCTGTACTCGTACACGACGATGGTGACCACGGCGGGCCGGATGTCCGCCGCGATGCGTGCGTAGGCGTCCGCGGCCTCTTCTTGGGCAAGGGCTTCGAGGGCCGGAAAGACGAGGAGGCAAAGGAGTAGTGAGT
>CAZQIX010000105.1:0-6370 GCA_964593855.1 uncultured Desulfobacula sp. | reverse complement strand
ATGAAGGAGGGAGATATGAAATTCGCAGTCGTCATCCTTTTTTTTCTACTTACGTCAACAGTTTCTGCAGAGGAGCCGCCCTTCGATTTTAAAGGTATTGCCCTTGGCTCCGACATAGCTTCCATTGAGGGCACCTCTATATTTTCGTGTCGGGATCCCCAGAGCCCAATTGCCGACCGAATCTGCAGCCTCAAGTTTGGTGAAAGAGAAACTATAGCCGGTGCTCCGGTTCAGGTGCTCTTGCTTTACTATTACTTCGGCAAGATCGAGACCATTTCGATTTCGTTTGACTCAAAGCACTTTTCTGAGGTTGCTGCCGCACTCACGGAGAAGTACGGAGCGGGAAGTGTTAAGACAGAAGCCGTTCAGAATCGTATGGGTGCAACTTTTGAAAACAAGATCTACTCGTGGCGCCGAGGTAACGCCACCCTTGAAGCCAAGTGCTATTCGAGCAAAATCGACAGGTCATCCGTGATGTATCGTAGCGATTTTGCCCTCCAAGAGTTTGGGCGACGGCGAGGCACCACATCTGTAGCCTAACAACGAAATCCAGCGGATGCGTGAGACGCCCCGTCAACTCGGGCATTGGCCGGTGAATAATTTGTTTTTGCAGAATATAATCATAATGATAAGGTTGAATAGTGATGGCTTTAAAAATACCTGAAAATATTGAAGAAATGATAGGCGCCGCAGTATCCCATTACTGGGACACAAGACTTTCACAACAAGAAAAACAAAAGAAAAGTGGAAAAGTCGATTATGGCCTTCGCGGAGCTGTCACTGGCGGTGCCCAAATGGATGGTTTTATAGAACTTTTTGCACGACTTATTATTTCTACGGGTTTAGATGCGCATTTCATTCAGAGAAAAGGCGCACTTGATCTGCCAGGATATTTCCGACCAACAAAAGAATGGGATCTTCTCGTTGTAAAGGATGGAAAACTTATTGCCGCAATTGAAGCCAAATCACAAGTAGGCCCCTCATTTGGTAATAACTTCAATAATCGGACTGAAGAGGCAATGGGCAGTGCTCTTGATTTATGGACCGCATATAGAGAGGGCGCATTTCATACAAGTCCACAACCTTTTTTGGGATATTTCTTTATGCTTGAAGACTGTCAAGCATCAACACGACCAGTTCGTGTCAGAGAACCTCATTTTCATGTATTCCCAGAATTTAAAGGTGCTTCGTATATGAAGCGATATGAAATTTTCTGTAGAAAACTTGTATTAGAAAGGCACTATACAGCGTCGGCTTTCATAACTTCAAATCGTACAGATGGCACAGAAGGGATATTTTCAACTCCTTCTGAAGAATTATCTGTCAAAAATTTTGCACACGCAATAATAGCACACGTTGGAGGATTTATTTCATAGTGCAAAATACAACAATTCATAGATTAATCAATGGTGATGCAAGAGACCTTTCGTTTTTACCAGATGAATCTGTTCATCTTGTTCTCACTTCTCCGCCTTACTGGAATTTAAAAAAATATAATGACAATCCAAATCAATTAGGCCACATTGAGGATTATGAATGTTTTTTGAAGGAAATTAAAAGGGTATGGGAACATGTATTTCGGATTCTAGTTCCAGGCGGCAGGCTTGTTTGTGTGGTTGGGGATGTTTGTGTTTCAAGGCGAAAATTTGGAAGACACCTTGTTTTTCCTCTTCATTCAGACATTTGTGTACTTTGTAGGAAAATCGGGTTTGACAACCTAAACCCCATAATTTGGCATAAAATAGCGAATGCATCATATGAGGTAACCAATGGATCAAAATTTCTTGGCAAACCCTATGAACCGAATGCAATAATAAAAAATGATATTGAATTTATTCTTATGCAAAGAAAACCAGGGGGGTATAGGAAACCAACGGAGAAACAACGTGAAAAAAGCATGATCAACAAAGAAGATTTTAATCGTTGGTTCCAGCAAATTTGGAACTTGCCAGGCACATCTCTTAAAAATCATCCAGCACCTTATCCATTGGAATTAGCAAATAGATTAATAAGGATGTTTTCTTTCGTTGAAGATACTGTCCTTGACCCGTTCTGTGGCTCTGGAACGAGCATGGTTGCTGCATTAAAATGCGGGCGTAACAGTGTTGGTATCGAAATAGACTCTGATTATTGCCGCCTGGCTGCGCGTTACCTTAAGGCTGAAAGCCAAGATTTGTTTGATAAATCTGAATTAAAATTTGAAAAATTGATTCAAACGGAAAAGCAACTCTGCGTCAGAGAAGAGCAGCAACTTTACCAAGTACGCCCGGCAAAGAAAAAGCTTGAAGAAATCGGCCAACCAAGCGCTGCACCGGACGGCAATTCCGCTGCACTCCATTGCAGCCGGTGAACTTATCGTTCACAAGCCGTTCCGACAAGTCCAATTTTGACCATCGACAATGATACCAATATTGATACTATATAGCCATGACAAAAATCGATGACCTGCTATTGATAATGATACAAAATCCGAAGGCTATCAGGTTTTCTGATTTGTGCAGAATATGTGAGCATCATTTTGGTGAGCCATGGCCAAAAAAAATGATAAATATACGTACCGGGTAACCTGGTCTGAAGATGAACAACCATGCCTTTCACTCGGACGGGAACTCCCCGAGGGGCAGCCACATCCAGTTGATCCCGCCGACAACCGACAATGAACCGGGATTCTTCATTTCAACCACCCTTTTGTTTTTTGTCGGGCGCTTTCAATCACCCCGGATGAAAATCCCGCTGGTGGGCCGCTCCAGATCGAAAATGCGGAAGGGATAGCGATTCTTCTTCCGGTCCTTGAAATAATGTTCCAGGGTCTGGCGGATCACTGCAAAGGCGATATGGTCCCAGGGGATGTCGGATTCGTCCATGAGCCGGACATCCGCGCTCTCGGAGGTGGGTCCGAACCGGTCCGAGGTCATGCGGGCCCGGAACATGAGATAAATCTGATCCACGAACACGATGTTGAACAACCGGTAGGGGCTGATGATCCTCACCTCGGCCCGGGTTTCCTCCCGGGTCTCCCGAACGGCCCCGTCCTGGACCGATTCCCCGGCCTCCAGGTATCCGGCGGGAAGGGTCCATTTCCCTTTCCGGGGTTCGATGTCGCGCCGGCACAGAAGAATTTTTCCCCTCCATTCCGGGATGCACCCCACCACCACCTTGGGGTTGTTGTAATGAACCCGGCCGCACCGGGTGCAAACGGCCCGCACATGATCGTCGTCCGGCGGAATGACGGGCCGGGTCGGGGACCCGCAGGCCGTGCAGAATTTGATGTCCATGTCCCTTCCTGTTTTGCGGGGTCGCCCCCCTTGTCTGTTGATCCTGTTTCTGTCTAACCTGTTTGCCCCGAAGGTGCAAGCAGAGTTTGGCCTAATGCCCGGATATGTTCCGGCAACGGGTTTCCCGGATGCACAGGGCGCCGGCCACCCCCACTGCGGCAAAGGCCAGCATGACCCAGAACCCGTTCCGGTAGTCGGCGGCCGCATACACCCGGACGCTGCCGTCCATGGCCCCGTCCCAGGTCAGGTCCATGATCCGGCCGAACAGGGGCTGCATGATGGCGGTGCCGATAAAGCATCCGGTGTTCACCACGCTCACGGCCATGCCGGCCAGGGCCGGGTGAATCACCTCCTTGGCACAGGCAAAGGTCAGGACAAACCCGGAGCCGGCAAAGCCCAGCAGGCCGAAGATCAGAAAGCCGGAAATCCCCGGCGACCAGGGGGCTGTGATGAGAGCCGTCCATGCCCCGGCGTTGAGAAGCGCCGCGGACAGCAGCACGGGTTTTCGAAGGCCCAGTCGGTCCGAAATCCATCCAAAGAAAAAAGATCCCACCGCAAAGGCGACCAGCATGAAGGTGACGTAACGAGCCGCAGATTGACGGGGCGTTTCGAACACATCGCACAGATAGGGAACGGCCCAGAGCCCCATAAAGGAATACAAACCGCCCACCATCCCGAACTGGACAAAAAATCCGGGCCAGACCTTTTTGACCCGGACCACGCTGAAAAGGCTAAGATACCAGGGCTGTTCCGGCATTTTGGGGGAAAAAGCGGCCCCGGACGGGTGCAGGCCCGGAAATCCGGCGTCTTCCGGCCGGTTCCGCACCACCAGAAATCCGGCCAGGGCCAGCACCAGAGACAGGATGCCGATGCCCGTGAACACCATCCGCCAGTGGAACAAGTCCAGCAGGGCCGACAGGGGACCGGCCGCCAGGATGGACCCCAGGTTGCCCACCAGAAGGGTCAGGCCGCTCATGATCCCGAAAACCCGTTCGCTGAACCATACGGAATTGTTTTTCATGATGCTCACAAACACCACGGAAACTCCCAGGCCCACGAAAAAGCGCCCCAGGCAGGCGGTTTCAAAACCGGGGGCCAGACCGAACAGGATAGACCCCAGTCCGGCGGTCAGGTTTCCGGCCACAATGGCGGTCCGGGTCCCCAGAACATCGGCCATGACCCCGGACGGAACCTGCATCACGGCATACACGAAAAAATAGATGGCGGCCAGAGAGCCCAGGCCGACACCGGAAATGGTGAAATCCGACATCAGGAACCGCGATACCACGCCGGGCGCCATGCGGTGGAAATAGACCAGGATATAGGTCAGCATGAGGATGACGAAAATGGACCATCGTTTGATTTCAAACTGATAACGGGTGTCGGATGTTGTCATGGTTGCTCCATTGGGTTTCGGGTTGTGGTCAGGAAGCCGGAAGCCTTTTTTGGGCTCGGCTGGTGGGCTCGGCCGTCAAAGGGTCCTCCGGCCAGTAATGTTTGGGGTAGCGCCCCATGAGGTCTTTTTTCACCTCTGGATAGGTGTTTTTCCAGAAACCGGCCAGATCACGGGTGATCTGGACCGGACGCCCGGCCGGGGACAGAAGGTGCAGGGTCACGGCCCGGCCCCCGACTTCCGGGGTTTGGGCTGCCCCGAACATTTCCTGGAGCCGGACCTGAAGCACCGGGCTGTCCAGCAGGCCCTGGGCGTTGCGGTAAACCAGGGGCAGGCGGGAACCCGAGGGAACGGTCATGTGGGTAGGGGCGTGGATCTCGACCAGGTTTCGGTCCTTCCAGGAAAAAAGGCTGAACAGAGCGGTTTCCATGGCTCCGGCGTCAAGGGCCGTCAGGCAGAGAATATTGGTCATGAAGGGTTTGAGCCAGACTTCCAGATTCGCCATCAAAGCAGCATCCGAAACATCGGGCAGATCCGGGAATCGGCCGCTCAGACGCAGAAACCCGACCCGATCCCGAAAAAGATCCAGCTTTTTGTTCCAGGGCAGCAGGAAAAGCCCTTTTTTACGGATTTCATCCAGCAGCAAGCCGCAGGCCGCCTCTGGATCATCCACGGCCACGGGCCGCTCTTCCACCACAATGGCGCCGAAAAGGGTCCGGGCCCTGGCCTGGACCGTCAGGCCGGGCCGTTCGAGAAACAAACGGATGTCATGAATGAAACAGTCGCCAAAGGCCTGCTCCAAGTCTTCCCGCAGCAGGGGCGCCGCCAGATGGATCCGGGCGTTGCGGGGATTGCCGTCCAGGTGAACGGCAACAATCCATTCATGGGCTGAAACCCCGTAGGGAAAAGAAAAATAAGCCCCCTTGCCCGAGGCCATAAGATAGACGGGGTCTTTTCCGGCCCGTCTGCGGGCGATGCGGTCCGGAAAGGCACGGGCCAGCAACAGACCGGCCCGTGCCGGCCGGACGGGATTTGATGAGCCAAGAGCGGGTTCAACCCTGAAATCCCTGATGAGCTTGTTTTCCGCGGCCAGGATCCGATCGATCAGACCCCTGCCCCGGGCTTGCTTCTTTTTGGCCTGCTCTTCAAGCATCATTAGCCGAAGTCCGATGTCCGGATCTCTTTCCCCCCGGTCGGTCGTCAAGATATCCCGCTCTTCCAGCAGAGCCGCCAGACGGCAGGCCAGGCGGCCGTCTCCATCCGCAATCCCCTGGATGACCATGTGGGCCAGCCTGGGATGAAGACCGGCCGACACCATTTGCTTGCCGTGGGGGGTGATCCGTCCTTCGGAGTCCAGGGCGGCCAGACTTTGCAGCAGGCCCACGGCCTGGGCAAAAGCGGCCGGATCGGGCGGGTCCAGCCATTTCAGATCGGATGGATCCGTCACCCCCCAGGCCGCCAGTTCCAGAGCCGGGCCGCACAGATCCGTTTTCTGAATCTCAGGACTGGTAAAGGGTTTGAGCACGCCGTGATCATACTCGGACCAAAGCCGGTAACAGACGCCCGGTCCGGTCCGACCGGCCCGGCCCCGCCGCTGATCGGCCGAGGCCCGGGACACGGGAAGGGTTTCCAGCCGGGTCATGCCGGTGGCCGGAGAAAAGCGGGGAACCCGCATGAGACCGGCATCGATCACCACCTGGAT
>CAZQIX010000104.1:0-6422 GCA_964593855.1 uncultured Desulfobacula sp. | reverse complement strand
CCGGTTCAAGGGCACGGCGGCCCTGGTCGGGATTTCGGCCCGAATCCGGTGAAGACTCCCGGATTCATGTCGGCATGGTTCCCTGGGGTCTTTTCAGAAATTTCGGAACCGGGATATGTCTATGTCCAGCCGCCGGATGATTTTTTGGATGGAAGCCCGTTCGATTCCGCTGATCCTTGAGCACTCGGAAATATTTCCCCTGGTTTTTTCCAACAGCCGGGTAAGATAGTTTTTTGAAAAAATATCCAGGGTTTGTTTTTTCGCATCTTTATAGAGGGGATACTGATCAGGCAGGGTATCTTTTGTCAGATCGCCTTCCACAAGGTTGACCAGGGCCGGATCAATGGTTTTGCCGTTGGAAAAAACAGCCAGCCGCCGGACATAATTGAGCAATTCGCGCACATTGCCCGGCCAGGGCTGCCGGCAGAGGAACGCCAGAACCGCCGGGTCCACGTCCATGGGCGGGAGGCCCATTTCCTGACAGGTTCTCAGCAGAAATTCCCCGACCAGAAGCGGGATATCTTCTTTTCTTTCCCTCAAAGGCGGAATTTTCACGGACAGGACATTGAGCCGGTAATACAGATCCTGCCGGAAGGTATTGTCCAGAATCTTCTGTTCCAGATTCTGATTGGTGAGGGCGATGATGCGCACATCCACGGTCTTTGACTGGCTGCTTCCCACGGGTTTGACCTCTTTGTCCTGAAGGAATTTCAGCAGTTTGGCCTGAATGGCCGGGCTGATGTCGCCGATTTCGTCGAGAATCAGGGTGCCTTTGTCCGCCATCATGAAAAAACCGTCCCGGGTCCGCTCGGCCCCTGTGAAAGCCCCTTTGACATGGCCGAAAAGTTCGCTTTCCAGCAAGGGCTCCGGAATGGCCGGGCAATTCAGGGTGTGGCAGGAAGCCTGCCGTCTTTTGGACAGGTTGTGAATGGCCTTGGCCGCATATTCTTTCCCGGACCCGGATTCTCCGGTCACCAGGACGGTATAGTCGGTAACGGCAATGGCGGCTATTTTTTCCTGGAGCTGTTTCATGATTTTGCTTTCCCAGAGAAGGGTCTCGGCCCGCATTGTTTTGAGGATGTCCTGGAGCCGCCTGTTTTCAACGGCAAGGGTGTAATGCTCCATGGCCCGTTCCACAATATGGTAGAGGGTATCCCTTTCAACGGGTTTGACAATGAAATCCCAGGCGCCTTTTTTCAATGCCAGGACGGCATTTTCTACGGTTCCGTGCCCGGTGATCATGACGGCGCAGAGGCGGGGATTCATTTCCAGGCCTTTTGCGAGCAGGTCGAATCCGGATATCCCCGGCATCTGCAGATCCAACAGCAGGACGCCGATATGGTTTTTGCCCAGTATGTCTATGGCTTCGGCTCCCGACGCGGCCCCCATGATTTTGGTCCGGGTGAATTTCTTTTTGAGATTCCGGATGATGCCGGTGAGAAAATCCGTGTCGTCATCCACCACCAGTATGGAAAATTCATTCATGAATGGTATCCTCTTCGATCAATCTTCATTTTCGAGAATGGGAAAGAAGACTTTGAACCGGGTTGTATCGTCGCTTTCCACATCGATCCGCCCCCCGAGTTCCGAGATGAATCCGTATACCACGGAAAGCCCGAGCCCCGTCCCTTTTCCGATTTCCTTCGTGGTGTAGAAAGGATCGAATATATGGGAGAGGACATCTTTGGGGATGCCGTGCCCATTGTCTTCCACGACTAAAGCGACCATATTGTCCGCCGATCTTTGCGTGGTGACGTGAATGGTGCCGTTTTTTTCACCGATGGCATCAAAGGCGTTGAGCCATAGGTTGGTCAATATCTGTTCCAGGATGGCGGCGTCGCATTTGATATCCGGCAGGGAGGTCTCCAGGTCAAAGGTGACGGCGATTTTTTTGGAGGCTCCCTGGGTCTTGAATACCTCAAAGATCGAGTTCACGACGTCATTGATGCTGCATCGGCCGGAAATGGCCTGTTTGGGCCTGGAAAGGGTCAGGAGGTCCCGGATGATTGTCTGAACCGATCGGGTGTGTTTGGCGATCACGGCAAGATCGTTGAGGGTTTCCGGATCCGTGACGACGTCTTTGACCAGATCGGTGTAAAGCTGGATCACGCCCAGGGGGTTGTTGATTTCATGGGCGATGCCGGCGGCCAGTTTGCCTGTGGCACTGAGCCTCTCGGCCTGCTGCATGCGTTCGATCAGTTGTTTTTCAAGGGTGATCTCCCGGATATGGACAACAATCCGCAAACCGATCTGATCCTGCCGCGGCAAGGGGTAAAGGTTCATGGAAAAATACCGGTTGTCCGGGGTTTTGATTTCGCCGCTCACAGGGGTTTCTTTGAGGATCACCTGTTCCAGCAGGGTTTGTCCGGTATCTGGAATGGGCTTCAGGTGGAGCAGGCGTTTCAGCTCCTTTTCCTGGGCGGCTTTGCCCGACTCGGGCAGAATCCGGTTGCAGCCTTTGTTGGCAACGATGATCCGGCATTCGGGGTCGATGAGCAGCAGGGGGTCGCGGATGCCTTCCACAATGGATTGAAGAAGGTCGTTCTGGAACCGGATGTTGGAAAAAACCTGAATGTTTTCAATCAGGATGGCCATCTGATGACCCAGGGCCAGAAGGATATCGGGGGCCAGGTCCCGGGGATCCGGTTTTGATGGAAAGGAGATGCAGAGAATGCCCCAGTGGCTTTCCGGCGATTTGATGGGAATGAACCAATGATTGTCTTCGATTCTGACTTCATTTTCCCATAAAAGGTCCCGGAGCCTTTGATCCGGCGGTTGGATGCTCTGATCGGTTTTCCATGAATAATAATTTTCCGAGGCAACCGTACAATAATAGATGACCTGGGAGGCCTTGAACCGTTTCCCGACCCGTTCGAGCACATCGGTAATCAATTGAAGGGTGGTTTGCGTGCCGCTGAAACCGGCCAGGAGGTTGACAAACAGATGCACGTCGGCAAGGTGCCGCTCGGCTTCCGTATGGAGCCGTTCGGTTCGTTCGGCCACTCTTTTTTCAAGGTTCAGGGCGTGGTCTTCCAGCTCGGTCTGGGCATGGGAAAGCCAACCGGCCAGTTCGTCGACTCCTTCGATCAACCCTTCAATCTCGTCTTTCTGACTCATCCGGTGAATGATTCCCTGCTCCCGTTCCCCTGAAAAACGGGTCTTGAATATGCGGGTCAGGGCATGGAGGTTTTTCATGACCAGGTGATCGAAAAGAAGGGAGATCAGGCCGGCGAACAGGACGATCCCCAAAAGATAAAGGCCCATGTACTGAAGGGTCAGGTTCATGGCCGGTATGCGGATGAGATCCACGGGAAAACCGGCCACCACGACCCCGGCGACCTCATCGGCGCGGTAATGGAATCCATTGATATCGCCGTAAATCCGAATCATTTCTCTGGGAGCGTCCTTGGGATCCCCGTGGCATTGCATACAGGATTGGTCAAAGATGACGGGTTCCGCCACCATGTGATATTCCTTTCCGTTCACGGTGGTATTGTCTTCCCAGACGGTCAGATTTTTGTCGGCGTTGAACAGTTGAATCAGGCCGGCCTCAAAGGCGTCGGCTTTGGAATCCGGGTTTCGGGGGCTGATGGAAACCCGCCGGTAATGGTATTCGGATGTATCCTCGATGTTCAGACGGGTCATGATCTCCCTCGATATATAGGAGGAGGACATGGCGGAAAGGACAAACCGGTCCGGGGGAAGAATGTTGAACATTTCCGGCCTGAGTCTGGTTCTGACATAGTCTTGAACCGCACTGGACTGGGCCAGAATCATTCTCGAACGCTGGCTGATTTCCGAGGCCATGATGGAATTGAGGTGAAAATAAAGGGTCACGGAAATACACAGGCCGAGGGCCAGGGCAAACAAAACAAGGCCGGTGATGAATTTAAACCTCAGGGTGAACGCCGAAGTCGTAATATTCCGTCTCCTGTCAAAGGGTGTTATTTTCCATAAATAAAGAATCACCCGTCAAAATGCAAGTGGTCCGTTAAAACCGTATCCTTGAGGATCCCAAGGTGAATCCTCAAGGATACGGTTTTAAGACCGGCTTTAAAATATAATCTTTATTATCAATGGGTTGCATCCTTTTTTGGTTCTGGCATGTGATTTGCTCAATAGAGGTTGAAGCGGTTTGCCGAAATATGAAATTTTAATTTTAACCTGAAAGGAGAAAACCCGTTATGGCACAGGAAGACAGTATTGTTATCGATCACGGTCAAAGCAGATGGTCGGATCTGTGGAAGAAAGAAGATTTTTTAGCTATCTGGCTCGGTTTCGCCATTATCCTGGTCAGCATGGCGGCCTATTTCAATTTCGGCCCCAAAGCGGACTTCGCCCGGAAGATCGGAGCCGCGGATGCGATCCAGGCGGCGGAATCCGCCAAAGCCCCTTTTAAAACCATTGCCTGGTACAAGGCCCAGGATGATAAAGGCAAATTAAAAGCGTCCGGTTCCGCTTTCGGTAAATTCGTGGGGCATTGGACTCAAAAGCCGGGCTCCTGGAAAACAAATCCTCTGGATGCCTTTGTCCGGTCCGAAGAGCAGGCCAAGGCCCTGAACGCGAAGGCCATGCCTGCCTATGAACAGGCCAAGGCCGCCGATGAAGCCGCCCTGGCAGCCGCCCTGGCGGCCGAGCAGGCCGCCGCCGCCGCAGGATTTGCGGATGCGGCCCTGAATGATGCCGCCAAGGCCGGAATCGCCGACTGGCGGACAACCCACAAGGCCTTGGGCGATGCCGGGAAAAAAATCGGAAACAAGCCTTATAACCGTATCCCGACCCTCGTCGGCCTGTTTGTTTTCTTTGCCCTGATATTTGGTCTGGGCACCAAATTCATGGGAGAAAAGTTCTCGGCTTTCGTGCAGGGGTTCATCATTGTCTTCCTGGTATCGGTGCTGGCTTATATGCTCGGAGGACAGGCCGTTTCCAAGCAGTACGGGATGGGTGCCGAAGCCTGGGGTGTTCTTCTGGGCATGATTATCGCCAATACCCTCGGAACACCCAGGTGGGCACTTCCGGCCTGCAAGGTGGAATTTTTCATCAAAACCGGGCTGGTTTTGCTGGGAGCCGAAGTGCTGTTCAATAAAATCATCGCCATCGGGGTTCCCGGTATTTTTGTGGCCTGGGTCGTGACCCCCATTGTTCTTGTCTGCACGTATATTTTCGGTCAGAAAATTCTGAAAATACCGTCCAAAACCCTCAACATCGTCGTTTCCGCCGACATGTCGGTCTGCGGCACCTCCGCCGCCATTGCCACGGCAGCGGCCTGCCGGGCCAAAAAAGAGGAGCTGACGCTGTCCATCGGCCTTTCCCTGGTGTTTACCGCCATCATGATGATTGCCATGCCGGCTGTGATCAAGGCTGTCGGGATCCCTTCCATCCTGGGCGGGGCCTGGATGGGCGGGACCATCGATGCCACGGGTGCGGTTGCGGCGGCCGGAGCCTTTCTGGGTGAAAAAGCCTTGTATGTGGCCGCCACCATCAAGATGATCCAGAATGTCCTGATCGGTGTGACCGCCTTCTGTGTGGCCATGTACTGGACCATGAAGGTGGAGCGGGAAGCCGGCAGGAATGTCGGAGCCATGGAAATCTGGAACCGGTTCCCCAAATTTGTCCTGGGCTTTCTGGCGGCGTCCATCCTTTTTACCCTGATCGACAGCAGCCTGGGCAAGGACATGGGCACGGCCCTGTTGAGCCAGGGTGTGGTCAAAGGCGGCACCAGCCTTTTCCGCGACTGGTTTTTCGCCTTGTCTTTTGCCGCCATCGGTCTGTCCACCAATTTCCGCGAACTCGCCAAATATTTCAAGGGCGGCAAACCGCTTATTCTTTATGTCTGCGGTCAGAGTTTTAATTTGATTCTCACCCTGACCATGGCCTATATTATGTTCTACCTGGTGTTTCCGGAGATTACCGCGAAAATCTGATGGTCGTTTGTCTGCCGAACCAGGCCGGGAATATCATTCCCGGCCTTTTACAAGGATTGGATACCATGGCTGAAAAAAGTCTTTTCCGTCGAATAACCGCTTTTGTTCTCATGTTCGGGGGGAGCCTGGTTTTTATCTACGCCCTGCTTCCCTGGCTGACCGGTTCCATAGAACCCCTGGCCCGCATGTCGAAATCCCTGCATGAAACCGGTATAGACCCCAGCAGGTATTATTATACGGATGTGGAGCAGGTCAAAGAATCGGAACAATACCTGAGAAGCGCCCTGAATCAATGATCTTTCAGAAACGGTGCCGGTCGGGCTACTCCAGGTCCGCTTCTATTTCCAGGTTTTTGTCATAACAGGGGTCCACGCTGATTTTGAAAGGTTTGACAAACCATGACCACAAAATTTTTTCGGAGGCTTTTCATTTTTCTGGCCCAATGGTATGTATGGCGCGCGAAATGAATGACGGATGATATTTTTCAGGAGTATGGAC
>CAZQIX010000103.1:0-6560 GCA_964593855.1 uncultured Desulfobacula sp. | reverse complement strand
CATCGATTTTTTTGATTTCATACAATTCCTCCGTGCAATAAGGTTAATATCAACAATCCGGCCGTTTCCGGATATGCTGTCTGTTCGGGTCGACAGAGGAACCGGAAAAATAAATATCCGGCTCAAAGTTGCATCAACATCTATAAAGGAATCGAAAATTTATGGAGAATGGTATTACCATCACCATTTTCTATTGTCAACTCTTGCCAAAAAATTTTTTTTTGCTTATATTCCAAGACGTTTTTGACGCATTCATCAGGAGATTCATTATGCCGTATCCTTTCTCCGCACTGACCTGGGCGGATATCAACCTGTCCCATATCGCGGAAAATATCCGTGCTTTAAAAGGCCTGATCCCGGGCCGGACTCTTTTCATGGCGGTTGTAAAGGCCAACGGCTATGGTCACGGCAGTGTCGAAGTGGCCGGGACCGCCATCGCCCACGGCGCGGATATGCTCGGTGTCGCCAGGGTTGAAGAAGCTCTGGAGTTGAGGTCCGCCGCCATTGCAGCGCCGATCTTGATTTTCGGGCGGACCCTGCCCGCTATGATTCCGCTTGTTTGGAAGCACGATCTGACGGCAACGGTGTTTGATTATGAGGCCGCCCGGACCCTTTCTGATCGTGCGGTGCAGGAAGGTGTACGGATCAGGGTCCATGTCAAAATCGATACCGGCATGGGCCGGGTCGGGACCATTGTCGATCCGGCCCTGGGATTTTCTGTGGAAGATGCCGTTCAGGAAATCAAAAAGATCAGGGAGCTGCAGGGGATCGACCTGCAGGGGATATATACCCATTTTGCCACCGCGGACGAAAAAGACAAGACCTATGCCGAAAACCAGTTCAACCATTTTTCTCTCTGCCTGAAGGCCCTGGCGGACGAAGGCATTCATATCGAACTGCGGCATTGCGCCAACAGCGCCGCCCTGATGGAGATGCCGCACACCCACCTGAATATGGTTCGCGCCGGGATAGCCATGTACGGCTTATTTCCTTCCGGGCAAATGGACAAAAGCCGGATCCTTTTAAAACCGGCCATGTCGTTGAAGACCCGGATCGTTCAACTCAAGGCCGTGCCGGCCGGATTCAAAGTCAGTTACGGATCCACCTTTGAAACCCGTCAGCGGTCCGTTCTGGCAACGGTTCCGCTGGGATACGCCGATGGATACAACCGGCTTTTTTCCTCAAAAGGCGAGATGCTGGTGCGGGGACAACGGGCCCGGGTTGCGGGACGGGTCTGCATGGATCAGTTGGTTCTGGATGTCACGCACATCGACGGGGTGAGTCTGGAGGATGAGGTGGTGGTGATCGGAAATCAGGGAGAAGACTGCATAAGTGCGGATGAACTGGCTGAACGATCCGGCACCATCCATTACGAAATCGTTTCCTCTATCCTGCCCCGGGTTCACCGGTATTATCGGATGCCGTGAATCGATCGGGATTGTGCCCAACCCGGTCAGCCTCAGGATTTCGGATCATCAGGGGATTTGGGTTTTTCCGGGTCAAGATGCATCATTCGGGAGGCATGGGCGATTTTCCCGGCAAGGTCCCGAGTGGCGGCGCTTTCAGGCAAAGATCGGTAATAGGTCATAGCCTGGGCCGGAAGGCCGAGCGCCAGACAGAGATCGCCGGCCAGAAGGGTTTCTTCCGGGGTCAGGGACTGTAGAAAGCCGTAAATCGTCAGAGCGGCCAGGGCCTGCCGGTGATCACCGACGGCCAGCTGGATATGGGCCAGAGTCTTCCATCTCAAGGGCTCTTCCGGGAATTTCCGGGCCAGGTCATGGGCTGTACCCAAGGCTTTTCCAGGCATGCCGGCGGACAGATAGGTCTGTATCAGGGTCTGTTGCCATTCCGTCTCGATTTTTTCGGGATGTTCCCTGAACAACCGTTCCAAAAGCCCTGCCGCAGCCGGATAATCCCGGGCGAGGGCCAGAGAGACGGCCGCATAATAAAGAGTCTGCGCTTCTTTGGACGGTGCGGTTTCATATCCCTTGACAAAGGCTTCGGCCGCCGATCGGAACCGGGACATGTCATAACGGCACCGGGCCAGGTTGAACCATGCCTCGGAAAACAATGGATCCCTGGCCACGGCCGCTTCATAAAAAGGGGCGGCCTGCTCGGGATGATGCCGGGCGAGTCGTTCATTTCCCGTGGTAAAATCCGCCCGACTTTGGTCGGCACCGGCGCAAACACCCATATACAGAAGGATCAGCAGAAAACTCAGAATTCCGGTACTCCGACTCATGACGATCACTCCAACTCAAAAGAAATGATGGTTTCCGCCCGGACCTTGACAGCCTCGCCGGATATTGTGCCCGGCCTGAACCGCCATGCGGCCACGCAATCGACGACCGCCCGGTCGAATATTTCGGGCGGGTCGGCCTCCAGGACGTGAATCTGCTCCACTGTTCCGTTTTCCGTGACCATGAAACCGACCCTGACCTTGCCTTCAATGCCTCTGTGCCGGGCGGACAGGGGATAAACAGGCGGTGTCCGGACCAGCGGCACCAGGGGGTCGTCGATTTCCGCGGCGTCGTAAAAGGACGGCAGGGCCGGTGTCGGGATCCGGATCGATTTCATGGCGGGCAGGGCCGGAAGGGCGATGTCGGAAACAGGCAGGCGAAGGTTCAGTTCCGCGGGAAAATGGAATTTTTCCCTGGGGGGCGAGGGGGCCGCAACGGATGTACGAGCCTTGTCCATTTGCTTATCCGGTTGTCTGTCATCCGGTTCCGGTCTGGGAGGGGTTTGCCTTGGTTTCATGCGAACGAAATCCACAGTCCCGATTTTTTCAACAGTATGCGGGCGATCTGCCGGTGAACGAACCAGATGCGGCATCAAGCCGAAAAGCAGGAGATTCAGGGCCAGGGCCGGGATAATGGACATCACCCACAGGGATCCGGATCTGAACCGGTGATTTCGGCCGGACGAATTATGGCCGGCGATATTCGTGACGATCATGGAATTCAATCCTCATCTCCCGGTAATCCGGCTGCAATGGAAACAGACTTGGCTCCGGCCATTCGGCAGGCGTCCATGACCTCGATGGCCGGACCTGTCCGGCTGCTTTTATCGGCCACGATGACCACGGTTCCTTCGGGATTTTCCGCGATGGCCCGCTCAACATTGGCTCGGACAGCGCGGATATCGATTTCTCTGTTGTCCATGAAAATCCGGTTGTCCTGGGTCAGGCCGATCATGACGGCGGCTTTTTCCTGGATATCGGCGGTGGCGGCGGTCGGTCGGTTGACGGATACCCCGCTTTCCCGGACAAAACTGGTGGTGACCAGGAAAAAGATCAGTAAAATGAACACCATGTCTATCAGCGGGGCCATATTCAAATCCAGTGGTTGTCTTCGGGCTTTTCGGGCCGCATTGATGTTCAGCATGGCTGTGTCCAACCTTCCTTTCCGGGTCGAAGGTGGCGGCTCAGGTACATTCCCGTCGAGGCCACCCGGCGTTTCAGATTTTCAGCCCGCCGCAGCAGAAAATGATGGGCGTAAAGGCCTGGAATAGCTACCATCAGTCCCGTCTGGGTGGTGATCAGGGCTTCCGAGATACCGGCGGACATGGCCCGGGCGTTGCCGGCCCCGAATACGGAGAGCACGTCAAAGGTGACAATCATTCCGGTCACGGTTCCCAGAAGTCCCATCAGCGGGGATATTTTGGCCAGAACACCGATGAGGGTCAAATGATCCTCCAATCCAAGGACCAGGGACATCACGATTTCATCCAGGAGATACCGGTCCATGTCCGGAGCGCCTGTACGGCGGTTCTGGAACTCGGTCACCAGCAGGGCGACGATCCCCCGGTAATGGTTCGGGTCCGGCGCCCGGCCGTCCAGAACATAACGGGCGGCCTGTTCCGGGGTCATGTTTTTCCGATTGAGTCGCCTGAAAAAAAACATCCGGTTCACGATCAGCACCCACATGGCCAGGGAGATCAACACCAGGGGAATCATGACGATTCCACCGGCGGACAGAAGGTCCCTTATGGGATGGCAGATGATCTGGATCATGGACATTCCCCGGCATTCAGGCCCGCAATCATCCGGTTCACGAAAGCGACGGCTTTTTCTTCCATCCGGGCGATGAGGATGTCCACCCGGCGGGTGAGCATGGTATGACCCAGCATGAGCGGGATGGCCACGGAAAGCCCCAGCATGGTGGTTACCAGGGCCTGGGAAATACCGCCGGACATCATTTTCGGATCACCGGTGCCGAAATAGGTGATGACGTGAAAGGTTTCGATCATGCCGGCCACGGTCCCGAGCAGTCCCAGAAGCGGGGCGATGGCCGCCAGGACCCCCAGGGTGGACAGGTATCGTTCCAGTTTCGGGATTTCCCGAAGGATCCTTTCCTGAAGAACGTTCTCCATATCCGGACGATCCATACCCCTGGCCTGGAGGCCTGCCAGAATAATCCCGGGTACGACCTTGCCGTTATGACGGAGACACAGGGTCCGGCAGTCGTCCCATTTTCCATCGGCCATGGATGCAAAGATCTTTGTCATGAAAGCGTCCGCATCTATTTTGACCCGGAACAGGAAAATGCAGCGCTCCAGAACGATAAGCCCTCCAAGGACCAGTATGCCCAGGATGGGCCAGACGATGGGTCCGCCCGAAGAAATCTGATCGGTCGGAGACAGCCGATGGGTGAGCTGTCGAAGTGCGCCTCCCCGGGATATGTCCATGGGCGCGAGATCGGTTTCGCCCGCCATGTATCGACGGATCTGTTTTTGCATACCGGCGGGCGGCGGCTTGGACAGGGCGAAGAAGCGACGGCTCGCGTCGGAGTAGAGCAAAAACCCGGTTTGGGAATCCTTTCGATAGGCGGCCGAAAAATTGCCCACCACCAGGATGTCGGCCTCGGAATCGTTGCCGCTCAGGTCCACAAACGGACCTTTCCGGATTTGAACGGCGCTGGAAAGCGCAATTTCTTGGAAATAGAGGTCGACCATTCCTTGGATGTCGTCCAGCCCGGGGAATCGCTCTTCGTCGCGGACACGCTCCAGCACCTGTGACCGGTCCGGATCAAAAGCGCTTTGATGGCTCTGTGCCAGTTCGGCGGCCAAGTCATCTGCGCTGACCCGGACAAATCCCTTCAGCTCCCGGATTTCAGATCCGGTTGCAGCCAGCTGCTCCTTGAGGAGGCCCTGGTTTTCGGAATTTTTCTGTAATATGTCCTGCAGGGCTTGGATTTTTTTTTCAAGGTCCCGGGTTTCGCTTTTCAACCGCGTCACTTCAAAGGTCAGCCGTTTTTCATCCGCCTTGACGGCTTGTGCTGCTTCGGCCTGTTCCCTGAGAGCCGCCTGTTTTTCCTCTGCCGCTTTTTGGATCAGCATCTGTTTTTTCTGTTCGGCCGCCAGGCTTCCGGCCCGACTGTCCGGGCCGGCGGGTGACGATCCAGCCAGAATCAGAATCAGAAGACCCGCCCCAAGAACGATTTTTGATCGGGCGATCATGGAATCAAAATCCTTCCCACGGGCAGGGTCACGATATCCGCGGGTCGTTGACGGACGGCGATTTCCAGTGTGGTCCGGATATCCCGTCCGTCTCCGGTGGACAGTTTTTTCCAGCATGCTTCAGCCGGGTCGTAAAAACCGGTGAAGCTTCGGTCCAGGCTTTCGAACAGCAGTGCGACACGTCCCACCCGGAGCACATCGACCTGCACCGCTTCTCGATCCAATTGGATTTTCCGGCGATTGACCTCCACGGTGCGGCCGTATTCAGACTCGATGGCAAGGGTTTCCATGATTTTTCGAAATTTTTCGCCCGGCAGGGCCTCGGGGTTGTCCAGGGTCGCACGCAGGCCGGCTAGTCGGGCCTCGCGTTCTTCGGGCAGAAACGGCAACCCGTCCGATACGGTTTCCGTCAATCGTTCATAGACTTTTTCCAGAAACGGTTCGAGGCGTTGACGGATCTGTTCCAGCGACAGGCGCTGGGTCTCCAGATCCGCCGATCGTTCTTCGGAGGCCCTCAACTGTTCGGTCAGCCGGCGGTGCTGTTCTTGAAGGCGGGGCAGATCGGCCGACAAGGTATCGTATTCCCGGGACAGGGCGGATTTCCTGTCAGCCCAGGTTTCCGCCTGTTCCTGGGTCTTCCGGCGGATTTCGATGGCTTCGGCCACAGGTTTTTCAATGGCTTGCTTTACCGTATCGGCCTGAATTTCGGTGACCGGCAGGATGAGCAGAATCAGGGCAAACCATCCAAGCCCCTTTCTCCGGTTATTCATTTTTATCTTCCTCCCCCTCAAATAAAAAAGCCAAGAAGGCCTTATAGAAAGATATCTTTCCATCAGGCCTTCTTGGCTTGTATTCCGATTTATTTTTACAGCGTCAGGGTCGCAATTTCAATTGCAGATTTGCGAAGGTCGTACTATATCCGCAACGGATTGTCAAGAATAAATCCTTCTTTCTGCGTTGACAGACGGGAAGGGACCGGCCTATAACCGGCCTGAATCAAGCTGCCTGTTTCCCGCCTGCGTTACGAACCGTGTCGGCGTCATCCGAATAAGGAACTGTTCAAAAATTAATCATGCTTTTTACGAATGATATAATTCCACTCT
>CAZQIX010000102.1:0-7108 GCA_964593855.1 uncultured Desulfobacula sp. | reverse complement strand
CCGCCTACCGACAGTTCGCCAACCGCACGGCCGTGTCCAATTACATGGCGGAAACAGTGGAGACCGCGCCCGCGGACTGGGCCGTGTCCACGTCTTTCCAGTATGGGCTGATCGTGACGGACGATCCGGAAACGGTCGCGGCGGCCAAAACCAAGGTGGATGGGTTCTGATGAGTCGATTATTTGGTGATCACATGATCCGATTTCTGAATATCCGGACCGCTTTGCTTTTCCTTTGAATCATTCAGGACCGCGCTGGAGAATTTGGGGTTGATCTGCTGGATCACCAGGGTTCCCAGCACGCTGGTTTCATCCCCGAGATGGACCCCGTCCACCACAAAGGGAGTCGTGCGAAAGGCCAGGCATTTGATCCCGTTTTTCAGGTTGAAATGGGTGTCCCGGCCCATGTCCAGATAATATTCATTGCCTTTGACCGCCAGGATGGAGCCCTCGATCAGGGGGATGGAATAGACGATCTCGGCGGCCAGGCCGGCGGCCAGATATCCCAGGTGCTCCCTGGAGGTGTCCTGGCCGTAGACGTCCTGGACGGTCAAAAACTCAGAGGTTTCCACGTTGATCAGTTTGGCGTAGATTTCCACCTCCCGCTCTTTTTCCACGATGCTGCCGATCATGATGCTTTCGCTGGCCAGCAGTCTGCCCGCGGCAACGGCCTTGTCCTTGTCCACCAGATCGGTCTGGCTCAGTTTGAGTTCCTTGAGCACGGCCTCGAAATCCGGCCCTCGTTCCACCAGATTGAACCGGCCGCTGTTCATGAGCTCCTGGAGAAACAGTTGGTAGACAGTTTCGGCGAGGTCCCCGGAAACGGAATTGATTTTAAACGGCATGACCGACAGGGTCATTTTGGATTCGTCCAGATCGATCTGCTGGATCCGCCGGTTGACGGTCACGGCCCGTTCGGCGGCCATCTCCCGGGTGTTCCGGACCGCTATCCGGAACCGGTTTTCCCCTTCCTTGAATTCCACCAGCCGGTTGAACACGATCATCTTGCCCGGACGGATGGGGACCGGCACGTCGTTGATGAGGACTTCTTCGACACCGGCCGGGTCCGACGCCTGGCCTTCGATGAAAATCTGGTTGCTGGTTTTCCGGCCCGTCATGGTGATGGGCTCGTTGTCGGACAGGGTTTTCAAAAGCCCGGTGAATCGGATTTCCGGAGGTGTTTGGTCATCGGTTTTCGTGGCGATGGTGACCGCGTCCGTGGCCAGGTTGGCATGGGCGTTGGCGGCCGTCAGGTTTTTGGGATAGCAGAGAATGGACAGGGTGCCGCTGCTTTGGTTGCCGGCCCGGTCCACGGCTTCCATGGGTATCCGGTTCATGCCGTTTTCCAGACGGACCGAGGCCGACAAGGTGCCGGACAAGGCCCCGCCCGGAGAAACGCTTTGTCCGGCCAGGCGGACATGGTCTATTCCGGACGCGTCAAAATAGGCCAGGGTGACGGTGATGTCCCGGGTATCGACCTGTTCGTGATCCACATAATTGACCACTGAAAGGTTGGGGCCCTGGTAGTCGGCCGTGACCGTCAAAGTCTGGGTTTCCACGTTGCCCATGAGGTCCAGGGCCTGGATGGTGATGGTGTTGGGACCCGGAGAAAGGGCCACGGTTTTTTCAAATGTCAGGGTCCGGCCGGACAGTTCGATGAATTCCGGAACCCCGTTGACGCTTATGCCGGACACGTAATGGTCGTCCGAAGCCCGGCCGGAAACGGTCACGGACAGCCCGTTGACCGCGCTGCCGGGGGCGGGGGCGTCGATGGCGATGGTCGGCGGGGCCGTGTCCTGCACCCGGGTTTTCAGAAGGGACTTTCTGGCCTCGTTCAGGTAAAATTTGGCCTTGGCGCTTTCTTCGGACGCGATGGAGCGCTCCAGCTCGGCAATGGCCTCGGGGTAGCGCTGTTGTTTGAACAGGATGATGCCCAGCTCCCGGCGGGGAAAATAATCCACAAAATGCATGCCGTAGGTCCGTGCGGTGCGCTGGTCTTCGCTTCGCTGGCGGATGGCTTCCCGGAAATCGGATTCGGCCTCGTCCAGAAACTCGCCGTCGCCAAAGGAGATGCCCCGTTCATAGAAATTCCACCACCGGTTTCGAAACAACCCTTCGGTCGTGCCGTAGGTTTTTCCGTTCCGGACATGGGCCTGTTCCTGCACCGGGGCGCATCCCTTGATCAAAGGCAGGGCCGTCAGGACGATCAAAGCGGCGGCGACGACCATCAGAAAAGTTTTCATATCTTGGCCGCCTCCACCAGATCCCGGGCGGAAATGCCATCCCGCCCGTCGATGATTTCCCCCCGGGCCCTGTCTTTTTCCGCAACCACCACTTTGACGGCCCCCACCAGGGTGTTGCCCGCATCGTCATACACCTTGAGGATCATGCCCGGCGCAAGGCCCAAGGCGGACCCGATGTTGATGACCACCTCTCCGTCTTGAACCTGTTCCAGTCTGCCCCGGATGGGAAAGGCGGCTTTGATGTCTTCGGCCAGACGCTTGACCATGTCCCGGACCACCTGGTCCGGCGGAACCGAGGGATCGAATTGATCGGTGAGGCTTACCTTGATCCGGGAGGTTTCGGTTTCGATGAGCTTGACGTAGATCCGGGTCTCGTTTTCAAACCCGATAAAGGTCAAATCCCCGATGAGCCGGGCCGACATGATCCGTCCCAGCTTCAGGGCCGTAGCCGGATCCGCCAGATCCGAGGAACTCATTTTCAGTTCCTGCAGGAGCTTGTCCAGCAGTTCCCGGTCCACCACCTCCACGGTCGGAATCCCCCTCAGCCCTTCGGTCAACTCCATCTGGAAAAATTCGTCCTGGCCTTCCCTCACCGGGATGGTTCCCTTTCGTTCCATCTTCGCGAAAAACAGGGTCACGGGCCGGGAGGTCCAGGTGTCGGCCGGGGCGGGCCGTCCATTGGCCTGGATGTCGGCGACCAGATCCTGGATGAGGGAGTCGATGCGCTCCTGGCGTTCTTTATCGTTCCGGGCCGCCATTTTTTCCTGCACGCTTTTATAAAACGCCTTGACAAAAGGGTCTTCCGGCGACAGCTGCTGGGCCGCCTGAAAGGATTCCAGGGCCTTGTTCAACTCTCCCATCTTTTCGAGCAGAATGCCCTTGGCCGTCATGATATCCGTGTTTTGGGCATCGTATTGCACCGCTTTGTCGTAATATGCCAGGGCCTTGGACGGATTCTCCTGAAAAGAGCTGATGCGTCCCAGCCGGAAATAGGCCTCGCCTTTCTGCCAGTCCAGGGGAGCGTCGAAATTCACGGCTTCGGTGTAAACCTGCCCGGCCTCGTCCAGCTTGCCGCCGTCAAAAAGCAAATTGCCCTGGATGACCCGGGCGTACAGCGCTTTCTGATCGAGTTCCAGGGTTTTTTGGCTGCGGGTTTCCGCTTCGGAGGGCTTGCGGGTTTTATAGGCCAGGGCCGCCAGTCCTTCCTGGGCCCGGGCGCTGTTTTCCCCGATGTCCAGGAACTTGAGCCGGGCCTGCTCGAACTCTCCGTTGCGCAGGTACATGAACCCGTCCACATATTTTTTCAGTTGGCCGTCCGAGCCCAGATCGATGCGATACAAAAAGCCGGGATAAACGAACAACAGGACCAGAATCAGGGTAAAGGGCAGACTGATTTTCCACATCAGGCCGTAGCGCGTGACCGGTTTGGCGAAACCGGTGATGGTTCCGGCGTGGTCAGCCTTCCCGGCCCGGTCCATTTCGTCCGGATCCAAGAAAACCCGGTAAAGTTCGAGGGGCTCGGATTTGCCCTTGGCCTCCTTCATGCCGTGAAACCCGATGAAAAATCCTTTTTCCTCTTTCAGAGCGTCATAAACGGACCGGGACACCAGAATCTGGCCGGCGGTCCCGGCCGGTTCGATCCGGGCCGCCACATTGACGGCGTCGCCGAAATAGTCGTTCCCGTCCCGGAGGGCGGTTCCCGCGTTGATGCCGATGCGGATCAGAATTTTTTCCGTCCGGTCGGCCTGTTCGTTGTGCCGCTTCAGGGCGTTCTGGATTTCCACGGCCGCGGTCACGGCGTTTTTCGTGTCTGAAAAAGAAGCCATGACCGCATCCCCGATGGTTTTGATGACCTTGCCGGAATGCGTTTCAATGATGGGGAAAAGAATTTCATTGTGTTTTTGAAGAAGTGCCTTGGCCGCGATATCGCCGTGGGTTTCCACGAACCGGGTATAGCCGGAGATGTCCGTGAACAGGATGGTCACATATTCCTGGAATGCGTCCTTGATGGATTTTTCGATCTTTTCCTTTTCCCGAAGCAGGTCCTCGATGCCGGACGGCTTGTTTTTTTCCGATGCCATAACCTTATCCTTACATGTAATGGTTTTCGAGTTAAAAATGAATGATCAGGGAAGAATACACGGTGGATTCCCTCACGTCCTGCGATATGTCCATATTTTGGGAAAAAGACTGTCCCACGTCATTGCCGAACCGGTATTGAAAGGCGATATCGAAAATCAGCCGGCCCCAGGCAATCCCGGACCCCAGGCTGAATCCGAAATAATCATCCGGGCTTCCCTGGGCCGGGGCCGGGTCGTAAAAAATACCCGCCCTCAGAGGAATGGCGTATTTGGGCCGGATGAACAGATATTCGCCCCCCAGCCGGACCTGGTGGGTGGCGTCGATGTCGGCTTCGCTTTCGGGGGTGCCGGTCACGGGAGAGGTTTTCTTTCCGTCACTGGCTTCATGTATGAAATTTCCCCATTCCGTGCGGTAGAGATCGCCCGAAACCGTCAGGTTATCGGAAAACCGATAGGCCAGCCCGATCCCGTAGGACAGGGGCATGGTCAGGGTTTCGTTGCCGGTGAAAAAGCTTTCGGTCTCAAAAATTTCATCCGGGAATTCGGAATACACCACTGAATGATGATAATATCGATCGTGCGTCAAATCCGCCTCGAACGGGGTTTTGATCACGGCCCCCAGGGTCCATCGGCCGGAGATATGCCACAATGCGCCCAGGTTGACATTGAAACCGCTGAAGTGGTAGATGTCCCTGCTGAAGGATGACGTTTCGGCGGTAATGGTGTCGAAAATGACGCTTGAAGCCTGGCGACGGGTGGTCAGCTTCCATTCGTTTTCGTGCAAGGGGCTGTCCTCCCAGAAATTCAGGGTCAGGCCCAGGGAAAAATCGGGCACGACCTCAACGGACCAGGCCAGGCCCAGGGCGGACAGGCTCCCGTTTCGAGCGGCGTCGATGTACTGGATATGGGTGTCGCCCCCCGAACTCAATTCAATGGGGAAATGCCATTGATTGGTGAAATCATACAGGTTCTGGTAGTTGAGGGAGATTGTCATGTTTCTGTGAAACGCCTGAAAGGGGTAAGAAGCGCTGAAGTAATTCAGGCGGGTGTCTGAAACGGCATGCTCGCCGGAAGCCTCGGGATAATCGGCAAAGGCTGTGGCGATGGAACGATCGAAAAAAGCACCGACAATGGAAATTTCAGGCTTCTCCAACTGAATCAGTCCGCCCGGATTCCAGGAAGCGGCCGTGGCGTCGTCGGCCACGGCGATGAAGGCCCCTCCCATGCCCAGGGCCCTGGCTCCGGACCCTATGGGATTGGGGGATCCCGGTATCTGGACCTGATCTTCAAGGGAGCTTGCGACACATTGCCCCGTATTTATCCAGAAGAGGAAAACAACCATCGACCAAAAAAACACAAGACACTTGGCGGAGCGCCCTGGAACCAGCCATTGAATCATGTCGACCATTCTCCCGATGAGTGGATGATGTCTATTTATCAAGCCGAATCAAGGTAATTTCCGGTCCTTTCATTGATTTTCAAATATAGATGAAACCATTTCTTTTGTCCATGATGTTTTTGTGGCGCTACGATTTCGCCTGACCCTTGATTATGCCGGACGGCAGTGCTATAAAAAGAATGGAACCCTCTGCCGGGAATATAATATATTCTTTTAATTCAACAAGATATATCCAATGGGGAGAGACAAGGGGTATGAGAAAAAAGACGATGGTTTGGACCCTTTTTTTCGGCCTCATCTTCGCAACAGCGACTACCGGCAGGGCTGGAACCGTTTTGGAAAAAGCCCTGGAAGCAGCTGAAACAGCGGTTGGTGCAGCCCTTCAGGCTCGTAACGCATCCCTCCAGGCCCGCAATGCAGCCGCGGAAGCCGTGGTGAACGGTGTCTGGCAATTGGGCAGACAGGGAAATTATTTCTTCCAATGGCAGGACGGCAGCCGTTACGAAGGCGGATGGCTCAATGACCGGATCAATGGGTTCGGCATCATGAAATGGATTTCGGGGGAACGTTATGAAGGCGCATGGGCCGACCATCTGTTCAATGGTTATGGGGTAATGTATTACATCGATGGGAATCATTATGAAGGGCGATTCGTGAACCACGCCCGAAATGGCCACGGAGTGGTGTCTTATGCCAACGGTGACCGATATGAAGGTGAAATGGGAAACGACGGCCTGAATGGTTTCGGCATTAAATACCTGGTAGACGGCACCCGGCGAGCCGGAGAATGGCGGGACAGTGTTTTTATCAGCCCGTCTGAAACACCGCCGGCGACCCCGGCGTGTGTGTCTCCCCAAAATGGCGCCATCGATGAACCGCTGACCCCGACCCTTGTCACCAAGCCGTTTTCAGACCCGGATCTGGGAGACACCCATCTCAAGACGGATTGGCAGATCAGCACCTTGCCGGATTTTTCCTTTCTCATAATGGATCGGCAATCATCAGACGATTTATGCGCGTTAACGGTTCCGAAGTCGCTTTTGGAAGGCAATACCACCTATCACTGGCGGGTAAGGTTTTATGATGGGGATGCCAATGTGTCTGAATGGTCCCATCCGTTTTCTTTTACGACCCGCGACGCGTCGGATCGGATCGAGGCCCCGATACTTCTGTCCCCGTTGAACGGGGCCGTTGGGGAGGTTCTGTCGCCGCTTCTCAGAACCAATGCGTTTTCCGGAACTTATCCCGAGGCCATTCATTTCCAAACCGATTGGCAGATGGGAACGTCCTCCGATTTTTCGTCGATCATTCTGCATCTTCGCTCGGAGACTCATCTGACCGCCCTGACCGTTCCCGAGCAGACCCTGGACCCTGATACCACCTACT
>CAZQIX010000101.1:0-7287 GCA_964593855.1 uncultured Desulfobacula sp. | reverse complement strand
CGACGCACGGAAAAATTCTCGATGCGGCTCATTTCAAGGCGATTATCGCTTCGAGCGATGAGGATTATCAACCCATTCGCGAACTGGTGACCACACTTGGGCTGGATTAAAATAGAAATAGCCATGCGCATGTTCGCCCGGATGCGGTTTCGGACAAAGATCGAAATCGGTATTTCCGCCCTGGTGATCGTCACGGCCCTTCTGCTGGCCCTGGCCGCGGGAAGGATTGCCTCCGACGCCCTCAAGGCGGAACATCACAGGCGAGGCCTGGCCCTGGCCCAGATCCTGGCCACCCGGGCGGTGGATCCTCTTCTGGCCCGGGATCTGCTCCGCCTGAAAAACATTGTGGATGATCTGAAAAAAATCGAAGGCGATATTCTCTATGCCTTTACCCAGGACGAAGGCGGTCATGTCATGGCTCATTCTTTCCCCGGGGGATTTCCGGATGATCTGCTGAATGTCAACCGATTGGACGGTGCGGCCGGGACCGGCACCCGGCTTCTGTTGTCCGACGGGGTGCTCATAGACGATTTCGCGGCAGTGGTTTCCGCTGCGGGCGGTTTCATCGGCACGGCCCGGCTGGGCATTTCCCGGGTCAACATTCAGGCGGCGGTCGACCGGCTGCATTTTTACCTGATCCTTATCTCCCTGGGGGTGTTGTTCTCTGCCGTCATGGCCGGAACGGTCTACTCGAAAAGAATTACCGCCCGGATCAATACCCTCAAACGCTATGCCGAGGAAGTGGTCAAGGGGAACCTGGATCTGCAGACCGGGCCGACACTGAACCGCAATTGCTGGGAAATCATGAATTGCGGCAAGCTTCACTGTCCGGCCTATGGCGACAAACGCCGGCGCTGCTGGCACATAGCCGGAACCCTGTGCGAGGAGTGTGACAAGGGCCGGTATCCGGAGAAGCTCGATTCCTGCCGGTCGTGCACGGTTTATCAACACAATGGCGGCGATGAAATTCAGGATCTGGCCGAGACCTTCGATGTCATGGCCCTGATCCTCAAGTCGCGCATCGATGATTTGAAGCTGGTTCAGAAATCTCTTCAGAGCCAGCAGCAGCTCATGCGGACCATCCTCGACGAGACTCCGGACCTGGTGAGCCTTCTGGATAAACAGCTCGTCTATCGCCAGCCCAACAAGGCGTTTGCCGTTTCCGTCGGCCGAACGGTTGACGAGGTGATCGGCAGGACGGATGCGGACCTTTTCCCGCCCGATGTGGCGGCCCTGAGGGTGGAACGGAACACGGAGGTCATAAAGACCCGGCGCAAGGTGGAAATGGAGAGCGTCAGGGAATGGGACAACGAAACCCGGTGGTACCATACGGTGATCATTCCGGTGACGGACAGGGACGGCCTTGTTACCGGCGTGCTGCGCACCGCCAGGGATGTTACCGAGTTCAAGACCGTCCAGGCCCAGCTCATCCAGGCCCAGAAAATGGAATCCGTGGGAAAGCTGGCCGGCGGCGTGGCCCACGAGATCAACACCCCCCTCGGCATTATTCTGGGTTATGCCCAGTTGCTCAAAGAGGATGTTCCGACTGACAGTCAGATGCTGGCAGATTTGCAGATCATCGAAAAACAGGCCAGGGTCTGCCGAAAGATCGTGGCCGACCTTCTGGGGTATTCCCGCCAGTCCACAAGCGTCAAGCAGGATATCTGTCTGAACAACACCATCATGGAAAGCGTTTCCTTGGTGCGTCACACCTTCGAGCTGGACCGGGTCCGCATCATCGAAGACCTGGATGAGCGCATGCCCGTCATTTACGGCGATCCGGAAAAGCTCAAACAGGTCTGGCTGAATATGCTGAACAATGCCCGGGACGTAATGGCCGACGGCGGGATCATTAAAATCCGGTCCCGTCTGGACGTGCCGGCGAATACGGCAAGGATCTGGGTGGCGGATACCGGGTCCGGGATCAGCAAGGAAAATCTGAACCGGATTTTCGATCCTTTTTTTACGACCAAATCCGTGGACAAGGGGACCGGTCTGGGGTTGTCCGTGTCCATCGGCATCATCAAGGATCATGGAGGGACGATCCGTGTGAAAAGCCCGGCCAGGGGGTGGTTTTCGCCCGATGAGCTCACTGAGGTCCGCATGGGCCCGGGAACGGTGTTTGAGGTGGAGCTGCCCCTGGACAGTTCCGATGATTATGAGTCAACACAATCCAAAGGAGAAAACAATGGCGGACATAGCGGTTCTTGACGATGTCCTCGATGCCGGTATAATGGTCAGGCGGATTCTGGAGCGCAAGGGGCATAAAGTCGCTGTGTTTTCAGAGGAAGAGGATCTTCTGGGTCATGCGAAGAAACATGCGCTGGATCTGGTCATTCTGGATATCAAGCTCAAGAAAATGACCGGGGTGGAAGTTCTCGAAGAGATGAAAAAAATCCAACCCGAGGTCAAGGCGATCATGCTGACCGGCTACCCCACCCTGGAGACCGCACGGGAATCCCTGAAACTCGGAGCCGGGGAATATTGCGTCAAACCAATCGACAAGGATGAGCTGGAAGAAAAAGTCGAGTCCGTCCTTTTGTCATAAAAATATCCAGGGGATGATTTTTCATGGCCGTATACGACCGGTTCAAACATCTGACTTACAAGGTTCTGGCTCCGGGGACCCTTCTGCGTCGGAAATATGCGGCTTTCAGGGATCTTATCAAATACGACAATGTCTGTCTGGAATTGATCGCCGATCTGGAAGAAATCGCCTTTGGGACGGAGTTCGTGGATTATTCCAGGATACCGTGGCTGGCTTCGAGGCTGTCCGCGGCCCTTGAAAAAATGGCGGATTCCCTGACGGCCATGGACCCGGTTCGTTACGCGGATCTGCCCGGATATCATCAAAAAATTGAGGCTGTTATAAGAAAGTGCCTGGACCTGTCACGGCCGGAAGCGACCCCGCCTTACCTTCTGCCCCTGGAAGAATGTGCCGGAAAGCCGGATCTGGCAGGCGGCAAGGCCGCAAATCTGGCCGTTGCGGCCGCCGTTCCCGGAATCCCTGTTCCGCCGGCCTGGGTCGTCACCACCACCGGATCGACATTTTTCCTGGACAGAAACGGCCTGACCGATCAATTGCAGAACCACCTTCGGCATATTGTTTTATCCAGGCCCGAGGCGCTGGCCGATCATTGCCGCCGGGCCCAGGCCGCGGTGATGACCGCGGAAGTGCCGGACCCGCTGGCCGGCGATCTCATCGAAGCGGCCGATAGGCTTTCCTCCGGCGGAAACCGTCTGGCTCTGCGTTCATCGGCAAAGGCCGAAGATGGGGAAGTGTCCTTTGCCGGGCAGTTCGTCAGTGTCCTCGATGTCCGCCCGGACGATGTGCTGAAAGCTTTCAAGACGGTGGTGGCCGGGAAGTATGCCCCCCGGGCGGTGACGTATCGCATCCTCAACGGTCTCGCCGACGAAGACATTCCCATGGCCGTGCTGGTCATGGCCATGGTCGATGCCCGGCAGGCCGGTGTCATGTATACCTGTGATCCGGAAGCGCCCGACGAAAAATCCTGCCGGCAGGGTCATCTGGCTGTCTACGCCGTTTCCGGTCAGGGGAGGGCGCTTGTCGACGGATGCCTGTCCCCCCGTGTGAGGCGTTTCACCCGCTCGGCACGGCCCGGGCGTCTACCGGACGGGGAGACGGAACCTTCCGTCCGGGAAGATGTCGAGGTGTTCGAACGTCTGGCGGCCTTGGGTATGCGTCTGGAATCCCGTTTCGGTCGGCCCCAGGACATTGAATGGGCCGTGGACGGACAGGGGGACATCACGCTTCTGCAGACCAGGCCCCTTGTCCTGGAACACCGGGATCCGAATCGGGATCCGGCCGGGGGGCCGGGAAGGGAGGTGCTGGAAGAGCGGGAAGTGCTGGTGGATGGGTTGACCAGAATTTCGGCCGGCATCGCCTGCGGACCTGTCTGTTCTGCGGAAGCGGTTTTCGATCCGGAAGATATCCCACGGGGGTCGGTTCTTCTGGTACACAATCTTCACCCTTCTCTGGTGCGCATTCTGGGTCAGGTGGCGGCCGTCATCGGCCGGACCGGCAGTCGCGGCAGCCATTTCGCTTCCGTGGCCAGGGAATTCGGCCTGCCGGTGGTGGTCAAAGAAAGCCTTGCCTTCGAAGCATTTTCAGATGGCCGGCCCATCATTGTCGACGCCGACAAGGGAAGAATCCTCGCCGGATGTCCGGACTCCCTGGCCCTGGTCGGGAAAAGGAGGTTTCCCGGCCGGGTTCCTGACCGCCTCAAACAGGTCCTGCCGCGGATTTCCCGTCTTTCCCTGACCGACCCGGACTCCCCGGACTTCAGGCCGGACAAGGCTGAATCCTTTCATGACCTGGTGAGATTCATGCATGAAAAAGGCGTTGCCGAAATGTTTTCCCTGGTGGATCGTGGAGGGAAGAGCCTTTCCGGGGCCGTGAAACTCAGATCCGATCTTCCTTTGAGCATGTATATCCTTGATCTTGGGGGAGGCCTGTCCGAGCAGGCGGCCGGCCTTTCTGAAATTACGCCCGATTCATTCAAGAGTCCGCTTTTGATTTTCTTCTGGAAAGGATTGTCCGATCCCGGGATCAAATGGTCCAAAGCGCTGACCCACATGGATTGGGAGGAATTCGACAGGGTCAGCGGCGGTCTTTTTGTCACGGAATCCAAATCCCTGGCCAGTTATGTGGTTGCTTCCGATTGTTATCTGCACTGCATGATCCGTTTCGGGTACCATTTTTCTTTGATCGACAGCTATTGCGGACCCAAACCGGAGAATAACCACATCCGTTTCCGGTTCAAGGGAGGAGGCGCGGCCATGGACCAGCGGTTTTTCCGTCTGGCGTTCATTTCCAGGGTGCTGGAGCGGTTCGGCTTTTCCATCACCACCCGGGCAGACCTGCTTGACGCCCGGTTTTCCCGCAATGCGGACAAAAAGACGTTGCAGCGCCTGACGGAACTCGGCATTATTATGGGGATTACAAGGCTCATGGACATGGGATTGACCGATCCGGGCCAGGTGGATGAATTGGTGGAAGCATTTTTTCAAAACAAAAAACCGGAATAGGGGAGCAGGCATGGCTTATTCCACAACCGCGCCGACCTGGGTCACGGATCATCTGGCCGTGGGTCACGCGCCCATGAGCTACGATGAGCTGGACGCGCTCAAGGCCCAGGGCGTCAACGCCATCATGAACCTGTGTGCCGAATTCTGCGATCTCCATGATATTGAAAGGGCTTCGGGATTCGAAGTTTATTACCTGCCGGTTCCGGATGAAGAGACCCCGGAGCTCCAGGAACTGGAGAAAGCCCTGTCCTGGCTGGACGAGTGCATTTATCTGGGCAAGAAGGTTCTCATCCATTGCCGTCATGGGATCGGGCGCACCGGGACCGTACTCAACGCCTATCTGCTGCGGCGGGGCCTTGGCCACAAACTGGCCGGCAAGACCCTCAAAAAATTGCGTTCAAAGCCTTCCAGCTACCCGCAATGGCGCACGGTCCGCCGGTACGGCAAGCAGGCCGGTCAACTCACCGTCCGGCAGCCGTCACTGGAATTCCGCCGGGCCGTGGATCTGGGTCCGTTTCTCCAGGACTACCAGGTCCTGGTCCAGGAGGCCGAAAAAACCGCCACGAAGGCCGGCGAAGGCCGATGCGGCGCCGAGCATGACCGCTGCTGCCGCACCTCTGTGGCCCTGACTTTGATCGAGGCCGTCCATATCGGTACCCGGATCAATGCCGGCCTGAGCAGTGAAGAAAGGATGCGCTTGATCGAACGGGCCGTGGCGGTGGCCAAAAAGGAGCGGGAGGTCTCCGGAACCCATGGGTGGGCTGTTGATGCGCACTGCCTGCTGGAGTCAGGGGCTATCTGTCCCCTGATGGTGGACGGCCGCTGCCTGTTGTTCGATTCCCGGCCCCTGCAATGCCGGACCTACGATATGGAGGAGACCGGCAAAGCCGCCCTGTGGAATGACCGCCTCCATCCGGCCCTTAAACGGCTGTCCCTGGAAATCTTTCTTGCCTTGTCCGCCGAACTCATCACCGGCGATCCACCCGTTTTTCCATTGCCCGATGTGGTTTCCGGGCGCTATGTCCAGGCTTTTTTCCACCGTCTTCTCAAAGCCTCACGCCCGTGAAGATAGACTGATGGTTTGTCATATGCCGGAATAATTCTAGGCTTCTATGCCTTCCAGCTTCCATGCCCGACTTCCCACCGGAGCGGCAAAAGTCCATGATTCTTCAAATTTTACTGAATTTTCATTGTCACCCTTCACGATCTCTTCGGATTTTTCATCCACCGTATAATCCAGAAGGTTGGCAATAAATCGAACCGTGACAAAAATCTCTTCATCCTGAACACCGGCGGCAACAAGTTCGACATTTCGGACGGCGATATTTTCAAGGCGATTGATATGGCCATGCTGTTTCATCTCCTGGAAATGCTGTCTGTATTCACCCAGCAGTTGATTTCCGACAAAAGGTTCCAGAACTGACGTATCCCGGCGGGTCCATCCGGCCTGAATTTTGAAAAACAGATCCTGGGCCGTTTCCTTAAAAGCATCAGGATCGAATCCGTCGTCAACGGCCCAGATTTCCCGAACACCGGCTACCAGGGGATCCTCATCGGCGTTAGCCTGTGCTCCGTGTGAAACATCGGCATTGGAAAAAAGGCCGGCGGATGAACTTCGATCCGCCTGAAACGATGATCCGGCATTTCCGGCAATCGCTTTTCGGCGTGAAAACCATCGGAATATGAAATAAGCGATACCCGCCAGGATCAGGATTTCAAAAAGGCCGAATCCGCTGCCGCCAATTCCGCCCGGTCCCATGCCGTGAGCCGTCCCGCCAAAAAGCATACTGCCCAGAAAGCCGCCCATGACGCCGCCGGCCAAACCTCGGGTAAAAGATCCCCCCATGGGGCTTCCCACAGCCTGTGGGGTCTGGGTTTGCGTTGCGGGTTTCGATGCGGCGGGAGCTTGTTTAAACGTTCGGCCGCCCCTCTTTGTCCGGGCATCCGCTGTCTCCATAAATCCGGTCGCCATAAAACACATCATCACTGTTACAGCCATCAGTGTCATTTTTGTTTTTGAAGTTTTCAGCATTGATTTTTTCCATTACATTTGGGTCAGGCGTCATCCTGAGGGTTTCAGTTCGGCACCGGTTGATTTTTATTTAATCCGGTGCAGGGCGGTCTTTTTTTTAAGTGATCATGTTGCTTGCATAAAACAAAAAAGGCTTTGAGCGTCAACCGCCGAAAGCCTTTTCTGTTGTGGTGCCCAGGGACAGAATTGAACTGCCGACACGGGGA
>CAZQIX010000100.1:0-7620 GCA_964593855.1 uncultured Desulfobacula sp. | reverse complement strand
CGCCGTATTCACCGGAGCTTAACCCTGCCGAGCAAATATGGAACATATTGCGCCGTAGATATTTTGCTAATAGAGTCTTCGATTCCCTTGATGCTGCAATAGCCCATGCAGAGCTTGGACTTGCAGAGATGGCAGCAAACAAATTGGCGATCCGGAGTCTGATCAATTGGCCATAGATTAGTGACATCTTGAAAGATTAATGGAATAACACGATAACCCTGTCCGTCCGACAGAAGCGTTGCAGGAAACTCGACGGTTTTGACGGAAGACGGCCTCATATATCGGCGTCATCCTACAGACGGCCGTTTTTCAGTACGGCCTCCACGGCCCGGGGGATGCAGGCGATGATTTCACTGATCTGGGTGGCGGGTGTGGGTCGGGCGTCGCGCCCGGCCAGCCGGTTGATCCGGGCCGCGGCATGGGCGGCCTCGGGAATGGGCATACCGATGGCGATCAGGGCGGACACAATGCCGGTCAGGGTGTCGCCCGTTCCGCCGATGGCTTCCATGGCCTCCGTGGACGGCCCGTCCACGGAAAAAAGAAGCCCGTTCCGGTCCATGACATAATCCGTGCCGCCCTTGACCAGCAGGAACCGGGCCGCGTTCTCATGCTCGTAGGCCCTTCGGACCAGGTCCGGCGCATGGTTGTCCGTGTGCAGGATAAACCCGCGGGTATAAAAGGGATGGGGAGCGTCTTCGTCCGCCAGAAAGGCCAGCTCGCCCGCATCCGGGGTGAACAGATCGTAGGACCCGGCCTGGCCGCTCATTTTGGCGGCATACATGAAGCCGGCATCCGCGATCAAGACCGGGGGCTTTGGCAGGTCCTGGATTCGAAACAGAATCCGGTTGTGCCAGTCCACATCCGGCTGGAGATAGTGAAACACCATAACCCCGATATCCGCGAAATCGCAGTCGTCCACCAGACGCCGGTAGAGTCTGCGGCTGCCGTCCCCCAGGCCGATATCCCCGGCCAGAAAAGCCGTCAGTTCGGTGCGGTCGAACACCCTCAAAGTTTCCAGAGCCGCGCCGATCAGGGCCGGTGTGCCCCGGTTGACCGGGACGGCCCGGCCGTTCAGGATCAACTGCCCGTTTTGGACGATCACTTGTCCCTCAGCCGGCTCGAACGTCGGGTCCGGAACCGTGCCTACCACCGCGAGCATTGTTTTTGCATCTCCTCATAGGCCAGGCCCAGGGCGTATCCGCACAGGGTGTGCCCGATATCCCGGGGTTTGGGCGCTTCCGAAAGGGTTCTGCCCACCATTTCCCAGGCCAGGTAGGGAACGTCCGGACACCCGCCGCCGGACACATTGACGATGATCCGCGTCCGCTTTTCAACGGTCAGTTTCATGTTGGCGGCCCGAACCATGAAGAAATCCCCGAAATCCTTGATCTGGAAAAGGTCCACGGGTTTGAGGAGAGGACCGGTCACGGGAACGGTCTGAAGCGGCGGAATCCCCGCGCTCTCCAGGACCCGGTGAATATTGAGCTGCTCGATCAACGGGAATTCGATCACCAGATCGCATCCGGTCTGGATCTCGGGAGGGGGGCCCATGACCCGCACGGGCCACCCTCCGGATTTGAGCTTTTTTTCTGCCTGAATCACTTCGCTGGTGTGCTCAAATACCAGCAGCCCCAGCCCGACCCCGGCTTTGTCGGGGTCTCTGTCCGGGATCCGGGCCGGCTGTTTTTTTCGCAGCCAATTGAATTTCAACACAAAAACAAAATCCTCTGCCGGATCAATCCCGGCTGATGATCAGGCGGTATTCGTCATCCTGCCGGACGACTTCCCTGACCGTGCATTTTTTGCTTTCCGCCGCCCGGGTCACGTTTTCCATGGAAGCATCCGTATCCACCAGAACAACGAAGTCCCGGTCCTGGGATGATTGAACGGCCTGCATGAACATCAGTACCGGCTGCGGGCATGAAAGGCCTCTGGCATCAACTGTCGTCGTCATCACTGAATCCTCCTTAACTGGTTTTTCTCATGGTTGCCCCGATGAACAGGCAGACCGCGAATCCGATCACCACGGCGGCGATTCCATGGGGTCCCAGACCGGTCGGCGAACTGGCCAGTCCGAAATTATGGGCGAACCCGGCACCCACGATCATGCCGAACACAAATACGGCCGCGTCTCCATCCCCTTCTCCGGCCAGAAAAAGCTGGCGTCCGGGACATCCGCCGGCCAGGGCGAAGGCCAATCCGGCCAGGGCCATGCCCAGAAAGTTCCAGATATGCAGAGTATGGGCCACCGGCTGTTTTTCAAAGCCGGGGACAAACTGGCCCAGAACCAGGTTGGTGATCACGGCCAGGACCACCAGTGCCAGGACGCCCGAAATCAGATGGACCTGTTTGAACAGAATCAAGTCTCTGAATGCGCCCATGGTGCAGAAGCGGCTTCGCTGGGCGATGAATCCGATGAAAAGTCCGGCTGCCAGAGCGACGATCAGGGGGGCGTGCATGGAACCGGGCCCTTTGACGCTGTAAAAAAGGATTCCGCTCAAAGGCTCGTTTTCAACCTGGGGAAAAACCAGCATCAGGACCAAAAAGCCGATCATGGTCAGAGGCATGAGCAGGCCCGAGGTGAAATGGGTTTTCTGAGTCCGTCCCAGGTTGTATCCGTTCTTCAAAAAGAGCGTTCCGATCCAGATGCCGACGATCAGTCCGGCGAGGCCCGGTATGGCATTCCAGTCGCCGCCGCTGAGTCTGAGCAGAGCCCGCCAGGGGCAACCCAGAAAGACCAGGGCGCCGATCATGGCAAACACCCCGAGAATGAACCGGACAAAAGGGGCCGATCCGGTTCTGGCGCGGAAATCCTTGAACGCCAGGGCTGCCGTCATCGAACCCAGAACGAACCCGATGATTTCCGGCCGTAAATATTGCACCACCGCCGCCCTGTGAAATCCCAGAGCACCGGAGATATCCCTTTCAAAGCAAGCCACGCAGATACCCATATTGCCCGGATTGCCCAGCTTCTGGAGCAACGGGGCCAGCATCCCGATCAGCGCGCCCACGACAATGATGCCCGTCCGGGTGCCGAAAAAATTTTTGGTCATGAATCCTGCCTCCTTATCCTAATTCGTTTGATTTTTAACATTCCGCGGACACACGGATTGCATATAAAAAATTACCGAAGCCTGCGTCAAATCGATTGTTCGGATATAAAATGCGAAACCCATAGACGGATTCGATACCATTGGGGACAAAAAGGCCGCCTGAACCTATTCAGACGGCCCCCCGGGTGCGGTGAACAGGGATGGAAAAAATCAGTTCGCGGTCGGGCAGCAGGGTGTGTCCGGCAACGGTCCCCCGCTCGCCTGAACCGGTTCGGTCCGATCCGGATTGAAGGCCTCACTGGTGACGATCAGTTCACGGTCCGTGAGCACCAGGGTCAGCTGCCGGGACCGCCAATGGATTTCACCGTCGCGGATCTCACCGTCGTTACCCGTTTCGACGGCAACAACGGCATGGATCCGGTTGTGATATTCCGGACTGAACACCAGATCCGCCCCATACAGTTTCGCGTCATGGAAGCGTAAAAAAATGGACAGCAGAGGAATTCCCTCCATGTCCATGGCCAGGTTCCCTTTGTCCGCCAGGAAAAGCGCAGTGGAATACCCTTTATTGACGATGTTTTTCAAAGATCCTTGGCTCAGCCCAAGATCCGGGAGCTGATCCTTTGCCGTGCCCCAGGCAATGCCCTGGAACCCGGCTTCGAAACGGGATTTGGCCGAAGCCGGGACGGCTGTAATCAAGATACCGATCAAAATGCAGACCAGGACGATATCGAACCTGGCCTGCCCGACAATTCTGTTCATGTGTTGACGTCCTTTCGATTGTCTACTGGTTTTCCGAAGATGTCTGTCCCTGCCGCCTCAGCTCTTCGGGCAGATATTGATAATCGATCATGCTCTCGATGTTGACGGCGGATTTAATGTAATGATATTTGGCCATCAGATCGATCTGCTCCTGGATTCTGTCCATGGGTTCGACGGCCTGGTAATGACGCAGGGCCGAAATCATGCACAGATCTTCTTCCACCTTGGTGTATTTGGGCAGAAAGGACCTAGCCTCTTTTTCATCGGTTTTGATGAACTCAAAGGATTTGACGAGTCCGGCCATGATTTTTCGAACCTCGTCCGGATGTTCGGCCAGAAATTTGTCCGAAAAATAAAGACCGGCAAAAATCCAGTACGGGCTGATATCATGAAAAGATGCGAGAATACGGCTTGCTCCATGCGATTCCAGCATGGCTGCAAGGGGATCTCACACAATAAAAGCGTCGATTCCGCCGGACCTCAGGGCTGCCTCGTGCTGCATGGGATTTTCAGGGGTGCCGCCCCACATGGGCCGGATATCTTTAAGCGTGTACCCGCCCAGATGAACGGCATGGGTGAGCAGGGTCTTGACCATGACGGAACCGCTGGTGGCGATGCGGATGCCTTTGAGATCCTGAAGGGTTTTGTATTTGGTCTGTGCCCCCACGTGGATCCCGCATTTGGTCCCCTCATGGGCGTGACCCATCCAGGCCACCACCTTGAGGGGCGCTTTTTCCTCGGTCAGGCGGATCAAAGACGACAGGGAGATATAGCCGCCGGCCGCGTCCCCGCGCATGACGGCGGCCAATGTGTTGGGCTCGCCGCTGATGTATTCCAGTTCCACATTGAGTCCGGCTTCTTTGAAAAAGCCCTTTTCAACCCCGACGTAAAGGGGAAGGTCGTCAATACTTCTCCAGTAGACCAGCTTTACCGTGGGCGGATCCGCCGCTTCGACTTTGGCCGTGCCCGGATGAAAGAGGATCATGGACAGGGCCGCCAAAATGAGGCAACAGGCCATTTTCCCGGTGAACAGGTGATTCGGATGATGCATGTACAACTCCTTTTCTGGTTTTCGGTTTTATGGATTTATTGACCCCCGAGGGAGGTCTGGGTATGCCAGGACAGCATTTTGGACTGGATGATCCGGGCCGCTTTGTCAATGGAGAATCCCAGCACCGACAGAACGATGATGCCGGCAAACACCCGCCCGGTGTCAAAGGTTCGCTGGGCATCGATAACGAGAAACCCCAACCCGGAATCGCTGGACAGCATTTCAACGCCCACCAGCGACATCATGGCCATGCCCGTGGATATCCGAAGCCCGGTGATGATGACCGGAAGGGCCGATGGGATCAAAACCCGTGCCCACAGCTGCCGCTCGTTGGCTCCCAGGGACCGGGCCGCCATGATCAGTTTTTTATCCACGCCTTTGATGCCCGCTATGGTGTTCAGAAGAATGGGGAAAAAACAGGATTTGAAAATCAGAATGATCTTGGACGTATCCCCTACCCCGAACCAGAGAAACAGAATGGGCACCAGGGCAAACGAGGACAGGGGCCGAATCAGCTCGATGAGGGGATCGAAAAAATCCTCGATCCACAAGGACCAGGCAATGAGAAGGCCCAGACCGATTCCGACCACCACGGCAATACCGTAGCCGGTGGCGGCCCGGCCCATGCTGACGGCCGTGTGATAAGGGATTTCGCCGGACGCGATCATTCCATACAGGGTTTTGAACACCAGGCTCGGAGACGGCAGAAACCAGCTTTCAATCCAGCCGAACCGGGTCACGAGGTCCCAGGACAGAATCAACAGAATCGGAGACAGACATTTTCTCCAGGAACGGTTCATGAAGATCAGGCGCTCCTTTTTTCCAGAGCCGGAATCGATTCCCATGAATCGCCGGGCTCCTCCTCCCAGATGCTTTCCTTGAGGATTCTTTCATACTCACGGAATCTTTCGCTGGTATAAACATTTCTTTTGCGGGGCCGGTCCAGGTCGATATTTAGAATTTTTTTCACATAACCGGGACGACTGCTCATGACCACCACCCGATCGGCCAGAAAAATGGCCTCGGTAATGGAATGGGTCACGAAAAGCACTGTACAACGGGCCTGCTGCCAGATCTTCTGCAGTTCGAGCTGCATGCTTTCCCGGGTCAAGGCGTCCAACGCCCCGAAAGGTTCGTCCATGAGCAGAACTTTTGGTTTGTTGGCCAGAGCCCGGGCAATGGCCACACGCTGTTTCATGCCGCCGGAAAGCTCGTGGGGAAAGCAGTTTTCAAACCCATCCAGGCCGACCAGGCGAATCAAATCCCGGCTCATGACATCGCAGGCGCCTTTGCCGACCCGATTGAGCCGGGGGCCGAATTCAATGTTGCCTTTGACCGTTTTCCACGGAAACAGCAGAAATTCCTGAAACACGATGGCCCGCTGGTGATCCGGACCGTTCACCGGACCACCCTCGATGGTCAGTTCCCCTGAAGAAGGGGTTTCCAGCCCGGCCAGCATGAGCAGAAAAGTGGATTTCCCGCACCCGCTGGGTCCGATGATGGCAATGAATTCCTTTTCCCGGATGTCCAGGCTCAAATCTGAAATGGCGACAGTGGGACCGCCGTTGTTTTTGCCGTTGAATGCCTTGGTGATGTTACGGGCATGAATAAAACTCATGATTGTCTCCTTGCTGCAATCTGTTCCAGAAACGCTTCAATACGAACTCTGAGCTGTTCGGTGTCGGACTGGGAATAATCGGTGACCACATGCAGAAACGGCAGATCCAGTCGGTCTCTGACCAGTTCACCGACCCGGTAGGATTCGATTTCAAAGGGCTGGCAGAACTGCCAGGCCAGATCGATCACCCCGTCCACGGCAAACTCGTCGGCCAGGCGCTCCAGATCGGAAAACCGCCGGGAATTGGGGGTCATGCAGGCGCAGGTGACTCTGAGATACCGCTCGGCAATGGCGAGAATGGGATCCCGGCGGGTGTCCATGGAAACCAGGTCTTCGGTCCGGGTCATTCCGCCGCAGCCTTCCTGACAGACCACCACGCCCCCGCTTTCCTCCACCAGTTCCAGGACTTTGCTGCATCCCAGACTGCTGCCCAGCCCGGTCCACAGAATCCGGGGCCGGCCTTTCAGATCTTCCTCCGGCCCGGCGTCCACGCGCTCGACCAGTTCTATGTAAAAGGCTTGAAGGGTTTGGATATACGCCTCGAAATCGACATAATAACGAAGCTTGCTCATGATGTTGGAAAAATCAAGGCCGGACAGAGGCGGGGGATCATGGCGCATGCACCCGTAAATATCGGTCATGATACGCCGTTGGCGGTTGCTTTTGTCAATGGCCCGCCAAAGGTCGTCGTCCGTGATGGTGACGCCGAGCTGTTGCTCCAGGAATTGTTTCGCATTCCGAACCTCTTCAACCCAATGGGCAAGGGCCGCAGTGGACTCCGGTTTCTGGGGAAGGTCCATGACCATCAGGGGAACTTCCCGGGCCAGCAGTTCATACATTTTTTTCCGGCCGTCACAGGTGGTTTCCGCGATGATGCAATCCGCCAGGGGAAAAAGCGGGCAGGTCCCGGACACGGCCCGCCCATAAGTCGATTTCACCTTGGGGCACTGGTCCCTGGAAAGGATTTCTTCGGCTTTGGCAATGGGTATCTGGGTTGTGCCGCAAAGCCCCACGGGAACAGCGCCGGCGGCCAGTATCAGTTCGGTTGGAGAATAAGAGCACAGGCAACCCACCACTTTTCGGCCCTCATCCTTTGCCATCTCAAGGTTCAATGCCAGATGGGTATGAACATCCTG
>CAZQIX010000099.1:0-7773 GCA_964593855.1 uncultured Desulfobacula sp. | reverse complement strand
CTTCAAGGACCGGCCGGCAAATTCACCCTAAAAGCTTCCAAAAAAGGGTATTGGGACTATTTTGCAGATATAGAAATCGATGAAATGGGCCGGACTGAACACAATTTTTCATTGCAGAAAAAACCCTGCCTGACCCAGACCCAGATTTCCCAGTTGTATGTAGCGATTTTCGGCCGAGCTTCCGAAGGAGAAGGCAACCGATTCTGGCAGACCTGGCAGGCGGAGGGCGCTTCAAAACCGAACATGGCAGCCACGGCCACGAAAATGTTGGACACCCAGGCAGCCAAGGAGTATTTCGGTACCGGCTTGGACACGGACCAATCTTTTATCGAACATATTTATCTGAACACACTGAACAAAACCAAGACGGATGATCCCAGCGGCATCGCATACTGGGTGGATGAACTGAACAAAGGGAAAACCCGTGGCGAGGTAGTGAGTTCCCTGGTAGACGCGATCAACGATTATGCTCCCGACGGGCTTTATCACAACCCGAGCGATCTCAAGACCATCGCCGCCTACAATCAGTTCATCAACCGAGTCAGGGTGTCCGACTACATGGCCGATATTTTGGAGAAACCGCCTTCAAACTGGCCCATATCGACCCGGTTCGATGAGAACGGCCTCGATGTGACCCATGATCCGGCTTCGGTGACCTCGGCCATGTTCATTGTGGACTCTTTCGGCTCTCATTCCCAGGTTTGATGTCGCCCCGATCCGTCTTCAAACTCGCCATTGCATCGATTATCTGGAAAGCCGACGCCAAGCTGGCCGGATCATCGGACACCTGCAAACCATCCGAACCAAAAACCGTTACGGTTTCATAACCCAGAGGTAGATTCGCGATCCTGTCAGCCATATAGTCCGAGACGGCGACACGGTTCGAAAATTGATGAAAGGCCGAAACAGTAGCTTTATCATACGGGTTGTACGCCGGTTGCCCGGGCCCATAATTCGCAATAACACTTACCAATCTGGCAACCACCTCACCATGACTGGAACCGGCATCCAACATTTTCGTCCAGAAAGCGATCCCTTCCGGGTCATCTTCCAGGGTTTTATTCAGTGTGTTTTGATAGATATGTGATATAAAATCATGAGCGGCAAACAATCGTGCGCCGAAGTAAGTCCCGGCCGCCTGGGTATTCATCATAGCATCGGCTGCTGTGGCCATATCCGGCTGTTTTTGCCAGAAGACATTCCCCTCCCCTTCGGATGCCCGGTTAAAAATGGCGACATAGAGCATGGAAACTTCGGTTTTCGTCAAAGCGGCAATCCGGCAAAGCGCGTCCTCGCCGTCACAATCCTGATCCATGCCGTCTCCACATATTTCTTCGGCCCTGGGGTGAATCGATGGGTCATTGTCATCGCAATCCATGCCATTGGATACATATCCAGCCGGCTGAACCGGCGCTTGAATAAAATCATGGGGATCCCCCCACCCATCGTCGTCATAATCCCGATACCAGGTAAGGCTATGGATATAGGCACCCTGAATAATCGTGAAGGCCTTTCCGGCTATGGTCACCGAACCGGTTCGGGCCTCGCCGGTATTGGCGGAAACGGTCAAGGTAACTTCTTGATCTCCAGAACCTTCTGAGGGTGACAGGCGGGCCCAGAAAACCGAGTCCCGAGTGGTCCATGAGCAATCAGGGCCTGATGCTGAGACGAAAATCCGAACACTTCCCCCTTCAGCCGGAAAATCTATGTTTTCAGGTGAAATGGTAAAGGCGCAAGCGTTCTCTGTGTCCAGCCATCGAGCCAGATTGCCTTTTTCATAGGCAGATCCGAATTTGCTGTAATCGCTTTCCGATCCTTCACAAAGCCCTCGGGTGCCCCCGAGCAGAATACCTATGAGCTGCCCATTTGTTTTGAAAAGTCCTGACCCGCTGCTACCGCCTTCTGTACCGCCATCCGTCCATCGAACGAGTAAAAAACCACCATTTTCAGAAGATTTGCATCTATAACCGCCGCCAATCAGATAGCACGCGTAATTCCCGTCAAGAACCCCCTTGGAAAGTTTTTTCCAGTCTCCTTCAGGATGATGAATTCCAGTCACTTCACCAGATTCTGCAACCGTATCCCAGCCGGCGAAAGTCACACCTTCGGGAGGCGCTTCGTTCAATTCCAGAAAAGACACATCCAGATTTCCATCAAGAGGGCTGATGGAAAGGCCACTTGTCCAATGCAGAACCGCTCCGCCCGACCGAACGGCGTATCTGTTGCTCCGGGTTTCGCTGTTGCAGGCGTCTGATTCGAGAAACCAGTGAGTTTCCATGCTGGATGCCACCGTCTGAGAATTGATGCAATGATTGGCCGTAACAAAATATGGGCGATGGGACGCATCGTCCCGGTCATTGAGCAATGTCCCGGTGCAGACATAAGGAATCCCGGCATCGACGAAACTGATGTGGGCCACGGCATTCCTTTCGTTCACCCACTCTGGATAGCAGGCGGCGTCATTTTGACAGTCATAACTGCTTCCGTATGTCCAAGGCTCTAAAATCGGATAGCCCAGACCCAAAGGGATGTCATCGATGTGGGATAAATAAGGGATGGCGATTTCTAAATCGCTGGAATGAATCCCTTGAGGCAGAAAAATCTCTATCCCCATGAGATCTCCTTGAATCAAAGGAGACCAGTAAACATTGGCATCCGGATGATCCGGATCCGTTCTTTTGTTGAAATCCAGCAGATATTTTATCCGGAAACCGTTCACCTTGACTGAAGAAATCTGTATATCTTGACTTGATATGGGGAAAAATCGAATTTCCACTTCATCCGGTAATCGCTGCACTGTCAGGCCAATCCTTAATGCTTTCGCCTCAGGAGAGGAAACCACAATAGTCGACGTCCGACCTCCCTTTTTCAGCGATCGCCACTTCAATATCTCCGCCGTTTGTTCAGATGTTGCCAGGTGTCCTATCTGTCTTGGACTTCCGATCCGCCTTCTTGGTGAATAAGCGGGAGATATTGAAGTCAATCTTTGGCTGTCAAATCCGTCTGCTTTGATAACCGGCGCGATAACAACATCCTGGGGTGATTTCAATTCCGCATCAAACAGAAAAGACTGCCCGGCTTCTTCTCCCTCGTAGACCTGGCTTCCTACGCCGGTCGCATTCCCGGCCTCCACCGGCCAAAACCGAACCTCGATAAAGGCCATTATCATGAGAATCAAAACAAAAAAGCCGATTTTCATGCAAACAATCCCCCTTTGCCATAGGAAATTAAAACACACTTGACTTTTTCACGAATCTACCATTCTATGTATTCCATACGGGAATTGTCAAAATTTAAATTTTAATCAAAGGGGAAAAGCCATGTTTTTTAAACGACTACCATTCATTGCATTCTCTTTATCCATGATGATCTTGATAAGTACGGCAATCTGTCACGCCGTCACACCCGGCAGGGAGGAACCGATTCCATCCTCCGGGACTGAGGGGAATATACGCTTTTTCCAATCAGCTTCGGGATACTGCCCCCAGACCGGCGGAAGCACCAATTATGAATCCGTTTCATCGGCCTCTCTGGAAAATCTGTCCGACGGCAAAACCATGAGGCTCGTAGTCCATATCTATATCGCCAATCCCATGGGATGTACAGCCGGAAATCCCTGCCCTTCTTATGACAGCTCTCCCGAATATGTAAATGCCTGGATTGATTTTAACGGTGATCAGACCTTCTCCTCAGATGAAAAAGTCATGTCGGCCTCTCTTTCCGGATACGCAAATATCAACTACAGCGGCACCATGACCGCAGTGAGACAGTTTGAAAAACCGGTTGGCCACGTGGAATCGACCTATATGCGCGTGAATGTCGGATATAATCACAATCCCACGGACCCTTGCGAATCCAGTTGGACCTGGGGAAATTCCGTGGATTACCCGGTCGAACTAGGCCCTTCCGATGAGCAACCGCAGTTTGAAAGCATACAGATCACCCCGGAGCCTCCCCTTGCAGGCGAAAATGTTAAGTTTGAGGCCATCATCCCCAACGCGGACAAATTCGAAGATCTGGAAATCCATTGGGGATTTTTTGACAACTCCGGCACAGGGAATCCTTATGAATATTCAACTTCCAAAGGCCTCGAAGGCCATGGGAAAAAAGTGGGCCATGTTTATCTCACCTATAAAGATTCAGCCGGAAATCCGGTGGAACTGCACTATGAGTTCAATTATCAGCTTTTTTTCCGCCGGGATGCCGATGACGACAATGACGGCATTCCGAACTGGTATGAATACTGGATAGCGGATGAAGCGGTTGCCGAACTGGTCGACACGGAATACGACGCCGGCAAACCATGCAATACCAGAGTTGAAAAACCCGACGGTTCGGTTTACTACACGTCTTCCTACGGCGCATATTCAGGCGGTGCCGATGAGGTCTCGCTGGGCATGTGTTCGGCCAGATCCCGTTCCTCTCAAACCTATCAGTTCGGAACCTTTTACGGGACCGAAGGCATCGATACCTGCCGCCAGGTGGTTGTGCATGAATTCACCCACAGGAATGTATCATGGGCCTGGCGGGAAGGCGGTGCATGGGTAGGCAAAACCAATTCCGATTTTACGGCCCGCGGCCCCGGCGACGTTCGGGATTATAATGACCGGCTGCCGGATGAATATGAAGAAGCCTGGTCATCGAATCCCGAGCTCACGGACACCTGGAATCTGGCTCAGGACAAAGCTCCAGGATATAAATACTACGGGGATGAAGAAGCCCTCTGTATCGTCATGGCCGACGGCAACAAAGGCGTGGCCGAACGTGACTGGGCCTATCCCGGCAAACAGGCACCTGAAAAAAAAGCCGCCTTGCTTGCCTTGGCCCAAGCCGGCAACTCCGGTTTGCCGGGAATGTCCGGACGCTCCGGGGCACTCAAAAATATTGAAAACATCAAAACCTTTCAAAACAATGTCTATGGTTTCGGCTCAATTGCTTCATCGGTCCAGGACACCAATGGAGACGGGAAATACGATTACCTGAAAATCACGGTCCCCATTACCAATGTTCTGGATGAAGATGCCTACAGCCTGATCGGATGGATCACCGATCTCCAGGGCAATGAAGTGGCATGGGCCTCCAATACCGCACATTTGATCGCAGGCGACAACACCATGGAAATCTATTTTGATGGAACAACGATTGCAAGTTCAGTCATTGATGGTCCTTATATATTATCACGACTGGAACTGCGCGGCATTGACGCTTTCGACCATTTGAATTTTGTTGCCGCCGACAATGCGCATACCACACAAGCTTACAAAGCTTCCGATTTCAATTCCAAGGGTGTTCTTCTCAATAAAAACTACTCGGCCCAGCTTGTGGACCTGGATCAGGATGGCGCCAATGACCATCTTCGCGTTTCCATCGGTTTAGCCGTAGATATTACCGGGCTTTACAGCGTTTCTGCATGGATGTTCGATGGGAATCAGCCTCTTGCCTCCGGCACTGTGCAGAAAACGCTTTCCCAGGGATCGGATATTGTATCAATCAACTTTCCTCTGCCCTTGCTCTTAAAGAACGGATCCGCAGGCCCATGGACCCTGACCGATGTCCAGGTTCGTAATGCTGGAAATCAGATGATCGCTTCCGGCATGTCGGTCTGGAGTACGCCGACTTATTCGACCGGCCAGGTCGCCACCACAGCCTCTCTGGCCCATTATTCAGATACGACGAACGATACGGACGGAGATGGTGTGGCGGACGAACTCCATGTGAACCTGTCATTCAATTTCCAGGGGAATGAAACGAGAACCGTCAGCGCCCGCTTGACAGACAGCGGAGGCCGTCTCATTGATACGGCATCTTCCACCGTGACACCTTCGACCGGATCCACAACCCTTCTTTCCTTTAAAGGCAAAAAAATATCAGCAGCCCGAGCAAAAGGGCCTTACGACATCACCGACCTCAATGTCTTCAAATCCGGAACCGGTATCGAACTGTCCAGGAAAATGGTTTTCAGCACGTCCGCATATGCTTATACGGATTTTGCGGCTCCTTTGATATACATAGACGACTCCCTGAACTATGAAGTCAGGGATCTGAACGGAGATGGTCTGGACGAACTGGTCATCTCCATGACCGTTTATGTCAGGGACAGCGGCAATGCCAATGCCCAGGCAGGCCTATACGATTACAACGACACCCTGATCGCGCAGCTTGAACAGTTTGCAGACGGGCTGACGGCCGGACAGGCCAACACCATACGGTTCACTGTGGACGGGCAGACTCTCCAGTCGTCGGAATTTGAATCCCCGTTCAAACTCACCAACTTGAACGTCTATCATACGGGAGACCCGCTTCAGAACTGGTTTATGTCCGATGCCGGGCTCTCTATTTTTTATGGTGAAGGCACGGTGACACCGGAGATCGGATTGACCCAGACTGAAGTATCTCAGCTTTATGTATCAATTTTCAACCGGGCTTCAGAAGGGGAAGGCAACCGGTTCTGGCGAACCTATCAACCGGATATTATCGCGACAGCCAACGCCATGCTGGACACGGATGCGGCCAAAAACTACTTTGGCTCCAGCCTGAATTCGGATCAGGCCTTTATCGAACATATTTATTTGAACACTCTGAACAAAACCCAGGCGGACGATCCCAGCGGCATCGCCTACTGGGTGGGAGAGTTGGGCAAAGGCAAGAGCCGCGGTGAAGTGGTTGCCACACTAGTCGGAGTGATCAAGGACTATGCACCCAACGGGCCCTATTTCAACCCCAACGATCCCAAGACCATAGCCGCCTATAACCAATTTATCAACCGAGTCACCGTTTCCAATTACATGGCCGATACGGTTGAACAAACGCCTTCCAACTGGGCCACGGCTACCCAGTTCAGCCCATCCGGTCTGTATGTCACGGATGATCCGACAACCGTGGTAACCGCCAAAGCTGCCGTGGATGCTTTTTAGACGCCCGGGCTTGACCTCATGATTTGAATGCTTAGTATTTTTGGTGTTGTGAGTTCACTTATATCCAATAATTTGATGCAGGAGCACAAAACATGTTTAATCAATTAGAACCGCTGGACAGGATCAAACACGCCAAATTAAAAGTCAAACCACTGGATGGATTTCATTTCGCCTCAAAGATAACCCATAGTTTTTTAGGCGGATCGGAAGTGGCCGAAGCTTCCAAATATTTCCCCATCGTTTTTCCTGAAAAAACAGAAGCCGAACAGACTGTTCTGCCCATCGCCCTGTTTTCTTTAACCAGAGATGAAAACTATTTTGTGTCTGCCGATGGAAAATGGAAGGCCGACTATATCCCAAATCACTTAAGACGATATCCCTTTATTTTTGCAGTCGTTCCGGAAAAGAAAAACCAGTTTGCCCTCATGCTGGATACCGCATGCCCTCAACTCAATGAAAATGAGGGAACTCCTTTTTTCAACGACAAAGGAGAACCTGAAGAGATCATCAACCGGGTCAAAACTTTTCTGAGTCACTTCCAAATGGATATTGAAAAAACACAGGGCTTGATGTCGCTTCTGGAGGAAAAAGACATTCTGGTCTCCAAACAATTTACCATAACCAAAGGTGACAAAAAGAATTTTGTTCAGGGGTTCAGGGTGATCGACATTGCAAAACTTGAAAAACTGGACGATTTAACCCTTTCCAAATGGGTTCGAAACGGTCTCATGGGAATCATCTACGCACACGTAAACTCTTTGTCCAACCTGAAAAAAGTGGCGGCTGCCCAAGGCGCTGCTGAAAAGGCTTCCTGAAAATCAAGGTGGATTCGATCCGGTTATCAGAACGAATCCACCTT
>CAZQIX010000098.1:5602-8170 GCA_964593855.1 uncultured Desulfobacula sp. | reverse complement strand
AAAAGCAAAGCGGTTCACATGTATTTTGCCCAGGCTATTCCCCTTGTGCCCTATGTACATGAGAAATGCCTGTTTTTAGAGGACCGGAAATGCACCATTTGCATCAGCGCCTGCAAAAACGATGCGCTGGATTTCAACCAGGAGCCGGAAACGATCCGTCTTCAAATCGGCGCCGTGGTGCTGGCTCCGGGCATCGAGCCGTTTGACCCGTCAATCAAGAATGACTACGGCTACGGCATCATGCAGAATGTGGTGACCAGCCTGGATTACGAACGCCTTCTATGCGCCACGGGGCCCTATGAAGGTGAAATTCTCCGGCCGTCCGATCAGAAACACCCCCGCAAGATCGCCTGGGTTCACTGTGTGGGATCCAGGCGTGTGACAAAAGGCGACAACAGCTATTGTTCAGCCGTATGCTGTACCTATACCCAGAAGCAGGTGATTTTGACCAAGGACCATGACGCTGAAGCGGAATGTACTGTTTTCCACAATGATATCCGATCTTACAGCAAAGGGTTTGAGCGTTTCTACCAGAGGGCCGCCGGGCTGCCGGGAATCCGGTTTATCCGGAGCTATGTCTCCGTCGGAAGGGAGGTTCCGGAAACCAAAAACATCAGCTTGCGCTATGCCCGGCCCGATGGCGGGGTCAATGAAGAAATTTTCGATATGGTGGTCCTGTCCGTCGGCCTGACATCTCCTGCTGAAAACCGGCGTCTGGCAGACATTTTCGGTATTGAATGCAATTCCCACGGGTTCTGCCTGACCAACCCGGAAAATCCGGTTGAAACCAGCCGTCCCGGCATTTTCGTGACCGGCGCCTTTCTGGGCCCCATGGATATCCCGGAATCGGTCTTCGCAGCCGGAGGAGCCTGCGCCCGCGTCGGCGAGCTGTTGTCTTTCCGCAGGGGAAAGCTATCCAGGGAACGGGTATATCCCGAAGAACGGGATGTGTCGGAGGAAGAGCCCAGAATCGGGGTTTTTGTGTGTCATTGTGGGGCCAATATCGGAAGGGTGGTGAATGTTCCTTCCGTTGTGGATTATGCATGGAGCCTTCCCCATGTGGTTCATGCCCGGGAACAGCTTTTTTCCTGCGCCACGAATTCGGCTCAGGAAATAACGGACACCATCCGCCGGGAAGGTCTTAACCGTGTGATCGTGGCCGCCTGCACCCCCCGGACGCATGAACCGGTATTCCGGGATACCCTCCGGGAAGGCGGCATCAATCAGTATCTCTACGATATGGTCAATATCCGGGAGCACTGCTCCTGGGTCCATTCAAAGGAAAAGGAAGACGCCACGCAAAAGGCAAAGGATCTGGTCCGGATGTCCGTTGCCAGAACCCGGAACCTGGAGCCGCTTCAGGAATTCGATCTGCCGGTCAACAAGGCCGCGCTTGTGGTCGGCGGTGGGGTTGCCGGCATGACTTGCGCCCTCAGCCTGGCCAACCAGGGCTTTCAGGTCTATCTGCTGGAAAAGGAAGCGCAACTGGGCGGCGTGGCCCGGAGACTGCATACAACCCTTGATCGGATGGACGTTCAGGCTTTTTTGAAGGATTTGATCGCAAAAGTGTATCAAAATCCTCTCGTTCAGGTGCTGCATGAAGCCGAGATAAACGATGTGAGCGGTTATGTCGGCCATTTTACCACCACGGTGACCACCGAAGGCCGCGTCAGGACGGTCCGGCACGGTGCCGCCATTCTCGCGACCGGTGCTTTTGAATATCGCCCCAGTGAATTCCTTTACGGCCGGCATGACCGGGTTGTCACCCAGCTTGAGCTGGAAGAGCTTGTCTTCAAGGGTGATCCGGGACTGGGCCAGGCCCGGAGCCTGGTCATGATTCAGTGCGTGGGCTGCCGGAATGAGGAACGGAACTATTGCTCCCGGATCTGCTGCACCCATGCCGTGAAGAACGCGCTTACACTGAAAGACCTCAATCCGGACCTTCAAATTTATATCCTTTTCCGGGATATGCGCACCTATGGTTTCAATGAGGATTTTTACCGACAGGCGTCGGAAAGGGATGTCCGGTTCATTCGATATGAACCCGAGGACGGGCCTCAAGTCGAATCCGTCCGTGAGGGAGGTCCGTCCATTTTAAGAGTGACGGTTCCGGACCCCATTCTTGACAGACGCTTGGAGCTGGATGCGGATTATCTTGTCCTGTCCGCCGCTGTTGTCCCTTCGCCCGATATTGCAAAGATCGCCGGTCAGTTCAAAGTCGCCTTGAGCCCGGAAGGTTTTTTCCAGGAAGCCCATGTCAAGCTCAGACCGGTCGATTTCGCGGCTGAAGGCATTTTTCTTTGCGGGACGGCCCATTATCCCAAACATCTTGCCGAAACCATCCATCAGGCCTGCGGAGCGGCCGGCAGAGCCGGGGTCCTGCTTTCCAGGGACACGATCACGGCTTCCGGGTCCGTCTGCATCGTGGATGAAGACCGTTGTGTGTCCTGCGGGGCCTGCATAACGGCCTGCACCTACGGTGCCATTGATTGGGTTCAGACACCTGAAGGCAGAAAAGCGCGGGTTATTCCCGTGCTGTGCAAAGGGGACGGACTATGCAATGCCAAA
>CAZQIX010000098.1:0-5502 GCA_964593855.1 uncultured Desulfobacula sp. | reverse complement strand
ACCTGAGGGTGATCCGGGTGATGTGTTCCGGTCGGGTCGACCTGAAATTTCTGGTCAAGGCTTTTCTGAACGGAGCGGACGGGGTGTTTGTCGGCGGCTGCCATCTCAATGACTGCCATTACAATCCGGAAGGCAATTACGATGCATTGATCACTTCCCATCTGTGTCGAAACCTCCTGGCACAGACGGGCGTCAATCCGGACCGGCTGAGACTGGAATGGGTTTCCGCCGGGGAAGGCATCCGTTTTGCCGAGGTGATGACCGATTTCAGCAGACAGATCCGGCAGATGGGGCCTCTGGGAACCAGTGAAGGAATGGACCGGGAATCCATTATGTTCAACCTGAAAGCCGCCGCCAGATTGGTCCCTTATATCAAGCTGGTGGAAAGGGAAAAGCTCCGCCTTCCGGACAGAAGTGAAACAGGAGTCCGGCGGTTCCTGGACGAAGGGGTGCTGGACCAGGTCTTTGAAGACAGTATTTCCGACAAATTGATTCTGAGCCGGATCCTGCTGCTGCTCAAGGAACGGCCCCTGACCACGGCGGGCATTTCGGAGAGACTCGGATTACAGCCGTCGGAAGTCTCCCGTCACATGATCGGTTCATCTCGTCACGGCCGAGTTCGCTACGATGTTGGAAGCAAGAGCTATGAACTGGTCCAGGGAGTATAGGGTGGAACTGAATAGATTTTCCCAATACATTCGCGGATCGCCACTTGAAATTCGAATTTGATTTAATATGGAGCCCTGCATAGTATGAAGTCGTTTTTGCCGTTTCGATTTAATTTGAATGAAGGAGAATGTTATGAGTGAGTCATATAAAGCCATGTGGAAGGATCTGGGGCTGGACCTCGAAGCCCACGACGCCCTGCTCAGTGTTCTGGGGGAAGGATATCAGGCTGTTTTTCTTTCCCAGAAGAACAGACCGGCCGGGATGGGATATTTCGATTTTGTCATGAGCGAGGTCCACGGGCTCAGAATCAGGGAATTGTTGGATGAAAAAGCACAGGGCCGGAAAATCATAGGTTCCTTTTGCGTGTTCGTTCCTGAAGAAATCGCTCTGGCGGCCGATGCGACCCTGGTCGGGCTGTGTTCCGGGGCTGATTTCGCCATGGCGGAGGTGGAAAGATATCTGCCGCGCAATACCTGCGCCCTGATCAAATCCGCTTTCGGATTCAAGCTGGGCAAGGTCTGCCCCTATCTGGAAAGCGCTGACATGATTGTGGGGGAAAACACTTGTGATGGCAAGAAAAAATCCTATGAATCCCTGGGCCGGCTGGTCGAGAACCTTTACGTCATGGACCTGCCCCAGACCAAATCCGAGTCGGGCCGGGCCATGCTGCGACACGAGTATTTCCGGTTCGCGGATGCGGTTCAGGCCCTCACCGGGGTCACCATTACCCCGGCATCCCTGAAACAGGCGATCAAAACCGTCAATGCCAAGCGTTCGGCCCTGCATCGCCTGGCCGAGCTGCGAAAGGCGGATCCGGCCCCCATTTCCGGTCTGGACGCCCTTCTGGCCAACCAGGTGTTTTTTTACGACAACCCGGCCCGGTTTACGGACTCGGTTCATAAAATCTGTGACGAGCTGGAAACCAGAATCAAGGAGAAAAATGGGGTGGCCCCGGCAAAAACACCCCGAATTCTGATATCCGGATGTCCCATGGCCGTTCCCAACTGGAAACTGCCCTGGGTTGTGGAGACTTCCGGCGCCGTGATCGTGGGCGAGGAATCCTGCGTGGGTGAGCGAGGGGTCCGCAATTTGACCGAGGAGACCGGATCCACGGTGGACGATATGATGGAGGCCATTGTCGATCGATATTTCAAGGTGGATTGCGCGATTTTCACCCCCAACCGGGAGCGTCTGACCCATATCGTTGAGATGGCCGAAGTTTACAGGGCCGACGGGGTCATTCATTACGGCCTCCAGTTCTGCCAGCCCTATCTCATGGAAGGCATCCCGGTTGAAAAAGCCCTGGAAGACCGGAATATTCCCTGTATTCGTATCGAGACCGATTACGGCATGGAAGACATGGGGCAGATCAAAACAAGGGTGGAAGCTTTTATCGAGCAGATCAGAGGATAGAGACAGACCGTTATGAGATGCGCCGGAATTGATATCGGGTCGAGAACCATTGAATTCGTGATCGTCGAAGAGGGTCAGATCGTTGAAAACCGTCAGACGGACACAAGCTTCGACCCGATCACGGAAGCGAAAAAAATTTTGGACGGGATCGCCTATGACGGGATCATGGCGACCGGATACGGGCGAGGGCTGTTCGAAGTGGTTTTTGATCAGACCCGAACCGTGACGGAAATCAAAGCCCACGCAAAAGGCGTGCGTATGTTTTTTCCCCAGGCCCGGACCATACTGGACATCGGGGGGCAGGACAGCAAGGCCATTTCCCTGAACGAAGCCGGCATCGTCAGAAAGTTCGAAATGAATGACCGGTGTGCGGCGGGAACCGGAAAGTTTTTAGAAATCATGGCCAGAAACCTGGGGTTTTCCCTTGATGAATTCGGTCCCATCGCGCTTTCGGCCCGAAAAGATTTTAGCATCAACAGTATGTGCACGGTGTTCGCCGAATCAGAGGTGACCTCGCTCATCGCAAAAGGCGCGGATCGGACGGAGATCGCCCGGGGGCTTCATCTCTCCGTTGTCAAGCGGGCGGTCGGCATGATCAATCGGGTTTCGTCCGAAGGACCCATTGTGTTTTCCGGCGGCGTGGCCAGAAATCCCTGTATCCGGGAGTTGATCGGGCAGGCCCTCGGCCGGGAAGTCCTGGTCCATGACAACCCGCAGATGATCGGGGCCCTGGGCGCGGCCCTGATTCTCGAGGAAGAAAGTCTGAAAAAATAGTCTGTTCAGAGTTCCGGTTGATCCTTTTTACTCCAGGCAACCATCATCTGCGAAGCTGTAGAAGGTGTCTCCACCGATAATGACGTGGTCCAGGACCTGGATACCCATGAGTCTGCCTGCGGCGACCAGGTTTCGGGTGAATGTCCGGTCGGCCGTGCTGGGTGCGACGGCGCCGCTGGGATGGTTGTGAACGCAGATCATGGCCGCGGCAAACTGCTGAAGGGCCGCGTGCATGATTTCCCGGACAATGGGGATGGCCTGGTTGACGGTCCCGGACGCGGCGTTCTGGATGTCGATGATTCGGTTGTCGCTGTTCAGGTGGACGATTTTGATGACCTCGGTCTTCAGGTCCCGAAGGCGCGGCTGGAGAATATCGACAATATCCCGGGCCGATGAGATTTTTTGTCTGGCGCTCAGGCTCTCGTCTTCCCTGAAACGCCGGCCGATTTCCAGAGCCGCCATGATCTGGGCCAGCTTGACCGGTCCCAACCCTTTCATATCTTTCCAGTCACGGACGTCGGTATGGCTCATATTGCGAAAGGTTCCGAATTTCTGCATGATCCGCTGGGCCAGAGCAACGGCGCTGTCGCCCCTGGAGCCCGTCCGCAGAAGAATGGCCAGAAGCTCGGAATTGCTCAGGGCGCCCGGTCCTTTATTCAACAGCTTTTCTCTGGGGCGGTCCTCGCTCGGCCAGGTTTTGATTGTCTCTTCGATGCGGTTGTCCGGCATGGCTCCCTGTCCGGTGATGGGGTTACGCACAGTATCACTCATAGGACAGGACTTTGTTATTTGTCAAGGAGATTGTCGCCATGGATTTTTCCAATGTGCCGCCGGAGTGATAAACCGTATTATTTTTTCGGCCGATCATTTTTTTTTTGAAATCCGGGCATTGGTTGTTATAATTTTACTGAAAAACTGAGGAGGGAATAATATCAATAAGCCTGAACGGGTTATGAATTTGCGAGAGAAACCTGAAAAATGGCCAAGATTTTAATTATTGATGATGATGAATATGTTCGGGACATCCTGTCCGCTCGTATCGAAAAATTAAACCATGACGTGATGACGGCCGCCTCTCTGTCAAGGGGATTGGAACTCATTCAGAGCTGCGCCCTGGATCTGGTATTTCTGGATGTCCATCTTCCGGATGGAAACGGTCTGGATGCGTTGCCGGCCATTCGTCAGACCGTATCGCAACCGGAAGTCATCATCATAACGGGGATGGGAAGTTTCAAGGGCGCGGAAGCGGCAATCGGCAGCGGGGCCTGGGATTATATCGAAAAGCCTTTTTACAAAGAACCCCTGATTCTGCAGATCCAGCAGGCGCTTGAATACCGAAACGCCAGGCGGAAACAGGCCGAAAGAATTCTGCTCAAAACAGATGATATTGTGGGCAAAAGCGCCCGGCTGAAAGAATGCCTGAATCAATTGGCCGAATGTGCATCCAGTCAGGCCAGCGTAATGATCCGAGGGGAAAGCGGTACCGGAAAGGAGTTGTTTGCACGGGCCATCCATGACAATTCGCCGGTCAGCGCAGGGGGGTATATTGTTGTGGACTGCGCGGCTCTACCCAGCACCTTGATCGAAAGTCTGCTTTTCGGACACCGAAAAGGGGCGTTCACCGGTGCGGATCAGGCCGCCGAAGGTCTGATCAAAATGGCGGATAACGGGACCTTGTTCCTGGATGAGGTCGGAGAACTGCCATTGGCCGCTCAGAAAACTTTTTTAAGAGTGCTCCAGGAAAAAAAATTCAGACCGGTGGGAAGCGCTTCCGAGATCACGAGCCATTTCCGGCTCATTTCCGCTACGAACAGAAATCTTGAAAAAATGGCGAAAGAAGGCCTGTTCAGGGAAGATCTGCTCTTCCGGTTGAAAACCGTCGTCATTGATCTGCCGCCTCTCCGTGACCGGAAGGAGGACATCCAGGAACTCGCGGTTCATTTCACTTCCGTGTTGTGCCGAAAACACGGCACGGTGAGGAAGGTGATGCTGCCGGAAACCCTTTCCATACTTGAAAACCATGACTGGCAGGGGAACGTCCGCGAGCTTATCAATGTGATAGAAAAAGCCCTGCTTTCCGATCCGGACATTCCCATCGTTTATCCCATGCATCTTCCCGATTTTATTCGACTGGCCCACCTTAAAAAAGGGCTTCAGAAAAACGCCGCCCTATCTCCCGAGCCGGGTTTGCCGTCTCCCGATGCTTTTCGACCGCCGCCCCTGACTTTGGATCCCATTCCGACTTTTCAAAAATATCGGGACGCAGCCCAGCAGCAAATGGAATCCCATTATTTTTCAAATCTGCTCGATCGGACCGGATGGAATCTGGATGAAGCGGCTCTCCGGTCAGGCCTGAGCAAAAACAGACTTTATTTTTATATCCGCAAATATCAAATCCAAAAGTCCTGAGCTAAACCGTGTTCCGGTATATTGCCGTATTTGTTTTGCGACACGAAACAGTTGTGTCGCAAAACAAAAAAACAGCCCCCGCCCCGCTGCATTACCCGGAATCGTTTTTCATATCATTCCGAAATGATTGATAAATATGGAAATGATGGTCTGTGTCTAATCCTGGCATGCATCTTGTAATGCTTATGGTCCATTCATTGGAAACAAAGTTTATGACCATTGTCGGGAGAAAGGTAT
>CAZQIX010000097.1:0-8589 GCA_964593855.1 uncultured Desulfobacula sp. | reverse complement strand
CGAACACCAGCCCCGGCCGGATCAATGGACCCGGAAGCAAACGCATTTTCTTTTCAATGCCATGTCGATTGCGGCCCGGACCGATATCGGGCTGAAACGCAAGACCAACCAGGACCGCTACAGTGTCCGGTCGTTTCCGGACGGCACCGTTCTTCTGGCTGTCGCGGACGGACTGGGAGGGGTGCCGGGCGGCGACATCGCCGTTCAGCATGTCGTGGAAAAACTGAAAACCTGTCCATTCCCCGGCCCGGGGCCATGGACGGATGTCCTGATGGATTTTTTCAGACAAATGGACAAAGACCTGGCGGCCATGATTGAAACCAATGAAATCCTCTCCGGCATGGGAACCACCCTGATCATTGTTGCGGTCCAGGACGGGACGGCCTTCTGGGTCCATTCCGGAGACAGCCGGCTGTATCATTTCAGTGACGGCAGACTGATGCGGATCACCCGGGATCAGACCCTTGCCCGATTCCTCGCACAGGAAGGCGACCTGGCCCAAGATCAGATACTGACCCATTATTCCAGCCACATCCTGGAGCAGTGTATCGGATGCCGGGAGCTCATGCCGGACTTCGGGCAAATCCGGCTCCAAAAAAAAGACCGTCTGCTTCTGGTGTCCGACGGGCTTTACCGGTACGTGCCGGACTCGGCCCTGGAAACGGTCTGCGACCGGGTCGCCTCAGACGACATAGCCGCCGACCGTCTGGTGAACATGGCCCTTGACGCGGGGGGCGCCGACAATGTAACAACCCTGATAGGAACCGTTCTCGAACACATCCGTCAGGATGGAATCAAACGATGAAAAGGAGTTGGACAGTGGATGAAGCAGGTTTGACCGATCCGGAAAAAATGACGGGCACAACAGTCGCAAAATACCTTTTCAACCCAAACAGCATTGCCGTGATAGGGGCCAGCAACGATCCGCTCAAACCAGGCGGACGTGTTTTCAAGAGCATTCGGGAACATGGATACAAAGGCCGTTTATGGCCGGTGAACCCCAAAGCCGCGGATATCATGGGACTGAAGGCCTATGAATCCGTGACGGCGCTCCCGGATGCCCCGGACCTCGCCATTGTGGCCATCCCGTCCAAAGGAGTTCCGGAAACCCTTCAAGAACTGGCCGACAAAGGCACAAAAGCCGTCATTGTGTTGACGGCGGGGTTTGGGGAAAAAGACGAAAACGGCAAGCTCGCGGAAAAGAAAATGCTCGCCATTGGAAAAGCCGCCGGCATGGCCGTCATCGGTCCCAATTGTTCCGGATTCATCACGCCCGCCTATAAAGGCAAATTTGCCGGCATCGTTCCGGAACTGCCGGGCCGGGCCGTGGATATGATCAGCGGCTCGGGCGCGACCGTGGATTATGTCATGGAAATGGCCGAAGGACGGGGACTTTCTTTCGGCATGGTGGTCAATGTCGGCAATTCGATCCAATACGGGGTCGAGGATCTGCTTCAGATGTACGACGCCCAGTACGGCCCGGACAGCGCCCGGGTGCTGTTCCTTTATATGGAGTCCATCCGGAAACCGGGTCTGTTTTTGACCCACAGCCGAAGTCTGATTGAAAAAGGCTGTCATCCGGTCGCCATCAAATCCGGGACGACCCCAACGGGGGCGCGGGCGGCCGCCGGCCATACAGGGGCCATGGCCGGAAACGACACGGCCGTCCAGGCCCTTTTGGACAAGGCGGGCGTCATCCGGGTCCGGAGCAAGGCTGAATTCATCGACACGGCCTGTGCCCTCACGGCCTGCCGGGGCATGCTGAAAAGGGGTCATATCTGTGTAATCACCGATGCCGGCGGCCCGGGGGTCATGATGGCCGACGCCGTGTTCCAAAACGGGCTGTCCATGGCCACATTCAAAGACACCACACTGAAACGGCTGGCCGACATTCTGCCTCCCGAGGCCACCCTGACCAACCCCGTCGACTGCCTGCCCAGCCGAAACGCCGAGATCATCAAAGCCATCATCGAAACGATCCAGGAAGAAGAAAAGGAAAACGTGGATGCCATCGCCGTGCTGATCGGCAATTCGGGCATGTCGGACAACGCCCCCATTTACGCCGCCATCGCCGACGCCATGGACAACCGCCCCATTCCGGTCCTGCCGATGTTCACCTCGCTTTCCACAGCCGGTAAGAAAATCGATGAGTTCCGAAGATCCGGCAAGGTTTATTTTCAAGATGAGGTGGCCCTTGCCGCAGCCCTTTCAAAAATTGTCCGAACGCCCCGGGCGGATCTTGCGGAAACCCGGATTTCCGGTTACGACAAGGCCGGGGTGGCTGCCCTCATGAAAGGCTGCCGGCAATCGATACCGGATCCGGAAACCCTTTCCGGCATCATGGAGGCCTCCGGTTTCACGCTTCCCAGGTCTTCCGTGGTAACAGCCGGGGCAGATCTGGACGCCGCCTGCCATACCGTCGGATTTCCACTGGCCCTGAAGGTGGTAGGCCCTGTTCACAAAAGCGATGTGGGCGGGGTCCGAGCGGGTGTGGCAGACCTTGCCGAAGCGCGGCGCGCCTATGATGACTTGACGGCGATTCCGGGCGCTTCCGGGGTCCTGGTCCAGTCCATGGTCGGGGGAATTGAAATGATCCTCGGTGTGAGCCGGGAGAACGGATTCGGCCATTTGATCATGTTCGGGCTCGGCGGAATATATACCGAAGTGCTCAGGGATGTGCGGTTCGCGCTGGCCCCCCTGAGCCGGGCCGAAGGCCTGGACATGGTCCGGGGTATCCAGTGCGCGCCCATCCTTCAAGGGATTCGGGGTCATGAAAGCGTGGATCTGGATTATCTTGCCGGTCTTCTTCAGCGGCTCAGCCGGCTGGTCACCGATTTTCCCGGGATCAAGGAAATGGACATCAACCCCCTGAAGGGAAACGGACACAATCTGTATGTCGTGGATGCCCGGATGGTTATCGACCCCCCGACATCCCCCCTAGCATCCATTGATGGATAAAGGCGGCCGCCAGCCACACCCCGAAGCTCGATAAAAGAACCACGGGCAGAGAAAACTGTTTTCTGAAACAGAAAAAAGCCGTTAGAAAGAAAAGGATACTGGGCACCATCCCCCAAAGAGCGGCTCTGGTGAACTCCTTCATGACCGCCGGGTTGCCTTTGTTTTCCAGATGCATCCACACAAGGACCAGGGCCCCGGTGAGCGGCATGACCCCGATCAGACCGGCCGTGGACGGCCATTTCTTTCCAACGGAAGTGGCGACGAGAATAATTGCCACGCTCAGGACTATTTTAATCGCAATCTGCATGGGTCGATTTTCCGATCGGGCGTTGAACGCCTCTGTTATCCGACAATCGTCAATGCGATCCACGGAATCAGATTGAAAGCCAGTATAATGATCTTGTAACCGCCGAGAAACGAATAAATCACAGCGTTGAACGTTTCCCTGGTCAGGGGGAACCATCTGCCGTGCATTTTGTACACAAAATCACCGGCAAACGCCAATACCAGAAACAAAACGATCAACAAACCCATATTCAACAGGGTACACCACATCAAAAAGCGGGTCAGCATCTGTATACTCATGATTTATCCTCCTTCTCAGAGCTTTCCATCGTCCATTTTAACGGTTATCGGATAATTTTTTCAGGTCCGACTCTAAGACCGCCCAATGACGGTACCATAAAATAGGATTTGATAGAATCTGATTTTGTATGGTATTGCATATATTAATGATACATAGAGATGCACCTTGCAAAAATGCAAATATGCCCCCTTCCCGACCGGGAAGCGATACGTCTGTGAAAGAACAGGGATCCATGACAATAAACAAAATCGATCACATCTCCATCGCGGTCAGGGACTTGGAGAAAGCCCGCAAAGCCTGGGAGCCCGTGCTGGGCAAATCCGAACCGGACGATTGGTATGTGGATGAACCGGAAAAAATTCGCGTGGCCCGCATGGATCGGGGAGGTCGGATTTGAACTGATGGAATCAACGGCATCCAACGGACCGGTCGCGCAATGGATCGAGAAAAACGGGGAAGGGGTTATGAAGGATGTCCGAACAGTCAAAGGAGCCGATAATGGAAATGTCGCATGAATTTTTACGCCTGATTCTTGATTCGATTACCGAACACCTTGTGGTGATCGATCAGGCCGGATCCATCCGATTCGTCAACAAGAGCTGGTCCGCGTTCGGAACCGATAACGCCTGCGCAGTGGGTGACGATTGGAGGGGAGTGAATTATCTGGAAGAATGCGACAGGGCGTCGGCCATGGGCGATCATTATGGTACAAATGCCGGAATGGGCATTAGAAGTGTCATCGAAAAAAGAAAATCCGTATTCTATTTTGAGTACCCTTGCCACAGCCCGGAAAAAAAAAGATGGTTCATGATGCGGGTGACCCCGTTTCAGACCGAAGGCAAACACTATTTCGTCATTTCCCATCAGAATATAACGGAACGAAAATCCGCGGAAGAAGAGGTGAAAAACCTCGCAAAAATCGACGGGCTGACCGGAATTCCCAACCGTAGGACCTTGAATGAGTTCCTTCAAAACGAATGGCGGCGATGCCTGCGGCTTCAAAGGCCGATCAGCCTGGCCATTATCGATATCGACCATTTCAAATGCCTGAATGACACCTACGGCCACCAGACAGGGGACGACTGCCTGATAAAGATCGGGGGCCTGCTGAAGGTTTTTGCGAACAGACCGGGGGATATCCATGCCAGATACGGGGGGGAAGAATTCGCCCTGGTGTGGGGAGATACACCCCTGGAAGAAGCCGGTAAGATGTCGACTCAGTTTTTAAGCGATTTGGCCGACCTCAACATACCCAATAGTCAATCCCCTTCAGGAAAATATGTAACCGCGAGCATCGGTCTGGCAAGCATGATTCCCGGCCCGGAATTTGATGAAAACGAATTGATCGCCCGAGCCGATCGCATGCTTTACAAAGCGAAGGAAAACGGACGAAACAGGGTTGCGTTCAGATGAAACGGTTCAAGATGATACTATGATCGCCTGATATATCAAAGGGGCTGCATAATGACATACAAACTTCAGGATCTTATCGATATCGACCATTTTCAGAACCTTCAGGATCGACTCAATAAAATATATTCCTTCCCGTCTTCGATCATCGACAATGACGGTAATATCCTGACGGCAACGGCATGGCAGGAAATCTGCATGCAGTTCCACAGGAAAAACAGAGAAACCGAAAAGCTTTGCATCAAAAGCGATCAGTACATCAGGGACCATATCCATGAGGCCAAACCGGCCCTGAGTTACCGCTGCCCGCATGGGCTGGTGGACAACGCGACCCCGATCATCATCGATGGCGTTCATTACGGCAATTTTTTCACAGGCCAGTTTTTTCTTGAAAAACCGGATCCGGCCTTCTTCCGGTCTCAGGCCCGGAAATACGGATTTGACGAAGATGCCTATCTCGAGGCGGTCGGAAAAGTGCCCATCTGGTCTCAAGAGCAGTTGGACAGTTATCTTTTCTTTATCAAAGGCCTTATCGAAGTCATAGCGGAAAGCGGATTGAAAAAACTCAGGGAAATCGAAAACCGCGAAACGATCGAAAAAAAAGAAAAAAGAAATCGAACCATCCTCAAAACCGCCATGGATGGTTTCTGGGTAACGGACACGGATGGCCGGCTGATGGAAGTCAACGATGCCTATTGCGCCATGAGCGGTTACGGGGAAGACGAACTGTTGACCATGCATATCTCTGATCTGGAAGCCGTCGAAACCCGTGAAAAAGTAGCTGAACACCTTCAGAAAGTCATCCTAACCGGGTCCGATCGTTTTCAATCCAAACATCGACGCAAGGATGGAACCTTATTTGATGTAGAGGCCAGCGTTCAATACCGTTCCGAACAGGACAGCCGGTTTATTTGTTTTATCCGCGACATTACGGATCAGAAACGCTCCGAATCCGAGCGTGAAAACACCATCCGAATGCTGGAAATTCTGAATGCCGGGACGGATTTTCCCGACCTGATGAACGCTTTACTGCATTTCATGGAGGAAATTTCCGGATGCGAGGCAGTGGGGATACGGTTGCACAAAGGGGACGATTTCCCTTATTACGTGACCAGCGGCTTCTCTGAAGACTTTGTGGAAACGGAAACCCATCTGTGCGTCGAAGATCTGAACGGTCAATTGAAACGGGACGATATCGGCAACCCGGTTCTGGAATGTATGTGCGGTAACGTCATCCGTGGGCGGACAGACCCGTCCAAACCTTTTTTCACCAGGTTCGGCAGTTTTATAACCAACAGTACCACCCGACTGCTGGCCAAGACGAGTGAAGCGGATCGGCAGTCACGCACCCGGAACCGATGCAATGGCGAGGGGTATGAATCCGTCCTGCTGGTTCCCCTGCGCACAGGCGAAAAAACCTTCGGCCTCCTGCAGTTCAACGACCGACGGGAAAATCGATTGTCGCCTCAGATCGTTGCCCACCTGGAAAAAATAGCCGCATATGTGTCGCTTTCGCTGGCCCATCGGGAGTCGGAAGAATCGAGGAAATCGTATGAAAAAGATCTTCAAAAACGTAATTCATTTATCCAGACCATTTTAGACAACCTCCCCATCGGCCTGGCTGTAAATTATATCGATCAGGGAACGGCGACCTACATCAACAGAAAATTCGAAGAAATATACGGATGGCCGAAGCAGCAGCTCGAAAACATTGAGGATTTTTTTCATAAGGTTTATCCGGACCCGGAATACCGGGAAAAAATCATGAACCGGATTATGAAAGACATTCAATCCGGCGACCCGGATCGGATGATTTGGGAAGGCGTTGAAATCACGAGAAAAGACGGTGAAAAACGGTACATTTCAGCCAAAAACATTGCTTTGTACGATCAGAATTTCATGATCTCGACGGTCCAGGATATCACGGAGGCAAAGACCCTTCAGGCTCAGCTCAGTCAGGCCCAAAAAATGGAATCCATCGGGCGTCTGGCGGGCGGCGTGGCCCATGATTTCAACAATATGCTGGGAGTGATTCTGGGATATGTGGAACTGGCCATGGAACAGGCTGAAAACAACCACAACCTTTATTCGGATCTCATCGAGATCCAAAAAGCGGCCCAACGTTCCGCCGACCTGACCCATCAACTACTGGCGTTTGCAAGGAAACAGGCTATTTCCCCCCTGCAGCTGGATTTGAACCAAGCCGTGGAAAGCATGCTGAAAATGCTGCGTCGGCTCATTGGTGAAAACATCGACCTGGTATGGCAACCGGCCGCCAACCTGTGGCCGGTGAAAATGGACCCTTCCCAGATCAATCAGATCCTGGCCAATCTCTGCGCCAACGCCCGGGACGCCATCACCGGCGTAGGCCGGCTCACCATAGAAACCCAGAACACAACCTTTGAAAAACCATCCCGCACTGAGCACGAGGGCTTGATCATCGGGGATTATGTCCTGCTGGCCGTCAAAGACACGGGATGCGGCATGGATAAAAAAACCCTGGACAATCTGTTCGAACCGTTCTTCACAACTAAAGATTTCGGTAAAGGAACCGGCCTGGGGCTTTCGACAGTCTACGGTATCGTCAAACAAAACAAGGGTTTTATCAATGTTGACAGCGAACCCGGCCGGGGGTCGAGCTTCAGGATCTATTTCCCCCGACTTGCTTTCGAAGACAGGGATGCCAAAGCTTCTCCCGGGAAAAAGGAGGCTTCCGGCGGCACCGAAACCGTCCTGCTGGTGGAAGATGAACCCGCCATCCTCCGAATGGCCCGCATGATGCTGGAGCGCAAAGGATATACGGTTTTATCCGCGGTTAATCCTCAGCAGGCCCTGGAAACGGCAGAAAATCATTCCGGCCGCATCGACCTGCTCATGACCGACATCGTCATGCCGGAGATGAACGGCCGGGACCTGTCTGCAAAAATCCAATCGCTTCATCCGGATATCAAATTATTGTTCATGTCCGGGTATACCGACGATATCATTGCCCATCAGGGGGTCCTGCCCCAAGGGATCGCATTTATCCAGAAGCCTTTTTCAATGGCCGATCTGACGGAAAAACTCCGGGATGTTTTGGATGCCGATCCGCCATCCGTATATTTGTAATGATTGCGGAGAAAAGAAAAATATGATTGCCGTGGACAAGAAAAAAATTATTGACAGTTTAAGTGAATTACCGGAAAAAATTTCAATTGAACAAGCAATGGAACGTCTGTATTTTCTTGAAAAAGTCGAAAAAGGAATCTATCAGGCAGAATCCGGGCAGTGTGTCTCCCATTTGGAAGCCAGAGAAAAGCTGAAGAAATGGTTCGACTAAAATGGACCCCCCAAGCTCTGGGCGATATCGAAGATATTGCCGAATTTATTGCGCGAGATTCAAACTATTATGCGAAAATTTTTGCCGCGCGAATTTTTGCTGCGGCATTCGCAATCATAATGGGACAGCTCTCCGGAAAAATGACGATCGAGCATCCGGGCGGATTTGACAAGGTCTTCAGGGTGGACAAACGTTTCCCAGGTCTGTATGGATACCGGCGTCAGTTCTTCAAGTGTGTAACCGATCATTTCCGCCCAGGTGTCATTGAAAACAGTTTTTCCGGTCTGGACATTCCATTCCCAGGTGCCTACATGGG
>CAZQIX010000096.1:0-8719 GCA_964593855.1 uncultured Desulfobacula sp. | reverse complement strand
TCATCATCGATCCGCACCTCTTCAGGTCATGCGTTATTGTCTGGTGGATTGTAACGGGCAGGACAGCTCGGCAAGAGCGATGGCCGCTATATCATCGTGTTGTTTGAATCTCGGATACAGGGCACAACAGGGATCTTGGGCCTCTATTTCCCGAATTCTGTTCCGCGTGCCGGTAAGGCCTCGATCAAGATAGAGATTCACCAGGGCATCGAAATTCTTTTTTTTCTCGGGCGTGCGGACCGGTATCGATAGACCGTCCGTGAACAAAAGGATATCCCGAACGCCGTCCAGCGTCTCATGACCGTGCCTGAAAAAATCAGACGCCTGCTCCTCACCATTGAGGACCCCGTAGCTCAGATTCATTTCAGCCCTTTTTTTCCGGATCCGGTCCGCCAGGGTTTTTTCCCATCCGTTCAGTCCGAAGCAAGGGCGATGGTTCCAGAGACAAAGGGTGTCATAGTCATGATCGTCCTGGTCTACCAGAACTCTGTGGGAATGGTCGTGGAAAATAAGAACGATGTTCGCGTCTCCGGTCTGTACCCATTCCAGGCAGTCGCCTTTTATCCGAATTACAGCCGCGCTGGTACTCCAGAGATGTTCTTTCCGGGTCCGGTCCACGCCGTTGCGGATCATCCGTCGCCCGATGGCCTCGTTGGCGCTTCCGGCAAGGGATACCAATGGGTAATGGTTTTTTGCGAAAACCGCCCGGGCCTCGGACGATGCCAGCAGACCGCCGGTTTTGCCGTCTTCAAAAGTTCGCCGGTCCAGACTGGTCGCGCCGTCAAACACCCCGAAAAGATTTCCTTCAACGACCAGGGCGTCTTCGTTCAGCTCGCCGGACCCTTTTTCAAGAAGATATTCACATTTCATGCGGGGAATGTAAGATTCGGGGCCGCTTAAGTCAAAATGATAATACCAATGACAACCGGTACACGCATCGGATTTTTCGATATTATGGACGGGGACGAATCCGAACCTGTCTGATCCCGGGAGATACCTTCAGTTTGAGGAAGCCTTGTTCGACCGCCCGTGAACCGGTCTGGAGAACGGCCCCGGAAATGTCCAGCCCGGCTTGACCGACTCCATCCGCCTTCAAACAGAATGGATGATCGGAGAAGATCACCGGGACTTGATCCATCCAGGCCACGTCCATGACATATCCCTCGTCCTTCCAGGTGATGGCCGACAGTGCATAGTGACAGTATTGAGTAAAACAGGAGAGGGCATCCGCTGCCGGAAACATTCCTTTTTCGGCGCAGCCGGTCGTGAGGTATCTGGCCCAGCGGTCGATCACAAGCCGGTTTCTTCCGGGATCGGGATGCAGGATGTTGGCCCAGTGAAGGGCCAGAACCGGCCTGTCGAAATTGAAATCAGGCTCGGCCGCCGCCCTGTGCCAGGGAATTTCGGATTTTCCCCTCTCCACAAGAAGCACATCGTCTTCCCAGGCCAGGGTTGCGGTCTGGGGCGGGGCGTACAGCCTGGCCCGACTGAATCGCAGAGAGACCGCCCGGATGCCGAACTCTTGCAGAATGCTCTGAAATCCATGACCGGAACGGCCGAAACTGTGCTTCAGGGCAGGCGGAATAAAAATCCACGGGGTCTGGTTGAAATCACAGGCTTCCAGGATCTGGAAATAAAACGACAGGTGCCGGTGGATCTCATCCGGATCTCTCATGGAACCGTCCGCCCGGTGGAACTCAGCGCGCTGCATCTTCCCCTGGTCCCAGAATTCGTGACCCAGGCCATGAACCGCCAGCTCCACAAAAGATTTCGATTGGCGGACAATGGAAGCGGCCCGCTCCATCACATCAGGGTCTGTAAACGGTACAGACCAGTTTCTGCCCATCCAGGTGGCGGAAGGCAGATTTTGAAGCAGATTTTGCCGATCCCACTCACACAGAACCATGCCGGCAAGAATTTTCATGTCCAGGGCCTTTCCCAGATCGGCCAGGGCGGCGTAATCCTCGGGCACATGGTTTCGGGGCATTCCCGTCCGGAAGGGTCGATTATGCGCCGACCCGTCCCTGCCCCGCCACCAGCCCACGTCTTCCACGCAGACAAGCAAAGGCATGGGAATGGTCAGAACCAAAGTCACAGAGAAATCCTTTTTCTGAGCATGGGGCCGGCCAGATTGGCGAGGGCCAGCGGCATTTTCTTCCAGGGCTGGATGGAAAGGGTTTCTTTTTGCGACAACCGGAATTTTCCGGAAAATGTCCAGGAATACCAGAAAAGGGGGTGTTCCTGCGGAGAAAATTGTTTTTTGAACCGATAGGTGGAAGCGTTTCTGGAAGAACGTCCCATATCAAAGGTGTCGGCACCTGTACGGCAGGCGAAACGGATCATCTGCCGGTAAAGGAACAGGTTGGCGTTCAGGGGCCTGAATTCCCTGATGGAAGATGCCCACGGGTTGGACAGGGTTTTCCTGAACCTGAACAGGAATCCGGCCGCCACCGGTTCGGCCCGGTGGAACACGACACACACAAAGGCCTGGTGGTAAAAATGGGTGAAAATGGAGTCAAACCATTGCCTGGCATGCACGGGCGACCCCAGATCCCGCATGTTACGGCTAAACACGGTATAAAAAGGGTCTATCAGCTCTTTTTTTCCGATCTTCCACTCCAGCCCTGATTTTTCACTTTTCCGGATCTGATTTTTCAATTTGGACTTGAAACGGCTGAATACGTCCTGTTCGGACCCGTTCAAACCAAGAGACAAACCGACCTTTCCGGAAAACAGATCCGGCATTTGCCGTTCAATCGTCATGTCCGGAACGTCCAGGCAGTCCGGCTGACGCAGGACGACGCCTGAAACACGCCGTCCTGCCAATGGTTTCAGCCCTTTTTCAAAGACAAAAAGTCGGGAGTCGCCATCCCGGGCCAAAATACCGGCGGAATCAAAAAAAGGAATGGACACCCATCGGCGTTCCGCGGCCCAGGTTTTGAAGCGGAAAAGGGGCAGAACCGCTTGGATTTCCCTGCCCCCCGAAGGCTTCGTCCGGACTGCGGCCAAAAAGACCGGTCGGTGCCCATAGGTCTCCCGGATCACCCTGGACCAGTTGAACAAGTGGGTGTATCCGGCCCGGGAATGGCCAAGTACAAACCTGTCCCACTCGTCGGGAGCCCGGATCTCCTGTATCGTCATCCTGTCCGGCAGTTCCGCAATTCTATCGAACATGGTTTTTCCATTTTATCATCCCTGGGTCCAGAGGATGGCTTTGCGTTTCTCCGGAATCTGTTTTTGAAGATCTTCGATCTTTCCGAAGGTCAGAATCCGGGCCATGCAGTGCTGAACGCAGGCCGGCTGAAGACCCTGCCTGACCCGGCCCGCGCAGAAAACGCAGGCCTTGGTGAACGTCGGCATATTGGTGATGAACAGACGGCCGCTGGGAAGGGTGTGGATAAACTCCTTCACCTCCACGCCGCTCAGTTTTCCGGCCTCTCTGCCGTATTCCTGTCTGCAGGCGATTTCGCAGGTGCGGCAACCCGTGCAGTATTCATAATCGATGAGCATCGCATATTGTGTCATGGTGGTTATCCTTTCGCCTTGTAAACTTTGCAGAGCATGCTTTTAATGGGAGCGCCCAGCCCGGCCCGGCCCTCGTGGGACATGGGGATGAGCTGGTTGACATTCACCTCCCAGACGCCGAAAAGCTCGGGTTCGCTGCCTTTTTTCTCCGGGAACCACCAGCCGTGTTCGGCCATGACCACGCCCGGATGGATGACCGGGGTCACCAGGGCCTTGACGGTGATTTTACCCAGCCAGTTCTCGATGCAGACCCGGTCTCCCGGCTCGATGCCGTACCGGGCCGCCGTGTCCGGATGAATTTCCATGACCGGCTCTTTCTGCTGTTCCCGGAGCCAGGGGATCTGTCGGTGCTCCGAATGGAAGAAGGGGCCCATCCGACGGCCCGTGGTCAGAATCAGCGGGTACTCCTTGAACAGATCCGGGGTACTGACCGGGCTGTAAGGCGGTTCTTCATGATAGGGCATGGGCTGAAGCCCCCATTTTTCCAGCCAGGAAGAAAACAGTTCGATCTTGCCGGACGGGGTCCGGAATCCGGGTTTTCCATCCGGTCTCAAAAGCCCCCGTTCATAGCGGCGGTAGGGTTTGCTGGGATGTCCGTCCGGCGGAAGCATCCAGGTGTTTTCCGTCAACTGTTCATAGGTCAGCCCCGCGGATTTGAGCAGGGAATCAAACAGGGATCGGGTGTCCTGAAAAGGGAAATCCTTCATGAAGCGTTTGCAGAGTTCCAGGTTGATCTCGATGTCGGATTTGCAGTCTTGCACTTCCACCACTTTTTTGATGGCGTTCAAAGGAACCCACCAGGCCTTGAGAGAATCTTTTTCAAGAAAGGTGGCGGCCGGCAGGACCACATCGCACAACATGGCCGTGGGGGTCATGAACAGGTCCACACACACGGTGAAATCGAGCTGTTTGAGAGCCTGGTGCCATTTCCGGGGTTCCATGCCCGTGCAGGCGATGGGGTTGGCGGTCTGGATCCACATCCCCTTGATCTCGTAGGGCTTTTTGGAAAAGATCTGCTCCAGGACCTTGTCGGGCTGGGCCCAGGCCCTGAAATCCCGGACACACCCGTAATCATGGATGCCGATTCGTTTGTCCATGACTTCGGGCGGCAGACTCAGAATGGCCCCGCCGGAATGATAGGGATAGGTCACCACATCGTAGGCATACCGGGCGATGGCGTTGCCGCCGGGAATGTCCAGGTTGCCCGTGAGGACCCACATGTGGTTGAGGGCCTGGGACGTGGGAACCGTGGACGGGATGGTGTCGATAGGAAGCCCCCAGTGCAGCGCCCCGGGTTTGGCCTTGGCGTACATCCGGGCGCCCTGGACGATTTTGTCGGCCGGGACCCATGTGATCTCGGACACTTTTTCCGGTGTGTACAGATCCGCGTTTTCCTTGTACAGGGTCCAGACGGTTTTGACCGTCGCCGCCCCGCCGTCGGCCAGAGGCACTGAAAAAGCGCCTTCCATGGAGGGCTTCGCACCGGCCCGGCTGTATTCCTGGGCCGTGGTGTCCCAAATCATGAAATCATTGGAAACCGGATCATGGGCCACAAAATTCACATCCGACCCGCCTTTTTTAATATCTTTTTCCCTGAGCAGGATCGGGGTCTGACCGTCGGTGCGCACCAGCAACGGGGCGTTGGTCCATTTTTCGACATAATCCATGTCCACCAGGTTTTCCCTGATCATGACATGGATGAAGCCCAGGGCCAGGGCCGCATCCGTGCCGGGCCGGAGCTGCAGCCAGAGCTTGGCCCGAGAGGCGATCCAGGTACACCGGGGGTCGATGACCATGAGTTCCGAACCCCGCTTCATCAGATCCACGTACCAGTGTCCGAAAAATCCGTCCGGGCAGGTGGCGGGAAGGTTCTGGCCCCAGATGATCACGGTTTCCGGCACCTTGTACCGGGGATCGTCATAGCGCTTTTCAAGCCACTGGGAAGCGTCCACAACGGCAAAATCCCCCTGGGTGATGGACATCATCATGAGACGCGGCGTATAGCAGGAAATGCCGGACAGGCCGAACATCCAGTTGGGGCTGCCGTAAGCGTAGGCCAGCATGGAAATCCATCCGCCCACGTCCCGGCCCGTTCCCTGGTGAAAGATCACGGATTCCGCACCATGTTCCGCCCTGATTTGTTTCATCCTGGTTTCGATGAGATCAAAGGCCTCATCCCAGGAAATTTCCTCGAATTTTCCCTCCCCGCGCTCGCCTACCCGCTTCAGGGGTTTTCTCAGGCGATCCTTGTGATACATGTACTGGGTCATGGAAAGACATCGTGAACAGAGCCGCCCCTGGTTCCAGGGATGGTCCGGATCTCCTTCCACCTTCACGACCCTGTCGTCCTTGACATGCACCAGCACCCCGCAACCGCCGTGGCATCCGGGGCCGGGGGACCAGGTAGTGGTTTTGACGATTTTCACCCCATCTTCTTTCATACCGTCTCCTTTTTGTTGTTACGAACCCTATTTGCATAAGCCGGGCGGATCAGCAACGATCGCCCCGCCCGGCCTGTCGTGATAGTATCTGTCCTGCGTCGGCCGCCATTCTGCCGAACTGTTCACACCGATCGACCGGAAACGTCCCCACGATCACCAGAGCCGCCAGGATATCGCCGTCATGGTCGAAAATGGGCGCACTGACCGCGTTGATCCCGTGGGACATTTCCCCGTAATCCACGGCATACCCGTTTTCCCGGCAGAAGCGGAGTTCTGTTTCCAGCCGTGCGGGATCGAAATGCTCGGGATCGCCATGAAAAAAAACCTGGCCCGAATCCATGATGCGCTGCCGCTCTTGTGCCCCAAGGTATCCGAAAATGGCTTTGCCGTGGGAGCCGTGGGTGATGGGCAGAGACTGGTAAAGATGGACCGTGACCGACATCATGTCATTGCCGTCGTATTTGCCTGTGATATAGACCCGGTCGTTGCAGATGATCCCGAGAAGGACGCAGGAGCGGGTTTGTTCGGCCAGGGCCTGGAGATGATCCCTGGCCACGGCCGTGATATCGAATCTCTCCCTGGCTCTCTGGGCAAGGGGCATCAGGGCCGGCCCCAGGCAGTAGGTTTTGGTCTGGTCGTTTTTCGTGACCAGGTCGTAACGTGCCAGAGCGTTGAGGATGGAATAACATTTACTTTTATGGATGCCTATTTCCCTGCAGATGGCGGTGAGCCCCATGTCGCTGCGGACGCTCCTGCCCAGGCAGAGAAGCAGCCGGGCCGCCTGTTCCACTGCCGGCGAGGTGGGATTGTAAACGGAGGCGGAAGTTTTCTTCATGGCAAAGACACTCCTGAAATCGAATTTGTTCTGTATATAGAACCAAGTTCTGCATATTAAAACAAACAGCCCGACAAGTGTCAAGAAAAATCTGTGTATCCAAAAACCAACCAACCCGGTTTTTCAATACCCCTTTACAGATTTTTCGATTGCTGGTACCGTTGCCTTCACTCTTTTTTTAACCCAAAAATCGAAACCGCCCGTTTCCGGGCGACCGCAGGAGGGAAACGCCCACCATGACGGATTTACGCATCGACAACGGGACGGCCGTGTTACGGCTTGACAACGGCATCACCAACCCCATCCATCCCGAAGGGATCGCCGAACTGGCCATGCACCTGAAAACCATCCAAAAACAAGCGACCGCTTTGATTGTAGTCGGAAACGATAAATTCTTTTCCATCGGATTCGACCTGCCCCGGGTCATGACCCTGGACCGCCGGGGCCTGACCGATTTTCTGTACGATTTCCAGAACCTGCTGCTTTCCATGACCTGCCTGCCCATACCCACGATTGCGGCCCTGACCGGGCATGCCGTGGCCGGCGGAGCCATCCTGGCCCTGGGCTGCGATGTCCGGATCGCCCGATCCGATAAAATCCGGATCGGGTTCAATGAAAGCCTGCTGGGTCTGACCATCCCCTGGATGGCGGAGTTGCTGCTGACAGACATCACAGGGCCCCGCGCCTGCCGCCGGCTGATGACCGAAGGCTTGCTCCTGGACGCATCCGCGGCCGTGGACATCGGCCTGGCCGACGAGCACCTGCCCGGTCCGGCCGTCATGGAGCGGGCCGAACAAAAGGCACGGCAGCTGGCGAACATTCCCGCCCCGGCCTTTGCCGCCGTCAAGGAAAACCTCCTGGGGCCCATACGGGACGCCTATCAATCCGGAGTTGCAGCCAGGACCGAACAGTTCGTGGATCTGTGGTTCCTCCCGGACACCCAAAAACGCCTGACCCGGGCCCTGGAAAAATTTTAGACAAGGACAACCCATGGCCCGCATTCACATTCCCATGCCCGACGCCTTTGTGTTCGAAACCCGGATCCGGATCCGGGTCGGCGATATCAACTACGGCCGGCATGTGGGGCATGACGCCCTGATTTCCCTGATTCACGAGTCCCGGGTCCGGTTTCTGGACCACCTGGGCTACACCGAGGCCGACATCGAGGGGCACCCCCTGCTCATCTCCGATCTGGCAGCGGTGTATGAATCTCAGTCCTTTTACGGTGACACCCTGCGGTTTGAAATCGGGGTGGGCGACTTCAACAAATACGGATGCGATTTCTTTTACCGGGTGACCCATGCCGATACCGGCCGATCGGTGCTGCGCGCCAAAACCGGAATCGTGTTCTTCGATGTCCGGACCGGGCGTGTCGCCCCTCTGCCGGAAGGGTTTGTGCAACGACTTTCAGACCCGAAGTCCCGGTATGAAAGGGGGAACGGATCATGACCCCGGCCGTCCAGGCATTGAAACGGGCGAAGATCGGATTTCAGCTCCACACCTATGACCATGATCCGACCGACAAAGCCTATGGCCGGGAAGCGGCCCGAAAACTCGGCATTCCCTTCGACCGGCTCTTCAAGACCCTTATCGCAGCCGTGGACGACCGGGATTTCGCGGTGGCCCTGGTGCCCGTATCCGCACAACTGGACTTGAAATCCCTGGCCAACGCCCTGGGCGTCAGAAAGGCCGTCATGGCGGAAAAACAGTCGATCCAGCGCATCACCGGATATATTCCGGGCGGGGTCAGTCCCGTGGGTCAGAAAAAAACACTTCCAACCATTGTGGACCGTTCCGCCGACGATTTTGAGACCATCTTTGTCAGCGCCGGCCGCCGGGGCCTTCAGATCGAGGTGGCGCCGGCCGATCTGATCCGCCTGACCCACGCCGCACTCGCGCCCATCAGCCGCTGAAAAAA
>CAZQIX010000095.1:3433-8746 GCA_964593855.1 uncultured Desulfobacula sp. | reverse complement strand
AAAAAACAAAAAATACATGATTATCGCTATGGATTTTATGAAAGGAAACCAGCCCCCGGAAAATGTCGCCCACCTGACACTGTCAAACGCAGGACAAGAGCAGTCAGCCATCTGAAATAATTTTTCTTTTCAACCGGCAAAGGTCTGATATTCGGCCTCCGGGTTCTGGAGATATTCGGCAAACCGCCGGACCTGGTTGCGGATCTGCATCCGGTGGGCCGACGGGCCGCGCATCAGCTCCTCATAAGCGGCAAGAAAGGTTTTGTAAAGATGGGGTTTCATTTCCACCGGCCTTTTCTGAGCCATTTCCGCCTCATCGGCGTAGGCTTTCGGACCGGCCTTACGATAAATGAAATCGTCCGGCTGAATCATTTTCCGGTTCAGCAGGGACAGCACGAAATTGTCCCCGATTGAGCACCGGTATTCCTCGACCAAGTCACAGGCCAGCGAAGGCCGACCGTAGCTGATTTCATGCAGCGCGCCCAGATAAGGGTCCAGTCCGCAGATCTTGATGCTCGAGATCACTTCATTGGTCAGCAGGGTGTAAACAAAGGACAGAAGGGCGTTCACCGGGTCCAAAGGAGGCCGCCGGCTCCGGGTGGTAAACGTGAAATCCGGATTTCGCAGCAGAAATTTAAAAACCGAAAAATAAATCCGGGATCCGGCCCCTTCCACACCTCGGATAACGGATGCATCGTCCGCACCCGCCAGAGTCGAAGCCAGTGATTTCAGGGCCGCGGCCGCGGATTTCAGACGGTCTTCCTTATAATACCGCCCTCGTTTCAACAAAAACTGGTACATATTGTCCAGCTTGCCCCGAACGATCCGCTTCATGACCCCGGCGGCAAAGGCCGGATCGCTCAATTTCAGGTACTGGGCTTGTCTCAGGGCCACGTGCTTGTGCTCATCGATCATGAGCCGGGCCCGGAACCGGCCGGTGGGCGTGATAAACACCGTTTCCACCCGGTTCCGGATCAGGTAATCCATGACCGGCCCGCTCAACGACACATAACCGGTGAGCACCAGCTTGGTCAGGTCTTTGGCCGGGATGCTATCCAGAACCGCGCCCTGCTTCATGATGCTCAGCCGGTCCCCGTTCCTTGCCAGATAACTGCCCTGTTCGATCACATACAGACTTTCCACCATGGGCCCTACCTCAGAAACCGTTCAACCTGGACAATGGCGGCCCGCATATTGGCCAGGGCATCTTTCAGGGTGTCAACGGTCTCGCTTCGCGGCGTTTTTTTTTCAACCAGATTTTGCCAGGAAGGCAGATGAATCAAAGGGTGCAGATACCCGGTCTCATCGGGCCGGATGTCGCAGTAGGCGCCTTCAAACCCGGTCAGGGAATGGATCCGGCGACAGCCCAGAGGCGTTCCGCGCACCCGGCTCAGCTTGAAATCCACCAGATGCGGGTTGTATTCCGGCTGGGAAGCAAACAGATAATGCAGCAGGGACTTGGCCTCGGGCAGAAAACCCAGGGTCTGGAACAGGATTTTTTCCTCCCGGACCGCGATTTCCCGGTTTTCCCGCATGGCGGCGATCATGCACCCGAGGGCCGGGCAGGCCCCTTCCAGAGCGTACAGATCCGGATATTTTTCCGAAACCGCCTTCAGGCGGGGGTGCAGGACCAGATTTTCCCGACCGGCCGGTTCGGACACGGCCGCCATTTGTGCGAATGCCGCCGTCCGCGCCTTTTCCAAAAACCCAAGCTGGGCCATGAGGTCCCTGTCCGCGCACTCAGGAAAAAAAGAGCGCTTGCCCGACAGCCGATGGACCCCCAGAGGCAGCTTGACCAGATTGCCGAGGCCTTTGCCGCTCAGGGTGTCCTGTTTGGGGAACACCTCCAGGTGGAAACAGCGCAGATCCTTTTCCAGCCCCTGAACCACCTGGGACAATGCCCGCCGGACCATGCGGGCCGGAACCGGTTCGGCCATGAAATACCAGAAATGAAACCCCTTGTACCCACTCACCTCCACCAGGGGATCCAGGCCCATGGCTCCCGAGATTTCCCTGATCCTGGACACCATATACAACCGTTCCTTCCGGACCTGGGCCGCGGCTTGCGCGCCCGCCCGATCCTGCCTCATGTCCGCGACCAGATCCGCGTCGATCACCCCGCACCGGACCGTGCCGTCGGCAGCCATCAGATAAAACCCATAGGTTTTCAGCCCCTTGAAATGGTCTTCAAGGTCGGCTTCGCCAATGGCCCGTCGCACCGGTACATACCCGGACTGACGATTTTCGCGGTCCGACCACTGCCGGGCAAACACATCGGCCCTCCCTGAAAACAGGCCCATAAAAAGCCTCACCAACCGTTGCCGCTCGTTCATCGCCACAAAGGGCGCGGCTGCGGAATCCAGGTCCACCCTGTCTTCATGGGCATGGGGAAACGGGTCCGTCCCCAGCCAGGACCGGATCCGGTCTTCGGGCAGCACAGCCCGTGCCCGGCCCACTGCCGCGGCCAGGTCCGCTCTTTGGTCCAGGATTTCCAGAAGCTCGATATACGCTTTCCAGGCCGGCTCAAAACCGGGATCTTTCCGGGTGACCCACTCCAGCACCGCCAGAGCCGTATCGGCCAGGCCCGCGATCTGGGCGATCCCGGCCCATTCAAGGGCCTGCTGCGACGACAGCTTTTCCCAGACAGCCTTCCGGCCCAGGATTTCCCTGATTTTCGCGTTTTCATGGTCCTGAAGCACCGCTTTGGACAGGCGACGGATCAGAAGGGTATAATCCGCGCCGCCCGACACTGACAAAACAGCCTGTCCGGGATGGATGGATGAACTGGAAACGGAACTGGTCATGGCATCGCTCCTTTTTTTACTGTTTGCCCCGGATCAAGGCCCGCAGCCGGTCCAGGTCCGGGAAAAACCGGCATTGGGCCTCCAGCTCGGCCAGAATCTGTTCCGCTTTTGCGGCCCGGCCGGCCTTGAAAGTACACAGCGCCTGCCAGAAAAGCCCTTCGTAATAGGCATTGCCCCATTTTTCCCGGAAAAAGGCAACCGCCTTTTCCGCATGACCGGCGCCGGCCTCGTGGTTTCCGGTGGCATAATCGATCTTGGCCAGACGGATCAGTGTGATATGCCGGGACCGGCCGTCTTTTTCCGCGGATTTCAACAGCACGGCCCGGGCCTTGTCATGCCGTCCGTTGCAGCACAGGACATCCGCCTCCGTCCACTGATAGTAGGGCCGTCTCAACCGCTCCGGCACCTTTTCAACGATTTCCAGGGCCCGGTCGGGTTTGTCGAGGGCCAAAAAGGTCCGGGCCAGCAGCTCATGGATAAAATCCACCGGGCTGCCGCCGACGCTGCTTTGCAGAGCGAACAAAAGCGCGTTTCGGGCCTCTTCATACTCGTCCAGGCAGAAATATACCTTGCCCAGGGCAAAATATTTGAACGCCAGGCTGACATGATTGGTCTGCTCATCCTGCTCCAGACATTTTTTAATCCGCTCCAGGGCCGTCTTCCCGCTGCCGGATGCCAGAAGCAGGCTGGCCGACCGGTACAGGGACTTGATGTAATTCTTTTTTTCCTGGTGTCGCTCGGCCTGTTCTTTGTCATCGAGCTTTTCCCAGTTCACACAGGCCCGGTTGAAAAGGCCGACAGCCGTCTCGGGCTTGTTTTCGATCTGAGCGAAGAGCATGCCTTCCCGGTAAAAATTGGTCACCCCGTCGGGCCTCAAAGACTGGGCTTTCCGGAAATTTTCATGGGCCAGACCAATCCTATCCGCCTTCATTTTGCCAGCCAGCAGGATTTCCTTGTTCCGGGCCGCGAAAAGGGAATTATAGGCCGTATAAGCCAGGGAAGACCGGACGGCGAAATTGTCCGGATCCATGGCCACGCAGGTTTTCAGAACGGCAATGGCTTCGTCGAACCGCTTCATCTGACCCAGGGCAAAGGCGGTTTTCTCCCGAATGGCCAGATCCATGCCGCCGTGGACCAGCTCAGGAACCTTTTCGGTTGCCGGATGATACAAGCTGATGATATCTTCCCACCGATTGTTTTTAAACAGTTCGTCAATGTCGGACAAGACCCGGTTCCGGCATTTTTTCAGAAAGCCGCCCTTCTGAACACCGAAAAGGTCCTGATCCTGGAAAAGATCCTGCTGCCGGGCCACCGGCGGTTGATCCGGCTGCTGATTCTCTGCTCGGGCAGGCTGCTGATAAACGATTCTTGCGGCTGATTCCAACGTGACCATAATTGCCTCCTTTTTTTCCCTGTTTGAAGACAATTACGGATTTGACTCACCGGTTTTTAAAAAAATCCGTCAATAGCCCGACAATCCTTTTCCGTTGTCTTTTTCATACAGTTCTTCTATGACCCTATGAATCTTGTTCTTTAATTGATTTAAGGTTATATAGAACCTGTGGTTGATTTATTCTCAACTTTACTATTGGATTCGATAGCGAAAAATGAAATGCTTTATTATTGCCGGGCCTAACGGCGCTGGAAAAACAACCTTTGCGGAAAATTTTCTGCCTCAAGAAGCCGGTTGCTTGAATTTTTTAAATGCGGATTTAATTGCCCGAGGACTTGCTCCCTTCAATCCGGAAAGCGTTGCAATAGAGGCCGGCAAGATAGTATTAAAAAAAATGAACACCTTTGTTTCAAATAAAGAATCTTTTGCCTTTGAAACGACATTAAGCGGATTAAACTATATTGAACTCATTAAGTTTTGGAAAAAGGCTGGTTATGAAATTATTTTGTATTTTCTAACACTTCCCAGCCCGGAAATGGCAATTAAGCGGGTTCAGCTTAGAGTCGCCGAAGGTGGGCATAACGTCCCGGTGGATGTTATCGTACGAAGATACCATCGGGGATGGGAAAATTTTCAAAAATACTATAAACATATTGTTGATACTTGGGTTCTTTTTGACAATTCAAAAGAAATCCCCGAAGTTTTGGAGGGAAGCAATGAATAAAAATTCATATTCAGCTTTGGCAATGAAGGCAATGCATCGTGCTTCAAAAAAAGCAACAGAAAGAGCTGCATCATTGGGCTTGTCAATTCCTGTATGGGAAAATGGGAAAATAATCTATGTAAAAGCCAAGGAAAAACTCCAAAAATTAAGTACCGGATACTGATCAACAGGATTCAATTCACCGGTTTTTAAAAAAATCCGTCAATACCCCGACAACCCTTTGTTCAGCCTTTTTCAACAGCTCATGCTTGATGGAGCGGGGCGAGAAAGAAACCTTGAAGCTGTTCCGGATAACGGACAGAATCTCCCACAGACTCAGCCCGCCCGGGGTCAGCCGGCAGGCCCGGTGCAGCTCCCGGGTGAAATCCGTTTCCGAAATCCCCGGGTTGTCC
>CAZQIX010000095.1:1496-3333 GCA_964593855.1 uncultured Desulfobacula sp. | reverse complement strand
GGGTTGTCCTTCAGGGTCAGTCCATGGCCGATGCGCTCGGCGCTCAAAAAATACACGGCTTCCCAAATGCTGTCCGCGGCCGTGTTTTCGCCGGCATGGATGGTGAAATGCAGGCAATCCCGCATCATGGGCAGAAAAAATTGCCGCATATCCGAAGCACTGCCCGCAGCCTCATTGCCCGCCAGATCAAACCCCTGCAACAGAACCGGCCCCCGGATCGATTCTTCAGCACAAAGGGCCTGGGCCAAACCGACATGACGTTTGATCTGGCCGATATCCCCGTGGCGGCTGGCCGTAAAGATCAGAGAGACCTTCAGCCGTTCGTCGTATTCTGAAAACACCTCCATGATCTTTCGGCACACATCCATCTCATTCTGCCGCTCGGAAACATATTTGACGGGCGAGCACCGGACTTCCAGATACAACACATGATGATCCAGGGCTTTTTCAGCCAGGATCCGGCAGGCGGCTTCCAGACATGCGGGATGGGACAGCAGACCCGAGCCTTGAAGATCCCCTGTTTTTTCATAGAAATCGAATCCCATGCCGCAAAACCGCGTTTCGTCTTCAATGGGCCAGGTCAGCACCCGTGCCAACAGACCGGGCTGATCTCTGAACAAAAGCAGGAACGCGGCCGTACAAACCGCCTCCGGCACTTCCGGCACGGCTCTGCGGATATTTTTCAGCGGCCCCAGCCCATCATGAATGATCTTGGGATCGCCGGAGCCAATCAAGGTCCGCCATTTTTCAAGACATGGGGCGAGCCGGAGACGATATTTCGCGACATCGGCCTCTGCCGCCGACGCTATCCGTATCTGTTCCTTCGGAGTGGCCACACCGCCCAGATGGCAATGCAACTCGGCCTTGGGAAGGGATTTCAACACAGCCATCTCCTGCATTTCACTGGACCGGTCCCTGCCGAACATCATAGATTTCATCTGGTCGATCTTTTTTTCCGGCAGGCTGTAAAGGGCCAGAAAATTGGTGATCGTCTCTCCCTGAAGCATCCGGTTGGTGTAATTGGACATCAGGAATCCGGCATCAGCCCTTTGATCCGCGATTTTCCCCGTCAAGGGGAAATTCGGGAGAGCATTGAACAAAACCACCTCGGAACGGTCGGAAAAAGGCAGGGGAAAATCATCCGGCCGGATTTGCCCGGCCAAGGGATACGGGTGAAATCCGGCAAGGCAAAACGGGGTATACACATGGGCCGCTTCACCTTGCAGCGGCCCCAGAAAACACTCCAGTCCCCAGCTCGAGGTCCGAAGGGTTTGTGTCAGCCCCGGGTCGTCCACCACATGGATCACGGCATGACACCCGAACCAGGCCCCGGCCTGCTGCATGTCCGTACTCATGGTTTTTCTGCCGCCGGTCAAAGACAACATGAGGCACCCGTTTGCCGCACGGCTCGCCGCATGGCAAACGACGGTGTAAATGCCTTCGGACATTTTTCGGCATTCCAGCTCCGTGGACAGGGCATCGGTTCCCTGCACCTTCCACACACGGAGTACGGGCCGGGTCCGGGAATCCAGGGCCCGGTACCAAACCAGCATCTGATCAAGGCTTTTCTCGCTTTGAACACCGCAGCTCGATATGGTCCAGACCTCATCAACCGGAAGGATGCCGTGGCTTTGCCTGGATTTTTCGATATGATCCTGTTCGGGGTGATTTTTGAACAAATCGACCAGACCGGGGTTGGTAAACCCGAGAAGCTCCGGAAGAATCTGCCAACTGACCCCCATGGTGGTAACTAAAATATTCACGACGACCGCCTTTCAAATAAAGTTCAGATACACTCTTTTACAGGCGATCGCCGGTTTAGGCCAGTATTTTTCGA
>CAZQIX010000095.1:0-1396 GCA_964593855.1 uncultured Desulfobacula sp. | reverse complement strand
TTGGTTTCCCAGAAATTGGTTCTGTGGATGATTGGCCCACAGTGTTCAATTATTATTTGATTTGGATCTTCTGTTGTCTGCATAAAGCTCCTTTTTATATGATTGACTTGTTCAAATTCGACCCAAACCGTTGAGGCTCGGGTCAAATTCACCGAATTTCAATCCGAACTGAACCCAAGCTCTTCCAGAGAACAAGGGATCATGCTGGCCCGGTATATATGGGTCGGTTTGGAAAACAGGCATCCTTCCCTTGTGAATATCTGAAAATCAATCTCGGTGTCATAGATAATCTCTCCGGCGTGTTGCCAGTGTCTTATAGGGATATAGGCCATGTCTTCCCGATTGGGATCCAGGAAAAGGATTTGGATGATTTCGTTGTCCGGATCGTTTCTATCCGGCCCGGCGGCCAGGCTGATAATCGGATAAGTTATCATGTGGGCAAGGCTGCCGTCTTCCACGTAGCAGTCCGGCGTGAGCAGCCGGGCGCTGTTGTCTTTGAAATGTAAAAGATGATAGCCGTTTTGGGCCGGTTCACTGTCCCAGAAATTGGTTTTTGAAATCAACCCATCATCTTGTTCGGTAAAATAGATAAGTGACATAAGATCTCCTGTTCTATTGGCTAAAATAGTTAACACATCATAAAATCAAACAATTGCGGCCTTGGTTTCCCGGTCTTTGACCGGGATTTTGCGACACCCCTGCTTTACCTGGGCATGGATCCATCGGGGACGGATTCGGCTTCAAGGACTCTCATCTTTTCATATTCTTCCTGTTGCCGCCTGGCCTCCTGCAATTTGTCGACGATATCGCAGTTTTTTTCGATAGCCAGTCTTTCAAGGGCTTCATATTCGCCTTTCAATCTTGCCAGCTCATCTTTTTTGTCATCGCCCATCATGAAAAACAAGGCCGGCCAGAACAAGACCAGACCCACACCCAGGGCGACAGCGTCCTTGTCGGCCTCTTTCTGCTGACTGCTGGTCAGCTCCAGGATTTTCCGATTGACCCGCACCAACTCCTGGCCGATCTGACTGCATGAATAGGTTTGATACTGCAACGGCGAGACATAGGCCGCGCTGATCTTTTCCGGCCGGGTGGCGCATCCGTTACAAGAAATCACAAACACAAACAAAACACCTACGGAAATCCATTTTCGTGGAACTTTTCCCATAACATTTTCTCCTTTTGAATCTGGAACGATTAGAATTTTCAAACAGATATTGTTTGATGTCCCTGATCATTACGGAGTCAAAAACGGAAACTTTCAAAAAAAATCGCTGCTTTTTCAGTCGTCCTTTTTCCTGATCGAAAGGAGACATGTAAAATTATCAATTCTCCATTCTCCATTCTCAATTTTTCCAAGGTCTCAATCCTCTCTAATCGAGGCGGTAATTCTGGG
>CAZQIX010000094.1:0-8962 GCA_964593855.1 uncultured Desulfobacula sp. | reverse complement strand
TTCAGGCTTGCCTGTTCCCTCAAAAGGAGAGGCTTGAATTTCTTTAATGAGCTTAATGATTTTTTGGGCTTTTTTTCTATCGTTTTCAACCCAATATGAGGGATCTTCAAATGCGGTTGGGTCAAATTCCAAGATCTTCAAGGGCTTTGGCAAAAGAAATCCCTTTGTTTCTGTTTTTGGCAGTCATCAGCCTTTTTTTCATGGTTTCGCTTTTTAACAAGTAGGCTGTTTCTTTTTCCGACTCAATCTCTCTCCATAGGTCGATGGGGACAATCACTCCAGTGATATTGTTATGCTCGTCGGAAATATATTGAATTTGATCCATATCACATTCTCTTATTCATTTTCCTTTGGTTTATATCAAAACTTTAGTCTTTTTGCCTGAAATCGTCAAGATATAAACCTGGTCGAATCTAGTCGAAAACCTCGCTTTCAAAGTCCCGGCGGGTGGAGGATTCTTTGATGCGGACCGGCTGCTCGGGAATGAAATTCACGGAAAAGTAAGCCCGGTTTTCGGTGTAGTCGCCCCGTTCGTCTCCGTCGGTGTTGTAATCCGTGTAGTCGTAGGTCAGATTGAACCGGAGCCATTTGAGGGGCAGCCAGGAAAGGCCGCCGCCGACGGTCAGGGTGTTGTCTTTGCGGTCCACTGCAGTTTCCTGGTAGTCGCTGAGTTTATAGGCCGTGAAAAGGTTGGAGGACATTTGTTTTCTGAGCTGGTAGTCGAGGCGGGCCGCGGCCTGGTAGTAGGTGGTGTAGCCGAGACTGGCGGCATTTTCATCCGATTCGGTATATCCGCTGGCGGCTGTGAAGGTGAGGGATCCGCGTCGGCTGAAGTTGAATATTTTGTACGCGTTGAGATCCAGGAACGGCTCCGTTGAATCGTCATTGTCGTTGTCCCATTCGTGGAACAGGAGCCCGACACCCAGGGAGATGCCGGAATCTTCGGTCACGTCCCAGTCGAATCCCACGGAAGGATGGTAGATTTCATGGTTGCCGGTGTCCCGTTCCGAATGGGAATGACGGTATTTGAGGTATCCGTCCAGGCGCCTGGAGAACTTGCGCACATAACGGACATGGCCGGAATAGGTCTGGATGTCGTCGATGTCGTTTTCAAATTCCGTGTTTTCATAGGACAGCATGGTGTCGAATCCGTTCAGGGGCGTGAACCAGTAGGACAGATAGGCGGTTGGTCGGTATTCCTCATATTCGTCGGGATTGGTTTTTGCGTAATCGTCGAATTCATAGACAAAATCCAATCCGACCCGGTCTTTGGGACCGAATCGGTGGACGATTCCGGCCGAGGTCCGGCTGGTGTCGTGCTCGTTGTAATCGCCGGTCCGTTCCTGCTGGTCGAAACTTCTGGAATAGGTCTGGGCGTAATTCAGGGTGGTGCGCTGGGTGAGCAGGGTGGTACCGGACAGAGAGGCGGAATTCTGCCAGGATTCACCGGCGTAATCGTCGGTGTTGCCGGAATAGTCGATGCTCGCGTTCAGGGTGGTGAATTTGGTGGGCCGGAACTCCCCTTCCAGGCCCGCACGATGAAGGAGACGGTCCCGGTCGTCCAGGTTTTTGTAGTCCTTGTATTCCGGGTTGTAGGTCAGGTAGATCTCACTTCGTTTGTTCAGAAAACCCACGGAAAACCCCAGGCCGAAGCTGGTGATGAATTCTTCCTGTTTGTCCGTGGGGGTCTTGAGATAATTGTCACTGTATTCTTCGGAAATGGTGATGGTGGGCGTGATCTGGGTGACGGTCCGGGACAGGGCCGGGACCGGGAAAAAGCCGATGAGCGCGAGAAGCCCCATCAGAAGAAGCGTCCGAAACGGCCGACCTGAAATGACTGTCATTTTGACCTCCTATGGCACGATGATGATGTCATCGGCCTTGAGAACGATGTCCTTGGCCAGATTGCCCTTGGCGATGTCGTTGTAGTCGATCTTGATCACCTGCTCCTGACCGCCGTCCCTTCTGAAAAGAATGATGGCGCTTTTGGAGGCCCATTCCGTAAATCCCTTGGCCAGGGCAAAGGCCTGGACCACGGTAAGCTGCTTGACCAGGGGATATTCGCCCACTTCCTGGACCTCGCCGAGGATATAATATTTCTGACTCACCGGGCCCACCAGGGTAACGGTGACGTTGGGGGCTTCCACAAAATCGGCCAGTTTGGATTCAATGGCGGTCTTGAGTTCCACCGTGGATTTGCCCGCGGCCTGGAGGTCGTTCAGGAGCGGAAAGGTGATTTTGCCGTCGTTTCGGACCTGAACCTGGTCAAAGGACAGGTCCGGCTCCTTCCAGGTGCTGATCTTGAGGATATCCCCGATGCCGATCTTGTAGTCTTCGGCCAGGGACAGGGACGACAGACAGAAAACAAGGACAAGGATCATGAAACCAATGGATTGCGTTTTGTTCCTACTTTTGTTGTTAGACATGGCTCCGCCTTTTCGATTACATCGACTATTGGGTTAACATCTTGTTTTTACAGCGGCCGCTGGGCCGAACTATCGCGCGCCCCGTCCGAAAAGGACGGTTTTGACCGTGCGCAACAGGATGATCACGTCCATGACCAGGGACATGTTCTTGATGTAAAACAGTTCGTAGTTCAGCTTTTCCACGGCGTCTTCCAGGGTTGCCCCGTAATCGTAGCATACCTGGGCCCAGCCGGTCAGTCCGGGCTTTACATGAAACCGCTGGGAGTAAAACGGTATTTTTTGTTCCAGCTCGTCGGTAAAATGCTTTCGTTCCGGCCTGGGGCCGACCATGCTCATCTTGCCGGTGAACACCTCCCAGAGCTGGGGCAGTTCATCGATCCGGAATTTTCGAATGACCTTTCCCACACGAGTGATCCGGTTATCGTTGCTCTGTGCCCAGACCGGGCCGGTCAGTTTTTCCGCATCTTGCACCATGGATCGGAATTTGTGCATCATGTATTCTTTTTTGTTCAAGCCCACCCGATCCTGGGCGAAAAACACAGGGCCTCGGGAATCGATTTTGATGAGAACGGCGACTATGAGCAGCAAAGGGGAAAGAATAACGAGCATGACAAAGGACAGTACGATGTCTTCGATCCGTTTGAAAAAGGTCTGAATCCTGGATTTTCTGAATCCGTCGGAAAAAATCAGCCAGGACGGGTTGATCCGGGTGACCAAGACCTTGCCGGTGAGCATTTCGTAAAACGAACCGCCCTCGATGACCTCTATTCCGGCGGTCCGGCACTGGATCAGCTCGTCGGTGGGAAAGGTTCCCCGCCTTTCCTTCAGAGCCACCACCACTTTTTTGATCCCGGTTTCCGCCGCGACCCGGCAGAGATCTTTTTTTTCTTTTCGCACCAGGACCGTATCCGGCAGGTCGACCGGGTATTCATCGTGTTCATCGTCCGGTATCAGGACGGATACGTTATACCCGCAGTCAATGGTGCCACGAATTTCTTTGAAGATATCCATTGCCAGGTCGCTGGAGCCCAGAATGATGATATGCTCGTTGAACAGACCCTTGGACAGAATCTGAATGTAGAGCAGACGCCACCCGATGATGAAGACAAGCAGAAACACGATACTTAAAATAAATATTTTCTGATCGATGATGACCAGGGGAAACAGGAAATAAATCACCGCCAGGACAATGGATGCGGTTCCCAGTGCCTGAAGCAGACGGATGCTGGTCTCCCGGAGAGTGGCGGAAATATCGAAATCATAGAGGTCATAATAATACAGGCAGGTCTGGCAGATGATGGTGACCAGCCCGATGCGGACGATCAGCATGGCATCGTAGAAATAGGAATCGGAAAAGGTCACCAGGGCCGACGACAAGAGGACGGAGCCGAAGATGATCAGTCCTTCTAAAATAATGAAGATGATGTTCCGTATGGGAAAATACTGTCTTAAAAACCTTAGCATGGGTTGAATCAGTTTCCTGATTATCGGGCCCGGTTGTCGTACCCGTAGCCGTATCCGTAACCGTATTTATAATAGCCGTAGCCGTATCCGGGCCGTTTTTCGGCAAAATTGTGCACCACTCCGATGATTTTGTCTTTGCCGTAGATGTCGATGATGTTCTGAATGTCTTTTTTCCGGGTTTTTCCATGCCGGATGACGATGATCACGCCGTCCACCTGGCGGACCAGGGCGTTGGTTTCCGAAGTGATATAGGGCGGCGGTGTGTCGATGATGATATAGCGGTCGCTGTAGCGCAGTTTGACTTCGTGAACCAGCCGCCGCATCTGCTCGGAAGACAAAAGTTCGGACGGGTTTTTCGGCAGATTGCCGGCGGGCAGAAGCGTCAGTTTCGGAATGAATGTTTTGACAAGCAGGTCGGAAAGGGGTTTGGAACGGGACAGATAATCGCTGAGTCCCGGCCGGCCCGGCACCTTGAACTGGGAATGGAGCGTGGGCTTGCGAAGGTCGCAGTCCATGAGCAGGACATGTTCGTCGATGTTCTGGGCCAGGCTGACGGCCAAATTGGCGGCCACAAAGGATTTGCCCTCTGACGGAGACGCGCTGGTGATCATGATGCACCGGGGGGGCAATCCTTTTTCCGGAAACAGGATATTGTTCTTGAGCAACCTGAACTGTTCGGATTCAATGGACGTGGGCTGGGTGACCGTGACAAGGGTCGGGGAGATATTGTCCGGAAGACGCGGTTCGGCATCGTCCCGAATGGGAGGCTCAGGGATCGTGTGATTTTCCGCAGTTCCGGTCCGGCCATGTGATGATTTTTCCAGTGCGTCAGAAATCTTACCCAAGATAATGGCTCCCGGATTAAAGGTTTAAGGTGGATTTGATGAAATTGATGGTCCGGTCCAGACCCTTGTAATTCAATACGGCAAAAAATCCAAGAAAGACCAGGGCGTAAAGGCTGCCGCAGGCAAACACGGCCAGCTCGATTCTTTTTCTGAACCGGTCGCGGGGCCATTGCAGGGGCGGTACGGCGGCGAGGATTTTGAGTCCGAGGTCTTCTTCGATCTGTTCCTCCCAGCGGATGGAGGAATCAAAAAATTCCAGAAGGAAAATGAGTCCCGCTCCGATTCCGAAACCGGCCGCAACCGACAGCAGAAACAGCATCTTCACGTTGGGGGATATGGGCTTTTCCGGCAACCTGGCATGGTCCAGTATCCTGAATTGTTCACCTTTCTGCTTTTTTTCCATATTGACGGACAGTTCGGCTTCCAACCGCCGGTCCAGAAGGGAATTATACACGTTCTGGATATTGCTGTAATCTCTCTGCAGGGCCTGAAGTTCGAGTTCGCGTTTGGGGGTGTCTTCCACCCTGGCCTGGTAAACCGCCATCTGTTGTTCCATATTGGCGATGTCGGATTCGATTTTGGCAATTTCGCTTCGGATCTGGGTCAGCTGGGCCTGCTGCTGCATGACGGCAAAATTGGGCATGCTGTTGCCCATCGAAACGTCAGGCGTTTCGGGAGCAGGTGTTTCCTCTGCCGCCGTTTTTCGTTTTGCTTCAATGGCGGATTCCAGTTTGTCGATGATTTTTTTGAGTTTGAGGACATCGGGATGTCTGTCCGTGTATTTCAACAACAGGGCATCGTATTCTTTCCGGGCGGATTCCAGTTTCTGTTCTTCTTCGGATGCCCCGAAAGCGTCATCGTCAAAATCCATGGACAAAAAAGAATCATCGAAAGACTGGGAAGCCATCTCACGGGACTGGGCCACCTGGGCTTCCATGAGTGTCAAGGAGCTTCGGGCCTGTCTCAGAAGTTCGTTTTTCGAGCTGATTTGTTGTTGCAGGCGATCCATTGCTCTCAGATTGGTTGCCAGTTCCTCGGGAAGGCCTCCGAAATGACGTTCTTTGTATTCCGCCAACCGCCGCTCCCGTTCTTCCAGGTCCTTGCGGGTTTTTTCAAGTTCGGAGTCGAGAAATTCACTGGTGCCCACGGCCTGGGCTTCCCTGACCTTCAGGTTCTCATCCATGAAATAACTGGCGAGGGTGTTGGCGATTCGCATGACCTGCTGGGGATCGTCGCCCTGGAAAACGATGGAAAAAGCTTCGGCATCACTGCGGGTCCGCTCGATTTTGACCTGAACCCGCTTTCTCAGGCCGGCGATTTTGTCTTCCAGATACATGCCTTTTGCGTCTTCGAACAACCCGAACTGATCGATGATTTTTTCAAGGTTGCTGCGGCTCAGGATCTGCTGGGAAATGGTGCTGATGCGCTCATTTATCGTAGAGGTGACGACGGACCGGACATAGCTGGTCGGGACCCGCTGGGGCTGGACCAGAATCAGGGTGGAGGCTTCGTAGGTCTTGGAGGTGGTTAGCGTGTGAAAAAGCCCCAGGGTCAAGGTGATGCACAAAGGGATCAGGATAAACCATTTTCTCCTGACGAGGATTTCCAGGACCTGATCAGGTTTGATGGGCAACTGAGATGGAATCGAATCGGCCATGGTATTTTCCGTTTACAGGTTAAATCCATTGTTTTCACGGCATCTGAGTCTGTCATTCTTTATCAAACAATGGGGTTTGTCAACATTAAAGTGCTGGGGTATTGAGTATTGAGTTGTGAGTTGTGAGTTGTGAGTTGTGAGGGGAAGGCATCAGTTGAGGAGTTTTCGGGCAATGTCGGCGCCTTTGAAATCAGGATCCAGATCCAGGGCCTTTCTCAGTTGGGATTTGGCCTCTTCGTACTTCTGGGTCCGGTACAGCACCATACCGTAATGGTATACGGCCAGGGCGTTGTCCGGGTTCAGGCGAAGGCTTTCCTCCAGCTCGGTCCGGGCGTTGATATAATTGCCTTTCTGATAATGGACCCAGCCCATGGTGTCCAGGATATTGGGATCGGTCGGCCTTTTGTCCCGGGCGATCCGGGCCAGTCTGAAAGCCTCTTCCAGTTGCCGGGGATCTTCGGACAGGATAAAGGCCAGGTTGTTGGCCGCGTCCGCATGGGTCGCGTCGATGGCCAGCACCCTTCGATAGTATTCAGCGGCTTTGTCCGTGTTTTTTTCCAGATCGTGGATGAAACCGATGGCCATGAGGCAGGGAAGGTGATCCGGGGCAAAGGCTTCCACGGCCTGGTACTGAATCAGGGAGTCCTGTCTCCGGCCTTTATGGTAAAGAAGGTTGGCCAGGGCCATCCGGGCTTCGAGAAAATCCGGAAAAAGCTGAATCGCCTCCTGGAATCGTTCCATGGCCTGATCTTCCTTTTTCAAGGCCATGAGAAGATCTCCCTTGAAATAGGACAGCCACGCCCGGTCGCGTTCGCTCGCAAGTCCGGGAGCCAGGGAGTCAAGGAAAGATATCCCTTCTTCCTGCTTCCGGGTTTGGATATAAATCCCGGTGATGATTTTGAGCAGGCCTGTCTGTTTAGGACTTTTTTCCAGAGCGGTTTTCAGAAACGACAAGGCCTGTTCACTGTTGCCCCGCTCCTGATGTAAAAGCCCCAGCCGGACGTAGGCGGGGATATAGTCCGGTTTCCGGCGGATGATGGTGTTCAGGATAGATTCCGCTTCGCCTGAATTCCCTTGGAGCAGCCGAACGACCGCCTGAAGGGTCATGGTTTGGATGGTGGGCGATTCCCGCTTGAAAATCTCATCGATCTGCTCCTGCGCTTTCCCGGCGTCTTTTTCCTGAATGTAAATTTCGGTGAGCCGGATCCGGGCGTCCAGGAGGTCCGGATCCAGGGTGACGGCGGCCTGAAGATTGGCCTTGATCTGATCTTTTTCAAACGCTTCGGGATTGTCCAGCATGCCGGCGGCGGCCCGATAGATTTTCTGCTCGGGCCGGTCCGTGGCTCCCCGCTCCTGAATGCACAGGGCTCTATAGTAATAAGCCGGGGCATGGGTACGGTTCAGATTGAGAACACGGTCAAAGATATCCAGGGCCTGTTTGAAATCTTTTTTGGCTATCAGGACCCGACCCTTCTGAAAAAGGGCGTCGACATGATCTTTGTTCATTTTCAGGGCCTGATCCACAACCTGTTCCGCGTTTTCCGTCATGCCGAAATGCAGATAAATCTGGGCCAGGCCGGACAGAACCTGGATTTTGTCCTTGTTTTTGGCCAGGGCGTTGTCCATGGTCAGGATGGCTTTGTCCTTCATATTGTGACGGGTGTAGAATTCGGCAAGGGTAATGAGGGGATATACCTCCTCGGGTTCGGCCATGACGGCCTGCTGGAAATGGTCTTCCGCTTTGTCGAAAATTCCTCGCTCCTGATAGAACCGGGCCAGGTCCGTGTGTTTCAAGGCCTTGATGCCGGGGCTGTCCAGCACTTTGAGCAAAAACGCCTCGGCTTTGTCATATTCTTTTCGGGCCATATACAGCCGAACCAACCCCATGTAGGCGTCTCTGGAAGCCGGTTCCGCATATACGGCTTTGAGGAGACAGCGTTCGGCATCCTCCGGCTTTTCCGTTGTCCGGTACAGTTCGGCCAGCGCGATCAGGGTTCTGATATTGTCGGGTTCAAGCGACTCGGCCCGGATCAGGGTTTCAATGGCGGCTTCGGAGTCCCTTTCCCTGATCTGAATGTCAGCGAGCAGATGGAAGCCGTCCACGGCATCGGGCGAAATATCGAAAATTCTGGTGACTTCCTGCCTGGCGTCCAGGAGTTGCTGGGTTTGCAGGTAAATCTGAGCCAGCCGGACATGGGGGAGAATGTTTTTCGGATCGGCCTGGGCCGCGAGATTGTAATATCGGATGCCGGTATTGACCTGGTTGAGCATCATGTAGGCCTCGGCCAGCTCGAAAAGGGCCACGGCGTTTCCCGGATCTATATCGAGGGCGCTGCGATATCCGATGACCGCGGTTTCCGGTTGATTCCGAGCCATATAGGTCCGGGCCTGCTCGATCAGTTCAAGGGACTTCTGTTTATGGTCGGTTGAACACCCAGTGAAGATCAGGACGATCAGACAGAACAGATGAATGAGGGCACGCGGCAGAATCATGGTATTTTTCCCGGTTCGCTCCTTTTTATTTGCAAAACCAACTTATATAATTGATAACTAAAAATCAACATTTACCA
>CAZQIX010000093.1:0-9208 GCA_964593855.1 uncultured Desulfobacula sp. | reverse complement strand
GATCCGGACTACATCGCCTACTGGCGGGATCTCGGGTTCAGCATTCCCCGGATGATCAGTCTGGGGTCCGGCGGCCTGGACCCCAACCGCACGCTTTCCGAAAGAATCCTGGACGATCCTGCCGCTTTGCAGATTCTCCGGGATCTGGCCGGACCCGACACCCGGCTGGAGTTCGGCTACATCGAGGCTTCGGAAGCCCGGCTGGCTCGGATGCTCGGAATCCCGGCCTACTGCAGTTTTGATTTGTGCATGAAACTTTCCAGAAAAACCGCTTTCAAAGAGGTGTGCCGCATTCTAGGCCTGAACACCCCGGACTTCTGTCCGACCGGCGGCCGGGACGATCTGCTGGCCCACGGAAAAGAGCTTCTCGCATCCTGTCCGTCCATTTTGGTCAAGGCGGACAACGGCAGTGGCGGGATCTGTTCGGGCGGCATGTTCAGGGCCGACACCCCGGAATCGTTGTCCGAAGTGCTTCAGCGGGCCTTTGCAACCGGTCAGCGGTTTTTTCTGGAAAAAACCGTTTCCGCCCCCATGGGCGAGATGGCCGTTCACTGGGAAATGCGGGAGGACGGGCAAATGGTCCTTATAGGGATGTTTGACCAGATTTCAAAAGATTACGGGTATGCCGGGGCCGCCTTCCCGTCCGGACTGCCGGACCGGGTTCTGGACCGGGTCCGAAGCGAGTTGAGCGACCGGCTGTGGCCCTATCTGGCCGGGAAGGGAGCCAAGGGCTATTTCTGCGCGGATATCCTGGTGGATGAGCGGGAAACCCCTTTGTGGATCGATTTCAATCCTCGCAAGGGGGCGATTTTGTATGTATGGGAGATGGTGCGCCGGATCGCGGCCCGCCATTATGAGTCAGCGGGCTGCTGTTTCAGGCACGAGCATGTGGACGTCCCGGAAACCGGACCCCGGTCCTTCGCAGAGGCGGCCGACCGTCTGGACGGTCTTCTAAATCCCCAAAAGCCGCCCTTTGTGGTGATCACCAATCCAGGCGTGATCCCCTTCGGGTGCGTGGACCTCACCGGCATTTCCCGGAACTCGGGGCGGGAGGCGGTCGAGATTTTCAATCAGGCCCGGGAGCGCCTGCTGAACGCCGGCTGATCGATCCGGGCAGCGTAAGCGGTTTTTCTGAAAATCACCAGCATGGCGTCCTGCTCTCCCAGGCCGAGCAATTCCGCCAGGCGGTCTTTGCGCCCCCGCGGGGACCAGGGATCAAACCCGTAGGCCGCGCCGTGGGCGTTTTTTCTGGCCAGATACACCGTGAGGTTGCGGACGGCTCGGTCCCGGGTTTCCTGTTTTTTCGCAAATCCGCTGTAGGTGGCTAAAAAGGCGTGGACGGCAAAATCCAGGTCCCGGAAGGGCAGGGTGACCAGGATGTCTTTTCCGTTGCCGGTTTCAAGCCTCGGGAACACCTCGTATCCGGGGATGCGCCCCTTTTCATACAACCCGATCCAGGAATGCAGGGCCGCCGACTGATAGCTGGTGGACATCAGGACATCGGGTTGGAATCGGCCAAATTCCCGGCAGGCCATGTGCTGGGCCAGACCCAACCCTTCGTAGGCGGGTGCGACCATGCGCAGAATGGAATAGATGCCGGTATAAATGCCGCCTTGATAATCGAATCGTCCCTGATCGAACAGGGTGGTCGCCGCAAGCTTTCCTTTTTCATTTTCCAGCAGAAACACGAAGCGCTGAAATCCGTTTCCGGGCCGGTCGAAATACCCGTCCGTGAGTTCGTTGCGGCCTTCTGCATCCATTCTGGGAAAGGATTTTAAAACCAGGCGGGACAGCTCGCTGCGCAGCGATTCGCGGCGCTCCCGGCTCCAGGCCGGGATCTCTTCGGTGGTGATCATCCGGGCATGGATGGTTTCGTTTCCGGCCGTTGTCGATCCCGGACGGGGAATGGTGACGGTGAATTCGTCGGAATTATGGGATGAGGTCATGACGAATCTCCGTGATGTCAGGTCCGGGTCGTCCGGGTTCGGGTCATGTGGGCGTCATTCTGGTTGACGATGAGAAACAGCAGGGTGATGAGCAGGTACAGGCCTCCCAGATAAAGAATACCGTCCGGGCCGGACACGGACAGCAGCACGCCGAAGGTCAGGGGGCCGAGGACCTGGCCGATCCGGTAGGTGGATGAGGAAATGCTCAAGGCCTTGCCGGTTCCCAGCTCCCGGGTAATTTGGAGTTTCAGCAGATAGCTGTTCCGGGACGGGTCATTGACGGCCGTTGCCAGTCCGAGCAGCAGGACCGTCAGAAAGACCCCGGCCGTGTGGGCCGTATAGTGGAAACAGACCAGGGCCGCGCATCCGATCAGACCGCTCAGGGCCACATACATTTTCTTGCCGGCGGCCCTGTCGATGAACCGGCTCATGAACGGGGCGATATAGACCATGCACAGGCCGTTGACCAGAAACAGCCGGCCGATGTCCGACTGGGAGGCCCCGATCTGTTTCAGGTAAATAGGGCTGAAATAGTTCAGGAACCCGATGGTGGCCACGGCTGCCGGAATGCCGGAGAGCAGGACAAGGCCCAGGATATTGCGGTTGAACAGGAACCGGAGAACCGGCCGGGCTTCGGCGGCCGGTTTCTCCGGAGGTTTGGCTTCGGCGTTTCGCATAAAACCGAAATAATAGGGCAAAATCAGCAGGATCACGGCGCTGCCGATCAAAAAAACCGGACGGTAGCCGATCCGTTCCGCCAGCATGGCCCCCAGAGCGATGCCGCAGATGCTCCCCGAATACACGCCGGCAAAGAAATTGGAAAGGCCCTGGGCCCGCCGGTCCTCCCGGGTGTTGGCCACGACAAAGCCCTGGGAGGCCATGAGGGCCAGTCCGTATCCCATGCCGGAAAGGCCCTGGGCCAAGATGAAATGCAGGGCGTCCCGGGCCTGCCATGAATACAGGTTGCCCGCGCAGGTCAGGAGCACCCCGGCCAGAAAGGGTTGGTGCCAGCCCCGGCGGTCACACCAGGCCCCGGAAACCACGATGGCGACCCCGGTGAAGAACAGTTTGACGGAAATGGGCAGCCCCATGACGATGTTTTGGGACAGGCCGAATAGGGGCACGTAAAGGGTTTCCATGAACAGGGGCAGAAAGGACACCGAAATGGTCCCGCCGATGAGAAGGGGAAAGGCCGTGATGCGGACAGCCATGAAACTGGTCTTTTTTTCAGCCCCTGCGGGCCGGGGATCGAAAACATTGAAAATCATGATCTGCATTTCCAGAAAAAACAAAAAGGAGATCACGATCACGGTCAGGGAATCCAGGGCGATTTCCCGGAGTTTGGCATAGAGCACTTCTTTTGAGATATGGGTGGCGATGGATCCCTGGTGAACGGTGGCCGTGACTTCGCCCGCCACTTTTTTGTCCTTCACGATTTCCAGATGAAAACTGTACCGGGAATCCTTTGGGATATCATCGTCCGGCCGGACTTCACCGCCGGCGGATCCGTCCCGTTTGTCCGCCCGATACAGGGAACGGCCGTCCTGGTCTTTGATGACGATACGCTCCAGCTCAGGTGCCTGGACGATAATGTCTTTGAGCATGCCTTCTATTTTGACCAGCCGGTCCATCCGAATCCCCTTGCTGAGCAGGAAATCGATGTCCTTTTTCAGTATGGACCCCAGAACGGCGATTTTCTGTCGGCTGATGTCCAGATAGTAATTTCTGAATTCAAGGGTGTTCAGACTCGTGAACACCACCTGGGACAGCCCGATGACCAGAAACAGGAGGATGGAGATTTTCATCCTGGGCAGCTTGATGCTGCCGTCTTGCTGAAGGATTGAGAAATCCGATGCCTGGAATACCAGCACCAGGATCAGAAAACCAACTGCCAGAAGGATGAGGATGGTTTTCACGTTATGGGATATCACGGATGCCAATACCCGGGTCACGTGCCGTTCGTGAAAGGAGATGAGAATATGGGCGGCCTGACTCTTGTCCAGGCTGTTGTACACGGGCAGGGGGATGACGTAAAAACGGCCGTGCCGGAAATAGGCCTTTTGGCCGGTGTCTACGTCCATGGTCGATCCAACCAGTCTGGGATCCGTGCTGTACAGCACCCTCCCCTGGACCGAGGAGACGGACACGGACAGGTCCGGGGATCGGCCCGACTCCTGTCCGGCGCTTTCCGAGCCGGTCCGGATGATGAAGTCCCGGGTTTCCCCGAGGAGGGGCTCCATGCCGATGAATTTTTCGATGTTTTTTCCAAATCCCAGGGCGCCTTCCAGTTTCCGTTGAAGGGATTTGCCCGTGGTGACGTATTTGGAAACAATGGATTCGATATAGAGTTTTTCCAGGGAGGACAGGGTGAGCATGGCATTGAAGCCCAGGCTCAGCACCAGCAGGAACAGGGACGCTGCGATGAGTCTCGTTTTCAGGGAGGCGGCAAAGGCCTTCGGTTTTTGTGACAGCGGCTCCGGGATCGGTTGCGGTGGGGTCATGGTTTTTTCCTTGTCGTCAGTCCAGAGGTTGGTGGCAGAGCAGGCCCCGGCTCACGATCCGCGGTTCACCGAAAAGATGACAGCCGGTATCGGTTTTCTGGACGATGAATCCGGCGCTGGGGTTGAACAGGCGGCACAAATGCGGAAGAACGCTGATCCGGTCCGACTGGATCAGGTTCAGTTGCCGGGCCGCCGCAAAACAGGCCACGGCCCCGGTGCCGCAGGAAAGGGTTTCCCGGTTGACCCCGCGCTCAAAGCAGCGGTATTCAATGCTGTCGGGTCCGTTTACCCGGACAAAGTCGATGTTGACGCCCCGGGGGAAAAAAACAGACCCCTCGGTGTTCAGGTAGCGGCCGATGTGCCGGATATACCGGGAGCTGGCGTGAAACCGGAGGTCGAAATGGAAGGCGTGGTCCGGTATGGCCGGAATATAGAGGGACGGCAGGTGCGGAGCCCCGGTTGCCCACGAAAGCTGGTCGGCAATGATGACGAAATGGGGCTCTCCCGTGTACACCAGAAACCCTTTTACCCTGGCTGCGGGGTTTTCCTGCGGGTCGTTCAGGGCCGTGTCCGTCCGTCCGGCGATGTCCAGTCCCGGGACCCGGTCCATGACCGTGTCATGCCCCAGGGTGATGTCCGGGTTCACCATTCCCTCCGGGAATCTTTCAGGCATTCCCATATTGACCCAGTTGACGCCTCTTTCCGGGTCGGTTCCGATGGCCACCTTGCGGGGTTGGGCCGTGGGGATTTCCGTGACGATCTCGGCCCGGGTGATCCCGTACTGATGAAACAGGTGGTTGGCTATGCTCAAAAGCCCGTTCCCGCAACTGAAGGACTCGGACCCGTCCGGCTCGAACATGCGCAGAACCAGGCCCGCCCCGTCCAGATCCGGCGGGTTCCGCCAGTAGGGAAAATTTTCATGGATGGCGTGGATGACCTCCGGATGGTTGGGCTGGATAAAAATGACCCCGTCCGCCCCCAGGCCGAAAAAAATATTGGCGGCCCGGGCCGCGAACCGTTTTTTTTCCGGTTCCCGGATCCATGGCCGCTCTGTTTCATCCACGATGATGAAGGCATTTCCGCAGGAAGAGTATTTGATAAAGGGAATATCCTGAATCATGATCCGGCCTTTTCAGGGGATCGGGGCGACTCGGGCCTGTGTCCGTTGTATTGGATCATGAGCATGGCGATGTCGTCGGATTGAGGCGCTCCCCGGGAATGGTCCCGGACGCCTTCCAGCACCTGTCGGATGACGGTTTCGGGTGTTTCCGTCCGGAACCGGGCGACCCGGGACAGGAGCCCGGCGTTGGAAAATTGTTCGCTGTCCGGGTTCATGGCTTCGTTCACCCCGTCCGTGTAGAGGAAGAAACCGTCTCCGGGTTCCAGGGTCAGGGTCATGTCCGAATAGGACATGCCCGGCATGGCGCCCACCAGCGGCTCGTTTCGTCCTTTCTGAAAAAAGACCTCCGCGTTTCTGCGGATCACTATGGGCGGATTGTGCCCGCCGTTGGCGTAGCGGATGTCGCCGGTGCGGATGTTCATGACCCCGATGACCAGGGTGACGAACATGGCCCGGGGGTTGTCCCTGCTCAGGATATCGTTGATATGGGCCATGATCCGGCAGGGGGAGGATTCGTTTTCGCTCAGGGTCCGGATCAGGGTCCGCGTCACCACCATGAACAGGGCCGACGGCACCCCCTTGTCCGAGACATCGCCCAGGGTGAAGCACAGATGGTCCGGGTCCAGCAGAAAAAAGTCGTACAGATCCCCACCGATTTCCTTGGCCGGTATCAGGGTGGCGTAGAGATCGAATTCCGCATACTGGGGGAAGGATGGAAAGGTTTTGGGAACCAGTCCGAGCTGAATTTCACGGGCGATGCTCAACTCGCTCTCGATGCGCTGTCGGGAGGCCGTTACGCTGATCAAGTTGAGAATGTTGCGGCTGAGCTGTTGCCGCATGAAAATAAAGGATTGGGCCAGGCCCCCGACTTCGTCCCGATATCGTTGCGGCAGATGATCGATGGGGGTTTCGGCGGCCAGGGGCCGGGAAAAATCCTGGTCCGGCAGTTTTTCCGCATAGGCGGACAAAAGCTTCAGGGGGGCGGCGATGCGGATCACCATGAGAATGACCACCACCAGTCCGGCCATGAACAGGGCCGCGATGATCAGGCTCTGGCGGACGACCAGGTTCCGGGCCGGCGTGTTGATCTCGTTCACGGGCACAAAGACCGAGATGTACCATTTCAGGGGTTTGAAATACCGGCAGTAAACGATCATGGTGTGACGGCCCGGATCATCTGCGGACAGGACCTGGAGCTCGGGCGATTCCGATTCCGCGGCTGTCCGGATATCGTCGTGGATGGGGCGGCCGGTGAGCTGGTTGTCGGACAGGTGGACATCGTTTTTGATATGCTCCGGCGGCGGAATCAAAATGGCGCCTTCCGCGTCGAACATATAGACGAATCCGTTCCGGGTGATGTTGAGCTGTCTGGAGAATTCATTCAGGGATTTTAAAATCTTCTGGAGCCCTTCCTGGACTTCGGCCTCGATATTGCAGACATCGATGGTCAGGGCCAGGGTATACCCCAGGTGGTCCAGGGGCAGGAAATAAGCCAGGACAGGCCGGCTTTTTCCATTTCCGGCCGGTATGGAAAAAGAGGCGAAGTCGTCTTTTCCCCGAAGGTTTTCATAGCGCATGGCCTGGGCCAGGTCCCTGTATTTGGCGTCTTTGAGAGATTGCCAGATCTCCGTGGTGATGATGGATCCGGAGGCGGACACAATCCGGGACTGGTCATCGATGAGAAAATGGTCGACCGCCCCGACTGGGGCTGACGCCAGCCAGGCCAGCACATTCCGGACGGCGTCGGGCCGGGGCCGGTTCCCGGGGTCCGGGCTCTGAAATCCCGCGAACACCGAGGCGATCATCCGGGCCGCGGATTGAAGCTCCTGTCTTTTCTGCAGAGCCATGGTCCGTTTTTCCGACAACAGGTTGTGATAGGTGTCCTGAATGATGACGGACATGGAATGGAGGATGTTGACGGCGGATTTTTCCTGGGCGAGCTGCATGGCCCGGCCCACGTCCCGGTGGGTGAAATAGATGTTCAGGGCGATGCAGATCAGCATGACCAGGGTGACGGTGAAAATGATTTTTCCCTTGATGGTTGAAATGATGCGTGAAAACATGGGCGCGATTTCCAAAATCTGTTTCAGGTTACCATGCAAACGTCAATTCGATTCTCCCGGCGCCCGGCATCAGGGTTTCCGGCGGAACAAAACCGATATGAAAGAGCCTGGCCCCGTCGGTTGCCGAACCCGTTTCCCGGACATCCGGATCATCGAACCGAACGTGGCCGGTTTGAGTGAAGGCATGGATCAGTGCTTCGGACAGGGCGGTTTCGGGGTTCTTTGGACCGGCGTTTTCCCGGGCCTGGAAAAGGCAACGGATCACCCGGTTCAGAAACATCTGGAATCCCATGTCGCGACCGTCCAGGGAAGGGGCCTGTGGAATGAAAATATCCTGACCGTGCGCCGTCCCGACAAGGGGCGTGATGCCGGCCTCGATCAGTTGAAGGGCCTTGTCCTCGGAAATGCGGGCCTGAAGGCCCGGGGCGGACAACCCGCCGGACGGCCCGGACGGGGGACCGGCAAACCCCATGGGCCATCCCGAACCTGCGACGGCCCGTTCGCACAGAGCGGCGGCGGCCCATACCGGAGCCGTGTACAGGGGAGATGGTTCAAAATCATGGGCCGGCCGGACTGCAACGCTGTTGCAGGTGAGCATCAGCCATTCGGCTCCGGGCAGGGTCCGGATTTTCCGGAATTTGGCATATTCCATGCCGTCCAGATAGTTCCGGATATAGGCAAGCCGGTGAATCCGGTCCCAGTGATCGATTCTGAAAAATTCCGGCCGGATCCAGAGGCAGACCGGCACCAGCATCCGGTCGGCAAATCCGGCGGCCGTCGAAATGATGTCGAGGCTGGGCAGCGTATGGTCCAGGCCCAGGTCGATGAGGACCAGGTGGGGCATTTCCGCGGCGGGCAGGTCCTGGACGGCGTTCAGCACCGATTCCAGACAACCGGCCGATATAGACGCTACGCTGATTTTCGTGTTTTCATGGCCCGCTTGAGCCGTTTGCCGGGCCAGCCACCCAAGTCCATGCCAGGCTGATTCCACGGCCTTGAACAGGGGATGGGAAAAAATGGCCGTGAGCAGCCGGGAAGATCCATGGGCAACCGGATCCGAAAAGGACTCCGGTGCCGTCGGGCCGGGGATGTCCACCATGGAAAAGAGATCTTCCATGGTCCCGGATTTTTCAGGTGGCCCGTTCTTCGTTTCCGGGCGGGCAAAGGCGTCACTACCCCTTGACCGGGCCGATTCCGCAGATGGAAAAAGGCCGGCTTCCATGACAGAGGGCTCAAAGGCCGCCATCCGGTCCAGGGTCAGGGTTACCGCGCCGTCCGGGTGCAGATCGGTCGGCATCGGCAGATGGAGAATGGGGCGGATTTGTGCCAGGGCTGTGTCTAAATCATGGGGATCAATGGGGACGAATTGCGTTTTTCCGCCCTGATCCGGCATGGGCGCGAACGGGGCCAGCGCGAGAATGTTGTACGGCAGAGGCGGAGAACCCATGTTTTTTCCAGTCCTTTGGGGTTTCAGTTGTAAGTGTGTACCATGTCCCGGGTATCAAGACAAGAGCAATCCCGACGTTCCTGATCGGGCGCTCGTAATTGTGCTTGACTCGGGTCTTTTGTCCGCATATA
>CAZQIX010000092.1:0-9406 GCA_964593855.1 uncultured Desulfobacula sp. | reverse complement strand
GTGACAATGGGTCTGAATAATTTAATTTGGCACGCTTGATGAAAAAATACAACAGTTATTTTTAAAAATTTAACCCGGGTGGGATTTTGAGTGTTTTCAGCCCAATATAGTGGACCCCGAAAACCGGACAATGTGTTAAGATAGAATATAAACAGTCCAGAAACCAGAAAGGGGATCCTTTTGAAACGGAAAAACTACAGCCTGCCGAAGGCGTCAGAAAAAAATTGACAACCCGGGGAGAAAAGCATAATTAGGGTAGCGTAACCCAGGCGCTCATGTAAGAGCTTAAAAGGGAACCCTGTTGAAATCAGGGACGGGCCCGCCGCTGTAAACGGGGACCAAAGCCGCAACGTACGTCACTGTTCGATCATGGAATGGGAAGACGCGGCCGGTAGGATGATCCGTGAGTCAGAAGACCTGCCTGGGGTGTGGGGAATTTTTCCGTGGACCAGAAAAATTCGATTGGATCTTGAGTTAAAAAGGGAAAACCCTGGATCGATACATATTCGGTTCGGGGTTTTGTCGTTCCGGGCCGGCAATCTTTCAATGAAGGGAGAGCAAGAGATGAAAAAGAGTGGATGGTGGGCGCTGGTCGGTGTGTTGATGATCTGGGCCGTGGCGGAGGCTGATACTGAAGGTTCCAAAGAAAAGCCGGTCACCACCCTGAAAGAAGTGGTGGTTTCCGTGACCCAGACCGAGACCACCCTGGACAAAGTCGGCGGCAACGCCGTTACCGTGATCACGGCCCGGGAGATCGAAGAAAAGAAAACGCATTCCCTGGTGGACATCCTCAAAACCGTTCCGGGGGTCACGATCAGTTCCACCGGCGGCATGGGCACCCAGACATCGGTTTCCCTGCGGGGGGCGGATTCCAAAAACACCCTGGTACTCATCGACGGGGTGATGCTCAACGATCCGTCCAGCGCCAACCGGGACACCAACCTGGGAAATATCAGCCTGGATCACGTGGAGCGCATCGAAGTGGTCCGGGGCGCCATGAGCGTCATGTACGGGAGCAACGCCACGGCCGGGGTGATCAACATCATCACCCGGAAAGGGACAAAAGACCCTGAGCTCACGATTTCCGCCGAAGGCGGCTCCTACGGTACCTGGAAGATCGGGGGCAGCGCCTCCGGGGCCACTGAAAAAACGCATTTTTCCGTTTCCGCTTCCGGACTCACGCGGGAAGGGTATTCCATTGCCGACAAAGACAACGACAGGATCCCCCAGTCCGGCAACACCGATGAAAAGGACGGGTATAAAAACCTGACCCTGTCCGGAAAGGCCGGACTGGATATCAACGAAAATTTCAAAATGTCGGCCTCCCTTCGCTATGTCAATGCCGAAGTGGATCTGGACGACTACGAGGGCGGGTATTCTGGGGATAACATCGCCTCCTCCTGGGTTCCGGACCCGGTGACCGGGGCCTGGGTCAACACCCTGGTGGCCCAACCCGACGGACCCACCCGAAAACGCACGGAATCCGAAACCCTGACGGGGCAGGTCGGGGTCACCAACCTGCTGGCCGGCGGCCGTCTGGAATCCATCCTTTCCTATAAGTTTTCCCGCAGTGACCGCCAGGCTTACGACAACAACGACGATCCGTGGTACGATTACAAGGGCGATACCGACGATCTCTCCTGGCAGGGCAACCTGGATTTCGAAAACAGTCTGTTATCCTTCGGCATCGGCTATTTCCTGGAAGGAATGGAAAGCCTGAGCAGTTCGGTGAACCAGGTCGATACCCACACCCTGAGCGGCTGGGTCCAGGATCAGATTTTCTGGGGAGAGAACCTGACCCTGATCGCCGGGGTCCGGGTGGATGACCACGAAGCTTTCGGCCGGAAGGCCACTTTCAGGATCGCGCCGTCCTATGACATTCCCGGGACCGGAACCCTGCTCAAGGCCGGACTGGGTACCGGGTTCCGGTCGCCGTCCCTGTACGAGCTGTTTTCCGATTACGGCAATCCGGATCTGGAACCCGAAGAGAGTCTGGGATGGGATCTGGGAATCGAGCAGCGGCTGCTGGGCGACAACGTCCGGCTGGGCCTGACCTATTTCGACATGGATTTCAAGAACCGGATCGGGTACGATTTCGCGATTTCCCGATACAACCAGCTCGACGGCACCACGGAAACCAGCGGTGTGGAAGTATTTGCCGACTGGATGCCGGTCGAGGATCTGACGCTGGGCCTCTTTTATACCTACACCCACACCCGGGACCCGGAAGGCAGGCGACTGGCCCGCCGGCCTCTCAATCAGGTGGGTGTCAACGCGGCGTACCGGTTCCTCGAAAAATGGCGGGTGGGCATGGATGCCAAATGGGTGGATCAGCGGGATGAATCCGTGTATGCCATGGACAAGGACGGTCTTCCCGTTGAAACCCTGGATGATTACATGGTGGTGAACGTGACGGGATCCTGCGACGTCACCGATCGGTTTCAGGTGTTCGCGCGGGTGGAAAACCTGTTTGACGAATATTACGAAGAAGCGTTCAGTTATGCCACCCCGGGCCTGTCCGGCTACCTGGGGGTGAAATGGAGGTGGTAGGATGAAGCGAAGCCTTTTCGTTCATGCCTTTCCGGCCTGTTTGTTCTGGATTCTGGTTCTGTCGTCGGCCCCCGGGTTCGGCAGGGAATCCGTGTTCACGGACGGGGCCGGAAAAACGATCCGCCTGGAGCAAATTCCCGTTCGGGTGGTGAGCCTGGTGCCGTCCGTCACGGAAATGCTTTTCGAGCTGGGCGCGGATACTTCCATCGCCGGGATCACCCATCACACGGTCCGGCCCTGGCAGGCGTCCCGAAAAACCATTGTGGGCGGGTTTTCCAATCCGTCCGTGGATCGCATTCAGGCGCTCGATCCCGACCTGATCTTTTATTCGGACATCCATGGATCCATGCTGGAAGCGTTCGAAAAAAAAGGGGTTCCCCTTGTTCGCCTGAAAACCGGTTCCATCCGAGACAGCCTGGACAGCATTCTTCTTCTGGGGCGGATTTTCGGCCGGGAGGAGCGGGCCCGGGCAGTGGTGGAAGGGATTCAGACAGATCTGGAACAGGTCCGGCGCAAACTGGAAAAAGCCGGAATCAAGGGCAGGCGGGTGATCCGGCTCATGGGCCGGGACAAGGTCATGACCCCGGGCCGGGATTCATTCCAGAACGAGATGATCACCCTGGCCGGCGGCATTCCGCCGGATTTCGGGCCGGGGCAGGTGGTTCCGGTATCCGAGGCCCAGTGGCGGGCCTTCAACCCCGAGGTGATTTACGGGTGCGGGGATGACCGGAAAGCGGCGGACCTGTTTTTCCCTTTGCCCGGATGGAAAGACGTGGACGCCGTCCAAAACGGGCGGGTCTATTATTTCCCGTGTGACCTGACCTGCCGGGCCTCCGTTCATACCGGTGATTTCGTCCAATGGCTGGCCGCCGTGATTCACGGAAAAGCCCTGGCCGATCCGGCCGCCGGCCTGGAGCCGAACCGGATCGTGAGCGTCCGGCCGCTTGAAACGCCTCTTGACTGGGTCCGACGGGCCTCGGTCAAGGAAATTCTCATCAACGACGTTGTGAATAAATCCCTGGTCATCGAACTGGATCGGCCCATGACGGTTCTGTCCACCCTGGACGGATGGAAAAGCGGGGTCAGGGTTGTGGGCAACACCTATATACCGCCCGAGACCTGGCTTCTGAACCATGACCGGGGGCTGGAGGCCATGAAACAGGATCTGCTCGACGGGCTCGGCCTGTCAGGCCCGTCCGCCTCGTTTCTGTTCACCGGCGCGGACATGGATCACTTGAGCGTTCAAACGGAAAAGTTCAGGGACATGGAGGTCACCGTGTTTGCCACGGCCGGGGTGGATTCCAACGCCATGCGGGTGTCCAGGGACGCCGGGGAATTTTATGAGCCCGGGACCATCAACATCATCGTCGCGGTCAACCAGGGTCTCACCCCCCGGGCCATGTCCCGTGCCGTGATCACGGCCACGGAGGGTAAAACCGCGGCCCTCCTGGATCTGGATGTCCGCACGAGCTACGGCCGGGGAAGATACCGGGCCACGGGCACCGGCACCGATAACGTCATGGTGGTGGAGGGGGCCGGGCAGTACACCCTGGACGGCGCCGGCGGTCACACCCGGCTCGGAGAGCTGATCGGACGGTGTGTGTACAAGGCCGTCACGGAAGCCGTAAAAAAGCAGAACGCCCTGACCCCGGAGATCAATATCTTTCACCGGCTTTCGAAAAGAGGAATCAGCATTTACGGCCTTTTGTCGGACAGCGGGGCCTGCGATTGCCAAAGGTCTTTCAGTGAGGTGGCGGCCGAGGTGGAAGCCCTGCTGCTGGACGACCGGTTCAAAGGGTTCATGGAAACGGCCCTGGCCTTGAGTGATGATTACGACCAGGGTTTGGTCAAGGATTTGACCCTGTTTGACGCCCTGTGCCGGGATGTGGCGGGCATGATAGCCGGAAGAACCGTTGAGGAAATCCGGCCGGTCGCTGTCGGAGGCGACATTCCGACGGTGATTGCCAAGGCCCTGGATGCCCTGTTCACCGGCGTGGATCTGCAAGAGGAGCAGGGCCGGTGACATACGGACGGTTTTTTCTCATGACCATGGCCACGGCGGTTTGGGTCGCGCTGGGTGCAGCCCCGGCCGCCGGCTCCGAGCGTTCGAACACGTCCGGGGACGCGGGGCAGCCGTTCCGGACCGTGGTGTCCCTGGGTCCTCTGATCACGGACATGATCTATTCGCTCGGGGCCGAGCAGCGCCTGCTGGGCGTGACCCGTTACTGCACCGTCCCCGAGGGCGGCGAGCCCAAGCAGATAATCGGAACGGTCATCCAGATCAATGTGGAAAAGATCGTCAGTCTTAGGCCGGACGCTGTTTTCGCCAGCACCCTGACCCGGGTCAAACAGGTGGAAGCCCTGAAAAAACAGGGCATTCATGTGATCCAATACGGCAATCCCGCTGATTTCAAGGAAATCTGCGACATGTTTCTTTCCCTGGGCACCCTTCTGGGAAAAAAGCAAAGAGCCCTGGCCGTCATCGAAACGGCCCGGGCCGGTGTGGCCGAGATCCAGTCAACAGCGGCCCGGCTGGAAAAGCGGAAGGTTTTCATCCAGATCGGGGTCAAGCCCCTTCGGACATCGGAACAGGGAACCTTCATCAGCAACTATATCGAGCTGGCGGGAGGCATCAACATTGCCGGACCGGTGGGGACGGGCATTTTCAGCCGGGAGCAGGTACTCATGGAAAACCCGGACGTGATCCTGGTGGCCACCATGGGGTCGTCCACCAAGGCGGCCGAGGCGGAAAAAGCCCGGTGGATGAGTTTTAAACCCCTGAAGGCGGTTCAAAACAAAGAGATCCACGTGCTGGATGCCTATATCGTGTGCAGTCCTACCCCTGAGACCTTTGTGGAAGGGCTGACCGCGTTTTTCAACTGTATTCACCCCGGTGTGGCGCCGGGGACACCGGAAAAACCGGGGGAAGCGGGGAAAGCCCATGAGAAATGAAGGGGCAACACACTGGGGCGTGATCGTGGGGGGGCTTTTGAGTCTTCTACTGGTTTCGGTTCTGCTGGCCCTGAGGCTGGGAACCACCCATCTGACCTTGAAAGAGATCCTGACCGCTCTTTTTTATGACCGGGAAAGCGCGGCGGCCAGCATCGTTCTGGGCATTCGCCTGCCCCGGGTGATCCTGGGGGTGGCCATCGGCGGGGCCTTGAGCGTGGCCGGAACCCTGCTCCAGGGACTTTTCCGAAACCCCCTGGTGGAGCCCTATACCCTGGGAATTTCCGGAGGCGCGTCCCTGGGGGTGTGCGTGGCCATCCTGCTGCGCCTTCCGGGGGTTCTGGGCGTGGTGAGCTATCCCCTGGCCGGGTTTGCCGGCGCCGGGGTGGTGATTTTGACTGTCTACGGGCTGGGCATCCGGGCCGGAAGGCTCATGCCCAACACCATGCTGCTCATCGGGGTGATGATCAGTTTCGTGTCGTCGTCCCTGGTCATGCTGCTCATGGCCGTGTCCGAACAGGATGACCTGAGCAACATCGTTTTCTGGATCATGGGGTCCCTGGACGAACCCAATCCGGTACTGATCCGGACGGTGCTGGCCGGTTCCCTCATCGGACTGGTCGTGGCCATGGCCCACAGTGTGGCGCTCAACGCCCTGGTCCTGGGCGATGAAGAAGCCTCCCTGCTGGGCGTCAATACGGTGCGGACCCGGAAAATCCTGTTCGTCGCAGCCTCGCTGCTCACGGGCCTGAGCGTGTCCGCCGGCGGCATCATCATGTTCGTGGGGCTTATCGTCCCTCATTTCATGCGGATCACGGCCGGGGCCGATCACCGGATCCTCATCGTCAGCTCGTTTCTCGGGGGCGGGTGTTTTCTCATCCTGTGCGACGTGATCGCCCGTGTGGTGATCGCGCCCCTGGAACTGCCCGTGGGCGTGATTACCGGCATCATCGGAGGGGTCGTGTTTATCTATGTCCTGAGCCGCAAAAAGGTGGCCCTGTGAGCGGCGCGTTTTTACAGATTCAGAACCTGTCCTGCGGGTACGGCCGCGACGTGGTCCTGGAAGACATCACTTTTTCGGTCCGCAGGGGGGATCTGGCGACCATCATCGGTCCCAACGGAACCGGCAAAACCACGTTGCTGAAGACCATTCCCGGCCTCATCCGGCCCGTCCGGGGGCAGGTCCTGATGGAAGGGGAAAGCGTTCCCGACATGCCGGGCCAGGTAAGGGCCGGAAAAATCGCCATGGTCATGCAGACCCTGGAAAGCATTCACATGACCGTGGAAGAATACGTGCTGCTGGGAAGGCTTCCCTATTTCAGGCCCTATCAGTTCTTCGAAGACCGGGCCGACCGGGAGGCCGCCGATACATACATGGCGTTCACCCATATCCTGCATCTGAGAAAAGCGCCTCTAAGCCGGATCAGTTCGGGCGAGCGCCAGTTGGCCGGCATCGCCAAGGCCCTGGTCCAGGAGCCGGACCTGCTGCTCATGGACGAGCCCACGGCCCATCTGGACATTTCCCACCAGGCCCGGATCATGGATCGGGTGGCGGAAATGAAGAACCGGTACGGGCTGACCGTGATCATGGTCCAGCACGACCTGAACCTGGCTTCCGAGTATTCCGATCAGGTGGTGCTGCTGGACAAGCAGGAAAAAAGGCTGTTCTGCTGCGGCACCCCCGGGGAGGTCATCACCCGGGACAACATCCGGGCCGTATACCGCACCGATGTGGCCGTGGCGCCCCATCCCCATTCCGGGCGGCCCGGGATTTTCATCCAGAGACAAGACGAAAGGCAATCAAGATGATCGAGATATTTGAAAACGGCGGGGTTCTCATGTATCCCCTGCTCGCGTGCTCCCTGGTTTCTCTGACCATACTCATCGAACGGGCCGTTTTCTGGTCCATGGCCGGGCTGGAGCGGGGCCGGGCCCTCATGGACCGGGTTCTGGAGCTGTCGGCCCGGGAGGACTGCGAAGAGATCCGGAAAATCACCCGGGGATCGGGCAACAGCGTGGTCCGGGTTCTGGTCAGCGGCATTCTCCACCGGGATTATTCGCCGGTCAAGGCCATGGAATCGGCGGCGGCCGACGAAATTTACAAGATGAAACGTTTCATGGGGCTTTTGGACACCATTATCACCATCGCCCCGCTTCTGGGCATTCTGGGGACCGTGGTGGGCATCATCGAATCCTTCGACATGCTGGGCACCTCGGGCATCGAGGACCCCATGGCGGTCACGGGCGGCATCGCCAAAGCCCTCATCACCACGGCGGCCGGGCTTGTCATCGCCATCGTGACCGTGTTCCCCTACAATTATTTCAATGCCCGGATCGAACGGGCGGCCCAGATCATCGAAAAATACGCCACCAGTTTTGAAATCATGCATGAACGGAAAAAAAACGGTTCGAAACCGTGCCGGGAGGAATAGATGAAAATCAAGACGCCCACGGCCCGGAAAACCCGGATCGAGATGCTGCCCCTGATTGATATCGTGTTTCTCCTGCTGGTGGTCTTCATCTATTCCATGCTGTCCATGTCCGTCCATCGCGGATTGTCCGTCACCCTCCCGGTGTCGTCGGTGGTGAAACCGGAAAAACACCTGGTGCTGTCCGTCACGGTTCAGGACGAGGACGAAATTTATGTGGATGAACAGGCGGTTTTGCTGGACGATTTGACGCAATGGCTCACGGACCGGATCCGGGAAGAGGAAAATCCCGGTGTCCTTTTGTTCGCCCGGGAAACGGTGTCCTATCAGACTTTGTTCAAGGTGCTGGATCAGATCAAGCTGGCCGGTATTTCCAGAATTTCCCTTCAGGCGGAACTGGAAAAATAGATGTTCCGGTTACTGATTTCAGGCCTTGCCGCCGTTCTGATCCACCTGGTCCTGATCGGGCTGCCTGCCCGGCATCATTCCCGTCCCGCGCCCGTTTCCGAGCCGGAAAACGCCATCCGCGTGACCATTTCCCATGTCCGGCCCGAACCGGAAAAAAAAGTCCTGCCGGCCCCGGTGCCAAAGTCGAAACCCAAGGCCGCGCAAAATCCGAAGAAAGAGCGTCCGCCCGAGAAAAAGGCCCCGAAACCGGCTGAAGCCGAAAAACCCAGGCCGGTTCCGGCTCCCGTGGCCACGGCCGAGCCGACGCTCCAACCCGAGACCGACCCGGCCCGGGAACAAGAACCGCCGTCCGCCGATCCTGATCCGGGTGTGGATGTAGCCGAACCCGAGACCGAAACCCGGTCGCCCCCCTTGCCGGACCCAAGCCCCCGGATCGAACGGTCGGATGTGTCAAGCCCTTCAGGGCAACATCCAGGGCGGCGTCAGGCCCATTCGGACGGCGTCCATAAAGAGGCGGTGCCCCTTTACAAGGACAATCCTCTGCCCCGCTATCCAAAATCGGCCCAGCTCCGGGGGCATTCCGGAACGGTCCTGCTCATGGTCCTGGTGGGGGAAACCGGAAAGCCGCAGAACATCTGGGTGTTTGAATCCAGCGGCTACAAAAGCCTGGATGACGAGGCCGTCCGAACGGTTTTGACCTGGCTGTTCGAACCCGGCACCGTGGACGGCCGTCCCAAAGACATGTGGGTGAAAATCCCCGTCACCTTTGAATTGAAAAAACGTTAATCGGGTCGGTAGACATTTCCGAAAAACTGAAACCGCCACAGCCAATGGCGCTGATCGAAGCCTGAAGCGTGATGTTCCTCAATCGTGCTAACCCACCGCTGTCAATCTTAGCAGCCGCTGCTTTTTGCGGTCTGCCGAATGCCCTGGTGGTTGGGGCAGAAAATATTGACAATCCGCCCTGAATATGTACGATATGCCGTACAGGAGGTGATGAAATGGAAGCCATAACCTATACAGCAGCAAGACAAAACCTTGCTAAAACAATGGATAAAGTTTGCAAAGAC
>CAZQIX010000091.1:0-9459 GCA_964593855.1 uncultured Desulfobacula sp. | reverse complement strand
GTTCCTGATCGGGCGCTCGTAATTGTGCTTGACTCGGGTCTTTTGTCCGCATATAAACAGGTATCGGAACCGGGCCTTTCCCGCTTTTCTCTTCTTTCATCCCTCTTTTTCACAGCGCTCAAGGCATTGTGCCCAAACCGGTGGACCGCCGTGCAGGCAAACCCTTTTTTTCAGGAAAAGGAGGCGAGATGGCATGCCTGAATCAAAAAAAATTTTCCTTTATCAGTGATTCACTGGATGAAAAAACCTTCGGCATTGTCCGGTTCAAGGGATTTGAAGCCATTTCCAGGCTCTATGAATTCGATATCATGCTGGTGACCGATGAGCCTGACATCGACATGGACCGGGTCATGAACGCCCCGGCCCGCCTGCTCATCCACACCATGGACGGCGAGGACGCGGCCGTGAACGGGGTTTTGTCCGTGTTTGAACAGCTTCACAAGATCGACGGGTGGTTCTTTTATCGGGCCGTTCTGGTGCCGAGGCTCTGGTGGCTGACCCTGAACCGAAGCCATCGGGTCTTCATCAAAGAGCCCCTGGATGCGATCGTTTCCCGGCTCCTCAAAGAGGCCGGGCTCGCACCGGGCCTGGATTTTGAATTCAGGCTCCAAAGCCCCTGCCGGGAAAAGGAATATGTCTGTCAATACGGGGAGAGCCATTTTGATTTTATTTCCCGCCGCCTGGAACATGACGGCCTGTATTATTTTTTCGAGCAGGCCGCACGGGGTGAAAAACTGATCCTGACCGATTCAAAGATCTGCCATACGGACCTGAAGCTGCACCCGGTCCTGTCCTATCATCCCCTGTCGGCCCAGGAAACCCTGCAAAAGGAAGATCTGGTCACGGCCCTGACCTGTCGGATACACCCCCTTCCCCATGATATCCTGCTCAAGGATTATGATTATGAAAGACCTTCCCTGGCTGTGGAAGGCCGTGCCGTGGTGGACGACGACGGCCGGGGATCGGTCTATGCCTACGGGGAGCATTTCCTCACCGGTGAACAGGGTCGGGTCCTGGCTGAAATCCGGGCCCAGGAGCTGGCCTGCCGCAAAAAGCAATTCCATGGGGAGGGCTGTGTCCCGGATCTGACCGCGGGAGGCGTGTTCGGCCTGACCGATCATTTTTCCCCGGACTGTAACCGCAAACTTCTGATCACGGAGGTGAGCCATGAGGGGAGTCAGACCGGTTACCTCGTGTCCGGCATTCAGAAAGCCCTGGCCCATCTGGAACAGCAGGTGGTCTACCGGAACACCTTTACCGCCATCCCGGCGGACACCCAGTTCCGGCCCGACCGAAAAACCCCCCGCCCCTTCATTTCCGGGACTCTGCACGCCTTCATCGATGCGGCCGGCAGCGGGGATCACGCGGAAGTGGACGCCCAGGGCCGGTACAAAGTCCGGTTGCCCTTTGACATCCACTCCATCCACGGACCGGGAAAAGCCTCCTGCTTCATCCGCATGATTCAGCCCCATGCCGGGCCGCAGGTGAAAGATCCGAGCCGGGGCCCCCTGCCGTCGGGGTTTCATTTTCCCCTCCGGAAAAACACGGAAGTGATGCTTTCCTTTATCAACGGCGATCCGGACCGGCCGGTCATTGCCGGGGCCGTGCCCAATCCGGGTATCCATAGCCCGGTGAGCGACGTCAACCAGACCCGGAACATCTTCCGGGACCACTACGGCAATGAAATGATTTTCGATTCCACACCCGGAAACGAGCATGTCCGGCTCTACAGCCCCCATCACAATTCCGGGCTCATGCTGGGAAAGAGCGCCTGGATCCACACCAACTCCGATCATTTCACCTACAAACTGGGACCCAGTTATGAGGTGGGAGCCGGATCCAAATTTTCAGCCTACGGCGGGTATGCCGTGGATGTCCACGGCGGGTTCCGTCAAGGCGTCATGGCCGGGCTGGAGCAGAATCTGTTGCTGGGGGCCTCCCATTCCTGGAACCTGTTCGGATACCGGTGGGAATACGCAAGGGGCGCTTTTGTGAAAAAGACCGATGCCGACGCCATGATCCAGGCAACCAAAGACATTGTGCTGGGAGCCGGAGACGAATTCTGCGTGGCCGCCGGAACCCGGATGGATAAAGACCACATTGCTCCGGAGAACCGGTCCGTCATCCGGGCCACGCGCAACGGCATCACCTTTTCTCTGGGAAACGATCTCACGGAGCACAAAGAGGGATCCGGCGACGCCGTGTGGTACAAACCCGACGACGGTTCCGACGACAGTAACGACCTCGCGGTCTGGACCGCTGTCGCCGCGCTGATCGGGGCGGGCCTGTTGACGGTTTACGAGGATGACAACACGGCCGCGAAAACGGCCGCCACTGTTTTGTCGGGGGTGTCGGCGGCCGGGGCCCTGGGACTGGCCGCCCAATTGAACAATACCCAGATGAAGGACGAAAAAATCGAGCCCGCCACCCATGCCTCGCCCGCTCAGAAAATCTGGATGCATAAAGACGGCACCATCGGCATGGTCTCCACCAAAGGCCGGGCCTCGGGGTCGGTGGACGGGGCTGCCGGAAAAATCGTGATCGGAGTGAATGAACAGATCCAAAGAAGCGGGGATGCGCTGTTCTACAACGACCATGTCACCCAGGACCAGCTCAGGGAAGGTCAAAGGCAGCCGGAACCACGGAACACCAAAGGACTGGGTGACGGGTCCGATATCATTGTCCAAAAAGGGAGCATCGATATCCAGTCCGGCAAAACCCGGCCGGGTGATTTGCCGGATGCGCTCATTCAGGTGACGAAAACCGATGGCATCGAAATGAAGACCCACCACGACGGGGCACAAAGCGCCTCCGTCAAGGTTGAAAAGGAACGGGGCAATATCGTGATCAGCACGGCTGGAACAGGGAGCTGCGGCAGCATCGAGTTGACGGGCAAGGACAAAATATTTATGAAGAGCGGCGACGGCAAACACATTGAACTGGAAGCCCAGGGCAATGGAGAGATTGTTTTCAAAAGCAAATCCGTTCAGGTGAAGGCCAAAATCACGCATAAAAACCTGGAAGTCCTGCTATAAAATGGAAATCCTCAACGACACCCCGTTCACCGTGGCCCCGATTCCGGGGCGGATGCCTTTTCCCGGTCATTCCCTGACCCTGGCGGTCAAGGCCACCTTTGCCCTAACCCCGGGTCAACGGGCCGTGATCGCCGCAGATCAGCATTTCCCCACCGGGGATCGCTACAGCCCGGGAGAGACGGACAAGGCGGGGCGTCTGTATTACGGGTCCGATTTCGCCCCTTTCAAGCCGAACACGGATCTGCTGTTGGTGGGCCGCCTGCACGGCGTAAAGGAACCATACTCCGACAAACCGCCCCTGAGCTTTGCCGTCGGCTCCTGGCATAAGACCCGACCGGTCGATGAAAACATGGTCCGGTACGGACTGTCGGCCGGGTTCGGGCCCTTGCCGGTACTGAGTCCCCATCGGCTTGCCCGGATGGGCCGGTTCGGACCGGAATGGAAAAAAAAGCGATGGCCGTGGTTTCCGGAAGACGCTGACTGGACCCATTGCAATCAGGCCCTTCCGGATCAACAGATCCATCCTTATCTGAAAGGCGATGAGAGCCTGTGTTTCACCCATATCCATCCCGAATACCCGGTATTCAGGTCGTTTTTGCCCGGCATCCGGGTCAGATGCTTTGTTCAATGTGAAACATCCGATCATCCAGAGGGTTCCGGGTTTTCTGAAATCCCCATGAACCTGGACACCCTTTGGGCGGATCTGGATCTTTTGACCCTGGTCCTGGTCTGGCGCGGGTGGGTCCAAACCGCGTCGGCGGATGATGAAGGGTTGACATCCATTTATATCCTGTCCGAAAGCGTTGACAACCCCTCCTTGTCTCTGGATCACTATCGAGATCGATGGATTCAGGCCCGGGAAAGGGAAAACCGGAAATGGGAACCGGCTCCCTTGTCCGCGCCGGACCCGGCACAGGATAAAGGGTCTGAAACAGAAACGGTGCCGATCCCAAACCCGGTTCCGGTGGAAACGGTCAGCTGGGCGTCCGTCCCCTCGACCCGGCCATCCTTGATGGATCTGAGAGAAAGGTTCAAGACCCGGACAGCAGCGTTCATGGTCCAGCTCGGCCTGGCCCCGGACCGTCTGGACCCCGGTGTGCGGCGTACCATCGAATCTCGACAGGAAGACCTGCTGGACAGGGTCACGGAAACCGACCCGGCCGCTGTCCGGTCGAGGACCCTGGCGGATCTTGAACGGCAGAAAAAGCAGGCTCTGATCGCCCTGGGCATTGATCCGACCCGTGCGCCGACTTTGAGCCAAAAAGCGGAAGCAGAGCAGGTCCGGATGCTGAAAGCCATGGGCATGAGCGGGGACCGGATCCAAAGCGCGTGTTCGGATCCGGCGTTTCTGGAATGCCAAGGGATTCTGGCCGCCATCCTTCCCAAAATGGGGATGGACCCGGAAAACCTTGAGCCCTTGATCCAGAGGGTTCGCCAGCTCATTTCACCTTTGACGGCCGGTCCGGTCCCGATACCGAATCCGGACCTAAGTTCGGGAAAATCCGACGATCCGGTCGAACCGGCTGAGTCGAACGAGCCGGTTGAGCGGGTTGATCGGCCTGGAGACCCGGATTCCGCCCGGACCCGGGAGCAGGCCCGGCAGAGAATTCAAGAGCGGGCCGCGGCAAAGGAATCCTTCAAAGGAGAAAATTTCAGGGATCTGGATCTGTCCGGCATGGACCTGTCCGGCCTGGATTTTTCAGATGCCGATTTTACCGGGGCCTGCCTTGCCCGGACCGTTTTCAGCCGGTCGGATCTGGATGACGCGGTTTTTGAACAAGCCGTTCTGACCGGGGCTGACTGCAGGGGCTGCCGGGCCCGGGATGCCTGGTTCGTGGAGGCCGACCTGACCGGAGCCGATTTCTCCGAGGCCGATCTGACGGGTGCGGATTTCTCCAGATCGGGCCTGGAAAAGACCCGGTTTTCCGAGGCGGTTCTCAGTCAGGCCCGGTTTGAAACCGTCCGGTGCGCGGGAGCCGATTTTTTCCGGGCCGACCTGACCGAACTTCGGGCCTCGGGCGGCTCTGATTTTTCCGGCACCCGGTTTTCCGAAGTTCAGGGAACGGATTCCATCTGGCGCGGGGCGATTCTGAAAAATACGGATTTTACCTTCGCCCGGCTGGAGGGAGCCGATTTCCGGAAAGCGGACCTCTCCAACGCCGATCTGAGCGCGGCCGACATGAAATTCGCCCGGTTCGTCCAGTCTAAATTGTCCCGGGCCGGCCTCATCCGGGCCAACCTGTTCCAGGGCAGTCTGGAAAAAGCCGATCTGGACGGGACCGATCTCCGGGGCGCGAACCTTTACGGCGTGGAATTCCTCGAAGCCCGTTTCCGTAACACCCTGGTGACCGGCGCCGACCTGGCCATGACCAAACTGTCCCTGGATGAAACCCCTTAAAGAAAAGGACACAGCCTTCCGGCATGGATCGGTTTGACCCTGAAAACATGAATTCCCAAGACCTCGATTTCCAGGATCTCCTGAACAGGTTCAAAAATTTCGGCCTCCGGATTCCGACGGCGGCCGCGGTCCAGGAAAAGGCCCTGGCCGGAGAGTCTTTTGCGGGCGTCGTTTTTCTGGATCTGGATCTGAGCGGCATGACGTTTTCCGGATTGAACCTGTCCCGGGCCATCATCCTGAAAACCGTTCTGAAAGGGGTTGATTTCACCAACGCCGATCTGTCAAATACCTGGTTCATAGAAACGGATCTGGATGGGGCCGTGCTTCAAAACACAGATCTCTCAGGCTCTGTCATGGAAAAAACCTCTGCCCGGCGGGCTGATTTTTCCGGCGCCCGGATCAGTCAAGTCCGATTTCTTTCCGCATCGCTGGAAAATGCCCGGTTCACGGGCGCGTCTTTCCAACAGAGCGTTTTCAGGGACTGCCGCATGGCCGGGTCAAGGATGGATGGAACAAGGCTTTACCAGGTCGATTTCGTCCGGACCGATCTTATTGATACCCTGTTTTCAGGGGCGGACATTCAGGATGGCGGTTTCATCGACTGCCTGCCGGACCGGGCCGATTTCAAGGGTGCGAAGATCCGCCATTGTCGCTTGTCCGGCCTGGACCTGGGCACGGTCCGGAATTTTCCGGCCGACCTCACCGGTTGTGTTGTCCGGAAGACCGTTCTGGACGGCAGGGATTTTTCCCGTCAGGATTTGAGGGACCTTCAGTGCTTTGAAATGAATCTGAAAAACGCGGTGTTCCAGGACAGTGATCTGTCCCGGGCGGTTTTTGAAGACTGTGATCTGTCCCATGCCGATTTTTCGTCCGCCCGCATGGTTCAGGCCCGGCTGAGCAAGGTCCGTGCTCCCCATTCCCTGTTTCGCAAGGCCCTTCTGGAAAACGCCGTTTTTTCAGAGTGCGATCTGACATCCGGCCATTTTTTCGGAGCCGATCTGACCGGGGTCGGTATCACCGGAACGTGCATGGATCAGGCCATTTTCCGGGGCGCACAACTCAACGGAGGCGTTTTTTCCGATTCCAGCGCCCGGGAAGCGGATTTCGGGCAGGGATTTCTGGACGACGGGGTGTTTGATCGTCTTGACTTGACCGAAGCGGTTTTTTTCGAGACCCGGCTGGCGCGAACCCGGTTCCAGTCCATCCGGGCCCAGGGGGTTGATTTTCGGTCGTCCGATCTGACCGGGGCATTATTCCATCAATCCGACCTCGGCCGGACCCATTTCGCCCAATCCATTCTTGAGGGTGCAGCTTTCCGGAACACCTCCCTGAAAGGCGCGGACCTGAAAGAAACCCGTCCGGTAAAGGTTCGGTTTCATGAATGCGATCTTTCGGGCCTGGATCTGAGCGGGCATGTGTTCGAGGGGATGGATTTTGCCGGGGCCGTGCTCTCGGGAGTGAAATTTGCCGGCTGTACTCTGAGGGATGTCGATTTTTCCAACGCCTGCCTTGAATCCGCCGATTTCACCCGTGCGGTTTTAAAAGACACCGTCCTGGCCGGGGCCGACCTCAGCCGCGCGGTTTTCATAGGCGCCGACCTGGATTACTGTGATCTGAACCGATGTGCATTGAAGGGGGCTGATTTTACGGCCGCCCGCCTGGTTCAGGTCGACCTGGAAAATGCTGATTTTTCATCCGCCCGGATCAGCGGCGACACCTGTTTCCGGCTGTGCTGCCTGAAATCCGCATCTTTTGCCGGAATGGATGTGAAACGATGCGATTTCTCCGACAGCGATCTGAGCCGGGCCGAAATGACCGGCGTGGATCTGTCCTTTGCCGTCCTCACCCAGGTGAATTTCACGGCGGCCGATCTGAGCCGGTCCATTCTGGCGCATGCCCGGGCCCGGTTTGCGGATTTTACCGGAGCCCGCCTGGTCGGGGCGGATCTGAAACAGGCGGACCTGCAGGGAGCCCGGTTTGATAGCGCGGATGCGGCATCCGCCGATTTTTCCTCAGCCGCCCTGGATCGTGGTGAATTCGGCCATGCCGTCTGCAAAAAAGCCGTGTTCCGAAACGCCCGCCTGCCATTCTCGGATTTTTCCCATGCGGACCTGACGGATGCGGATTTCACCGGCGCCGACCTCACCCAGGCCCGGCTTCACTGCGTCAAAGGCCCGAGTGCCGGCATGGACAAGGCTCAGACCACTCATGCCGAATTCACCGACCCGGATCTGGCCCGGGCCGAAGCGTATGTGCCGCCCCGACCCGGCTGGTCCGCAAAACAATGGCTGAAAACGCCGGAGTAATGAAACGTGTTGAACCAATGGAGGAAATCCCATGATGCAAGCCGTCAAAATATTGCAGAAGGATTGTGAACGCCCGGTATTCGAACCGGTCCCGGTTCCGGCAAACGATGATCCGACAGGCCGGGGCATGGAACCGGAGACCGCCCTGGAATCCGAGACCGTTCGGGAATCGGAGACGCGCCCGCAATCGGTCTGTTTCCAGAGCGGGGCACGGGTGGAAGTCCGCCGGGATCAAAACCGGATCTCCCTTTTTTCCAGAACCGGCGGGCTGGTTTTCGAGTATGACGACACCACCGGCCGTTGCCGGGTGGACCTGCCGTCCGGGGACATGACCGTCAGCGCGTCCGGCGGACGGATGGTGTTTTCCGCGTCCGACGGCATCCGGTTTTCTTCAGGCCGGACCCTGGAGCTGCAAAGCCGGGAAAAGGTGAGGTTCGCCGTGACCGACCCGGAAAACCGCGACCGCAGCGCTCTTTGTCTGGATGCCGCCGGCATGTCGGCAAACGGGGACCGTCTGGATCTGAGTGCCCGATCCAGCCGAATGGATCTGGAAACCCTCCGCTTTCAGGGCCGCCGGTTCATCGGAACCCTGGGAGAGGCCCGGCTGACACTGGACCGTCTGGAAATCACGGCTTCCGACATCGTCCAGAAAGCGGCGAGCCTCTTCCAGTCAGTGGAAGACCTGTTCCAGACAACGGCCGGGCGAATCCGCACCCTGGTGGACGGAACCTGTCACCTCAAAACCCGGAAGCTGTTCCTGAAAGCCGGGGAGGATGTCAAAATCAAAGGCGAGAAAATCCATCTGGGCTGATTTCCGGGTGGATCCCCGCCGAAAGGAGCATTTGTATGACCGCTGTTTTTCAAGCACTGACCAAGGCCGGAGGGCAATGCCTGGGCTTTCCCGATGTCTGCCTGGTGCCGGCGCCGCCCCTGCCGGATATTCCCACGCCCTTTCCCAATATCGGCAATCCGGCCCAGGCCCGGAAAGCCTCGACCAAGGTTCTGTTCGCCGGCAAACCCGTGCTCACGGAAAAATCGGAAATCCCCCGAAGCCAGGGGGACGAGGCCGGGGTCAACAAAGGGGTGATCTCCCATACCCAGATGGACAGGATCTGTTTTAAAAAAGGCAGCACCAAGGTTCTGATCGAAGGGCACGGCTGCGTCCACCTGACCGCCCCGAGCAGCCACAACGGGTCCAACGCCAACATGCCGGCCGGTCTGGTGGTGGCGTGCAGCCAGGCCAGGGTGCTGGTCAATCCCTGAATTCTGAATCACGCCAGGCTGAGTTCGAGTTTTTGTTTTATCTTTTTCCAGCCCGGGATGACGGAGTCGAGAAGCTTGTAAAACTCAGTGCCATGCCCATGATATTTCAGGTGACACAACTCATGCATGACGACATAGTCAATGCATTCTCTGGGCGCTCTGATCAGGTCGGTGTTCAGGGTTACCGTGCCTTTGCATGAAAAACTGCCCCATCTTGTTTTCATTCGTCGAATGGACAGTCCGGGCCGGTCGATACCGAAACCAATGAATTCGCGCCAGCAGCGATCCATGCTCTTTGCAAATTGAAGCCGCGCTTTTTCCAGATACCATTGATGTAGCATTTTTCTGGCGATGCCCGGGGTCGGTTTGCTCCGGCAAGTGATATGAAAAAATCCACGAGACAGTTTGATTGCGTTTTCCGTTCCTTCGGCTATCTTCAAACGGTATTGCTTTCCAA
>CAZQIX010000090.1:0-9664 GCA_964593855.1 uncultured Desulfobacula sp. | reverse complement strand
GCCGGGGCTGGTGTTCGATCTTGGCCCGCCCCTCCAGCAGGAAGCGTTGGGCCTGTCGCGGGGTTTGGAAGCGTTGATCCGGATTCCCGGCGCAGGCGGTTAGAATGAACCGGCGAAGAATCAAGGGCAGGTCTTCTGTCGCTTCGCCCGGGTCCGGGATGTCGGCCTTTCGCATCAGGGCCATGCGCCGGGCCGGGTCGTCCGATGAAAAAGGCAGATGTCCCGTCACCATGTGATAGGCGGTCAGGCCCAGAGAAAAAATATCACTCCTGAAATCGGCGGGTTCCCCATCGATCAGCTCCGGCGCCAGGTAATTAAAATTGCCGTCCAGTGGGCAATCCTCCGCTCCCGGCGGCCCGGCCAGCCCGAAATCGATGAGTTTGACCCGATCATCGGGCAGAACAATGATATTGGACGGGTTGATGTCTCTGTGAATCAATCCCTTGTCCGCCGCATAAGCCATGGCCGAGAGCACCTGGACCAGGTAGCTCAGGGCTTGGGGCGGCGGGATTTTTTGCATCCGCTCGATGAGATCCGCCACGGAGGCGCCTCCAAGAAATTCATACACGATGAACACGGTTTTGTACCGGTATTCAATATCAAAAACCGAGACGATATGCTCGTGGTTCAGTCCGGAAATGATTCGGGCCTCATTTTCAAAGGTCTTCAGAAATTCAGGCTGCATGGACAAATGGTGCCGCATCATCTTGATGGCCACCGGATGTTTCAGCCCGGTGTGGATTCCTTTGTAGACGATGCTGTATCCGCCTCTACCCAGAATATCCGTGATCAGATAATTCCCGATGACCCGATCCGCCACCGGCCCCTTGCGATCAAACCGGTCCGCCACCAGCTCGGTCAAAAAAGCGTACAGCTCAGGATCCGTAGATGGAATGGACTCGAAATCCGATCGATGGATGACCCACACGCGCATGTCGGTTTCCGCTTCCACATGAAACCCCATGGCCTCACCGGTCAAAAGGGACATCATGCCCACAATGTCCCCTTCTCCGCGATGGCCGACGGGATAAAGGCCCTCTTTTTTTTCCACCAGTTCGATGCAGGAGCCCTGCTGAATGATGTATGCGGTGTCCAGGACCTTTCCCTGGACGATCATTCGCTCTCCCTGGCGGATGGTTGCGAGTTGGAGGGTGCGGAAAAAGGCGGTGTTGGAATCGGGCCGGACAAATTTTAAAAATTTGGTCCGGATGTTCAGGCTGCCTTCTTCGGCTCGGACTTTTTGATAGAACTGGCACTGGGTGCAGGATTGCCGTTTCTCGGCAAAGGTTCCCTGAACTTTACCGTCGCACAGGGTGCCGGCCACGGCCCAGCAGAAACGCCCGCCCCGCAAGCCTGAATTCACGCCGTCATGAACCGTTTCCACGGCGGCCGGGCAGCGTCCTTGTTCAGAGACATTGGACCCGCCCGGCTCACGCCCGCAACGCATGTATTCCCAGCAGTTCTTTTTTCGGTTCATGTCGTCTGACCCGATCCGGCTGCCATAGCGGTCAGGTCGTCCCTGATTTTTCGGTATTTTTCGAAAATGTCGTCATTTGCGTCGATGCGCCTTTGTTCCGCCTCAAACTGTTCGAGCAGAAAAATTTTTTCATCTGAGGAAAGGGTCTTTTGGGCCATGGGAAGGAAGATCCGATCTTCCAGGTCGATGTGCCGCTTCAGAAGCGACACGTACACGGCCAGGTTTTCAAGAAGAAAGGTCACGGCCATTTCGTCTTTTTCCTCATATCCGGGCAGGGCTTGCCGGATATCGGCAACACACTGCCGGCAGCGGTCATGCTGATATCTCAGAGCCCCCATGACCGAATCCAGTTCGCCCTGTTTTTTATGGGACAGAAAACCGAACAGCAGAAATTCTTCCTTGAAATGGTGGAACTGATCCGCGAAAACCGAGCAAAAATCCCCGGCTTTGTCAAAAAAAGCAACCGGCACCCTGCCTCCGTTTTCAATGATATGCCGCGAGTCCTGAAGCAGGTCCAGGACATCCAGAATCAGCCGGTGCTCGGTTTTCAGTATCTGAATGACGTTCATCACCTCTTTTCCGATATCCTTCCAACCGGTTTCAAGTGCCGCATGGCTTTGATCATGAAAAGAACCATAGCAGCGGCGCCGATAATAATCAAGGTGTCCGGAACCATGCGGACCTGCCCGAGAAACAGGATCACGTCCCTGGACCAGAAGGCGTCCGACCGGGCATGCCAGAAGCCGTTGTTGATATTGTCCAGGACCTGGAGAAGACCCACGGGCAGAAGTGTGAGGACAAACATGGCGGCAAGGCCGACATTGGTTCCCCAGAAGGCGACCTTGATGAATCTCTCATCCCATCCGCTTTCCGTGACGATACTGCGCATGGAAAACAGTAAAAGTCCGATCGCCAGGATGCCGTAGGTTCCGAAAAGGGCGGTATGGCCATGATTGACCGTCAGGTAGGTGGCATGCTCATAATAATTGACAATGGGTGTGGTAATGGACAGCCCCATGACACCGGCTCCGAGAAATTCCCAGAATACGGCGGCCATCAGGAACATGAGGGGATATTTGTATGGATAACTGCTGCCGCCCTGAATCAAAGTTTTCCGCCCATGCCAGACCTCGGCCAGCAGAAGAAGGATGGGAACCGGCTCCAGAGCTGAGACGGTCGATCCCAGGGCCAGCCAGAAAGAGGGTTCGCCAAACCAGTAGTAGTGATGACCTACCCCGATAATGCCGGCAAACAAGGCCAAGCCCACGGTAAAATAAACGGTTCTCAATCCTGCTTCCAGCTTGACCAGACCCAGGTTCACGGTCACGAAAACAATGGCGGCGGCGGCAAAGAATTCAAACGCGCCTTCAACCCAGGTGTGAACCACCCACCAGCGCCAGAAATCCGCTATGGTCAGGTGGGAATTTGAGTCGTAAAACAATCCGAAGCAGAAAAAGCCCACGACCGCGATGCCGGAATAGGTCAGAAAATGGGGCAGGCCCCAGAGGGATTGGCCACCGGTGAAATGGTCCTTGAGGGCCCGAACGACCAGAACGAGCCAGAGAACCAGGCCCACCAGCAGCAGGATCTGCCATAGGCGGCCCAACTCCAGGTATTCCCATCCCTGATGGCCCAGCCAGAACCAGGCATCTTTGATGAGTCCTTTGATGCCCAGAACCTCTCCGGTCAGGCTGCCCACCACGACGATCACAACGGCGACAAACAGAAAATCCACCAGAAATCCCTGACCCGAAGGCTCCCGGCCTCCTACTTTGGGGGCTACAAAAAGGGTCATGCCGATCCAGGCCGTTGCGATCCAGAAAATCGCCAGTTGGAGATGCCAGGTCTTGACCCAGTTATACGGAATCAGGCTCGCAATGAAATCCAGCCCGTAAAAACCGCTGGGATGTACCGTGTAATGGGCCATGAGCCCCCCCACATTCACCTGGATAAAGAAAAGAGCGGTCACGACCAGAAAGAATTTGGCTGTTTTGCGCTGGCTGCCAGTGATTTCCATCCGAGCCAGGTCAAAAGCGGGTTTGTCGTTAAAGGCCAGATGCCCCTGGTTGAATCGGTAGGTGTGATAAATATAGATGAACAATCCCAGGCAAAGCCCGAATGCCACAAGGGAAATGGCTGACCAGACAAGGGCTTTTCCGGATACATGATTGCCGACCCGGGGATCGTGGGGCCAATTGTTGGTGTAGGTATGTGTGTCTCCCGGTCGGATGGTTCCGGCGCACCAGGCCGTCCAGTAAAAGAAATCCGCCAGATCCGTTATATCGTCCGGGGTTTTGATCATGCCGGCCCGGATGGGTCCTTTTTCATCGCCGAGGGTGAACAGATTCAGATAAAATTCTCGGTTCTTCAGGAAAGCGGCCTCCTGGATGGATGAAAAAACAAGGGTGTTTGTTTCCTTGCTGTAACGGTTTTGCTTGATCTGTTCGATCACCACCGCATCCACCGATCCTTTCGACTCTGTGGGGAGATCATCATAGGCTGCACCGTATTTTGTCCGGGCAAGGGCTGTTCGCATGTTCAGACCCATGAGGTGCAGGGCCTGGGCTGTAAAATCAGGCCCTCGGTATGTTCCATGCCCCCAGACACTGCCCAGGTCCATGAGTCCGTATTTCTGGAACACTTTCTGTCCCGCCATGATCCGGTCCTTGCCGGTCAGAACGGCACCGAATTCGGTGACCACTTTTTCCGGATAGGGAGGCAAATCCCTTTCCGTATAAAAGTAGCCGATCAATGCAATGATGATCCCTCCCATGAGTGAAACCAAGAAATAAATTTTTAATCGTGAACTGATCATAGCCCCTCCTTGATTGATGGGAAATGGTTAGCCGGAAAAGACAGACGCCGTTTCCGGCGATACGAACGCATTCGTCCGTCAAGATACCGGCGACGCATCTTCCCCTAGTCTTGAATTCGAAGGTAACCAACCGGAAACCATGAATCTTTGATCTATATCAAATTCAGAAAATAAATTTGAATGCTTGACAACAGCCTGATCTAATCGTTTTATAAATGATTGTTGATGTTCCGCAAAGGATAAAAATGGATGAAAAAGACAATCGGTGTTGTTTGCACCATATGGATGTTTTTGATCACCGGTTTTTTGTGGATGGCTTTTACCACTGCCCGGGATCATCGAGCTGAAATCTATTTACAATCCGCACGTGGTTTCTTCAAGCACATATGGTTGACGCGCTCCTGGAATGCTCTGCACGGCGGGGTGTATGTTCCGGTGACAAAGACAACTCAGCCCAATCCCTTTCTGAATGTGCCTTTGCGCGACATAACCGTCCGCCCGGACTTGACCCTTACTCTGGTCAATCCCTCGTTGATGACCCGGGAAATAGCCGAAATGTCCGGTCGACTCGACGGGATTCAATATCACATTACGAGCCTGAATCCTCTGAATCCCGGCAACCGGCCCGAGAATCTTGAAAGCGAGGCATTGCTATTATTTGAAAAGGGGACAAACGAGGCTTGGGCATTCATTGAAAGAGACAAGCAGACTTTTTATTTTTACATGGCGCCCTTGGTCACAGATGCCTCTTGCTTGCCGTGCCATCAGTTACAGGGCTACAAAAAAGGAGACATTCGAGGAGGTATTCGAATTGATTTTCCGGTTCGAGAGGAAATTCCCTGGAGAAGAATGGTCTTTGGTTATTTTTCTTTGCTGTTGCTTGGCCTGGGCGGGATCTTGTTTTTCGGCAGAGCCTTAAATCATGCCCATGAGACACTAAGGCAACAAGCCGTTACGGATTCTTTGACAGGTATCCCCAACCGGCGAAATTTTTCCGAGAGAATCGGAGTTGAGTTCGATATCTGCGCCCGTAAAGGCAGCCCATTGTCGATCATCATGGGAGATGTGGATTTTTTTAAAAAATACAATGACACCTATGGGCATAAAGCCGGAGACCAATGTTTGATCCGGGTGGCTGCGGGATTGAAAGCTGCCTTGAAAAGACCGGGGGATTTCTGTGCTCGTTATGGTGGAGAGGAATTCATCGCCATTCTACCCGATACCGATAAAAAAGGAGCTTTGAAGGTCGCAGAAAAAATAAGGTGCCGTACGGTTGATCTGGGCATCCCTCATGAAAGCTCGGAATGGAAGCAGGTCACCTTGAGCCTGGGCGTGGTTACTCGAACAGCGCCCCAGGTGTCCGGACCTGAGGAATTGGTGGAAATGGCGGATCAAGCCCTTTATCATGCCAAGGCCCTTGGACGGAATCGGGTGGAGTTCTTTGTTCCAGAGGATCAAGACGACCTGGACCAAGAGCGCACCCAAAATTCATAATGCTTTACAATCGGATACGGGCTTGATACACAAGAATCAACAACCTCATCCGAGGAAATGAAAAAGGGAGGACGACATGCATTTTAAAATCAAAGACAACATTCGCTGGGTGGGAAAAATCGACTGGGAATTGAAACGGTTTCACGGAGAGGAATATTCCACGCATCGGGGGTCCAGCTATAATTCATATCTGGTTCAGGATGAAAAAACCGTGCTGATCGACACGGTGTGGGCCAGATTTTCCAATGAATTCGTGGAAAACCTGAAAACGGAAATCCCTTTGGACAAAATCGATTTTATCATTGCCAACCATGCGGAATCCGACCATTCCGGGGCCTTGCCGGAGCTGATGCGCCACATTCCGGACACGCCCGTTTACTGCACGGCCAACGGGGTCCAGTCTCTCAAGGGGCATTACCATCAGGACTGGAATTTCAAGGTGGTCAAAACCGGGGACAAGCTGAGCATCGGCTCAAAGGAGCTGATCTTTATCGAAGCCCGGATGCTTCACTGGCCGGACAGCATGTTCTGCTATCTGACCGGGGACAATATTCTGTTCAGCAATGACGGCTTCGGCCAGCACATCGCCTCCGAACTCATGTACAACGATCTCATCGACCAGGCCGAACTGTATCAGGAAGCCATCAAGTATTACGCCAATATCCTGACCCCGTTCAGCGCCCAGGTCACTCAGAAGATCAGGGAAGTGGTGGGGTTGAACGTACCGGTGGATATGATCTGTCCCAGCCACGGGATCATCTGGCGAAAAGACCCGCTGCAGATCGTGAACAAATATGTTGAATGGGCCGACCAGTACGCGGAAAACCAGATCACCATCATTTACGACACCATGTGGGACGGCACCCGGCGAATGGCTGAAGCCATCGCCAGGGGCATTACCCAGGCGGACCCTACGGTCGCGGTCAAGCTGTTCAATGTTTCCAAGGCCGACAAAAACGACGTGATCACGGAAATTTTCAAATCCAAGGCGATTCTGGCCGGTTCACCGACGGTGAACAAGGGCATATTGTCCGCTCTGGCCGGCATTTTTGAAGAAATCATCGGACTGCGCTTCAAAAGCAAGAAAGCCGCCGCCTTCGGCTGCTACGGCTGGAGCGGGGAATCGGTCAAGGTCATTTCCGAAAAATTGAAACAAGGCGGTTTCGAACTTCTGAACGACGGGCTGCGTGAAAAATGGAACCCGGATTCAGAGGCCATCACTCACAGCATCGCTTTTGGAAAAGAGATCGGGTCGGCATTGAAGAGGTAATCACATCCGGACATCGGCCGATTAATTGGGATCAGGTCATTTTGGGTTTGACAAAAAGGCTGTCGATGGCCTAAAAGAGATAGCGTGTCCGACAGAACCCTGCAACGGCCATACCGGTTCGTTGCGGGGTCTGCATTTAAAGAAAAGAAAGGAGATTAGTTCATGAATCGTTTGTTTGTTAAACTCTTGGTCATAGTGACAGTTGGGACAATGCTCTTTGCCGGCGGAATGCCGGCCGATGCCTCTGAAAAAGCGACCATCAAACTCGGTGTGGCCGGGGCTCACAGCGGAGACCTTGCCTCATACGGGATTCCGTCCGTCCGTGCCGCGGAACTGGTCGTGAAAAAAATCAATGCCGCCGGCGGCGTTTTCGGCAAACAGGTGGAATTGCTGGTGGAAGACGATGTCTGCAAACCCGAAGTGGCGGGCAACACGGCCAGCAAACTGATTTCAAGCGGGGTCGACGTGGTCATGGGTCATATCTGCAGCGGCGCGACCAAGGCAGCGGTGGGTTTTTACAAGGAAGCCAAGGTGGTGTGCATGTCCCCGTCCGCCACCAACCCGGACCTGACCTTCAGCGGCGAATACCCCAACTTTTTCCGGACCATCGCCCATGATGCGGCCCAGGCCCAGCTTCAAGTCAAGTTCGCGACGGAAGTGCTCAAGGTCAAAAAAGTGGCCGTCCTTCATGACAAGGGCGACTATGGAAAAGGTGCGGCCGAGTTGGCCAAGCAGTATTTTGACCAGGCAGGCGTCGAAGTGGTCCTTTATGAGGGCGTGACCCCCGGCGCGGTGGACTATTCCGCCATTGTCACGAAAATCAGAAGCAAAAACCCGGAGCTGGTGGTCTGGGGCGGATATCATCCCGAAGCCTCCAAAATCGTCACCCTGATGCGCAAAAAACGCATGGATACCCTTTTCATCGGCCCGGACGGGGTTAAAGACGATACCTTCATCAAGGTCGCCGGTGAATACGCGGAAGGCGTCTATGCCACGGGTCCCATGGATATTTCGTCCAACCCGCTGGCCATCCAGGCTAAAAAAGAACACCAGGAAGCTTACGGCGAGGATCCCGGCGCATTTTTCGATTCCGCCTATGCCGCCACCCTGTGTCTGCTCAACGCCATTGAAAAAGCCGGATCAACCGACTATGAAGCCATTGTGAAAAGCCTTCGCAACGACCTGACCGAAACCCCGCTGGGAAATATCAAGTTCGACGAAAAAGGGGATGCCATCGGTATCGGTTTTGCCGTATACAAGGTTGACAACGGTGCTTTTGTGGAACAGAAATAAATCTTATGGATTTTGATTATCTGTTATTACTGGTTCTGGGGGGACTGACACGGGGCAGCATTTACGCCCTGATCGCCCTGGGGTACACCATGGTGTACGGCATTATCGAGCTGATCAATTTCGCCCATGGCGAGATATACATGATCGGTGCGTTCACCGGCCTGATCGTGTCGACGGTGTTGACCATGATGGGCATGCCGGCCCTGGGGGTCGTGGTGTTCGCGGGTGCGGCCGCCGTGCTGTATTCCTGCGCCTACGGCTACACCATGGAAAAGATCGCCTACAAGCCGCTGCGGAAAGCGCCCCGGCTGTCGGCGCTGATCAGTGCCATCGGCATGTCATTGTTCCTCCAGAACTATGTTCTTCTGGCCCAGACCTCCGATTTTCTGCCCTTTCCCAGTCTGATACCGGATTTCAAATTCTGGGAGCCCTATGCCCATTTCATGTCCTCGGCAGAGCTGGTGATCATCGTCACCACCATCGTGGTCATGGTGCTTTTGACCGGCCTGATCAAGTATACCAATATCGGCAAGGCCATGCGGGCCACCTCCCAGGACAGAATCATGGCATCGCTGTTAGGGGTCAACGTCAACCAGGTGATTTCGATCACCTTTGTCGTAGGATCGGCCACGGCCGCCATCGGAGGCCTGCTCATCGCGTCGCACATCGGGCAGATCAATTTTTACATGGGCTTCATCGCCGGTATCAAGGCCTTTGTCGCCGCCGTGCTGGGCGGCATCGGCAGCCTGCCGGGGGCCGTGCTGGGTGCGTTCATCCTGGGGCTTTCGGAAAGTGTCTTTACAGGATACATCTCCAGTGATTACGAAGATGTGTTTGCCTTTTTGATTCTCGTCTGTATCCTGATTTTCAGGCCTTCCGGGATTCTGGGCCGTCGGGAAACCAAAAAAGTGTAAACCGCCATCCATGAAGAAGCTGCCATGAATATGCTAAATGAAATAAAGAAATCATTATTTGCCTCTGTCTGGTTCATGTTCCTGACCTTTCCCATCATGGTGATCCGGGTCAACACCATTACCCAGACCATCGAGTGGAGATGGTCCAATATGGCCATGGTCGGGGCCTCGGCTTTTTTTCTGTCCTTTTTGTGGCGTTACATGATCCGGCGGAAAGAAAAAAAGGGATCCCGGAAAAAACAATCGTCCCCCATCCTGCAGAAAATTCTGGAAAATCCCCGGATTTTCTGGCCCGTCACAGGGGTGGTGGCGATATTGATCCTGCTGTTTCCCCATATTTTTTCCATGTACCAGACCAACATCATGATTTCCGCCCTGATTTACGTCATGCTCGGGCTCGG
>CAZQIX010000089.1:0-10393 GCA_964593855.1 uncultured Desulfobacula sp. | reverse complement strand
AAAAAGGCCCTTGCCAATGTGAAACAGCTCAGCGGACTTTTGCCGATCTGTTCCCACTGCAAAAAGATCAGAGATGACCAAGGGTATTGGCAGCAGATTGAGCAGTATATCCATGAACGTTCAGAGGCACAGTTCAGTCATGGTATCTGCCGGGAATGCGCTAAAAAGCATTATCCCGATTTTGATATTTACGATGAAGATGACGTCCAATGATGATTATCCTTAAGAAGGCGTCAGTGTCACACTCAAGAACCGCCCCGCCCTGACGGATCGATCCGGCCCTAAATGCGGCCGGGGTTTAATAACGGCCACCGGGCTGGTATGTTGCCTATCATCAAAAACATCATTTCCAAGACCATGAAGGAGGATATCCGGATGATCTTTTCCTGCACGTCACAGGTGAGGCAAAAGAAGGAGAAGTGTAAACAACGACAGGATCAAAATCAGGCGTGAAAATCCATACCTGTGTGCGGTCGATTTTCCCTGAACATAATACTGGAACAGATCCAACAGAATTTTTCAATAAAGGCGATATCTAATCGCTGACGGCGACTATTAACAAAATAAGATCCGAGTTGACACAATGCTTTTCATGCTGTAGCATGTTTATACAATGTTTAAACTATAAAGGAAAAACGAAATGACAGAACTGGTTATTAAAAAGTGGGGTAATAGCTTGGCGGCCAGGATACCAAAAATAATCGCTGACATGGTCCGCCTTGAAAAGGACCAGGCCGTTACCATTGAGGCAAAAGATGGCAGGATCATTATTACCCCGGTCCAAAATAAAAAAGAATATTATCTTGAGGAGATTTTAAGCCAATGTGATCCTGAGGCTCTTGCTTTGGATGCTGAGGATAAGGCATGGTTGAACGACAAGCCCGTAGGGAATGAATGGTAATGGCCGAAAGATCCGAAAGAAAACCGTATATCCCTGAGCGTGGGGATCTTGTATGGACAGACTTTGATCCAGCAGCCGGTCACGAGCAAATGGGACATCGGCCTGCCCTGGTCCTTTCTCCTGCGATTTTTAATAAAAAAACTCTGCTGGCCTTGGTAGCCCCAGTCACAAGCCGAGTCCGGGGGCATGGTTTTGAAGTTTCTTTAGCTGGGGAACAGATTTCTGGTGTTGTCCTCTGTCATCAAGTCAAGACGATTGATTTTTTAGAAAGAGGTTTGAAGTTTGCTGAAAAGGCACCAGCCTCAGTGGTAAGTGATGCCCTGGCTAAAATAAGGGCTATTGTGTCGGAATAGGCGTGGACTATTGCCAGTTCGGTCCTGATCATGTATCAAAAATTTTCTCCCGGACTATCCCAAAAAATGGCGTAGTGCCCACAAAATCAGAAGGTTTTAAGGGGTGCCTGTGAAGGACTTCACTCTTTTTGGAATAGATATTTTTAATTTTTTCAGAATATTACGCTGGGTACGAGTCGGTTCGGTGTACTGTAGTATATGTCCATCTTTATGCAAAAATTGAACGCAAAAATTGAACCAGAAACCGAAGGATTTGTCATGCTGCTTTCCCACACAAGCGGATCAACTTCATAAATCTTCTGAATCAGGCGTGCCCAGTTCTGCCGTGATTCTTTGGAGGACAGATCACTGGGCATCACTGCAGGAATGGTGTCGTCCGTGCCGGCCTTTTTCCTCATTCCGCGGGATTTGTTCGAATACCAACCATAATAACTGACCGTCTGCTCATATCTTCCAGGAATATGTGTCACCAGCCTGGCAAGCCAGTCCAAAGCGTTGAAGATTTTCCGGGACTTTCTGTCTTTTGATGCGTAGATCACTTTGGCAACATCATCTGCTGAGTCTTCAGCCGGAACATAGGCCATTCTATCCTGTGATCAGCAAGCCCGGATAATATACCGGGCCAGGTTACCGAGACCGATTTTGTCGAAAGGCGTCTGTCACCGGTATAAACATGGAAACCACTGTAACGCCATGAAAGCATGTTTTTAATAACAGCATCATTTATCTTGCCCTCCTTCTTGAGCATTTTCTGGTTCAGAAGATAGACATGCCGGTTTTGGTGGTAAAAAGTTCCAGTGCAAGCGTCCCGGCAAGAGAATTTCCATTTGCATTCAGACCGGGAGACCAGACGCTGACGCTCAGTTTTTCCAGTATCAGGGCGATGGTCCCGTCGCCGACACCGCTTTTTCCGGGCAGCCCCACCCGATACTCAAAATCGCCCACCGCATCGTATGTGCTGTCAGTTCAGCATCAGCGAGTTGATCCTCTTGGCCTGGCTTTTTGTCAGTATCTGCTTTCCGGACCAGTGGGATGTCCCGTGGTTGGCAAGGAAAAGGAAACTTTTGGCCAGAGCGGCATTCCGGTAACCCGAGATTTTTTTTCAGATTCAGCCACTTCCGGATCAAAATTAATCCCGGCATTGTTGGACCGTTCGCGGACGAATTCGAGTATGGTATTTGCGGCATCTTTTGAATGGGAAAGAATAATATCCGCCACCACCAGCGCGCCGGCATTGAGCGGATAGACAGGGACAAGAACAATCATCCGCAGGCTTTCGCCTGGCCTTTTCACACTTTTTATCGAACACCGTTCTATAGTCTTTGGATCAGATGATACCGCTGTCTTTGTCAAGGCGCTCAACCGATTCTCAGACCAACTCGGTTTTTCGTTTATTTGTCTGAAATTTTACTATAGATAGGGATATCGATGTTTTGAAATGCCGCCTGCCGTCTTTTCCCATGTCAGCCGGAAGGCTTTCATTTTTTTATTGACAAGATACAAAAATCGGGATTAAATCGAACTATGTTCGAAAAATAAATTTGACTCAACCAGCGGGGCGGCATGGGCATAAAAGAACGGCGGGAAAAGGAAAAAGCCACCCGGCGAAATCAGATCCTCGATGCGGCCAGAAAGCTGTTGTTTTCCAAAGGAATCGAAAAAATATCGATCAGCAGGATTGCCAGAGAAGCCGAAGTCGGCGTCGGTACGATCTATTTCTATTACAAGTCCAAGGAAGACATCTTTGTTGCGCTTCAGGAAGAAGGAATTGGCATCCTGACGCAGGCTGTCCTTAAAATCGATGACAATCCGATCGCACCGGACCTCAAACTGCGAAGGATCGCCGATGCATTCTATGATTTTTCGCAGACTCAGAAAGACTACTACAATATTATCAATACGTTTTTATCTTCACCCCGGATATTTTTCAAAGATGACCTGAAACAGCGGATCGATATGTCGGCCGGCAGTGTCCTGCGGGTCATTGAAAAAATTGTCGTGGACGGAAATGAAACAGGACTGTTTGACGAAAAAGACCCTGAGAAATTCTCGATCCTGTTCTGGGGTACCATTCACGGGCTGGTCCAGTTTAAAAAGCTGGAACATACCCTGTTTGCCGATCAGAGTTACATGAAAATATACGATTACAGTGTTGAAAAAATAATTCAGGGCATTGTTGTGAAATGACCCGTCATTATCAAGGAGGGCCTATGGAATCATTGAAAGACAGGGTTGCACTGGTAACCGGTTCCGGGAAAAAATCCGGTATCGGATATGCCATTGCAGCAAAACTTGCGGCAGAAGGCTGCCATGTGGTAATTGCCGACTTCGGGGATGCCGAAGCGTTCAATGCGGATGTCAAGACCGGCACTGTTTCTGAAATGCAGACCATTGCATCCGAACTTGCCGGGCAGTATTCGGTGGAGACACTTACCGTCAATGTCGATGTGACCGATACAACCAAGGTTACGCAGATGGCGCAGGCGGTCAAAGACAGGTTCGGCCGGGTCGACATCCTGTGCAACAATGCCGGGGCCACATTTGGCGTACCCAACGGAGTCCACACCTATGATGAAAGTGCCTGGATGAAAACCGTCGATGTCAACCTGCACGGGGTTTTCAGGGTGTCCAAGGCCATTGTCCCGCTGATGTCCGAAAAAGGAGGGGTCATTATCAATACCGCTTCCCGTGCCGGTAAGGTGCCGCCCTTGTTCAACGGGGCATATGCCGTGGCCAAGGCGGGCGTGATCATGTTGACCAAAGTCATGGCCAAAGAGCTTGCAGGGCTTAAAATAAGGGTCAATGCCATCTGCCCCGGACAGATCATGACCGATCTTGAAAAGTGGCGGTTCGGCCTTGAAGCACAATTCTTAAATTCCACTGTCGAGGAACAGGAACGCAAAATGTGCGAAACCATTCCCATGGGACGGATCGGAACCCCTGCCGAAGTCGCTGACATGGCTGCATTTCTGGCATCGGACGCATCGTCCTATGTTACGGGCCAGGCGCTGAATATATGCGGCGGCCAGCTCATGGAACTTTGATGAGGAATGAGGAGTGAGTTATGAGGAATGAGTTTTGAGATGGCCTTGGAGCTTTTTCCCTCAAACCTCAACCCTCATACCTCACCCCTAAAATGATTATTTGGGGCTTCGGCCCATGTCCGTTATATTAAAAGCAGCCAGGAGGAAATTATGGGAGAAACAACCGGTGGCCAGATTATTGCCAGAATGCTTAAAAATGAGGGTGTTGAAACTTTTTTCGGCATTATAGACGGAACCTACCTGCAATTATTTGCGCATATGGTGGAGGAAGGCATCAAGATGATTTCTCCGCGGCATGAGTCGGTGGCCGCACATATGGCAGGTGCTTATGCCAGGCTTACCGGGCGGCTCGGAGTATGCATCGCCAGCAACGGACCCGGAGTGGCCAATATGCTGGCCGGAGTCGCCGTGGAAAACACGGAAGGAAATAGGGTGCTGCTGATCACAAGCTCCCGGCGTACCGGCATTACCCAGCCGGATCGCGGTGGAGCCTACCAGTGCTTCGATCAGGTCGGTGTCATTTCTTCCATGGCCAAGTGGTCTGCCTCCTGTGCTTATGCCGGGCGGATACCCGAACTGCTGCGGCAGGCTTTGCGGGCCTGCTACCAGGGGCGTCCGGGCGTTGTGCATCTCGATATCCCTGAAAACCTGATCAATGGATTCTGCCCGGCCGTTCCCATACAGATGCCGGCACAATATCGCCGCACGGCGCCTTTGGCGCCTCTGCCCGAACAGGTGGATGAGGCCGCCCGGATGCTGGCCAAAGCAAAACTGCCGATGATCCAGGCCGGCAGCGGGATCGTTCATGCACAGGCGTTTGAGGAACTCAAGGAACTTGCGGAACAACTGTATGCACCCATCACGACCTCCTGGGCCGCGCGCGGTGTGATGGACGAACGCCATCCGCTGGTCTGGCCGCTGGTGCATATCGATGCCAACAATTCGGTAAGAAATGCGGCAGATGTCTGTCTTTGCCTGGGCTCTGACATGGGTGAAACCGACTGGTGGGGGAAAGCACCATATTGGGGCAAGCAGGCCGATTTAAGCTTCATCCAGGTCGATACGGATGAAAAAATCCTGGGAAGAAACCGTCCGGTAAATCTGGGTATCCTCGGTGATGCCAAATTGTTTATAAAGCAGTTGATTGAAAAGCTCAAACCATTGCAGGGCGCCATGAATATCGATGAACGCAAAACCCGTGTGGCTGAGTTATCAAAAGAGATTGAAGCCGACCGGAAAATACTGGACCAGATTCTGGACAGCCCGGCTGAAGGGATGATTTCAGGCCATGTGCCCCGCATCTGTTCACAGATTTTTGACGAGGATGCCGTCGTGGTGTTCGACGGCGGTAACAGCGCGGTGTGGGGCAATTTCTACACGCCGGTCCGGACACCGAATACCCAGCTTGGCACCCCCCATATGGGCCATCTCGGTGCAGGGGTGGGTCAGGCGGTTGCGGCCTGCCTGGCAAGACCGGGAAAACAGGTCTACTGCATCATCGGTGACGGGGCCATGGGCTTTAACATGCAGGAAATTGAAACGGCTGTGCGATATAACCTGGCACCCATTTTTCTTGTAATGAATGACAGGCAGTGGGGGATGGTAAAAATCAACCAGATGGTGGCGCTGGAACCGGTAAAGAATATGTTCAATTCCGCTCTGGGGCCGGATAAAACAGGAACCATCAACACGGATCTGGGCGAAATCGCCTGGGACGATCTGGCCCGGTCAATGGGGGCTTTCGGTGCCAGGGCCAACGACGAAAAGACGTTGACCAAAGCGCTGAAGGATGCGCTGACCTCAGGGGGCTGCTCGGTGATCCAGTGTGATGTCGATCCCGGTGCCCACCTGTTCGCGCCCGGATTGATGCATTTCAAGGCAATGCACCAGGAACCTTCGGGGGAATAATTTACGGGCAGGCCTTTTTATCAGGGTCCGGGCTGCCGGTTTTTCGTTGCGGCCAGTCAATGCAATTTAAGGAGGAAAAGATATGAATCCTTTACCGCTGGATCAGGTTCAGCTTAATTTCAACGCCACAGGTATCGCCATCATTAATGTCGCCATCGGACTGATGATGCTGGGTGTGGCCCTTGAGCTCAAATTTGAAGATTTCAAACGGATCATTTCCGCCCCCAAAGCACCGGCCATCGGGCTCATGGCCCAGTTTATCCTGCTGCCGGTCTTCACCTTTCTTCTGGTTCTTCTGATCAAACCCATGCCGTCCATCGCGCTGGGGATGATCCTGGTGGCGGCCTGCCCCGGGGGCAACCTGTCCAATATCATTACATACCTTGCCAAAGGGAACAGTGCGGTTTCCATTTCCATGACAGCGGTATCCACGGTGGCGGCCATTTTGATGACCCCTTTGAACATTTCTTTATGGGGACGGCTGAATCCTGCCACAGCCCCCATCCTGCAGAAAGTCAGCCTTGATCCTGTCGATGTTTTTGTCACCGTGTTCCTGATTCTGGGGATTCCCATGCTCGTGGGCATGACCCTTGGCCGATACCGGCCGGAACTGGCCGGGAAGGTGAGAAAGCCGTTCAAGATTTTTTCTCTGGTCTTTTTCATTGTGATCGTCTGCGGGGCGCTGGCGGCCAACTGGCAGCATTTTCTAAACTATGTGGGGCTGGTGGTCTTTGCGGTTTTTCTTCACAATGCACTGGCCCTGAACATCGGCTACTGGTCCGGCAGGATTTTCGGCCTTTCGGAAGGCGACTGCCGGGCGGTCTGCATTGAAGTCGGGATTCAGAACTCTGCGCTGGGTCTGATCCTAGTGTTCAACTTTTTTAACGGTCTGGGCGGCATGGCGATCCTTGTGGCCTGGTGGGGAATCTGGCATATCATCGCAGGACTTGCCACGGCGTTTTATTTTTCCAGAGTCAAAAATAATCGTCAGGAGGCAAAAGCTCTTGCCTGAACGGTCTTTCAGAGGAAAAACAGCCGTCATTACCGGCGGTGCATCCGGCATCGGGCTCGCTGCGGCGCGGGAGTTCGCCCGTGCCGGTGCCAACATCGTTCTGGTCGATATGGACGCGCAGACCCTTGAACAGCGCAGGAATGAATTTGAATCCGAAAATATCCCCGTTCTGGCTGCGGTATGTGATGTCGCGAATTTTGACGCCTGCAAAAGCGTGGTAAAAGAAACCGTAAAGCGGTTCGGGACGGTTGATCTTTTGTTCAATAACGCCGGGATCACCCAGAGAAGCCTTTTTGAAAGAACAAAGATCGGTGTGGTGGAAAAGGTCATGGCGGTCAATTTTTTCGGATCGGTCTATATGACCAAAGCCGCACTGGATGAACTGATCAAAAATCGCGGCAGCATTGTGGTCAACGAATCGATTGCAGGTGTGGCACCGCTTCTGGGGCGCTGCGGTTATGCCGCATCCAAGCATGCCCTGCATGGATTTTTCACATCCCTTCGCTGCGAGTTGCGGCACAAAGGGGTCCATGTGATGATCGTCTGCCCCGGATTTATCAGAACCAATCTGCAGACACGGGCCCTGGGGGGCGACGGCCGGATTACGAACAGGGAGCAGACCCGGATCGGGCAGGAGCAGACGCCTGAATTTGTGGCGGCGAAAATACGGGAAGGTGTTGAAAATGAAAGATCGATGATGGTCTTCACCTTTTTTGGAAAGCTCGGATACTTGATTTCAAGGGTGATGCCGTCTGTGTATGAGCGCCTTATGACGCGCCAGTTCAGATCGGAATTGGAATAGAGCAGAATCAACCCGCAAACGCGTGGAAAAATATTTTACGGAGGAAGCAAAATGAAAATGACAACAGAAGAAGCCTTTGTGAAAGTGCTTCAGATTCACGGCATTGAGGATGCATTCGGAATTATCGGTTCGGCCATGATGCCGGTTTCGGATCTGTTCCCGAAAGCCGGGATCACCTTCTGGGACTGCGGCCACGAAGGTAATGCCGGAATGATGGCGGACGGCTATACCCGCGCATCCGGCAGGATGTCGATGATGATCGCCCAGAACGGACCGGGGATCACCAACTTTGTCACGCCAGTGAAAACAGCCTTCTGGAATCATACGCCGCTGCTGCTGGTCACACCCCAGGCCGCCAACATGACCATGGGGCAGGGCGGATTTCAGGAAGTCCCCCAGATGGCGATCTTTAAAGACATGGTGGCCTATCAGGAAGAAGTGCTGCACCCAGGCCGCATGGCCGAAGTGCTCAACCGGGTGATCCTCAAGGCCAGGCGCGCGTGTGCTCCGGCGCAGATCAATGTGCCGCGTGATTTCTGGACCCAGGTGATTGATATCGACCTGCCGGAAGTAGTGGAATTCGAACTGCCGGCCGGGGGTGAAAAATCAATTGCCCAAGCGGCCCGGCTGCTCTCCAATGCCCAGTTTCCCGTCATCCTGAACGGCGGCGGCGTTGTGATCGGCAATGCCATTGAAGAGGCAATGGTGCTGGCGGAAAAGCTGGATGCCCCTGTCTGCTGCGGTTATCAGCACAATGATGCCTTCCCCGGCTCCCATCCCCTTTTTGCAGGACCCTTGGGGTACAACGGCTCAAAGGCGGCAATGGAACTGATCTCAAAGGCCGATGTGGTGCTCGCTCTTGGCACCCGGCTCAATCCTTTTTCCACGCTTCCCGGATACGGCATTGATTACTGGCCCAAGGGGGCTGCCGTCATTCAGGTCGACATCAATCCGGACCGCATCGGCCTGACCAAACCCGTGACGGTCGGCATCGCAGGGGATGCAAAGAAAGTGGCCCGGAATATTCTTGAGGGGTTGGCCCGGACTGCCGGGGATAAAGGCCGTGAACAGCGAAAGGCATTGATTGAATCGACCAAAGCGGCCTGGGCAGCCGAACTTGAAACAATGGATCACGAAGCCGACGATCCCGGAACCACATGGAACCGGAGAGCGCAAAAGGCAGACCCGGATAAAATGACCTCCCGCATGGCCTGGCGCGCGATTATGAAAGCGTTGCCCGAGGACGTCATTATCTCTTCGGACATCGGTAATTCCTGTGCCATCGGCAATGCATATCCGACCTTTGAGCAGGGACGAAAGTATCTGGCACCGGGGATGTTCGGCCCGTGTGGATACGGCTTCCCGGCCATTCTCGGGGCCAAGATTGCAAAACCGGATGTCCCGGTTATAGGGTTTGCCGGTGACGGCGCATTCGGGATCTCCATGAACGAGATGACCGCATGCGGCCGTGACGGCTGGCCGGCCATCACCATGATTATTTTCCGCAACTATCACTGGGGCGCGGAAAAGCGCAACACCACACTCTGGTTTGACGATAATTTTGTCGGAACCGAACTGGACCGCGATGTCCATTATGCAAAAATCGCTCAGGCCTGCGGCCTTGAAGGCATTCAGGTGTGGACCCCGGATGAACTGACACAGGAGCTTGGTCTTGCGGTCAAACGCCAGATGGAAGAAGGCCGGACCACATTTCTGGAAGTCATGACCAATATGGAACTGGGAGAACCCTTCCGCCGGGATGCCATGAAAAAACCGGTCGTCGTGGCCGGGATTGACAAGGCGGACATGCGTCCCCGGAAAGGTGAATGATCCGGGTATTTCAAGAGCGGTTCTGCCCTGCCTCAGACTCGCAGGGCAGGCATTTTAAGCAACTTGGCAGATATCGATCAAAGGGATGATATGAAAATTCTGGTCATCAATACCGGCAGTTCCTCACTGAAATATCAGCTTTTTGATATGGCGCAAAAGAGCGTGATGGCTTCAGGCCTGATCGAGCGGATCGGCGAACCCCGCGGTTCCTGGACCCACACGGTTTTCCCGGCAGATACGCAAAAGCCGGAAGAAAAAACAGTGGGAAAGATTTCTGTAAAAGATCATCGTGAGGCCATGCACCTTGTCGTTGATCGGATTGCGGACCCGAAAAAAGGCGTGATCAAAGACACGGGTGAAATCGATGCGATCGGGCATCGGGTGGTCCAGGGCGGCGAAACGTTCAAATCCGCCGTCCGGGTGGATGATTCCGTGAAAAACGCCATCCAAAGCTACATCCCGATCGCTCCTTTGCACAATCCGTCCAACCTGTTGATTACAACATTATTTCTTCAAGTTTTTCCCCAGAAATTGCAATTTATT
>CAZQIX010000088.1:0-10935 GCA_964593855.1 uncultured Desulfobacula sp. | reverse complement strand
GGGATTGAAATCAATGGACATGGTCTATCCTTTCTTGGTCTATCCTTGATCTAAGATTCCAGTGCTGTTTCAATCATGGCCAGCACCTCATGATTATAATGGAAAACGCCGGCGGCGCCTGTGGGGCAGGCGGACGAACAGGCGGCACAACCCTTGCACAGAGCCTGCTGAACATGGGCGATCTTGATGCCGTTGCCCAGTTCCCGGACCGTGATGGCCCCGAAGGCACAGGCCTCTTCACAAGCCCCGCAACCCCGGCAAAGGGCTTCATTGACCTGGGAGACCACGCCGTCCACGGTCACGGTATCCCGTGAGAGAACCACGGTGGCTCTGGATGCGGCCGCCTTGGCCTGGGCCACGCTTTCTTCCACGGGTTTGGGATAATGGGCCATGCCCGCCAGGAAAATTCCGTCGGTTGCGAAATCCACGGGCCTCAGTTTGGCGTGGGCTTCCATGAAGAACCGATCGTCGTTGAGGGACAGTTTGAACATCTGGGCCAGGGCCTCGTTGTCTTCCGGAACAATGGCCGATGCCAACGAGATGAGATCGGTCTCGATGGATAGCGGCAAGCCCAGCACATGATCCTTGATCGTCACGCACAGGCTCTCTCCCAGGCGCTCGACACGGGGTTTTCGATCCAGGTCGTACCGGATGAAAATCACGCCTGCATCCCGGGCCGCCTGATAAACCGTTTCCCGCTGTCCATAGGTCCGGATGTCCCGATAGAGGACATAGACGGCCATGTCCGGATTCTGATCCTTGAAGGCAAGGGCCGTCTTGACGGCATGGGTGCAGCAGACCTTGGAGCAGTAGGGACGTTCCGGTTCCCTGGACCCGACGCACTGAATGAAAACGGCCGTGTTCAGGCTCCGGGCGAATTCAGGGCTCCCGGCCAGCCTGGCGTCCAGTTCCAGATGGGTGACAATCCGGTCGTCCTCGCCGTAGAGATATTCGTCGGGCCGCCGTTCCTTAGCGCCCGTGGCAACGATGACGGCCCCGTGGGCCACCTCGCGATCCGCGCCCCGGGTCGTCAGGGTGGTCTTGAAATTGCCGATGAAACCGGATGTGGCGGAAATCACCGTGTCGGTCAGCACTTCGATCAACGGATGATCACTGACTTCCCGAACCATGGCCGCCACGTTTTCGGAAATGGATTCGCCTTTCCAGGTGTGGTTCAGACCCAGGGCGCGGCCGCCCAGCATGGGTTCCTTTTCCACCAGAAAAGTGAAAAAGCCCTGACGGGCCAGACCCAGCGCCGCCGTCATGCCGGCCACTCCCCCGCCGATGACCAGACCCTTTTGAACAATGCCCACGGATGGCTGAGGCAGAGCCCGCATCAGAGATGCCTTGGCCACGGCAATGCGTACCAGGTCCTTGGCTTTTTCCGTGGCCAATCCGGGTTCTTTGGAATGGACCCAGGAACACTGATTCCGGATATTGGCCATTTCAATGAGATATTTGTTGAGCCCCGCGTCTCTCAGGGTTTCCTGGAACAGGGCCTCATGGGTCCGCGGGGTGCAGGCCGCGATCACGATCCGATTCAGGTGATTGTCTTCAATGACCTGTTTCATCTTGTCCTGGGTATCCTGGGAACAGGTGAACATATTCTCTTCCACGTACACCACATGGGGAAGGGTCCGGGCATAGGCCCCCACCTCGGGCACATTGACGATCCCGCCGATATTGGTGCCGCAATTGCAGACAAACACACCCACCCGGGGGGGCTGGCCCATGACATCGGTTTCGGCCGGATAAGTGCGGGTGCGGGTCAGGCTTCCTCTTGCCCCGGCCAGCCTCGTTCCGGCATCGCAGGCCGCGGCGCTGGCTTCCATGACGGCCATGGGAATATCCTTGGGCTCCTGAAGGGCGCCGCAAACATAAAACCCCTTGCGGGAGGTTTCGACCGGTGAGAAGCTGGATGTCTCGACAAAACGGTGTTCGTTGAGTTCGATCCCCATTCCTCGGACGGTTTCGGCCAGATCGGCCGGAGTTTCCATGCCCACGGACAGCACCACCATGTCAAAGACTTCCCGGGTGTTGACCCCTTCCTCCGTCACATAGGTGCATACCGGTTTATGGTTTTCGTCCTGGGTGATGGTATGGATCCGGGATCTTACGAACCGGACCCCCTGTTCCCTGGCCCGTTCGTAATATTTTTCAAAATCCTTGCCGTAGGTCCGCATATCCATGAGAAAGACGGAGGCTTCGAATTCCCCTGAAATATGATCCTTGGCCATCATGGCCTCTTTGACCGCATACATGCAGCAGACCGAAGAACAATAGGCGTTGCCGCATTTATTCCGGTCGCGGGACCCCACGCACTGAAGCCAGGCGATCCTCCGGGGTTCGGATTTGTCCGGATAGCATTCGATATGCCCATGGGTGGGGCCGCCGGCAGACAGAATGCGTTCGAACTCGATACTTGTCACCACATTGGGAAATGCCGGATACTGAAGGTTGTCCATGCGGGAGGGGTCAAAAGGCTTGAACCCGGCGGCCATGATGACGGAGCCCACATTCAGGGTCAGGATTTCTTCCTTGTCCTCGTAGTTGATGGCCCCGGCCGGACAAACCTTGGCGCAGGTTCCGCATTTGTCTTTAAGAAGTTTGAGGCAGACGGTGGGATCGATGACGTATTTCAGTGGAACGGCCTGGGGATAGGGCACATAAATGGCCTTTCGTTTTTCCAGCCCTTCGTTGTATTCATCCGGGGCCTTCCCCGGACATTTCTTGGTGCATTCCCCGCAGGCGATGCATTTGTCCGTGTCCACATACCGGGGTGCTATTTTAAGGGTGATCCTGAAATCACCTTCTTCTCCCTGAATGTCCTGAACCGTACTCAGGGTATGAAGCTGTATGTTCAGATGCCGGCCGACCTCGACCAGTTTGGGTGAGATGACTCACATGGCGCAGTCGTTGGTGGGAAAGGTCTTGTCCAGCTGGGCCATGACCCCGCCGATGGACGGGGCTTTCTCGATTAGGTGAACAGCGTATCCTGAATCGGCCAGGTCAAGGGCGGCCTGCATTCCGGCAATGCCGGAACCCACCACCATGACCGAACCGTGAGGGGTGTTGTGATTAGCCATTGATTAACTCCAGTTCTTTGTAAAATATCCCTTTGCTCACGCCAGATGATCCGCCACATAGGACACCAGGTCCAGTATGGCCAGGTGATGGTCCGTGTTTTTCTGGGCGCATGTCAAATGAATCCGGCATTTGGGGCAGGCCGTGACAATGGCGGCCGCACCCGAGGCTTCGGCTTCCTTCAGCCGCTGCACCTGCATGACCTTGGAACAGGTGGAACACTCCATCCAGGCCGTGGTTCCACAGCAGACGGCGTTCTCCCGGTTATGCGCCATTTCGGTGAGGACGGTTCCGGGAACCATGGTGATCAGATCCCTGGGGGCGTCATAAATTCCGGCTCGCCGTCCCAGGCGGCAAGGGTCCTGATAAGTTACCCGGACGGTGTCTTGATCTTTGAACGACAGACCGGAGCGGGGCAGTTCCCTGGCCAGGAATTCCGTCATGTGCAGGATTTCAAAAGGAAGCGGGCCGAACCGGTCCGTGTAGGCTTCCCTGAACATGCAGTATCCCTCGGGGCATCCGAACACGACCGTTTCGGCTTTGGACGCGGCAATGGCGGCCAGGTTCTTTTCGGCCAGCATCTGGAACGTTTCCTCGTCTCCGCTCCAGAATGCATCGTGTCCGCAACAGCATTCGTCATTGCTGACCACTGGTTCAACGCCCATTTTGTTCATGAGCTGAACATGTTTTTCCGCCGACTGGATCATTTTCAGATCCAGGTATTGAAATCCCACATCATAGTAGGCGATACACCCGGTGAAATAGAAAACATCCCCTTTTTCGGAGATCTTGCCGGCCTTCCGGGCCCATTCGATCCGATTCTGGCGGACATTGCCGGCCTGAATCCGGGTCAGGGTATGGAACATTCCGTGATGGCTCAGAACGGGCAGATTACCCGACTGTCGGGCCTGGCTGCGATAGGATCGGATAAATCCGGGGAAATCGATTTCCACCGGGCATCGGTCCGAGCATCGCGAACAGGTCAGACAGGCCCAGATATCCTTGCTGCCGAGGATATCCGCCTGTGGTTCACTCAGGGTTCGTTTGATCATCTGACGCGGGGAGAACCCTTCCAGCGTCATGGCCACAGGGCAACTTCCGGTACAAACCCCGCACTCCATGCAATAGTCGATCTGTTGTTGTGAAAGCTGCATATCATTGATTCCAAATATCTAAAAAAATAAAGCCCAAAGCCCTCGGAAAGATTTCAATGTAGAAATAAAAATGCTATCCGTCAACAGTATTTTCCTTCCCAAATTATAATTTTTCCAGAAGGTTATCATACTGTTTGACTATGATTTCCCATGAAAAGGGTTCCATGTCGACGGCCAGGCGGCGTCGCAGTTCCAGTCCCCGGGACCCTTGCAAAAGAACCTGTGAAAGCCGGTCCGTCAGATCCGTCAGGTCATGGTAAAAAATCCGCGAATGACTGTATTCCGGCATGATTTCAGGATAGGACAACCGCCGGGGCAAAAGGGGCAGACAGCCATGCCGCACCGCCTCCACCACGGAAATGCCGAAGTTCTCCTGAAAGGCCGTGCTTATCACCACCCTGCCCTTTTTCAGCCAGCCGAGATAGTCCCTGCGATCAGCCACATGCCCGTAAACCAGGATTTCTTCCCGGAATTGCCGTCGGGCCTGGTCGAATATGTCCGGAACCTTGTTGAAATTTTCACCCAGAAGAGCCAGGGAAAAAGGGATTTTGTTTTCCTTGAGCCTCAAAAGGGCTTTGAAAAAGAATTCCGGATTTTTATCGTGTTCCCACCGATGATTCCAGATAATAAGGGGCGGGCCGGGATCTTCAGGTCCGATATCCACAGGGCCGGGCACGAACCGGCAACCCGGATAAATCACCCGGGTTTTTTCCCTGACGGCATCCATGATCCAGGACGGCTCAGAGTCGGGCATGCGCCGGATCAGAGAGTCGGCCGACCGGGCAAAAGCGTCCTGATGAAACCGGGAATTGAATACCACCTGGTCGGCGGCACATGCGGAAACAATATTGGTAAAACCCAGGTGGAAATCCCGCTGTTCGCCTCTGGACAGGGGATAGGAAAGCTGATTTTCATGAAAATACAGAAGAACGGGGGGAAATTCCGGGCCGGCCAGGGCCTTTAAATCCGTCAAATCCAGGAGATCCGTGGCCATGACGGCGTCATACCCGGAAAACGATTTGATCTGTCGCACAAAGTAAAGCGCCGCCCCGCGCATCCGCCATTTCCAGAACCGGGCGGGCAGGGTGACCAGGGTGACGTCATGCCGGGAATGGGCCTTGAAGCCCAGAGCGAAGTCTTCATGGGAACCGCCGAAAAACGATTCGAGAAATAAAACCTTCAAAATGGTCCGACCCTGAACCGACTATGCCGTGAAATCCACCTGTCTGCCCGCCACGGGATCAAAATAGGTCAGACGGGTGATGGTCCGGGCCAGATCGATGTCGGCACGGACATGGTGCTTTTTATACACCCATTCCATGATGATCCGATCGTTCCGGCATTTGACCAGGCTGAAATCGCCGCCGAAGGCCGGATAGGTGTTCCGAAACTCCATAAGGCGCAGCAGCCGCTGAACCACCTCTTTTCGGACGTCTTCCTTTATTTCCTCCAGGGTATAATTGTGACGATTGATGTTGCGCCCCAGCCGGGTCTTTTCCACCAGATCAATATCGTTTTTACCGGCCAGAAGTCCCACGTAATAGACCTGGGGGATGCCGGGGGTGAAAAACTGTATGGCCCTGGCGGCGATGTAGGCGTCGTCGTTTTCCCCCAGGGCCGAATAATAGGTGCAGTTGACCTGGTAGATATCCAGGTTCTGGTATTCCGGTCCGGAATACATTTTTTTCACGTTGGACCCTTTTTCATAAAGTTTTGAAAGGGTCTGTTCAATTTCGTCCGGGGTCAGCAGATCGGCCACATCCACCACCCCGATACCGTCATGGGTGTCCAGAGTGGTGATTTGTTTGCGCGGACATTTTTTCATCCAGGATTTGAGACGCCGGCTGTCCTGGGTGGACAGGGCGTGAAGCACCAGCATGGGCAACGAAAAATCATAGCACCAGTAGCCTTTCCGGGCCAGTTTGAGCTGATAGGCGTAGTGTTCGTGAATCTCAGGCAGAACCTGGGTGTCAAAGGCGGAGGCATAATCCTTGAACCAATCGAGCAGCTCCCATACCGCCGGTTCCTGAAAAAAACAGCGGGTGCCGATTTCCACGGTGGTATAGGCAAAGGCGTCCAGACGGATCATGACAGGCTGGTTTCGGACCAGTCGAATCAGAAACCGGCGCATGATTTCCCGGGTTTTGGGGGAATTGTAATCCAGATCGATCTGCTCGTAATCAAAGGTACACCAGATTTTTTCCAGGGTGCCGTCCCGCCGCTCGATAACCTGATAGGGAGGTCTGGGTTTGCGGGTATACACTTTAGCCAGGTCCTCGTCCTTGATCCATCCGTTCGGGGCCAGTTTGTCAAAGGACAGAAACATGTCCGCATATTCACTGTCCGCCCCCTTTTCCAGGTAATCCTGAAAAAAAACGCTTTGCCGGGATATGTGATTCACCATGAAATCAATGATGAGATCGAAATCCTGGCCGATCTTCTCGATGTCCTCCCATGTGCCGAAGGCCGGGTCCACTTCATCATAGGTGATGGGAGCGAACCCCCGGTCCGACGAAGATGGATAAAAAGGCAGCAGGTGAACCCCGCCGACGGCTTTTGAAAAATATTTGCGCAGCACGTAATGCAGTTCCGGCAGATTGGCGCCCAGGCTGTCGGGATAAGTAATCAGCTGAACCTTGTTTTTCAGGGTCATTGTCCTCCTTTGGCACTGTTCACGAAATCATAATGGGACATGCCTTCCATCATGCCGCCGGCACAGGATCGTCCGGCAAAATACACATGCTTCATGGAACGTATTTTTTCCAGTTCCGGCCGATAATTGCCCACCAAAACCCCCAGGGGCTCTCCTCTCAGCATTTCTTCGTCGTTTCCCGAATCGCCGCAGACCAGAAAATGGCCCAGGGGAATTTCCCATTTGTAGCTGATGTATCGAATGGCCTTTCCCTTGGATGCCCGGTATGGAAGGATGTCCAGATATTTGTCATGGGAATAGATCAGGGTGTGACGAAGCCGGCTCTGGTTCAAAATCCCCCGAACCCTGGCCAGACGGTCTTTTCCAGGGGTCATGAAATAGCTGACCTTGCAGGGGGTCTGCACCTCTTCGGGCTGTGGATCCAGAAAGTCTAGGGAGTTGAGTTGATCGACAATCCGATGTCGATCCCAGTTCTTGGAAATATGGGTTTCCCAACCCTTGTCCGTATGCAGGGAATCCGTGTAGGTGATCCGCGAGCCGACGGATGAAATGATGATGTCCGGCATCATGAGCCCATGGGCCTGGAGCACATCCAGCGCGGATTCGAAGATCCGCCCCGTCGCCACCCCGAACCCGATGCAATCCCTGTTTTCGGTCAGCAGGTCCATGAGTTGCGCCAACTCCCCCGGATCACCGCCCAGAAGCGTATTGTCGATGTCGGTGATGAGCATGTGGTTCAGGCCGGCCAGACGTTTCCCAATACTGGAAACAGACGTGGACGGACCCATTTCGGGACTTTCGGGTTTTTCGACAAAGGGCCGGACCCTTGAAAGGTAGGTCTTCACATGGCTTTCCCAGGTATAATGGCTCCGGGTGTTCATGATTCCGTTTTTTGAAAACCGGCGCCATTGTTCCGGATGCACGATGATGTCCTTGACGGCCCGGGCGATGGCCCGGGTATCCGTGGGGTCCACCAGAATTCCGGCATCGCAGTTGCGCATGATATCCCTGGGACCGCCGTCATGGGTGGCCACCACCGGCAAGCCGCAGGCCAGGGCTTCCAGAAGGGTGAGACCGAAGGGTTCCACCAGGGCCGGATTGACGAACACCCCTTTGCGCCGGGCGGCGATCCGGTAGAGTTCGGGCACCTCATGTTCGAAATCATGTTTCTTGGGGATGGCCATCCGGCCATACAGATTGTACTTGTCCATGAGGAGCAGCATCCGGGTCAGTACATCCCGCTCGCTGTCCTCCTTGTCCTGAATATCCTTGCGGATGCCGGCAAATACAGCCAGGTTGGCCATGGCCTGGAGATCCAAATCCTCCCCGTAGGCCTGAATCAGCCCTTCGATATTCTTACGCTTGTCCGGCCGGCACAGGGCCAGGATCATGGGTTTGTCCGGCTGCTGAAAAAACCGGTTCAGCTCGTTGATCATGGATTCCCGGGCGAACAGGGAGGCTTCTCTGTGTTCAGGGGAGGGAAAATCGTCATGGTAATAAGGGAAAAAACGGTCGATGTCCAGGCCGGGGGGGATCACTTCATAATCCGGCAGATCCTTGTTGCGATACCGCCCGTATTGGCCCTCCACTTCCTGAGTGGTGCTGGCCACCACCAGATCGGCGCAGTTCAGGATGGTTTCCTCGGTCCGGATCCGGTGATCGATTCGCAGTTTCCGATTCAGCTCATCGGGATCCTGTCCTTCAGCCGTCAGTCTTTCCTTTTTGGGCCGTCCAAGGGAATGCCCCGTATACAGGAAAGGAACACCGAAAATCCGGGCCAGTTCCATGGCGGCGTAACCCGCATCGGGATAATGACCGTGAACCAGATCCGGGATGCAACGTTCGCCCTTGATGAATTTTATGGTTTTATCCACGAACTCATCCAGATGAGGCCACAACCGCTCCTTGCGGATGTATTTTCGGCCGCCGCACTGGATCCGGACGATCCGGAACCGATCAGTTACGGTTTCCACAGGCCGGCTGTAATCATCGGAACAAGACGGATCTGAAATAAGCCGGGTGAGCAGATCCACTTTTTGGATGCCCGGCTGCTCGGACAAAGCCTTGCACAACTCGATCACATATTTGACCTGCCCCCCTGTGTCCGCGTCATGCCCCAGCTCCATGTCATGGGCTCGGATCAGTCCGTGAATGCTGATCATCTGAATATACAAACCCCGGTTTGCCGCCTTATCCGCCATGGGCTGCCTCCAATCGGGCCTTGAAGTCCCTGTAAATGTTATCGTCCTGTATCAGCGCCCCCCGGATGCCGCAGACATGGGCGGCAAACCGGCCGGCCAGGGGAAGGATGCGCTCCGGCGAAAACCCGGTCAGGATACCGGCCGCCGCCATGGCGGCATAGGCGTCCCCCGCCCCCACCGTATCGACCATCCGGGTCACGGGTTCGGGCCGTGCCTGGTAATGACCTTGGGGCGCGAACCATTGACTGCCCTGCTCCCCCATGGTCAGGATCAGGGAGTGGATGGCGTGGTCGCGCATCAGCCCTCGCGCCGAAAGATCAAAGCATGCTCGACGGCCCTTCGGGCCGGCCAGGGTCAGAAGTTCGTCGGTATTGAGCTTCAGGATATCCGCGGCTTGAAGCGATGCCTTGATGATTGCGGGACCATACCCTCCCGGCCTCAGGTTGATATCGCAGAAAGACCTTACCGCAGACGGCTTTTCAGCCAGGACGGCATGGAGCCCCTCACGGCTTGGGGCCGTCCTTTGAACCAGAGTGCCGAAGTAAATCATCCTGAGTCCGGAGTCGGCAACCGCCTGTATGACCGGATTGAAATCGATATGATCCCAGGCCGCGTTTTCCGTTATGGTGAAGGCATGATTTTTTTCCGGACCCATCGTTACCGTGACCGTCCCTGTTTTTCGGTCGGGGTCCTGTTGAATATCCCGACAGTCAAATCCGTGTCGATCCAGAAAATCCAGAATCTCCCGTCCAAGGTCATCCCGGCCCACCCTGGAAATCAGCCGAACCGGGAATCCCAGTTTTTTCAGATGAAAGGCAAAATTAAAGGGTGCGCCGCCCAGGCGTTTGCCGTCCGGAAACATATCAAACAGGATTTCACCGACAACCAGAATCATGGTCCGCACTCGTGAATTGTCCGGGGAACGCATCCCCGGAAAAAAAGGATCTCCGCCGGTAGTAACATCGAATTCGAATCAGCGGCATTCATCATAGGACATTTCAAGCCGTGCCGTCAACCCGGGGAAAGCTTCAAAGAAAAGAGCCGCCATCTTAAAAAAACATTGCCAAGCCCGGAGCCGCAGTGTAAACACTGGGCAGAAAAAAATCGAAACCTGATGGAACCATTGACTATCGATCCCCATACCCCCCTGTGTTTTACAACCAAGGGCTTCCGAAACAAAGAAGTGGATATCCAGCTCAACTGCATGGGCAGCCCGGAATATACCAAAGTCAGCTTCCCGATGAAATACGGCCTGTTTTCCAGATTGGAAACCCGGGATCATATCTTTGAATTCAATCTGAATCATGAGATCCGGCGAGCCCGCTCCAAAAATACCGCCTGGCTCCACCCTTCCGAATGGCTGAAGCGAACGGACGGCAATGACTGGGTATACTATTCGAGCGGCGGGTATGCCGGGGTTTTCGAAGCCCTGGGCGAATATTACCTGCCCAATCTCACCTATCCCACCAATTCCCTTCTCGGCGGCAAGCCGTTTGAAGAAACAGTAATACGGGAGATTGTGGATGACTGGCCCGATCTTCTGGCCCAGGTGCCGGACCAGGGTCTGCCGGAACCTTTTTTGAGCTGGTTGAAACAGGTCCGAGAAAAAACCCCGGCCGTGCTGAAGCGAAGAGCCGTGGACCTGTTCGCCGTTTCAGGCGCCCGGGTTACGGTCATGCCCCCGGACGCCCGGCATACGGACTATCAGTTCATTCCTGTCACCATTGCCGACGGATGCCTGTACAAATGCGCCTTCTGCAAAGTCAAAAACAAAAAGCCCTTCACTCTCCGGTCCGCCCAGGACATCGACCGGCAGATCCAGGCACTGAAGGTTCATTACGGA
>CAZQIX010000087.1:0-11011 GCA_964593855.1 uncultured Desulfobacula sp. | reverse complement strand
CTAAGCGTCCGTTTTCCAGCGGAATGGTTTCCGACGGCCCGAACAGGCTGACCTTGATATGAGCCGCGGAATTGCCTTCCCTGTGTCGATACCCGCCCTCCCGGGGGACCATTTTGTTCATAAATCCGAGGATATCGGCTTCAACCGATGGGTCGGCGTTTTCATTGATGGTGACGGCCGCCGTGGTATGCATGGAAAACACATGGACCCATCCGTTTTGGATCCCGGATGCCGTCACGGCGGACTGAACCTCGGACGTGATGTCGATCATCTGGGTCCCGGCCGTGGTCTGAACAGCAATCTGCATGTCTGTCCCCTTGTTTGTCAGAAGTGCCGAACCTGACGCGAACCTCATATCCGGCACCCCTGACGCGGATGATTTATTTTTCCAACAGATCCAGGGCACTCAGGACAATGTTGTCCGCCGTGAATCCCAATTCCTTTAATACCTTGCCACCGGGAGCGGACGCCCCGAAGCGGTCGATGCCGATGATCCGCCCCTCAGGCCCCACATATTTTTCCCAACCCATGGATACGCCGGCTTCCACGGCCAGCCGTCGGGTCGTCTGTGCTGTCAGAATGCGCTTGCGATAGGCTTCGGGCGCTTTTTCGAAAAGTTCCCAGGAAGGCATGGATAACACGGCGGTCCGGATCTGATAATGGGTTTCCAGAATTCTGGCCGCATCCACGCAGATATGAACTTCCGATCCCGAAGCCATGAGGATCAGGTCGGGGTCCTGGCATTTTTTTATCTGGTAGGCTCCGTATTGGAATTCCCCGTCTCTTTCTGAGACATCCAGCACCGGCAGGTTCTGGCGGCTCAGGATCAGGGCTGTCGGCGCATCCATGGTGGTCAGAGCCTGCCGCCAGGCCTGGGCGGTTTCATTGGCATCGGCCGGACGGACGACAATGAGATCGGGAATAGCTCTCAGAGCGGCCAGATGTTCCACGGGCTGATGGGTGGGGCCGTCTTCTCCCACGGCCACACTGTCATGGGTGAACACGTATATCAGGGGCAGCTTCATCAGTGACGCCACCCGAACGGCAGGCCGCATATAATCGGAAAACACCAGAAAAGTCCCTCCGTATGGCCGGATGCCGGAATGCAGGTACATGCCGGACATAATGGCGCCCATGGCATGTTCCCGGACCCCGAACCGGATATTCCGGCCCTCGAAGGCGCCTTTCTGAAAATCGGCGGCATTTTTGATATAGGTGTTGTTGGAGGGTGCCAGATCGGCCGATCCCCCCATAAGGGTCGGAAGGCGCTGGGCAATGGCGTTGAGTACCTTGCCTGATGCGGCACGGGTGGCGATGGGCGGGTCCTGGGGGTTGAATACGGGAATGTCGGCATCCCAGCCCCGGGTCAGAAATCCACTCACCGCATCCACGAAAAGGTCTGCCTGTTGAGGGTGCTGGTTTTTGAACGCGGTAAACCGTTCCTGCCAGGCCTGTTCCTTTTCCTGGCCGATGGCCAGGGAGCTTCGACAGTTTTCCAGAACGGATTTGGATACGGAGAATTCCCTGTCTTCAGGCAATCCGTAGAATTTTTTGGTCAAACGGATTTCCTGCTCACCCAGCGGAGAGCCGTGAGCATCGGAACTGTCCTGTTTGTTGGGGCTGCCGTAGGCGATGTGGGTTTTAATCTGGATGAGGCTGGGCCGGTCCAGTGTATCTTTGCCTGCCTGGATGGCTTTTCGGATGGCCTCTGTGTCGTTTCCGTCCGCCACCGTCACCACATGCCAGTTCTGGCTTTCAAACCGGGCCCGGACATTTTCCGTAAATGTGATGTCGGTTTTGCCTTCGATGGTGATGCTGTTATCGTCATAAATCAGAATGAGTTTTCCCAGCCCGAGATGGCCTGCCAGAGAGATGGATTCCAGAGCCACCCCTTCCATCAGGTCGCCGTCGCCGCACATCACATAGGTATAATGGTCGATGAGGGTGTGGCTTTTTTGATTGAACCGGGCGGCCAGATGACGTTCTGCCATGGCCATGCCCACTGCGTTGGCGATTCCCTGACCAAGCGGACCGGTGGTGGTTTCTACGCCCGGGGTGTGCCCGAATTCCGGATGCCCCGGTGTTCGGGAACCCCATTGTCTGAATTGTTTGAGATCGTCCAGGGTCAGATCGTAGCCGAACAGGTACAGCAGACTGTAAAGCAGGGAAGACGCATGTCCGCCGGAAAGAACGAATCGGTCCCGGTCCACCCATGAGGGGTTTCGGGGATGGTGCTGTAAGAAATGTTTGAACAGAACGTAAGCGGCCGGCGCCATTCCCATGGGGGCGCCCGGATGTCCTGAATTGGCTTTCTGAACCGCATCCATGCAGAGAGCCCGGATTGTGTTGATGGTAAGCTGGTCGATATTCAAGTCCATTTCAGCCATTGTGTATGTCTCCTGTTGGGGGTAAATAGTGTCTTTGGCGGGTTACAGGGCTCTCATGGATTCCGGTCTGAGAGTCACTTTTCCCTCAAGCGCCCGTGAAATGAGCGCCAGGGTCTTTTCCTTGTCCCGGGGCAGTCTGGCCCGTATGGGAAGATAGTTGGATGCGTGGTTGGCATGGAAGTATCCATCGGAAAGATGGGTGGAAGCGATCATCAGACCCAGCTCGGCTAGCATCTCCTCCGGTTCGGGCAGCTCGAACCGCCCTTGTTGGTACTGGTCGTAAAGTTCGGTTCCGGGAATCAGCATGAGGGTGAGCGCCCCCACATAATCGGGATCGATGGCCGACAGCACCCGTCCGGTTTCCCGGGCGTGAATTTCAGATCTCTCTTTTTGTCCGAGGCCCAATAGCACGGTGATGGAAAGTTGGATGTCCGCCTGTTTGATTTTCCGGCCCATGGCGATCATTTTTTCGGCATCCGCGCCTTTGCGGATTTCCTTCAAGATCAGGTCGTCTCCGCTTTCCAGGCCCATATAGGCGATTCTGACCCCGAGATCACGGAGTTCTCTGAGCTGCTCGTCGGTTTTCAATCCAATGCCTTTGGTGTTGGCATACAGGCCCACCCGCTCCACCCAGGGAAGGCGCTCCCGGATGCGTTCCAGGATGGGGATCAGTCTTTTCTGAGGGATGGTCAGCACATCTCCGTCGCACAAAAACACACGGTTCTGTCTGCGGCAGTATTGTCTGGCGAACTCAATGTCCTCAAAAATGACGGCATCGCTTTTGATGGTAAACCGTTTGTCTCTGAAGGTTCCGCAAAAGGTGCACTTGTTGTGGGAACACCCCAGGGTAACCTGTAACAGGATACTGTCCGCTTCACTGGGGGGCCGGATGATCATGCCTTCATAATGCATACGCTGTCTGTAATCCTTCACAACTTCTTATGGGTCATTGAAATTTCTCTACATAACAGTTACGGCCTGAGAATTCAATATGTTGATCGGTATAAATTCCGCCCCCGAAGGAAGGTCCCGGTTTCTTTAAGCATGTGGAGCGCAATATTCGGGTGGATAATTTCTTTTCTCTGGTTTATGGTGACCGGCAATGGTCTGAATTTTGAAAAAGCCTGTAAAAAAATGAAAAGAGTGTGTTGAAAAATGAATAAAGCCATGGGAATCAGGGAATGGGGACTGATCATTTTTCTGTCTATTTTGTGGGGCGTTTCGTTTTTTTTTGTCGAGATCGCCCTGGAGTGCATGACGCCATTGACGGTGGTGGCCTGCCGGGTAGGTCTGGCCGCTCTGCTCCTTCTGGGATTTGTCAGGATCACAGGGAGGCGGCTACCCAGGGACTTCCGAACCTGGGCCTCTTTCGTTGCCCTGGGTGTCTTGAACAACGTTCTGCCGTTTTCGCTCATCACCTGGGGCCAGACCCATATCGATTCCGGCCTGGCTTCCATTCTGAATGCCACCACCCCTGTGTTCAGCGTATTTTTGGCCCATTTCCTCACAGCGGACGAGCCTTTGACCCCAAACCGCATCATGGGCGTTTTTTTTGGCTGGGCCGGCGTGGCCTTGCTCATGGGCATTGATTCGCTTAACGGGATCGGTCTGCAGACCGCGGGACAGGCGGCTGTTCTGGGGGCCTCTCTGTGCTATGCTCTGGCCGCTATTTTCGGCCGCCGTTTCAAGAACCTGGATCCGGTGGTGGTGGCGGCCTGCATGCTAACGGGCTCGGCCTGTTTCATGGTTCCCCTGGCATTTGTGTTTGAACAGCCCCTGAGCCTGAATTTGAATCCAATGAGCCTGGGGGCCGTTTTCGCCCTGGCCTCGGTTTCAACGGCCCTGGCCTATATCATCTATTTTTATGTGCTGTCCAGGGCAGGGGCCACCAATATTCTGCTCGTTACCTTTCTGATTCCGGTGAGTGCCATTTTCCTGGGCGTCTGGGTCCTGGGTGAAAATCCGGGATGGAACGCGTTTGCCGGGATGCTGCTGATTTTTGCCGGTCTGGTTTTCATCGACGGGAGGGTTTCGGCCCGAGCGGGAAAATCATGATTGTATAGGAAGCGAGTCCGCCTTGACATTTTTCATTTTGCTATAATTATTTATGGAAAAATTATGAACCGGTAAAATGTGAAAACAGGAGAGATCATGGGAACCAAAAAGACTCGCAAGTTCAAAGCAGAGGTGCAGCAACTGCTGCATCTGATCATCAATTCATTGTATTCCAACAGGGAAATATTTGTCCGGGAACTGATCTCCAACGCGTCCGATGCGCTGGACAAGGCCAGATTCAAAGAGCAGACCCATCCGGAAATGTTTGCTGATGATAATGACTATCATATCCGCATATCCCTGGATAGCGAAAACAAAACCTTCCGGATTACCGACAACGGCATCGGCATGACCCCGGATGAAGTCCATGAAAATATCGGAACCATTGCCCAGTCCGGAACAGCGGCCTTTATGAAGGCCATTGAAAATACCAGAAAGGACAACGGGCTGACACCGGAACTCATCGGTCAGTTCGGCGTCGGGTTCTATTCCGCGTTTATCGTCGCTCAAAACGTGGTGATCGAAACCCGGGCCGCTGGAGAGACCACGGGCGTTCGCTGGGAATCGGACGGCAAGGGCGACTATTCGGTGGAAGAAATCGAAAAAGAAACGCGCGGCACCACCATCACCCTGTATCTCAAGGATCCGGAAGAAGGAGAACAGGATTTTACGGAAGAATACACGATTCGGCACGTTGTCAAAAAACATTCCGATTTTGTGAGCTATCCCATCATCATGAATGTGGAAGCCACCGAACCCATTCCTGAGAACGAAATTATCAAGGATTCCAGCGGCAAACCCATCGGCGATACCTTCAGAAAAATCCGAAAGGATGAAACCCTGAATTCGCGCAAGGCCATCTGGTCCAGACCGAAAGAAGAGGTCACGCCCGAAGAGCACGAGGAATTCTACAAACACATCAGCCATAACTGGGATAAACCCCTGGAAATCATTCACAAACGCTTCGAAGGCAAGACCGAGTATGACGTTCTCATGTACCTTCCTTCCAAAGCGCCCTTCGATCTGTTCCGGCCCGAACGTAAAAATGGCATGCAGCTTTACTGCAAGCGGGTTTTCATCATGGACGACTGCAAGGAACTGTTGCCCGAATATCTGGGATTTGTCCAGGGAGTGGTGGATGCGCCGGATCTGAACCTCAACGTCAGCCGGGAAATCCTTCAGGAAGACCGTTTGGTCCGAAATATCCGCAAAAACCTTGTCAAACAGATCTTCAGCGTCCTGGAAGGCATGGACAAGGAAAAATATGAGGAATTTTACAATGAATTCGGACAGGCCTTGAAGGCCGGGGTCCCTACCGATTTCGAAAACAAGGAAAAACTGGCATCCCTGCTACGGTATAAAACCACCAAATCGGACGGGAAATACATCACCCTGGATGACTACATCGCCAATATGAAAGAGGGCCAGAAAGACATCTATTATCTGACCGGCGAAAACCTGCCCTCCCTGCTGAATTCCCCCCTTCTGGAATCCCTGAAGGCCAATGATTATGAAGTCCTGCTCATGGTGGATCCCATTGACGAATGGGTGACTCAATCTCTCTACGAATACAAGGAAAAGAAGCTCAAGAGCGCGGAAAAAGGGGATCTGGAACTGGACAAGGTGGATGATGAAAAAAAGAACGAATACTCGGCTCTTTTGTCGTTTCTCAAGGGGAAGCTGGAGGACAAGGTCAAAGATGTGGTCGTGTCCGCAAGGCTGACGGATTCCGTCTCCTGCCTGTCCGGTGATGCCTGGGGGATGAGCGCTTACATGGAAAAGATACTCAAGGCCTCGGGACAGAAAACCCCGGATCAGAAGCGGGTCATGGAGGTGAACGTCAACCATCCGGTTCTGGCCAAGATGAAAGAGGTTTTCGAAACCGACACCACCAATCCGGTTTTAAGGGATTACAGCGAATTGCTCTTTGATATCGCCGTCATCAGTGAAGGCGGAAAGCTTGACAATCCCGCCCGGTTTTCCAGACAGCTGGGCGACCTCATGGCCAAAACCCTATGATGGTTTTCCTTGAAACCCTAGGATGCTCCAGAAATCGGGTGGACAGTGAAATCATGCTCGGAAAGCTGTCGGCAAGGGGTCATCGGCTGACCGATGACCCTTCGTCCGCCGAAGTGATCATTGTCAACACCTGCGGCTTTATTTCAAGCGCTTCGGAAGAGGCGGTGGATGTTCTTCTTGAAATGGCGGAATACAAAAAGGCAGGGGTCTGCCGCAGGCTCATCGCCACCGGTTGCCTGGCACAGCGGTACAAGGACGGGTCCGATCTGGCCGATTCCCTGCCGGAAGTGGATGCCTTTCTGGGGACGGCGGCCTGTGAACATATCGTTGAGGCGGTGGAAAACAGGTCCCCGAATCCGTTTATCTGTTTCCCCGATCCGAGCCAAAGACCTTTTCAGAACCTTTCCCAGCCAAGGATTTTGAGTGGTGAGCCCTTTGCTTATGTCAAAGTGTCGGAGGGCTGCAACCGAAAATGTACTTATTGCATCATTCCCCATCTGCGCGGCCGCCAGCGTTCCAGGCCCCTGGACGATATTCTCTGCGAATCCGAGACCTTGATCCGCCGGGGTGTCCGGGAAATCATTCTCACGGCGGAAAACACCACGGATTACGGCAGAGAAATCCCCGGCGGCATCGGGTTCGCTGATGTCCTGAATCGCCTGGCCGAAAAACCGGCGGACCCGGAAGCCTGGATCCGGTTTCTGTATACCCATCCGGAAACATTGACCCGGGATGTCATGGAGTCCGTCCAGCGCCATGACAAAATCTGTTCCTATTATGATGTCCCCATTCAGCACGCATCCACCCGGATATTGAAAAAAATGGGGCGGCCTTACACCCTGGAAGACCTTTACAGCCTGTTTGAAACCATTCGCACCATTGATCCGGGCGCGGCCCTCAGAACGACCCTGATCGTTGGCTTTCCAGGCGAAACCCAGGAAGATTTCGAAATCCTGATGAAATTCATTCAGGATATCCGGTTTGATCACCTGGGGGTATTCACGTATTCGGATTCCGACGACCTGGTCTCCCACGTCTTCACGGATCATGTTCCCGCTGAACTGGCCGATATCCGTCATGATCGGGTCATGGCGGCCCAGGCTGAGATTTCGCTGTCCATCAACGAGGGTCATGTGGGAAAGGTTTATGAGGTGCTGGTGGAGGAAAATCCGGAGTCGGGGGTGTATATCGGTCGGACCATGTTTCAGGCCCCTGAAGTGGACGGGGTGACTTTTATTTATGCGGACGGACTTGCCATCGGAACCTTTGTCCGGGTAAAAATCACGGATGGGTATGAATACGATATTGCCGGGGAGCCTTTATGATGACGGATTTGAAAACCCGGATCATTGAAATGACGGCTCGGGATCTGGAGCTGGTCGAAGCGGCTCTGGAAGAACGGCTCTGCCCGAATCTGGAACTGGTCCGCGAGATCGCCGGCCATCTGCTTTTCAGCGGGGGGAAACGGCTGCGGCCGCTGCTGATGATCCACGGCGCCCGGTTATGCGGATACAGGGGTGGTTTTGAAATCGGGTTTTCAACGATTTTTGAATACCTTCATGCCGCGACCCTTCTTCATGATGATGTGGTGGACCAATCTGAGATCCGGCGAGGTCGGCCGGCGGCCCATACCCGGTGGTCCGCCCCCAAAGTCGTTCTGACAGGGGATTTTCTTCTGGCTCGAGCCCTCGGTATTGCCGCCGAAACCGGACAACCGGAAATTATCGCCATCATCGCGGAAATAACCAGAGAAATGGCTCAAGGGGAAATCGACCAGCTCGACCAGAAGGGAAATCCGGACCTGTCGGAAGCGCAATACCTGGATATCATCGCCAGAAAAACCGCTGTCCTGATCCAGGGGGCCTGCCAGAGCGGCGCCGTGCTTGCGGGCGCTTCCTTCAAAGCGCGGCAGGCGCTTCGGAGATACGGCTATCATACCGGCATGGCGTTTCAGATGGCCGACGATCTTCTGGATTATACCGGTACCCGAGAAACCCTGGGCAAACATCCCGGCGCGGATATGCGAGAGGGAAAACTGACTCTTCCCATGATCTTCAGTCTTTCCAGGGCCGATGCCCGAGACCGGTCCTGGATGGTGAAGGCTCTTCAGGAAACGGTTTTCGATCCGGAACGCTTTGAAACACTCAAGATGAAAATGGATCGTTACGGAGGAATCGAATATACCCGTCGATGTGCACGGGAACACGTTCAGAAAGCCGTTGAGTGCATGGGAGAGTTCTCCGAAGGCCCCTCCCGGGAGCTGCTGACCATGATCGCCGCTTATTCCATTGAACGAAAGGGGTAGAAAAATGTCACGAAAGCCGAATGCGACCGGAAAGCTCGTCGTATGGATCGTCCTGTCGATCCTGATATGCGGACAGTCCTGGGCCGCTTCGCCGCCCGGAACATTCACCGCCATTACCATGGGCCGATCCGCCGTTTCCGGCAACAACGGACCCAAGGCCAGGCAGGTGGCCGTGTCAGAGGCGCTGGCTGAATCGGTCCGCAGCGCTTTCCCTCAATTGATGACCGGCCAGGTCATAGCCTCCCACCTGAATCTGCTGTATGAGAAAATTATGCCCCTGGCTATGGATTATGTCGTCTCTTACCGTGTGTTGGGCGAAGTTCAAGGCGACACCCATTATTTTGTGGCTGTCGAATCCAGTGTGAGTCTTGAAAGGCTTGAAAAAACACTGGTCGATGCGCGCATCGGGATCGCAGGTAAGGACAGGCCCGTCCTGTTGCTTCTAATCGTCGAACAAACCCCCTCGGATGTCCTGCCGCGATACTGGTGGGGCAACAACCCCCTCCCTTATTCCTCGGTCGCGGATCAGGCCCTTGCGGCCGGGATGGGTAAGGCAGGGTTCCAAATCGTCGGGGCCGGTCCGGATCGTCCGTCCCCATTGGATTATGGCATCACTTTTGAGAATATTTATGACGTGGCGGCAGCCAGGCGCCTGGGGCAGGAAATCAAGGCGGATCTGATTATTCTGGGAAACGCCGTTTCCACTGAAACCATCAATCGAATGGGAGAAGAGAAAACTTTTGATGCAAAGATCGAGGTCGATGTATATGATCTGAAAACAGGAAATTCCGTTGCGCATTCAACCGTTCAGTCGGCGGTCAAAAGCCCTTCCGGGTCGGAAGGGAACGCCGGGGCACTGACCAGGGCCGCCGGACTGTCCGCTGATGAGCTGAGTGAAAAAATCAATGCTTTCTGGGACCAGAGTCTGAAAAAAGAGCGGGTCTTTGAGCTGGCCTTGTCCGGTCAACAATTTCTTCCCCGTTTCCTGGCTTTGAAACAGCGCTTCCAAGAGATTCCCGGGTTCGAGAATCTGGTCCAGAAAGAAATGGGATCCGATACGGCGCTTCTGGATATTTTTTATCAAGGAACGGGTTCGGCCTTTGCCGAAGCCGTCCTGTTGCAGACGTTTGATCAGTTTGGTCTGGAAATCACGGAGGCTTCCGATGAGCGGGTGGTCATTCGGTTTGTCGAAAAAGAAAGCGATTTCGGGACGGAAAAAAAGGATGACCCGGAATAACTATGTTTTCCTTGACACGATGCGCTTGTTCTGTTAAAAGGGCATAAACTTCCAGGCGCGTAACTCAGTTGGTAGAGTGCTACCTCGACACGGTAGAAGTCAGCGGTTCAAGTCCGCTCGTGCCTACCAGATATCTCAGGGGTTTCAGATGTTTCTGAAACCCCTTTTTTGATTCACAGGGGCTTGTCCATATCAACGCGGGTAAAAGGTATCTGAAAATACCGGGTGACCCGGCTCAGCCTTCTCATGCCCAACCGCTCCAGTATTTTCGGCACGTTGAGTCCCAGACCGATACTGATATGGCGTTTGCCGTACGATTTGCCCGAATAGCCCCGGGCCGCATATCCCAGTTGAAGTTCCAGCAAACCGGCCCATCCGTTTGCAAACGTGTCAAACCCGTCCAGTTTGAAGGCCACGAGAAAGGTCTGGTGGTCGTAATCCGTAAATATGTCTGCCTGATCGAAACGTGGTCTGTATTCCACACGGAGATCGATTTTATCGGACAGCCCGGGGATGTTTTCCATGAAATAGGCGGTGGCGCATCCCAGGGTGTTCATAATGAAATCTTCCGGTGAAAAGCCGTAATCGGAAAAAGAATCCCCCAGCTCCATCCAGCTCATGGCGGCAAAAGAAGTCAGGGCGCCCAGAAGACTGCCCCGGGCCGGATCGTATCCCCAATTCCGGTAGATTCCCGAAAGAAGATGGGACAGGATGTAGCTTGTGTATAGATGTCCGAGTTTGTCGGCGCCTCCTTCCCGGGTATCGGCGGAAAACCAGCCTTCTTTTTTAAAGGACGGGGATGCGGCAAAGTAATCCCAGTTGGCGATCCCCCAGAGGGTGATGGCACTCAATCCGGCCACATTGGTCAGAATAATCTTATCTCTTTTGGAAACACGGGAATGCGTCAATTCTGTCTCACCTGGATCTGCCGCCGCGATCGAACCCGGTGTCAGCAAATGAAGGATCAGAAACACCGCGGTAAAAGATTTTACGATCATTTTACGCCAC
>CAZQIX010000086.1:0-11974 GCA_964593855.1 uncultured Desulfobacula sp. | reverse complement strand
ATTACTTCAGGGGGGGATATGGGTTTGGTGACATAATCCACGCCCCCGATTTCAAGGGCCTTCACTTTCAGTTCGGTTTCCTGAGCCGAGCTGATGAATATCACCGGAATGTCTTTTGTCGCGGGATCGGCCTTCAGACGTCGGCAGACCTCGATCCCGTCAATGCCGGGCAGCATCAGATCCAGAAGGATCAAGTCCGGCGATTTGAGCGCCAGACTTTTCAAAGCCAGCTCCCCGTCAGCGGCGGGTCGGACCCGGTAGCCCGCCTGTGTCAGGATTTCCACCAGAAACTGCAGATTGGCGGTATTGTCCTCGACAACCAGGATCTCGCCTTGTGATGCCGAACTTGAGTCATCGGTATGCATGGCTATTCTCTTCTCTTTAATTGATCCAGCTTCAATAGAATGTCTTTGTACCGGAAGTTCTCCACCATCCGGTGAAGTGTCCCGGCCAGTTCCGCATCGTATGCGCGGACGGCCTGTATGGCTTTCCGGCATTCATGTTCATCCAGCAGCAAAACGGCTTTCCCCAGAGATTCGATCAGAGCGAAAGGTATTTTGGCCAACCGTTCTTCCAGAAAATCTTGCGCCGGGTCGTTTTTTGTCACCGTCTGACTTGTCTGATCGGCGAACAGGAAATTCACACCGAGGTGCTGTTTCAAGGCCTCGTAGATTTCCGAATCGCGGAAGGGTTTTCGTATGAACCCGTCACAGCCCGAGGCCAGAATTTCAAGCCGCTCTTCTTCCAGAGCATGGGCCGTTATGGCGATGATCCGGGTTTGGGCGCCGTGTCGATCCGCTTTGATGATCTTTGTGGCCTCCAGACCGTTCATCTCCGGCATCCGGATATCCATCCAGATGAGATGGGGGCGCCACTGCCTGTAAATTTCCACCGCCTGCCGGCCGTTGACGGCTTCTTTGACCTTAAATCCCGGGAATTCGTGTATTTCCCGCAACAGGCGCAGGTTGTCGGCGTGATCTTCGGCAATGAGAATCCGGTAGTCCCTGTGTTCTTCGGCCACGCCCCGTATGTTCTCATATTGATGGACGGTATCTCCATGGCCGGATCGGGACGGTATGGTGACGGGGATCTCGACACAAAAGACCGAACCTTTCCCGGGCTCGCTGCGCACGCTGATCGTGCCGTCCAGGAATTCCGCGTATTCTCTGCATATGGCCAATCCCAGGCCGGTGCCGGTTTCCGGGACCGGTTGTGCGCCGATCTGCTCAAAGGGAGCGAAAATAACGGCCTGATCCTGTTTCCGGATTCCGATGCCGGTGTCCGCCACCTCAAAACAGAGCCGCACCCCTGTGGAGGAAGTCGGCCCGCTCCTTCGGGCCCTTACCTGAACCCATCCTTTTTCCGTGAATTTGACGGCGTTTGCGACAAGATTGATCAGCACCTGTCGTAATTTGCCCCGGTCCACCCTGACCCGCTCCGGCAGATCGGGCGACAAGATCAGATCCAGTCTCAATCCCTTTTCCACGACCTTAATGGACATCAGGGCCTTGATCTCCTCCAGGAACCGCCTGAGATGGATATCCGCGTCTTCCCGCACCATATGCCCGGCTTCGATTTTCGAAATATCCAGGACATTGTTGATCAGGGTCAGCAGATTTTCACCGCTGCCGGCGATAACGGCCAGGTTTTTCAACTGATCGCGGGTCGTGTCCGGCGATTTCATCATCAGCCGTGTGAATCCCAGGATGGCGTTGAGGGGGGTCCGGAGTTCATGGCTCATATTCGCCAGGAACACGCTTTTGGCCCGATTGGCGCGATCCGCTTTTTCTTTGGACAATCTCAGCTCTTCGGAGGCCAGTTTGCGGTCGGTGATATCTTCGAGCACCAGTATGATGCCCCGGATCTCGTTTCCGGCATCGATGGTTCGAGACAGTTTGACGTTGAAATACCGGCAGCCGTCCCTGCCGGCGACTTTTTTTTCAAATCCCCGCAAAGAATCCGGACTTCGGGAAAACGTTTTCAGATCATCGGCGAGCCAGGGAAACAAAGCTTCCGCAGAGACTTTTTCAAGGGCATCGGTCTGATTTTTTTCGGATGACACGCGAAGCACGGGGGTCTTTGTTTCACCATCCTGAATCACCTGGTAATAGTGGGCTCCCGGCAATCGGGCGTGTTTGAACAGGACGGAGGCCGCATGATTCATGTTGTCGATCCGGTTGTGGAGATCGAGGATGAAAACTAGATGGGGATGACTTTCAAAAATGGACAGATACTTGTTTTTTTCGTTGGTCATCATTCGATTGTTGGCCTGGAGATCCTCGATCAACTGCCTCTGGTCATAACCCGTCCATTCCATGGATATGGCGATCAGCATCCGGTCGAACAGCCGTTCAATGATCCTAGCGCCGCGTTTTCTGTCCTCGGTTGTCGAATCGGAATGCTCGACCAGATCCGTGAAAATCTGCCTGAAATAAATCAGAAGACTCAGAAACATGTTCAATGGAATTCCCCTTTCCCTGTGCCGCCGGGCCTCCAGGATCGAAAACCGGGAAATCGGGTCGTTCATGTAATCGTCATCCGGATCGAGCTCGAATCGGGGAAACAGATGTTTCACCCCGAGCAGAATCGATTCCGTCACCCCTGCGACGGCAAGCCGCCAGGACTCGATGAGCGGCGGGACATATCTGCCGAATCCGATTTCGACGACATAGGTGGTAAGCCTTTCGAGCAGCCAGTCTTCATGTGATGAAAGAAGACGGGCGAAACCGGACGGATCGAATCCGGAAAAATCATCCGAAGGATGGTCGTCCGGCCGGCCGCCGGATATGGGCTCAGTCCTCATAAATGTCGAAATCCGGGTAGTGCTTTTGGGCGCATTCCCTGCAGATGCTATGGCTGAACTGGGCCATGGAATGCTTCTGGATATAGGATTCGATCTGGTTCCAATATCCCTGGTCGTCTCTGATTTTCTTGCAATGACTGCAGATCGGCAGCAGGCCGCTCAATTGTTTGACATTGGACAGGGCCTGTTGCAATTCATGGATCAGTTCGGTGTTTTTCCGTTCCGCCGCATCCCTTTTATCCAGGTTCAGGCTGTTGCGAAGCGCGATGGCGGCCAGCTCGCCGAATCCGCCCGCAATTTTGGCGTCACCGCCGGTAAAACCGCCTTTTTTATTGGCCAGACCCATGATGCCGATGGTCTTGCCCTCCACGACCAGCGGGGCGAACAGGACGTTTTCCAGCCGCACATGGCCCCGGGGCATGAACCCAATCCACCGGGAATGCATGAAATCATTCTCATAGACGGCACTGTTGGTTCGATAGGCGGTTTCCCTCAATCCCCGGATCGGCATGGGCAAAGACGGATCCACCGTGCAGGGCAGCCCGCCGGATTCCAGGAACAGAACCTCGTTTTCGCTGCCGTCGTCGGAGAGCAGGGCCACATACCCGGACGTGGACCCGATGGCCTGGGAACACAGGTCAAATACTTTCCGGGCCGTGGTCTGAAAATCATCCTGTTCCAGAACGGCCCGGGCCCCCTTCAACAAAGCCTGGATTTCTTTTTCGTGCAACCGGGAGACTTCCAGAAACAATTCCAGCTCTTGTTTGGCGTCTTTCAATTCTGTAATATCCGTGATCATGAGCAATAGTTCATCCTTGTCCGAACCGGATTCGTAAAAGGCTTTGGTGTGAATTCGGCCTCTTATCTGAATGTGGCGCAATGCCTTTTTGTCTCCGATCAGCCGATATTCGGCATGCTTGCCTTCCGGATGGTTGAACAGGGAATGGAACCGGGCGCGAAACGCCTGATCGTCGCCGTGAACCAGCAGATCGGCAAAAGCCATGGCCGGCCCTTTGGAGAGACGTTTGCCGGCCATGGCCGCGAACGTGGAATTGAACTGTCTGATCATGCCGGTCCGGTCCAGAATGACATAACCGGACGGCGCGTTTTCAAAAAGGCTGACGTACCGGTTTTTATGAGCTTCGGACAGAATCTGGGCGTTTCGGAGCTCTTCGTTCTGGATTTCGAGCTCTATCTGGTGAATCCGCAGTTCTTCGACCAGTTTATGGATATCCTGCCGGTCCATGTTATGAATGTCATGGTCGAAATGATTGGATTTTTTCTCGGCACGCTGCCGCAGTGCTTCTTTATAATCGTCGGGAATCATTCGGAGGCGCTCCTTTGAATATTCGACAAATCAATGCTGTCGCTGATGTCTTCAAACACTGTAAAGACCTGGAAGGGTTGTTTTTCACCTTCCTTGAATTCGGGAAAGGCGTTGACCCGGATCCAGCGATGGGTCTGGTCCGAAGGATGAAACACGCCCATGATGAAATCCTTCACCGGTCGGCCGGTCTCGAGGCTGACCATGGACGGGTGGCGGTTTCCGGCAAGGGGTTGCCCGTCCTGCGTGATCACCCGCCAATCCGGATCGATGGATGTCTTCCCTTTCATCTGATTCAGGCTCAGGCCCAGGATTTTTTCAGCCGCGGGATTGGCGGAAATGATTTCTCCCCGGGCGTTCTGATACACCACTCCCTGGGTGACTTTTTCAAACAGGGTATGGTATTTCAACTCTGTTTCATCCAGTCTCCGGTCCCTTCTTTTATGATCCGAGATGTCGTCGAAAATAACGGCCAAACGGTCCCTGGGCAGCAAAAACGCCGTTACCCGGTAATATCCTGAAATATTGGCATCTCTGTATTCCATGTCATCGGAGACAAATGGCCGACCGGTTTCCATCACTTCGAGCAGACGACCGAGGATGCCGAATTCAGCCGCTTTCGGGAAAATGCTGTCAAAGGTTCGGCCCCGGTGGGTGTCAAGGCGGATGCCGATCAACCGCTCCGCTTTCCGGTTGCAGTCTTCCAGCACCAGTTCTTTTTCCCGGGTCAATCGATAAATGATCATCCCTAAGGGAATATGGCGGGTCATGTCGCTGGAGAGCTTCAGGTTGTAATCCAGGTCCTCTTTCAATTTTCTGAACTCACTGACGTCCACGAAGGTGAAAATGGTTCCCGCGTAAGTGTTCGGTCCGATATGATAGGGAAGAACCCGAATCAGATAGGTCATGCCGTCCCGGTCGTTCAATTCCATGGAGACGGGCTGGTTGTTTTTCTGCACCGTCCGTGCCGTTTCCAATGGATTGAACCCGTTGATCCGGTGGGAAATATGATGGATGGGCCGCCCGATATCTTTTTCCAGAATATTGAAAACCGATGTGATTCTGGGGGAATATTTCCGGATTTCACTGTTTTCATCCAGAATCAAAATGCCGACGCCGGAACTGGAGAGCAGATTTTCCACATCATTGTTCATTTCCGTGAGTTCCGTGATTTTGTTCTGGTATTCGGAGTTGACCGTGAACAATTCCTCGTTGGTGGATTGCAGCTCCTCGTTGGTGGATTGCAGCTCTTCATTGCTGGCCAGCAGCTCTTCATTGGTGGCCTGGAGTTCTTCATTGGAGGTTTCCAGCTCTTCAATGGTGGCCTGGAGATTTTCCCTGGCGAACTGAAGCTCCTGCTCCAGATCCTTGATTCGCTGCCGGACATCCTGTTCGATGTCATACACTTCCTTGTTTGAGGAAAGAAGGTTTTTTTCGGCTTTCATCTCTTCGAAAAATACCGCCGCCAGGGATTCGAACCCTTTTTTGTCCGGGAGGGGAAGAATCCGCAGGGTGGCGTTTTTTCGTTCATCCCGATCGTTGAATGAAACATTGGTGTAAACCAGCTCGGATTTGTTTCTCAACGCTTTCTGGATGCCGGTGGCCAGAGGGATGGCCAGATCTTTCCGGGCCATTTTGGTGATATCGTAAACCACCTTGCCCGACGGGACCCGGAAAAAATCCCGGGGATCGCCGAAGATATGAAGCACGGTCATCTCTTCGTTCACGATAACCGACAGGGGAATGTACAGGCCCTGAATCACGCTCAGGTAGCGCTCTATCATGCCGTTGTCTTCAAATCTCCGGTTCAGCCGACGGGGTTCGCCCACCGCAAACAGGTAATTGGTTTTAAAGGCGTGGTTTTCCTTGAACTCCGTGTCCCTGGGAAGTACCTTGTCCTTATATTTGCCCACGGATCGGTACAGTTTGTATTTCTGGTGAATCACCTCGAAACAGTCGGCCATTTCTCCGACGGTTTCACTGGTCCCGAGAAACAGGATCCCGCCGGGGTTCAACGAAAAATTGAACATTTCCAGCGCTTTTTTCTGAAGTACGGGTTGGAGGTAGATCAATAAATTCCGGCAACTGATCAGATCGATTTTGGTAAACGGCGGATCTTTGACCAGGTTATGCTGGGCAAACACCACCATTTCCCGGATATGCCTGGCAATCTGATAGTTATCCCCTTTTTTGTAGAAATATTTTCCCAGAAGGCCCGGGGTCAGGTCGGCGGTGATGCTTTCCGGATAAACCCCGCTGCCCGCATGCAGAATGGCATCTCGGTCAATATCGGTGGCAAAGATTTTGATGTCTTTTGTGACACCGAGGCGGGCCATGGTTTCTTTGGCCAGAATGGCTATGGAATAAGCCTCTTCACCCGTGGAGCAACCCGTGATCCAGAATCGGATTTCCCGGTTCCTGGCCCGTCGGATGATATCCGGCAGACCGTGTTCCATCAGTTCCGTCATGGCTTCAGGATCCCGGAAGAAACTGGTTACCCCGATGAGCAGCTCTTTGTAAAGCGTAATGACTTCGGCCGGGAAACGCTGGATATAGTTCACGTAATCGTTCAGATCGTCCATCTGGGTGACGGTCATCCGGCGTTCGATCCGCCGGGTGATGGTGGATGGTTTGTAGTAGGTGAAATCAACCTTTGTTCTCGCCCGGAGCTCGGAAAAAATCTTGGTCATCCCCTGCTCATCCTGGAGCAGACGATCCGACGGTTTTTTGCCGGCCACATACCGATGGCCCACATAGGCCATCAACTGATTGGCCATTTCTTCAGGAGGTAGGATAAAATCAGCCACTCCGGTGGAAATGGCGGCCCTGGGCATTCCGTCGAATTTGGCGCTGCCCTCTTCCTGGACCATGACCATGCCGCCGTTTTCCTTGATGGCCCGAACACCACGGGTGCCGTCGCTTCCCGTACCGGACAGGATAATGGCGATGGCTTTTTCCGCTTGGTCTTCGGCCAGGGATCGAAGAAAAATATCAATGGGCAGGTTGACGCCCCGGATATTGTCCTTTTCTTTCAGGATAAGCTTGCCGTGAAATATGGTCAGATTTTTTTTGGGGGGAATCATATAGATGTTGTTGGGCTGGACTTCCATGCCGTCCACTGATCGGTGCACCGGTATCTTGGTTTTTTTGGACAGCAGTTCCACCATCAGGCTCTTGTAATCCGGAGACAGATGCTGGATGACAATGAACGCCAGACCGCTGTCGACGGGCATTCGGGAGAACAGATCCTCGATCGCCTCCAATCCGCCGGCGGAAGCGCCGATACCGACATAGTGGACCACCTGGTTCAACGTTTCTTTTTCTTTCATGGATACGCCTGTCCCTGTTTTCCGGTTGACGTGACCACATATATCAATCACGTATTTTCCCGTAGAAACGTACCATAAAAAAAACAATCGGTGTTGCCAAAAAAATACCGGGTTTTTTACAGGTAGGATCTGGTAATTTTTATCCGATTGTTTGCAGAAAGGTTTTCAGATTGGTTTTGTTCCGGGTGAGATGGAGTTTTTTCCGGATATTTTCCCTGTGGAAATAAACCGCCCGGACGCTGGTTTGCAGAATTTCGGCAATATCTTTAGAACTTTTCCCCTCCCGGATCAGACCGGCCACCTGGGCCTCCAGGGGAGTAAAATCGGACTGGATCACCTGGATCGGCTCATTGCCCTTGAACAGGATTTCATTGATATTGCGCTTTACAATATCAAAAATGAGCGTGATTTCTTCCCGGCTTCGGCCGTCCATACCCATTTCCAGATAGGGAAACACGAGTTTTTTAAAACTGTCTATGATTTCATTTTCATGTTTTTTCTTTTCCTCGTCCCGATGATCGATGAGCACATTCAAGGCCGTGTTCATCTGTTCCAGCTTCAAGGCGTGGGCTTCCAGCTCGGCCTGATTTTTCCGGATGGCCTGCTCCTGGCGTTTCTGCTCCGTAATGTCGACGGCGATGGAAAACAGCTGTTTCCGGCCTCCCATGTCGATCAATTGTCCGGAATACAGGCAGGTCATTTTTGAGCCGTCCGCACGGGTGAGGCTGAATTCACGGTCCCTGACCCGCCCATTTGCCAGCAGGACGGTTTTCAACGCTTCCCGATCTTCCGGAGAGATAAAACCGATATCGACGGAAGTTCGGCCGACGGCAGTCTCTCTTGTGTATCCCGTTGTCTCCACAAACGCGTCGTTCACTTCCGTGTAAAGCCCTTCCTCGAGTGAACTGATCGACATGAGAATGGGGGCGCTCTGAAAAGCGGCGGCAAAAATCCGCTCGGACATCCGAAAAGCTTCCTCCGTCATCTTCCGATGCTGAAAGACTTCTTTTTCCCTGATTTCAGAATGGGCTTTGCCGTGCTGAAGGGCCAGGGCCGCGATTTCCGAAAAAATCCGTGCGGTTTCTTTGTCCTGAATGGTAAACGGATCGGCTTTGTTGGCCAGACCCAGAACGCCGACCGCTTTTCCATCGATAATCAAGGGGGCGAACAGGACATTGTCCAGCCGGACATGTCCTGCCGGCATCAAATCAACCCATCGGCTCTGCATGAAATCATTGTCATACACCGTTTCACCGGATTGATAGGCAATCGCCCGCAACCCCCGGATCGGCATGGGCAGATCCGGGTCAACACAGCAGGGCAACCCGCCGTCATCCAGAAACAAAACTTCGTTCCGGCTGCCGTCCTCGTTCAGCAGGGCCACATATCCGCACGTGGCGCCGATCAGGGCTTTGCAGATGTCATAGATTTTGCGTGCGGCGTCGTCGAAAGAGGTGGCGAGCGCAATGGCCCGTGTGGCTTCCAGCATCAGCGAGAGCCTGTCTCTTTCCCTGCAGACCTTGTCGTATCGCTTTCCCGGGTCTTCCTTATGTTCGTCGAAGCGGGTCGACATCCGGATTACCAGATTTCCGGATAGGCCACGTCCACGAATTTTTCTTCCATCATATGCTTGTGTCCCCTTTCCATGGCGGCCAGATCGAGAAATACGGCTTTCAACCCCGGATCTTTGCAGTTTTCCGCCAGGCCCATATATTTTTTCATGGCGATTTCCTCGTTTTTCATGGCCAGTCCGATCGCTCCCTTGAGGTCCAAGGTATCGGAAACCTTCGGCATTTCAATGGTTTCCGCCACATGGAAATCCCTGTCACAATCAAAATGGGCGGCATCCACCTTGCCGCTCTTCAATATATCGGTGAGAATCCGTTCATGTTTGGCTTCTTCACCGGCAAATCCGGCAAACACTTCTCTGAGATAATCGTCCTTGATCCTTTGGGACACCCGGTCATAAAAATGCCCGGCCTCGATCTCGCTCTGAATGGCATCCAGAATCACCTGACGATAGGCTTCCAAGTCCATGTCACATCTCCTTTTGAACATGATTGAATCATTTGGTATGGATCGGCAGCATGTGCCGATGGTCAATTCTTTCGGAACTGGGTGTCGACGGCTATGATGTGATCCATCTGAATCAGGGCGTCGAAAAAATTTCTCTGGTCCAGCTTTTCCAGATGAACCAGATGAGGACCGATATCCTTGATGAAACCGGAGAGAATCTCACCTGAATCCAGATGGATATATACTTTTTTGCCGATCAGGGGGTTCAAATTGTCCGCCATGGACTGGCTCACATTGTAACCGATTCCTTCAACGGGCACGGTGGTCGGTCCGGCTTGCGCACGACCGGGAAACAGACACACCATCATGCAAAGAAAAAGAATGCCCGCCATCGACATGACCGCCATCGGCCGGATAGATTGCTTCATGATCGCTCTCCTTGATTACGGTTTTTTCCAGTCTGACATTCATCCATAAAATCCCATCCTGGAAATAATATCAACCCCCGGAATATAAAATCATCCGTCCCGGTCTCGAAATTTTTCCTTGGCAGGTTGTCTGTTTACCAATATAGTTGGCGAGATGATCGAAAATGGACGGGGACACGGCCGGAGAAGGTCCGGTCGCCCCCCTTTGGTACAAAAACCCAGACAAGGCGGAAATCATTTGATCGACATGAAAAACAGCCGGGATACTGGCGAGGAAATAGCCGGCCGGGGACTTTCCGGACAGGATGTGGAAGATCGGCTGAAGACCGAAGGGTACAATGAACTGCCGTCCACCAGGACCCGCAAAATCTGGCGCATCGCACTGGATGTGGTTCGGGAGCCCATGTTCATGCTGCTGGCGGCCTGCGGACTGCTCTATCTTTTGTCCGGTGAAACCCGGGAAGCCTTCATGCTTCTGGGTTTCGTGCTGGTGATCATGGGGATCACCTTTTATCAGGAACGAAAAACGGAACGTGCGCTGGAAGCGTTGCGGGATCTGTCCAGCCCCCGGGCCCTGGTGATCCGGGACGGGCGAAAAATACGTATTCCCGGCAGGGAAGTGGTGGCCGATGACATCCTGCTTCTGAGCGAAGGCGACAGGGTCCCGGCCGACTCGGTGGTCCTTTCCTGCACCCATCTGTACGCCGATGAATCCCTGCTGACGGGAGAGGCCGTCCCGGTGCGCAAATGCGAACAAAATGATGCGCCGGACGCCGAATGCCGCCCGGGAGGCGATGACCTGCCCTTTGTCTTTTCCGGGACACTGGTGGTTCAGGGACATGGCGTGGCCCGGGTTCTGGCCACGGGCCCCCGCACCGAAATCGGTAAAATCGGCAAGGCCCTGGACATTCTGGAACCGGAAAAAACGCCGCTTCAGGAGGAAACCGGACGCCTGGTAAGGGTTCTGGCCCTTATGGGGCTCATCCTGTGCCTCCTGGTGGTGGTGGTCTATGGAATGACCCGTTCGGACTGGCTCCACGGCTTTCTGGCCGGGCTTTCCCTGGCCATGGCCATGCTGCCGGAGGAATTTCCCGTGGTCCTGACCATATTCCTGGCCCTGGGGGCCTGGCGCATTTCCCGCCACAACGTCCTGACCCGGCGGGTCCCGACCCTGGAGACCCTGGGTGCGGCAACGGTGCTGTGCGTGGATAAAACCGGCACCCTGACCTTGAACCAAATGCGGGTCAGCGACCTCTACGCCCAAGGGCAATTCATGACTGTCGCATCCGGGGCCCAGTCTCTGCCGGAAACCTTTCACCAGGTGGTGGAGTTCAGCCTGCTGGCCAGCCCGTCCGATCCTTTCGATCCCATGGAAAAGGCCATGCAGGAACTGGGGGAAAACACCCTATCGGACACGGAACACCTTCACCGGGATTGGGAACTGCTCCGGGAATACCCTCTGTCCAGGGAACTTTTGGCCATGTCCCGGGTCTGGGCGTCCAGGACTTCCGACGATTTTATCATCGCCGCCAAAGGCGCACCCGAAGCCATTGCCGATCTGTGTCACTTCACCGACGATCAGAACAAAGGCCTTCTGCGTGCCATCGAAGCACTCAGTGACAAAGGACGCCGGGTGATCGGCGTGGCCGGGGCCCGATTCGGAAAACCGGATCTGCCGAGCGAGCAGCATTCCTTCCCGTTTCAATTCATCGGCCTGCTGGGGCTGGAGGACCCGGTTCGTCCGGGTGCGGCCCAGGCCATTGCAGAGTGCTACAGCGCCGGCATCCGAACCATCATGATCACCGGAGACTATCCGGGAACGGCACAGAACATCGCCCGTCAGCTCGGACTGGAGCACCCGGCGGAATGCATCACCGGCAACGAACTGGCGGGGATGACGGATGATGAACTGGCCGACCGGGTGAGGCGGGTGAACATCTTCGCCCGCATGGTTCCGGAGCAGAAGCTGCGTCTGGTGAGCGCATTGAAACGGAATGGAGAAGTGGTGGCCATGACGGGAGACGGGGTGAATGACGCCCCCGCGCTCAAAGCGGCGCACATCGGCATCGCGATG
>CAZQIX010000085.1:9713-12015 GCA_964593855.1 uncultured Desulfobacula sp. | reverse complement strand
TCTCAATGAAGATCGGCTCTTCATACGTTCCATTGCCGGGGGGTACGATCAGGTCCCCGGGCCCGGCCAGATAGATATCGTGCCAGATCTGGGCTACCCGGATTTCGTCCCTTCCCGGTTCCGGGGTTTGAACCACCACCACGGCGGGCGGAGAATAAAAGAGATGGTCCCACCAGCAGGCCAATGCGGGCTGAATCTGCCGGATTTGACCTATCTCGATTTCAGGAAGGGGACCGGATTTGTCGACCCGGGGTTCAAGTGCCCGACCCAGGGCCTGACAGGCGTCCAGCACCTCCGATCGCCGGGTGGCGCAGAATGGGCAGATGGAACGGTGAGCCCGGATCTCCGGGGCGTGGGCCGGATCATTCATCATATTCTCACGCGGGCAGGTTCGGGCCTGCCTGGCCAGTGCCAGCGCTGTTTTTCGCGTATACATCCAACATTCCTTTAAAACAATCGGTTTAAAACCAAATACGGAATCCAGGCATTTTCCTTCAAAAAATTACCGGGTTTCCGCCGCCTGGGCCACAGTCCTGCCGAGCCGTTCACAGAGTTCCTCCATGAAAATCCGGAACGCTTCCTCCGGATCTTCGGTATTGCTTCGGCGGGCCGGGTCCGGCGACACCCAGTCCAGGGGGCACAGAAAATCCCTCAGAGTCTCCCGAAGGGCGTCGCGCTGATAGGTCAGGTGGGATTTCCGGCCCAGGAGCCGGGCCACTTCCTGACCGGTGCATCCCTGACATTCATAATAGAAAAAGATGGCTTTTTGTCTGTCGTCCAGCCGGTTGCAGAAGTTGTTCGCCCATGTCTTCAGATAGGAAACATCCATGTCCGGGCCGGCCTCGGTCGCATGGTGCGTCAAAGCCGTGTCTTCCACCGGAGTGGTTTGCAAGGGCACATAAACGGCGACCCAGGCCAGGAAATCGTTCAGGCTGATCCGAACAGGTCCGGCATTCGCCATGGTTTCGCAGCTTTCCCAGAAATGAATCGCCAGCCGGGAGATTTCCCGTTTATGGTTCATGCCTTCGTAATCGGCCGGTACATCTTCAGGATAGGGAATTCGGGCCACATCCTCCGGAGGCAGAAAAACGGGCCGGGCCTGATCTGACAGTCCAAAGGCGATGTCCTTGCCGGCCTTGAACTGCGTGAACCGGCCATCCGTGTTCAGGACCGTGAGCACGCGCCTTCGAAAAGCCCGCCAGTTATCCTTGTAGACATCCCGGGAATGCTCCCGGCCCCGGATCAGATCATTGACATGATTGAGGAAATAGCGGGTGATCCCGGCTGCCGTGCGGGATGGGTCCTGTATCAGCATTTGTCTGATATTCGGGGTTTCCATCAGGTACAGCACCAGTTCCTGGCAAACGACCTCTTCAGCCGCCTGCCGGTCGGCCCACGGGTCCGCTCCCGGCAGGCGCAGATTGGCCATGGTCATTCTCCGGCAAAGTCCTTTGGCGGTTTTCCGGATCAGGTCATAATGGTCGGGCTGATTCAACCATTGCTGAAATTCATTGTCGGACTGTGTCATTTTTTTCCTTTCAGCCTTTTCGCGGGGGGAGAAATAATCGCATCTGGAGGCACTTCGCCTTGAAAACGCAGCCTGGATGCAACAGATGCCGGCATGTTGAACGAAATATCCTCGATCAGGTAAGAGCGCCTGTCTGTTTCGCGGTTGGTATGAAGCAGGCGGGTCCCTTTTTCGATCCATCGGTGTTTGTTCTGCCAGGATTTGGTGCTGCACGGACAGACCGCAAACCCGATGCCGGAAGGCAGGGGGCGCAGTGCAAAAACAGGATGGGTCCCTTTTTCCCTGGGTTTGATGGGAAAAAGGCCGTTGGTCTCCGTCATCAGAGATTCATCGGCCATGCCGGCGAAAAGGAAATTTTCACGCCAGAAGGCCAGGGGAAGGCGGAAAGCAGAACCCAGGACCAGGTCCAGGTTTTTCGCCGCTGTGGGCGCGGATGCCTCGCCTTTCCAGAGGTCCTTGTATTTGAGTCGTTTGGTTTTGGATCCCATAGTGTTTCTGATTTATATTTTTTTTTCCGACAAGCCAAGAAAAATATTCCGGATTCCGTATTTTACTACGTGATATCGGATATTCCTTTACATTTGAAAAAACACCCGATATGAAAAAGCTTCAAACATCACAACTGAGGCTCAATCGGTCAAGTCCGGAGGGAATTATGGAATACGGAAAATACACGTTTCGCCTGCGATTGAATGATAACGCTGTTCTGCCTTATTACAAAGGTTCAACCTTCAGGGGGCTGCTCGGCCATGCCCTGAAAAGAACCGTATGCGC
>CAZQIX010000085.1:0-9613 GCA_964593855.1 uncultured Desulfobacula sp. | reverse complement strand
ATGGGCCGGATGGGCCTGGGCAAAAAAATCCAGGGTAAAAGAACAGCGTTTGATCTGGAATCGGTGCTTTTTCAGGATCGACCGGTTTATGAAAAACAGAAAGCCCATATTCATCCGCCGGAAGCCCTGCCCAGCCTTGGCCTGACCCCTGTGAACGGTGACGGGCCGAAACGGATCCGCGTCCGGATGGAGACCCCGCTCCGGATCCCCGGCGGTCAGGCGCTTCAGCCGAATCTCTCTTTCCCGGTTTTGGTCCGGGCCCTGATCCGAAGGAATACGGCCCTGCTCAACACCTGGGGCCAGGGAGAGCCGGATCTGGATTATTCCGGCCTGGCGCGTCTCGCCCAGGAGGTGCAGGTCACGGGCGGCAGACTGACCTGGCTGGACTGGCAGCGGTATTCGGCCCGGCAGGACAGAAAGATGTTCATGGGCGGCCTGATCGGCGAGATTGAATACCAGGGCGATCTGGCGCCTTACATGCCTTTTTTGAAGATGGCCGAGATCGTCCATGCGGGCAAGAATACCGCCTTTGGACTGGGAAAAATTAACATCAAAGCATCATCCCGCTGAAAATAAAAAACCGTCGATTTTTTTGAAGAAAAAAGTTTTGTATCCGTAATCAAAAATAACGAAACGTTTTTATGCCGGTTGCTTTGAAATTCGACATGGAAACAATCAATTAAGGAGATAATTCAGATATGGTTCTAAAAGGATTAGGAAAAGCGATTCAAGGGGCTGGGGTCATGTTTTTGGATTTTCTGGATAAAGAACACAGGATCCACGTGTCCAATGAAAGACTGAAACTCTTTGAAAATCAGATTAAAAATTCCCTTGAAGACAAGGACATCCACGACATCCGTATCCGGTTGCATGATGAATTCATTAATGTTACAGGCTCGTTTAAACATAGCGGGGGCGGGACTTTTGACATCGATTTGATCCCCGATGGAATGTTCTGGTCGGAATACAAGCATTTGGTCTACTTTAAAATCGTTAACCAGTCCGTCACGTTGGACAATAAAATATCCAATTTTCTGGCTTCCTCGGTGTTTAAGGTGTGTGAAATCATGTTGGGAGATCAATTCCTGAACAAAAAAATGGGCGTGGTTGATGAAGATGGGCGAATAGAAGTGTGTCTGGATCAGCGTTCCAGTCATATTGACGCTATTGTCAATTCCATCCATCCGTCCATCCTGGAGTGTGTGGACGGTAAGTTGATGATCGGCTTTTCCATCAATAAACAAGGAGCGATCAAAAATAGAGAAGCATTGATCACCTGGCTTAAAAGTGTCAGAAATTAGGCGTGTTGTTTCCAGGCGGCTGCCTGGGAATGGATCTTATTAATCATAGTCGTTCGTAAAAGGAAAGGAATGGAAAAATCATGAAACTGTATTTGTTAAATGCTTTGATCACGCCGTTTAAAGCGGAAGGTAAAGATGACGTAGGGGTTTTCGCCGTCAACAAAATTCAGCTTGCGGATTACTGCAGCATTATCCGTCAGGCAGCCTCCCAGAAAATGGAAATCATCTCTGCCATCGGTCATCAAAGTACGGCGGAGTTTCTGAAAACCATCATCGATGATGATCTGAAAGGCCATATCGTCTACAATCGGGAATCGATTTTTTTTGAACCCGGCGATCTGGGTCTGGTGTTCAGGATAACGGACCGTGGGGAGATGCTCCGGGAACTGGATGTGGAACAGTTGAAATCCTTGCATGCAAAGGGTGCTGTTGAGTTTTTGATATTCTCGAGAATTTATGCGCCCGAAACCATAATGAACCCATTACAATTTTTTAAACAAGGGGAATGATACCATGAAAGAGCATGAACTTTACAAAGGGTACGCCAAAGGAAAAACAGTGAATCCCAGTGATGAAAAGTCTTTTTTTGAAAAAGCCAGAAGTTTTTTGGGTTTTAATACGGTTAAGGTTCTGTGGCACATCGCTACCCATCCGACCCGCGCGATGGATTGTTTCGATCTGTCCGACTACGCGATTCTGATTGGGGTGATCGCTTATGTCGTGATGCCTTTGGACGCCATTCCGGATATCATTCCCATAATCGGGCTTTCGGATGATGCTGCGCTTGTCTCATGGGCCATAAGTCAATTCGCCGATGTGATGAAAAAATATGAGGATTCATGCATGTAGCATCGGCATGGAAAAGGATTGCCAATATCAAATGGAGCAGCCATGGCCATAACAGGGAAAAGAAACGGCGGGAAAATGTTTCTGGTTTTCAACCATGTTTTTACCCAGGATCAGAAACAGGATGCGACCGCCAGCCTGGGTATCGATCAGTTCATCAATCTGCCGGGTCCGATCCGTGACATCTGGTCCCAGATTCCGGCGGATGCGGAAGAGATCGCGCCGTTTCTGTTCCCTGTCCAGGACTGGCTGATTTCTGAATCCAGGACTGGCTGATTTCTGAATCCAGGACTGGCGATTTCGTCATGATCCAGGGTGATTTCGGTGCGACCTGGATCATGGTGGGGTTTGCCTTCGAAAAAGGGCTGGTTCCCGTGTATTCGTCGACCGCAAGAGTGGCCGAAGAGGATGTCCGAGCGGATGGCTCGGTCCAGACCACCCATATTTTCAAGCATCGGCGATTCCGGCTGTATGGCCGGTGATGTAAACCAATGGAGGGAGAAAGACACGATGGGCAGAATATTCATCAGTTTTTTGGGGGTCGGATCCGAAGACCACGGCGGATACAAAAGCTTGAAGTATTCCTATAATGGACAACCAACTGGGGGTCAGACCCAGTTCGTCCAGCGGGCTGAAATTGAGGCCATTGGTCCGGCAAGCTTTGATCGGATTATCATCTTGTGTACTCGGGAGTCTTTTGAAAAATTTTACTATGAACTAAACGATGAGCTGGTGGATGAATTGAATATCCAGGTGGACAGGATTTCAAATGAACGGATCGGATCACGCTTGACGGCCGAAAATCAGTGGGAGCTGTTTTCCCTTGTCAACCGCTCCATTGAGAACGGAGACCGGCTGGTTTTCGACTTTACGCACGGATTTCGGTTGCTGTCCATCATTATGTCGGCGGCACTCCATTTTATTTTGACATCCAAACCAAAAGTGGTGTTGGAGCATGTGTTTTATGGACAGCAATCTGAAAACGGCACGGATGGAACCATTGTCGACATGAAGGAATTCTACGCCATCAATGAGTGGTCCGAAGGTGTCAGCCGGGTTGTCCACGGTGCTGATCCTTCCAAACTTATTTCTATGGTGAAAATCGAGAACAGCGACACAACTTTTCCCGGCATTAAAAATAAAGAGTTGGTTCAAACCCTTGAGGAATTGACCCGGGTGATCAAAAATGTCGATGTCAATCATATTGCGATAAAATGCGACAAAGCGCTCCGGATTGTCCAGGAACAGAAAGAAAAAGTCGGCTCTGAGGAAAGAGATTTGCTGGATTTGATATATCAAACTTTCAAACCCCTTGCCCCATCCGAAGAGATCACCGGCCGATACGACCGAACCTATTTTGAGGTGCAGTTGAATTTCGCACAGCTGCTCGCCAATCACGGACTTTTCATGCAGTCCTATACCGTGATGCGGGAATTGATTGTTTCCATCGGCATGCTTGGATGTACGGGAAAATATGCCAAACCCGCAATGACTAACAGTGATGGCAGGAGCTACAGATATCGGTTCGGGGAAACGTTTTTCAACCTTTGCCAATTTGAAAAGGGACGGTGGAAATGGGCCGATCCTGAAAAAGCAAAATATATCAAAGCTGATGACATGCATAATTTTACAACCATCCGGCCTTTTTATGAAACCCTTGAAAATATAGGGGTTGCGGAAAAACTTCAGGCATTTACAAAGGAATTGGCGGATTATCGAAATGGTTTTGACCATGCCTGGACGGGTAAAAAAGAGAGTTTTCAGGAGGTCTCCCAGAAAGCGGACATGTTTTTAAATGAAATCGAACAGGTGCTGGAATCATTGAAGCAGCACCGGATACTTTAGACCTGATTTAATCAAAGGAGGTGCAGCAGTGGCTGATCAAGCGGAAAAGATCCATGTGGCCAGGCACGTCAAGAACAAAACGATGCGCTTGACGGTAAAGGTTCTCACGCCCATGTTCCTGGGCGGGGCGGACCAGAACGCGGAGCTTCGGCCCGCGCCTTTCAAGGCCGCTTTGCGGTATTGGTGGCGTGTACTTCAGGGCGAAACATCCAGAAAGGATTTGTTGAAAAAAGAGACAGCGCTTTTCGGCGGGGTTTCCGACGATGCGGTAAAAAGCAGGGTACTCATCCATGTGACAGGCAGCACCAAAATAGATATCCCCAACATGGGAAAGCTCAAGAAAATTCATCATCCCGAAGCTGAAAAAGCCAAATGCCAGGTTGATGGGCCGGGCTATCTGGCAGGCATGGGCCACTATGATTTCAAATCAGGTTTCAAGAAACGGGCTGTTTTGCCGGACCAGAAATTCGAACTTGTCGTTCGATACCCGGCCGTCGAAAATGAATCTATTGAAAAAGCGCTCGTACTCATGGACCGTTTCGGCACTGTGGGCGCAAGGTCACGAAACGGGTTCGGCTCTTTTTGTTTTGAAGGTTTCAATGCCGAAGGGGTGAACCGGTTGCCGGTCATCGATTTCAAAGAGGCATTGCGGAACACCCGGCATCCATACCCCCATTGCCTGACCAAAAATCAAAAAGGAGTTACTTTCTGGAAATTGCGAGATCCTGATAAAAAAGATTGCAGCACTTTAATGAGAAGCCTGGCTGAAATCTACATCCGTTTGAGAACCAGTGCTTTTTTCTGTTTCAAAGGTGGTGGGCCGGGTACCCGACATCTGCTGGGCTATCCGATCATGCACCATAACCTGAAAGAATGGGGCGGACCCGGCGGCCGCATGCCTTCGCAATTAAGGCTTATGGTCAAGCCGGACGGAAAGGACACCCAGAACGGATTCATTCTGCACATGGCCCATGCGTTACCGGATGATAAGAGGTGGTTTTCAGGGCTTGCCGGTCAGGAAGAAATATGGAGCAGGGTTCATCAGTTTCTGGACGAGAACATGACACGCGTAAACATTTAAGAAGAGGTTGTTATGATAAAACGAGATGACGTATACTGGGAGCGGAAGATCCAGTCATTTCTGCATGACCCGGTCGACAAGGCCCTTTCCATACCAGGGCATGAGGAACGGGCAAAAAAGATCGCGGACGCTTTCGGCACCACCACGGCGGACAAAAGCGAAGTGGCCCGGGCCGACATAACCGCAGCCGGCATCGACAGAGCCCGCCTCCCTCGCTGGGATTCCGATCCCCAGAAAAACGGAGCTGTGGATTTCAAGAACATTCCGGTGCTGACGCACCCGCTGGCTGACCACAAACTGGGTTTTGCACCTCTGGCCTTAAAAGCATCGGAGACGACGGATGCCGTTTTCGAGGTCATTAATGAGGATTTGAAGGAAGGGTCGTGGAATCGACAATCCTATTTCAATTATCTGTTTTTCGGCTTGAGGAAAAGCCTGGCGGCACAAAACACGTGCGGCCTGGGATTTCTCTGGGAACGTCTGCCGGCCGACACCCGGATGCCGGACCATTCCATCTGGACCCATTGCGGTCTGGTCAGCGCCCTGAAAACCTGTTTTTCGGAAAGCGCCGACAATCAAGCGGCACTGGTGGTGTTTGCCCTTACCCCGGTTCAGCCGTTCATTGAAAAATCAAGAAAGCTGAGAGACCAGTGGGTTGGATCCGTGATCCTGTCCTGGCTGGCTTTTGAAGGCATAAAAGCAGTCATGAATTTTCTAGGGCCGGACCATGTCATGTACCCTTCTCTCCATGACCAGCCGCTGGTCAAAACATGGCTGGGCCGGAAAGACACATCGCATTTCGGACGTATTTTCAAAGAATACGAGGCGCTTTCACCGTTGATTCCCGATGGCCGCGTGGCCAGTCTGCCCAATAAGTTCGTGTTCCTGGCGCCGGCCGGTCACGAAGCTGAATTGTGTGAAGATATCCAAAAAGCCATCAATGCCGAATGGCAAATTCTATGCGGCCATGTCGCGGATTTTATTCAAAACCAGACCGGAGGCGATAACCCTTCCGGCGGCCTGACGGATCAATTCAAACGGCAGACGGAAAATTACTGGCGTTTGAATTACAGTTATTCAAAGTTAATTACCCTGTCCGATCAGGAAGATTTGCAGCGGTTATTTAAAACAGAAAAATTCGAATCTGTTTTTAAAACAGTTGACAGTTTCATGGCCGGTTTTTCGAAAACACTTTCCGTGGTTTATCCGGCTTCCCACTCCCTTGCCCAGGCCGTAATGGCAGCGGCCAAAACCAAACCGGTCATCAGCCGGGAAGAGGAGCCGGGGAAAAAATGCCCGGTCTGCGGGGAATTCGAGATTCTGCATGACGGGGAATGGCCCCAAACCCCGTCCGCGTCCGATGATCGAAAAGTAAGGGACGGCTTCTGGGGAAGGTTCAGGGTGGATACCTCCACGCTCAAAGAGGGAGAACAGCTCTGCGGCCTTTGCAGCGTCAAGCGGTTCGCGCCCAGGGCCATCCGGGAATACGCAAAAAGCCATGTGCTTTACCCCGTGTTTCAGAAAGATGATTTCCCGTCCACCACGGAAATGGCGTCCGGTGAATGGCTTGCTCAGCTTGAACACCAAGGTCTTCTGCATGATTCTCAGCTCAGATCGCTTTTGATTGATGAACTTCATGAATGTGACGAGGAAAACAAACCCTTCAGCAGTGAAATACAGGATCTTCTCAAAAAAGCGAACAAAGAGGGACTGGCAAGAAAAGAGCAGGATAAATACTATGCCATCCTGATCATGGACGGCGATAAAATGGGCGATTTGATCAACGGCAAAACCATCGGCGCCTGCTGGCGCGATGTCCTGCATCCGGATCTGGCGACCCGGTTCGGGCAGAAAGGATTTCCCGGCGGTGTTCTGGAAACCTGCCTTGACAAACAGCGATATGTATCCCCGGCGGTGCACGCTTCCATATCAGAAGCCCTTGGGTCTTTTTCCCTTTACGCCGTTCCGTGGGTGGTCGAGGACTGCGGCGGTCGGCTGATCTATGCCGGTGGCGATGACGTGGCGGCGGTCCTGCCGCTTTCAAAGGTCATGGAGGCCGCGGAAAGGATCAGCCAACTTTACCGCCAGGGTTTTGTCGCCTACAGTGTTGACGGCATCGAGGCCTGCGGATCAGACCATAATATGTCCCGGCCATTTGCCGTTTTTCCCGGAAAAGCGGATAGCATCACCATTTCCGGGGGCATTCTGATCTGCCACCATAAACAGCCCCTGAGGGGCGCCATCGAAGAAGCCCACAGACTTCTCAACGATATCGCCAAAAAAAGGATGGGCCGGAATGCCTTTGCGGTCAAGCTGCTGAAAAGAAGCGGACATTCAAGGGTCTTCGGCGCCAAGTGGGACGCTTTAAATTCGTTTTGCGGCCCGGAAGCCGTCTCTTTATACGATTCCTTCAGGGAAATCATGGCCGCATCATCCCAGGGGCTCATCAGCACCAGCGTGGTTTATCGGCTGGAAGGACTTTCCATACCGATACTGAGCGTTGTCGGCAAAAGCGGTGACACTCTGTCCGGGGAAGCCATGGAATCCGTCGTTCAATTGCTGGCTTACGAGATCGGCCACTCCGGTGTGCTGAAAGACAAATATCCGGGGGAAGCCAACAAGCGTTTACGGAAGCGGGAAGCTCGGCGTCTGGCCTGCCACGTGGCCGGGCTGGTTCTGCGATGGAACTCGGAAAGCGGTGACAGAGGGGCATGGGAATTCAGTGCACAGGCCCCTGAAATGGCCGTATTTTTATCAAAAGGAGGAATGAAATAACATGAATATATGGTATGAATTTTTCCCATCCGATACCCTGTTCTTCAGGGGAGCGGAACCGCTGGATGCCGGTATGGATTACAAAACCGAACTTATTTTTCCACCCCCTTGTTCGGTGATCGAAGGTGCGGTCCGGACGGCCGTTTTGGCCCAGCAATCCATATCCATCACGGATTACGCCAAAGGGCATGAGATTGGCGCCCGCATCGGAAAATATGGCGAAGCAGCCCCCTTTGGCGTCATCGGCCCGATTCTGAAAAAAAATTCCGTTTTTTATGTTCCGGCTCCGTATACCTGTTTTATGGAAGGAAATGGGATATCCGCAAAAATAGAGGTCGTCATGATGGAGCTTTTCCCGGAGGGCCTGAAAGACCGGCTGGGGATCGGGGCTTCCACTGGCCTAACCCACTGGGCTGTGCATTGCGAGGACCTTACCCCCCTTGGCGGCAAATGGATATCACTGGACGCGCTGAAACGCCTGGCCAGGGGGAAAACGAAACTGGACGCCCGAACCGAGATTCTGGCCCATCCGAACTCCAGCCCTCTGTCCTTTACCGAAAAACGGACCGGAATCGCACTTAAATCCAACCGGCGCGTGGAACACGGCAAAATTTACAATGCCGGTCATGTTCGCCTGGCTCGGGATGTTTCCCTGGTATGGGGCTTGAGCGCCGATTGCGGACTGGCCCCCAGGGGGGTTGTTTGCCTGGGCGGGGAGCAGCGTTTCGGAGGATACGAACAGATGGATACAGCCCCGGAATTCCCCGAGGCCGGCAGCCGGTTTCTGGCCCTTGGCCCGGTTCCGGTGGCGGAAAATACATCTGAACACCTGATTGCCGCGGGAAAGCCCCTATACAGAGGCGGCTGGGATTACAAAAAGCTGTTCCACAAGCCCATGAAGCCTTTTTATCCGGCCGGCAGCGTGTTCTCAGAAAATATCGAAACCCATTGCATCAAATTTTAAATAATCGAGGAGGAGTCATGTATAAACAGGAAAATTCAGAAATCATGTCATTGTACGCCGTTTCGCCGATTCACGCGGGGACCGGATCATCCATGGGTGTGGTGGATCTGCCCATTCAGCGGGAGCGCCATACCAACTGGCCCCATATTCAATCCAGCGGGGTCAAAGGCGCCATGCGCCATCATTTTGATTATTTCAAGTGCAATATAAAAGCCGATGAACAGGACCAGATCGATCAAATCACGGAACGGATTTTCGGGTCTGAAAATTTCAACGGCGAATCCCTGCCGGGTGCGATTGCCGTGTCGGACGCCAAACTCCTGGCCTTTCCGGTGCGGTCTTCCCACAAGCCGTTCGTCTGGGTGACCAGCCCTTCCGTTCTTCGCAGGCTGGAAACAGACCTTCGGCTCATCGGCCAACATGAGGCCATTGCCTGTCCAGCACTGGATAAAGAAAAAGCTTTGGTTCTGAACGGCGATGTGAAAGGATCTATCCTTCTGGAAGATTACAGCCTTGAAACTGAACCCGGAAAAAAACCGGTCGGCATTTATGAGAAGTTGTTTAAAAAGGCCGAAAATCTTCTTCTGGTTCATGACGAAATTTACGATTATGCCGTATCCCAGTGCATCGAGGTCCAGACCCAGATCGAGATCGACAGCCAAAAAGGGGTTACCGTGGATGGGTCTCTGCGGTACCAGGAGATCCTGCCTTCGGACAGCCTGATGTATTGCATTCTTTTTTACGGCCCGTCCCGGGATCTGGACAATCCCATCCAGACCGAAACCCTGATCCGGTATCTGA
>CAZQIX010000084.1:0-12079 GCA_964593855.1 uncultured Desulfobacula sp. | reverse complement strand
CCGCCACCCGGTTTTCATTTTGCATGATTTCTTTGGGTATGCCTATTCGCATGATATAAACTCCTTGTATTTTAAAAATAACAAAACCATTGACCAATAATTTTTTTAAATGGGGGAACACCTCATTCACAGATCTTGTTGTTTCATGTTCAACCTCCTGAAATATAAGGGAATATACTTACTACATCACCGTTTTCCAACACAGTGTTCAAGTCTTTCAAGATATGGTTTACAAAAATAATCTTGGGTTCGTCAGGGGGTAAATCCAAATAGTCTATCAGGTCGCTTACCGTCCGAGGGTGTTCATCAAGGATGATAAGGCCGTCGGGATGATCCGGAAATAAAGATCTGAACAGAGCAAATAATTTTACTGTGACAGTCATTGGATGATCCATCCCAGAGCGTTATATTGCGCAACTGTTATATGATTATCGATTTAAAACATAAGCTCCGGCAGAAACAGGGCAATCTGCGGAAATATCATGGTCAGTAACAGCACTATAATCTGAATACCTACAAAAGGCGGCACGGACTGCCAGATCTGACGGGTGGAAATTGACGGCGGGGCAACTCCTTTCATTAAAATCAATGCCCAGCCGAAAGGCGGTGTCAGATAGGCCACCTGCATGTTTAAAATAAAAATTATGGAAAACCAGATGGGATCGAATCCAATCAAACTGGCAATGGGAACAAAAATTGGTGCGCAGATGGTAACCACGGCGAAATCATCCATGAACATGCCGAATACCAAGAGGATGATCTGCATGCTTAACAGAATGATCCATTTGTTGACAGCTAGATCGCCGACAAAATCGGTAACCATGGTTTGCGCACCGGCACTGGTGTAAAACACACTGAAAAGGGTGGCTCCGATGAGTATCCAAAGGGCCATCCCGCTGATGGCAAGGGTTTGTTCACAGGTATTTTTAATGACGGAAAGGGTTAGTTTCCCATAAACAATGCAGATGACAAAGGCTCCGAACGCACCGATGGCCGCCGCCTCCGCCGGGGTGGCCATTCCCAGGAAAATGGAGCCCAACACCAGAAATATCAGCAAACCCGACGGTACAATGTCTTTCAGCCCTTTGAGCCGCATTTCCCAGGTAACCGTTTCTTTGATCACGGGTGCCGTTCCCGGATGGATTCGGCATTTCACCGAAATGTACGCCACATACAAAAACGCCGTAAGCAATCCGGGCATGACGCCTCCAAAAAACAGCTTTCCGATGGAGATGCGCGAGATATAAGCAAAGATAATCATGATGATGCTGGGGGGGATAATCTCACCCAGCACACCGCCGGCCATGACACTGCCCAGGGAAATGGAGGTGTCATAGTGCTGCTTGAGCATGGCGGGCACGGCGATCAGGCCCATGGTTAAAATTCCCGGTCCGAATCCGCCGCACATGGCCAGCGCTACACACACGCCGATGGAAACGATGGCCAGTCCTCCTTTAATTCCTGACAGCCAGTAACCCAAGGCCTTAAACAGTCGGTCAGAAATACCGGAGTGGACCAGAAAATTACCCATCAGCAAGAATAAAGGAATGGTTATCAGGTTCGGATCGGTAATCTGGCGGTATGTGGTGGTGACAACGATATACAGCCCTGTGGCACCGTCTAGCAAAAATGTCAACACCACCGTCACCGCTCCCAGGGCAAACGCCACGGGCACACCAAATACCAGAAACACAAATAATCCGCCGAACAAAAGTGCCGTTATCAGACCGATTTCCATTGGCTACTCTTTCCCATTTTTATCTTTATAATTAGATGTCATTGTTGAAACAAACACATATATCCCCTCAAAAATGAAAATCACTGCGGCAACAGGGATGAACATCTTCAACGGATACAGCGGAATACTGAAGACTCCGCTGGCTTTTTCCCTGACAATCCAAGCATTGATCCCCATCTTATATCCCTGCCAGATCAATGCCCCCATAAAACAGAGAAAAGCAGACAGAGTGATAATTCCGGCAATTATTTTCAGTCGTCTACCGAACCGTTCATAAATGATCTCAATTCGGATGTGGGCATTCAGAGACATGGTATAAATTCCGGAAAACAGGATAAACACACCGAAAAACTGCCGGTTCAGAGGCCATACCCAGATGCTCGGGGCATTGAATGAATATCGGGCTATCACTTCAAAAGTGGTCATGAACATGATCACCAAAATCAGCAATCCGGCGGTCCAGCCCAGGTAGCCGCTGAAGCGATGAACCCTATCAAAAAAGAAAGTCAGTATCTGTTTCATTTTTCCAGTCCAGTCCTTTTCAAGGCGATATTTACCGGATCCGCTAACGTTTCCAGGATTTTAACAGCTCAATCGCTTTTTTACTGGCTTCATCTTTTTGGGCCACCTTTTCCCAGATGGCTTCAGCAGCTTTTTTGTGGGCCGCTATAGCTTCTTCATCCAAAACGGTTTTGATGATGACGCCTTCTTTGACAAGCTGTTCGGCAGCTTCCAATTCCTTTTGATATCCCGCCACAGTAGCGTGCCAGTAATTTTGAGCGGCTGTTTTCAAGACCTGTTTCAGGTCATCCGGCAAGCGGCTGTAGGCGTCTGGATTGATCAGCATGTGACCGATGGCATGATCATTTTCTTCTCCCACGACCCAGTATTTGGCAACCTCATGAAGCTTAAGGCCGGAAATAGCGCTGACATCCCACTGGCATGCGTCAATCACGCCTGTTTTCAACCCCAGATACGCCTCACTGCCCGAAATATAAGTCCCCCTGGCCCCCAGCATATTGTGCCAAGTGGTATAGAGCCCCTCATCCCGGATCTTGAGGCCTTTCAGATCAGCCATGGTTTCAATGGGCTTGGTGGATAGCACAAAAGGCACCGGTCCATAAGTGTGTATATCCAGCCATATCAGGCCCTGTTTTTCATATTCTTTCCTGAGCAGATCGGCGAATCCCTGTTCAAAGAAGAATTGACGGATTTTTTCCGCCTTTTTGACAAAATCGGTTTCGCTTTCGATCCGAAAGGCATAAGGGATACCAAACTCTATCTCTCCTACCGGCACAATCCCTCCCCAGAACGCCCCGGCCGCATGCAGCATGTCCAAGACCCCCATCTTGGTGGATTCAAACAGTTGTTCCAAGGGAACAATTTCAGGGTCGGCAAATACGGTAATTTCAAACCGGCCACCGCTCATTTTTTTCACATCGTCGGCAAATCCTTTTAGTAGTTCAAAGGACAGGTCCCCATGGGGATAGCCAGACTGCATTTTCCATTTAATTACCTTGTCCTTGGCCACAGCCTGGGGAACCACCGCCACAGCGATAGACAAGAAAAAAACCGATACGAACGTCAGAAGCTTTTTATTCGCATATTTCATAGATATTTCCTTCCTTATTTCAAAATGTTGATTGAATCGATTTCTGTTTCCGGTACGTCAAACACCGTTCCCGTGCTTTCCAGAGTTTCTTTGGAAAAAAACGACGGCAGGCGATCATCGGCTGACGTCAAGCCCGCCCCGGCATTGAACTGTCGTTCAATGGCAAGGATTCGGCTACCGGTCTGATCCATGTAATCATCCGGCAAAGACATCCCGGTGATCAAACTGACACACTGGATCAGCGGGGTTTTGAGATCCGGGATATCCAGCAGGGCCAACATAGGGAAAAGACAAATTCCCAGAGTGTCAACCGTGGCATTGTGGTTCTGAAGAAACCGGGATACCGGGACCTGCCCTTGGGAAGCCATTGGGTTGTAGCCTGGATTGGCCGGTGACGGCAGCGCGTTGCCCGCAGTATGGTCGGCCCCCATGGGCGAAGTGGCATAGGTCACGCCTGTGCCTTTAAGAACCCTGGGGTCATAGCCGGCCAATACCCGGCCCTTGACATGAGGGATCCGATCCAATTTCAGGGATTGGCCTGTGAAAAGCCCGCCATTTCCTATCATGATACCGTCGTCCGTACCTTGTGCTATCTCTTTGACCATGGCCAGGGCACCGGCACCATCGCCCCAGGCCAGCTTGCCGGATTCCATGACCAGAGCCAGGGCACCACCGATCTCCATGGTGTCTACACCCACATCATTGCATTCCCGATTGATTCTTGCCACCGTGTCGATGTCATTGATCAAGCAGTTGGATCCGACAAGGGCCAGGGTTTCATACTCAAGACCACCGACCACCACTTCTCCGGATGGATCCGTAAAAATGTTGGAGCAGCCTACCACGCATCCTTCCATGCATTTGTGAGTCATCTTGAAATTGGGACGGGTCTTGGCCAAATCGGCCATGTGTTCAGCGGAAAGTGATTCCGCGTTTTCATTTCTTCCTTTTGTAAAATTCCGGGTAGGGAGAGCTCCCATTTCATTGATCATATTGACCAGCACCGGGGTCCCCATATGCTCCAGCCCCTGCATCAGCGGATGGGCCAGCACCCCCTTGGACAGCCGGGCAGCCGCTGCCGTGAATTCCTTTTTAATATTTTCAGGTAAAATGGGTTGATCGGCGGTATCGTCCAAGACAAATGCCTTGAGGTTCTTGGCACCCATGACCGCACCAAGGCCTCCTCTGGCCGCCATTCTCGGATGCAGATCTCTGGTGGTCATCATGATGCCGGCAGCGGTCAACCGCTTCTCGCCGGCCTGCCCGATGGAAACAATGGCGCAAGAATCGGCCTTGAGTCTATCGATGACATCATAATTACCCAGACCTTTCAGGGCTGAGGCATCCTCGAAGACAACTGCATCTTTGCTGATTTTCAACAGTGTCAGCGTTTCAGCCGAGTTTTCCAGCACAATGGCGGCAATACCGTTTTTCACCATGACGCGTGCGGCCTGCCCCCCTGCGTTGGCTTCCATGATCCCTTTTGTCAAAGGACTTTTGGCTCCCACCGAACATCGGCCGGAATTGAGCACAGGCGTTCCGGCCAAGAGGCCCGGAGCAAAAATCAGCTTATTTCCGTTTCCCATGGGATCGGTTTGCGGATCCACTTCTTTTGTCAGGATGGATGAAATCAACCCCCTGCCCCCCATATGGCTTAAATCATCAGACAATGATTCAAAGGCAAAGTGTTTGGTTTTCAGATCAATGCGCAGTATTTTTCTCATATTAACCCCTTTTTATTAAAAATTATCCGGCCACTTCCGTTGCGGTTTCAATCAATATGTCCACTGCTTTTTTAGCATAATCCCGAGTGATCACCAGAGGCGGCATAAATCGGAATACATTGCCGAATCGTCCGCAAGGAACCATTATAACGCCCTTGGACAGCATGCCGCCGACCATATTGCCAACGGATTCCTGTTTGAGCGGAACACAGGATTCTTTGTCTTCGACCAATTCAATCCCGATCATCAATCCCCGTCCCCGGACATCCCCGATGATTCGAATATCACCGGCCGCATCCGTTATCCATGTTTTGATTTGTTCGCCCAGTTCACCAGCCCGCCTGATCAGGGCATGGTTATTTTCAGTGAGGATATCGATATTGGTCATGCAAACAGCGCTGGAAACCGCATTTCCGGCGAATGTGTTGGGTTGGGAGTGGTCTTGAATCTTTTGAGCCAAATTTTTTCGCATGGTGAGCCCGGCCATGGGAACATCCCCCCCCATGCCCTTGCCCCAGGTGATCATGTCCGGCTCGACCGTTGAATGCTCAATGCACCACATTTTCCCGGTACGGCCGGCACCGGCCTGAACTTCGTCGGAGATATACAAGGCCCCGTGTTTTTCGCAGGCCTGCTTCACGATCTCAAGATATCCTGGAGGTGGCGGCACATAACCTCCTTCTCCCTGCTGGGCCTCTATGATCAGTGCCCCCACATCATCCGCTCCTGTATAGGGGGTATTCAATACATAATCCACATACCTCGCGCACTGAAGATTGCAGGACGGATATTCCAGACCAAAGCAGCAGCGGTAGCAATACGGATAGGGTAAGTGAACGATGCCGGGGGCAAACGGACCATACCCTTTCCGGTACTGATCCCCGGTCGTCAAAGAATTGCACCCTAACCATACGCCGTGATAGGCGCCATGGAAAGCGGCCACTTGGGTTCGGCCGGTGATTTTCCGAACAAATTTCAAGGCGGTTTCCACAGCCCCGCTTCCGGACTGGGTAAAATAAGTGATGCAATTGTCTTTTAAGCTACCCGGCATGATACCGGCAATTTTTTCGGCCAAATCAGTGCGCTTGACGCTGGAAAAATCGATGGCATGCATCATGGTACCCATCTGTTCTTTCATGGCCTGGATTACCCGGGGATGGCATCGTCCCACGGCATTCACTGCCACACCGGCCGTAATGTCTATGAGCAGATTACCGTCCGGATCCTTAACCGTAACCCCTTTCCCCTGTGCCATGACAAAGGGGAACCGGCCACCCCCCCTGGCCATGGATTCATTTTCAAATGCTGTATCGAGATACTCTTGAGTGGCTGGTCCGGGAAACCCTTTGGTGATAATTTGGGGGGCACCGGAAAAAGAAAGGTCGGCAAGATTTTTTTCATCGATCATGGAAAGTTCTCCTTCTTGAAGTGGTAAAAAAATTAAACAGTTCCCTGCGATTGGACCAAATGAATTACAACATGTGTGCCACAACTTATTTCAATTTCTTAATGAATAAAATCAGATAATTATTATATCGAAAACCTTTTAGTCGATATCGGGTTGTGTACAATCAGGCGGGACGAAATCCAGCTGGATTGGACAGAACTGCGGCCTGATTGAAACCCTGTCAAATTCGGATGGACAGATTCCAGCCGGATTTGACAGTTGATTTGTAAGGAATAACATACTATGGGGTGAACAAGGGTCGATTTATTTTCTTGCCAGGGAGATATGTTGATGACGAAAATTCTGATAATTGATGACGACGATATTTTCAGCAGGCAGTTGAGCCTTTATCTCGACCGGATGGGGTATGCCTGCCAGATTGCCCATGACATGAAAACCGGATGTCGAATGGCTGAACAGGGCGGTTTCGATATTGTTTTTCTGGATGTCATCCTGCCGGATTCCAACGGGCTGGCCGGCATCAACACCCTCAAAAACATGCCGTCCAGGCCGGAGGTGGTGGTGATTACCGGTGACGGGGATGTGGACGGGGCTGAAATCGCTTTAAACAGCGGGGCTTGGGATTATCTTGTCAAACCGCCAGCATTCAATAAAATCAAACTGCTGATCAAGCGGATCACTGAGTTCCAGAACGAAAAAATCAGGCAGGGGGAGCCCCTGCTTTTCAACCGGGACGCCCTTATAGGAGAAAGCCTCCCGTTGAAACACGTGGTCGGCAAAATCGCCCGGGCCGCTTCCAGTGACAGCAATGTGTTTATCACCGGTGAAACCGGCACCGGCAAAGAACTGGCAGCCACTGTACTTCACAAAAACAGCCAGCGGCATGACCGGCCTTTTATTGCCGTGGACTGCACGAATCTGCCGGAGAACCTGGCCGGCAACATCCTGTTCGGCCATATCAAAGGCACTTACACCGGCGCAGAAACCAATCAGACCGGATTAATTCAGGAAGCGGACGGCGGCATCCTGTTTCTGGATGAGGTCGGAGATTTATCACTTGGTGTACAGAGTTCTCTTTTGCGGGTGCTCCAGGAGAAAAAATATCGTCGCATCGGCGATAAAACAGAAACCGCCTGTGATTTCAGGGTGATCAGTGCCAGCAACAAAGATTTAAAAACTCTGGTGGATAAGGGGCTTTTCAGGAAAGATCTATTTTACCGACTGGTGGTATTCCATATCGATCTACCGCCTCTCCGGCAGCGGAAGCAGGATATCAAACTGTTGCTCAATCACTATGTTACATCTATTTGTTACCAGATGGGTATCAGCGTCAAGGGGATTTCAACGGATTTTGTCGACACACTGGAAAATTATGAATGGCCCGGCAATGTTCGGGAATTGATCAATGTGATTCACCTGTCCATCGCCAACGCCATGGATGCCCCCATGCTGTATCCCCATTTTCTGCCAAAAGAACTGCGCCTCAACTTGATCAAAAAACTGATCGGCGACACCGGTGAAGATGATTTGCGCTCCAGTGTATTTTTAACCATCAATGCGCCGAATACCGGACAGGTGATTGAATATAAAGTCCTCCGAGAGTATGTGAACAATCTAATCGAATCAAAATACATTGATTATCTGGCAGGGCTTTCAATAGACAATGTCAGTGAAATCAGCCGGTTGACGGGCATATCTCGTTCCCGCATCTACCAATTGCTCAGCAAACATAAAAAACGGCTGATTTAGAGCCGCAAACGGATGACGCATGAAAAAAACCGTTTCCATCAGAGCCAGGCTGTTCCTCCTGTTTTTTGTTATCTTCCTCTCATCGATTATATTCCTGACTTACATGGCCACCCGCATAGTGATTCAGTTCGGTGAATATTCCGCCACGGAAAATGAGATCAGCATTAAAAGCCAAGCCAGTTTTTTTCTGGCGCGCCTGACCCATGAAAAAGCCATGCGATGCGAAAGTATTTTCGAACGTATTGCGGTATCCTCCTCTTCTTTGGCTTACCATACTTCCGCGGCTCTGGATATGTGGGATTTGCCGGATCTGGTTCCCTTCAGAAAAACGGATAGTCTGACCCGGTACCCAGGCAGCCGGCTTTATTCCAATTCGCCCACGGAACCGGTGATGATTCTCTACTGGGGGGAACAAAAACCGCATTCCGGAATTATCTCCCGAATGAATGCCATGTCATACATGGATCCACTGCTTAAAAACATCATTGAAAAAAATCCCGAAGCCGTGGCTTGTTACATTACTTCTGAAATGGCCATTACCCGCTATTATCCCAATTTTCCCTCAATTATAAGGGAGCTGAATGCGGATGCATACGAAATAAGGGACTCTCACTGGTACAAGGCGGTTCGGCCGGAAAACAATCCAGACCGGCACACCAAATGGTCCGAGGTTTATCAGGACCCCGCCGGAAGGGGATTGATGACCACGGCCCTGACGCCGGTTTACAATTCAAAAGATCAATTTGTCGGAGTCACAGGCGTGGATGTCACGTTGGCGAACATCATTGATAAAATTCTGGCAGATACCCTGGAAACATCAGTCAGGGACACCTGGGACCTGTTTTCTTTCATTACCGATGAGACCGGCCGGATCGTGGCTTTTCCGGGAGAATACCTTTCTCTTTTCGGTTTTGAAGATGCCGCCAAGGAAAAGCAGATCGGATATAACGCCCTGCTTGAAATTCGTTTGTCTGATTCAAAAAATCCATATGTCCGACAACTGTGGACAAACACTCAAAACCGAACAGACCCTTACCAGCAAAGGGTATTGATTGACCGCAGACAATTTCTGATTTCTTCAGCCACCATGCCCTCCACCGGATGGAGACTAAGAGTGGCCGTACCGGAATCCAATCTACTCGAAACCATAGAGGAAACAAGGAATTCACTCCGATCCATGGTCCACGCCATGGTATTCAAATTCGGAGCATTTGCACTACTGGCCATGTTGCTGTCCATTGCCGGATTCATGCTCCTGTCTCTTAAATATTTCATCCGCCCGCTGGATATCCTCACACAGGCGGCGACGATGGTGAAGGAGGGCGATCTGTCCCGACAGGTGGCTGTCGAAAGAAACGATGAAATCGGTATTCTTGCACGCACCTTCAACACTATGGTGTCCGAACTTGAAAAACTGCATATCAGAGATAAGCAACATGCTTTTCATCTCCAGCAGAAAGTTCGGGAAAGAACGCTTGAGCTGGAGGAGAAAACGCGACAGCAGGATAAAACCCTGGCCCGGCTTCAGCAGGAGATTGGGGAAAGAAAACAGGTTGAGGCCCGATTGAGCAAATCCGAAGAAAAATATCGGGATATTTTCAACAATTCCGTACAAGCCATTTTTCAGTCATCCAATGACAACCGTGTTCTCAGTGCCAATCCTTCCATGGCCCGAATTCTCGGATATGATTCCATCGATGAATTTTCATCCATCATCACCCATCTGGCCAGACAGGTCTATGCCGACCCCGACGACAGGAAACGGTTCATCGAACTTTTGAACAAGCAGGATTTTGTATCAGGCTTTGAAACGCAACTACGAAAAAAGGACGGCGGTTTGGTCTGGGTCTCCATTTGCGGACGAGCCATCCGTGATGAACATGGCGATCTGTTGTATATTCAAGGCTCTTTTGAGGACATTTCCGAAAGGAAGCAGGCCCAGGAGATGATCAAACAGGCTCAGAAAATGGCCGAAGACGCCAGCCGAGCCAAAAGTGAATTTCTAACCATCATGAGCCATGAGATCAGAACACCGCTGAACGCCATCATCGGTATGACGCGTTTGACTCTGTCAACTCGGCTGGACCCGCATCAAAGAGAATATCTGGATGTGGTATTGATTTCATCAGACCACCTGCTGACATTGCTCAACAATTTTCTTGATTTTTCCAAAATTGAAGCCGGAAAATTTGTTCTGGAACACCTTGCATTTGATATGGATTCGCTCATCCACGACATGATGACCATGTTTTCCTTTCAAACGCAGAAAAAAAAGTTAACCATAAATTATTCCACAGGAAATATTCCACGGTATGTCAAGGGCGATGTGCACCGGCTCCGTCAGATCCTGGTAAATTTGGTGGGCAACGCCATCAAGTTTACTAATTCAGGGGGCATTACCATTCAAGTAGATGTCGATCCCATTGAGGCATCCACAAAAAACAGTGGAAGGGTGACCCTGGTTTTTTCCATAAAAGACACAGGAGTCGGGATTCCATCCGAAAAACTATCTTCAATATTCAATGATTTTACCCAGCTCAATGACCCTGCCGTTATCGATTCAGGAGGATCCGGGCTGGGATTGACCATCACCCGACAATTGATCCATCTTATGGGAGGCAATATCAGGGTGGAGAGTGAAAGCCGACAGGGAAGCACTTTTCACTTTTCCATCAGGCTGGAAACCGCCACATTGGACGAAGTGCAGCAAATGATGGGTAAAAATCTGAATAGCGCAGCGCCATCTTCTGAAAAACGGTTTCCCCCATTGGACATTCTTCTGGCTGAAGATTTTGAATTGAATCGCAAACTTCTGGAACCGTTTCTGGCACAATACCATCATCGGGTGATTTCAGTGGAAAACGGTGAACAGGCATTGGAAGCTCTTTCACGTAATCGGTTTGATCTGGTTCTAATGGATATCAAAATGCCGGTGATGGATGGGATCGAAGCCACACGCCGAATAAGGCAGAACCCGGATCCCGATATTGCCTCAATCCCCATCATCGCTCTAACCGCCCATGCCATAAAAGGAGACCGAGAGCGCTTTCTGGCGGCTGGTATGGATGAATATATTGCCAAACCGATTCACGGAGATCAACTGTTGATAATGCTTGAACAGTTTGCCAGGGGCCGCTCCAACATAAAGGGGAAAAATACTCGACATTTCAGGACACAAAAAATCTGCGACCTGTCCCATGCCCTTAAATTAATGGGCGGCAACCGGGATATTGTTGAGGAAGTGATCAAAACCATGATCATACGGTATCCCGAGGAAATTAAAAAAATTAAGGCGGCTATGTCTGATAAGGATTTTGATACCATCATCATGACTGCCCACGCCATGAAATCCGGGCTCAAAAGCATTGAAGCCGGTCCCTTGCTGGCCTGCGTCCGCCAGTTGGAGACTGCTGGTAAATTGAAGGATTTCGAAAATTGCCGGGCACTGGTCAAAACCTTAGATGACCTTGTTCCAAAGCTGATCCACCGACTCAATCAATCCCTGCCGTTGAAATAACCGGATACCCCCGGATGGCGGCGCGGGATCAAGCCCGAAGGCACCATGGAAGTGCTTGTCGGGTAAAGTGTAGGATCTTTCTATTAAGGATCGGCCCGATCACAATTTAAAAAAACATCCGTTGGCGTATCTGCCTGAAGGGACAGGGGATTGCATCCGGAAAAAAATCTCCGGCCGCTGAGTGCATAAATCGCCCAAAACGGGCGATATCGCCCTAAATTACCGATCCCCTTCTCATTCCATGATTTTAAAATTTTAACCAAGCCATTAGCGGGCGATTTATTCCCACATGCCCTGTCCGTGGTGTCTGCCGGTCGACCAACGCAACTAT
>CAZQIX010000083.1:0-12440 GCA_964593855.1 uncultured Desulfobacula sp. | reverse complement strand
AATAAAGCCACCCGGGGCGTTTCAGTTTCAGGCCCCGGGAAAGTTCCCGGGGCTTTTTTTATGGAGGAAATATGATTTTAGTGCTTGAAAACACCATTACAGACAGACAAAAGGACATCCTGAAACGCATCCTGTCGGAAGAAGGGTGCATCACCCGGGAAATAACGGATGCCGGACGGCAGGTCATCGGCGTCATCGGCCGGCCCAAAACTTCCCTGGAGGCCTTCCGGCAGATGGCCGGAGTGGCGGACGCGGTTCCCATCAAAACACCCCATAAACTCGTGAGCCGTGAATTCAAATCCCAAACCACCCGGGTCCGGATCGGCAATGTGGTGGTGGGGGAAGACCGGATCGTCATGATCGCCGGCCCATGTGCCGTCGAAAGCCGGGATCAGGCCCTGATCATTGCCTCGGAGGTCAGGAAATACGGGGCCGTGCTGTTCCGGGGCGGGGCCTATAAACCCAGGACCTCGCCCTACGCCTTTCAAGGACTGGAAGAAGAAGGGCTCAAGATCCTGGCCGAGGTCAGGGAAAGAACCGGCATGGGTGTGATCACGGAAATCACCTCGGTGTCCCAGGCCGATCTCATGAAACGATATGTGGATGCCGTTCAGGTCGGCGCCCGGAACATGCAGAATTACGAGCTGTTGAAATGCGTGGGCCGGATGGGCATGCCCGTGGTTCTGAAAAGAGGTCTGTGCGCCACCATTCAGGAATGGCTCATGTCGGCGGAATATATCATGGCCGAAGGAAACGATGAGGTCGTTCTGTGCGAGCGGGGAATCCGCACCTTTGAACCCAATACCCGGAACACCCTCGACCTGTCCGCCATCCCGGTCCTTCGAAAATTGACCCACCTGCCCATTGTGATCGACCCCAGCCATGCCACCGGAAGTCGGGAAAAAGTCAGTCCCATGGCCAGGGCCGCCATTGCCGCCGGAGCCGACGGGTTGATGATCGAAGTTCACCATGAGCCGGAAAAGGCTTTGTCCGACGGAGTCCAGAGCCTTTATCCGGACCAGTTCGGCCAACTGGCCCGGGACATTTATGTGATCGCACCGGTGGTCGGCAAACAGTTGGATTTCGATTATCTGAAAAAAACCGAAATCATTCACAGCCTGGGTTCCGGGAATTCGAAAACAGCCGCCTTTATCGGCGAATACGGGGCTTACAGCCATATCGCCAGCCTTGGGTATTTCGGTGAAGAAATCACCCCGGTTCCTTTGAAAGGGTTTCGGGATATTTTCAATGCCGTGCAGGCGGGGACCAGCCAATACGGCATTGTCCCTCTGGAAAACTCACTGTCCGGCTCCATTCATGAAAATTACGACCTCCTTCAGGAATATGACCTGAAAATCGTGGGTGAAATCACCATTCGTGTGAAGCATGCCCTCATCGCCCATCCCTGCGTGTTCAAAAAAGACATCAGAAAAATTTACGCCCCTCCCCCGGCTTTCTCCCAGTGTCGGAACTACCTGGATCAGTATCCGGATATCGAACTCATTCCGGTTGCGGCCACCTCCAGCGCCGTCCGTCTGATCAAGGACTCGGGCGACCGAAGCGCCGCCGCCATCGGCTCCACCATGGCGGCCCGGATTTTCGATATGGAGGTGATGGCTGAATCCATTGAAGACAACCCCAGAAATTACACCCGTTTCGCCGTCATTGCAAAGGACCCTGCCCCGCACCACGAGGTGACCCGGACATCGATCATTTTTTCCACCGGTCATCAACCCGGCGCTCTTTTCGAGGTTTTGAAGGTGTTTTCGGAAAATCAGATCAACCTGGTCAAGCTGGAATCCCGTCCCATGCTGGGCAAGCCCTGGGAATACATGTTTTATGCGGACCTGGAGGCGGATCTGCAGGCTCCGGAATATCAAACGGCCATGGACAGGCTGACAAAACAAGCGGACAATCTGCGGATACTCGGTCGTTACGGGGTCTGACCCGGATCAAAATCCGGGGCGGACCGGGTTTCCCGGCGGCTGATAAGGCCGGCAGCCAGAGTGGCGCCGATGATGACCATTCCCCCGGCCAGGGTGCGCGGACCGGGGGTCTCGCCGAGAATGAGAAAGGCCAGGGCAATCCCGTAGACCGGTTCGAGTCCGGCAATGATCGAAGCGGTCTGGGCGCGGATGGATTTGAGGGATTGGATGAACAGGGTGTGGGCCAGGGCCGTGCAGACGACGCCCAGCAGAATGAGGTTGGGCAAATCGGAGGGATCCGGCGCAGGGATGCCCAGGATAAGGACCGCCGGTATCAGACACAGGGCCGCGAACAGGTTCTGGTAAAAAGACACGGCGATGGAATCGGAAATCCTTGCGTTTCTGCGGTTCACCAGGGCCAGGACGGCAAAGGTGAGGCCCGAAAGGATGCCGTAAAACGCGCCCCGGGTGACCTCGTTGGAAAACGTGTATTCCGGGATGACCAGAACGATACCGATGAACACGGCGCCGGCCACCAAAACGTCCATGGGTTCAAGCTTTTCCCGGAAACACAGGGGTTCCAGAAAAGTGACGAACAGGGGAAATGTGGAAAAGGTCACCAAACCGACGGCCACGCTGGAAATTTGAATGGAGAAAAAGAAGGTCCACCAGTGGCAGGCCAGAAGGATGCCCTGGAGGACGAAAAAGACCCATTGTTTTTTTCCGTGGACCAGGAGCGCGGTTCCGGAGATCAGCCGGGCGTAGGCAAAAAGGGTCAGGGCCGCGAAAAAGGTACGACCCAGGACAATGAACAGAGGGCTGCACGACAGGAATTTGCCGAACAGCCCTGCAAATCCGAACAGAAGAACGGCTATATGGATTTGCAGGGCAGCGCGGCCGGTTATTCCGGAACCTGTTGCACGGGTGCCGGGCATCCGGCATTCGGATTTCACGGATCTACCGGGTGAGCTGACGGTATTTGATCCGGGTGGGCTGATCGGCTTTGATGCCCAGCCGCTTTTTCCGGTCTTTTTCGTAGTCGGAATAGGCCCCTTCAAAGAAAAGAACTTTGCTGTCGCCTTCAAAGGCCAGGATATGGGTGGCGATCCGATCCAGGAACCACCGGTCGTGGCTGATGACCACCACGCATCCGGCAAAGTTCTCCAAGGCCTCTTCCAGCGCCCTCAAGGTGTTGACATCCAGGTCGTTGGTGGGTTCGTCCAGCAGGAGCACGTTGGCTTCCTTCTTGAGAAGTCCGGCCAGATGGACTCGGTTTCTTTCCCCGCCTGAAATATCTTTCACCTTTTTCTGCTGGTCCTGGCCCGAGAAATTGAATTTGGCCACATAGGCCCGGGCGTTGATTTCCCTTCCGCCGATCACAAGTTTTTCATTGCCCCCGGAAATGACTTCGAAAATGGTTTTGTCCGGATCCAGGGTGTCTCTCGTCTGGTCCACATAGGCGAGCTTTACGGTCTGGCCGATGTCGATGGTGCCCGCGTCCGGTTTTTCCCGGCCGGTGATCATGTTGAACAAGGTGGTCTTGCCGGCCCCGTTGGGTCCGATGACCCCGACGATGCCGCCGGGCGGGACGGCAAAACTCATATTTTCCACCAGCAGTTTATCTTCGAACGCCTTGGTGACGTTTTGGGCCGTGATCACCTGATCTCCGAGGCGCGGTCCGGGCGGGATAAAAATTTCCAGCTCATTTTCCTGCTGTCTGGCGTCTTTTCTGAGGAGGTCTTCATAGGCGTTGATCCTGGCCTTGGGTTTGACTCGCCGTCCCTTGGGGGACATGTTGATCCATTCCAGTTCCCGCTGAAGGGTCTGACGCCGCCTGGACTCGGATTTCTGTTCCAGGGCCAGGCGCTTTTCCTTTTGTTCCAGCCAGGAGGAATAATTGCCTTTCCAGGGAATCCCTTCCCCCCGGTCCAGTTCGAGGATCCATCCGGCCACGTTGTCCAGGAAATACCGGTCATGGGTCACGGCGATGACCGTACCTTCGTAACGGTTCAGGTGTTCTTCCAGCCAGGCCACGGATTCGGCGTCCAGGTGGTTGGTGGGCTCGTCGAGCAGAAGGATGTCCGGTTTCCGGAGCAGAAGCCGGCACAGGGCCACCCGCCGTTTTTCTCCTCCGGAAATCACCTGGACCGGGGTGTCTCCGTCCGGGCACCGCAGGGCGTCCATGGCCATCTTCAGCCGGGCGTCCAGATCCCAGGCCTGGATCTGGTCCAGTTTTTCCTGGAGCTTTGCCTGTTTGTCCAGAAGGGCGTTCATTTCATCATCGGACATGGGATCGGCGAATTTTGCGGACACGGCCTCGTATTCAGCGAGCAGGCCCACGGTTTCCTTGACCCCTTCCTCCACCACTTCTCGAACGGTTTTCCGGCTGTCCACCAGGGGTTCCTGTTCCAGAAATCCGATGGTGAACCCTTTTGACAGAATGGTTTCACCCGTGAATTCCCGGTCCACGCCCGCCATGACGCGGAGCAGGGAGCTTTTGCCGGACCCGTTCAGACCCAGGACCCCGATCTTGGCGCCGTAGAAATAGGACAGGGAAATGTCTTTGAGCACCTGTTTCTGGCCGTGAAACTTGTTCACGCGGATCATGGAATAAATGACTTTTTTGGTGTCTTCCGTCATGGGAACTCCTTATTCAATGGCGGCGATACATTCGATTTCAACCAGGGCGTCCTTGGGCAGCCGGCCCACTTCAAACGCGGACCGGGCCGGCTTGTGGCCTTTGAGTCCGGCTTCGTACACCTCGTTCATGCCGGTGAAATCCGCCATGGTCTGGAGAAAAACCGTGGTTTTGAGGATTTTGTCCAGGGAGGTGCCGGCGGTGGTCAGAACGGCTTCGATGTTTTTCATGACCTGGGCGGTCTGTTCCCGGATAGTGGTTCCCACCAGGGTCATGGTTTTTGGGTCCAGGGGAATCTGTCCGGAGCAGAACACCAGATTGCCGTGGATGACGGCGTGGCTGTATGGGCCGATGGCGGCCGGGGCTTCGTCCGAAAATATGGGTTTCATGAAAGTCTCCTTAAGGTTGAAGATTAATCGTCATAGGGGATGACGGGTTCTTTCAAAATCAGATCCATGGCGGCCCTGGCCGTTTCCGCAATTTCGGGAAAGGGCTCGGTCAGCCTGGTTATCTGTCTGAGGTTTTCGCCCGTTCTCAGGATCAACCGGGCCAGGTCCCCTTCGGCAAAATCGCCGCGAAGGGGCAGCTCTTCCCATGGCCGGCCGTGGGCCCATAAATACACGAGAAAACAGGGCTGGATAAACAGGTTGGGCGCGTTGAACCCTTTGTCCAGCATTTTTGTCGCAAACGGTTTCAGACCTTTGCGGACATCCAGAAACACCTGTTTGAGGGATTCGGGAAGGGCCTGGTGATAGAGCGGGTCGTCGCTGAATTCTTTTTCATTGACAAAGGCGCTGATCATGGCCGCCAGCAGGAACGGATCAGTATCCGGCAGCAGGGTTCGGCGGATGCCCTGGGCCACCAGGAGCGGCGCGTCAATGCGGAGTTTGGAGGCCCAGATCCCGTCTTCCGTGAGCCGGCCCTCCCGGTTGACGAAATGTTCCTCCAGAAGAAAGTCCATATGCTCCTTAAAATCCGTCCAGAGCAGGGCCAGATCCGTGCCGTATCGCTTTCGGGCCAGACGTCCTTTTTTCTTTCCGGACAGGATCAGATGGGAGGCGAACGATTTTTCCAGCAGCAGTCGGATCTGATCCGGCGTATGGGACAAAAGCAGGTTCAGGACCATGGAGAAATTGATGGCGATCCGGCTTTCCACATCGGTCGGCGGCGATCCCATGAGCCGGACAATGTGGTGAAGGTCCATGTATTTGCCCGGCATGACGATACAGAAGCCGATCTTGTCCATTCCGCGTCGTCCGGCCCGGCCGGACATTTGCTGGAATTCACTGGGGGTCAGGGGCATGAATTCCACGCCGTTGAACCGGTCCGAATTGAGGACCACCACGGACCGGGCCGGGAAATTCACCCCCGCCGCCACCGTGGACGTGGCAAACATCGCGTCCAGCAGGCCCTCGGCCATCAGGGTTTCCACAACCGCTTTCCAGGCGGGAAGATGTCCGCTGTGGTGGGATGCCGTGGCGGTCCGTTCAAGGTAGGAGCGGTGGCTGTAGGTCTGGAGATGGGGATGGGACGAGACCAGAGTTTCGATCCTTTCCAGCAGGGCCTGTCGTCGGTCCGGATCCCGGGCTATCAGGTTTGAATGGCATAACTGCATGGCCTGGTCGCAATCGGATCTGGATTTCAGAAAAAAAATGGCTGGCAGCAGGTGGTAGTGATGCAGGACTTCCAGAATATCACCGAACCGGGGCAGTCGTTCCTTGCGGGCAAAGGCTGGTTTTTTACCATTTTCGGCAAAGCGGAGCACTTTTTTGTGCAGTACGGGTTTGGCGTTGGCCTCGGATGCCTGGACAAGGGGGAAAAGGGTTCCGGACGGATGCAGAAACAGTGCGAACAAGGGCACCGGCCGGTCTTGGTGGGTAATGACACGGCATTTCCGGCCCCGGATGGAAGCCATCCATTCAGCTATGGCTCTCGGGTTGCCGATGGTGGCGGACAGCAGCAGCAAGGGGATGCGAACGGGCAGATAAATGATGATTTCTTCCCAGACGACGCCCCTCTGCTCGTCTCCCAGAAAATGGGCCTCATCCAGGACAATGAGGTCGCAGGTCAGGTTTTCGCCGGTGTGCATGGCATCGTATAGCTGGTTTCTCAGAATTTCCGTGGTGCCGATGATGATGGCGGCATCCGGGTTTTCTTTGATGTCGCCGGTCAGGATGCCCACATTGGCCTTGCCGAACAGGCTGCAGAACCGTGAATGAATGGAATTGGTCAGCGCCTTCAACGGAGTGGCGTACCATATTTTCCGGCCTTGATCCAGCAGTTGCCCGGAAATCTGTTCCGCGATCCAGGTTTTGCCGGCCCCGGTGGGCGCCGTCACCAGGCAGTCGGATTGTCGGATCGCTGCCAGGGCCTTGATCTGGAATGGGTCCGGCTGAAACGGTTCCGGGTGCGGGATACCGATCTGTTTGAACACTTTTTTAAGGGATGAATCCGAACCGGGCCGGATGACGGCCTCTGGCTTTTTCCCGCGGAACGCCGTATTTTTTCTCATGACTGTGATAAACCACAAAAACAGATATTATGCAACTCTTTACGCAACCCGGGTACGCTGATACAATGGCGGCAAAAAATCAGCGGCGGCTTTGACAAGGACCAGCGCTTTCCGCATGGCGGGAAGAAAGGTTGACATGTCGGAAACCGTCTTGAATTTTTGGCCGGTCTGTGAATAATATGGGTCAGCGCAACCAGTTACATAGAAAAATCAAAAGGATGTTATGAACCTTCAAGGTGATTTTGAAAGCCTCACATTGGCCAGCATTCTTCAGCTATTGTGCAATGAGCAGAAAACGGGCGTGCTGACCGTCACCTGCGGTGATGAAGAAAGCAAGGTTTTTTTTGAACAGGGGACCATCATATATGCGTCCGCTTCTTTGAAGGAAGCCAGACTGGGTTATCTCATGCGTGCCGACGGGGTGATTTCGGCGGAGCAGCTTCAGAAATGCCTGACCATGGCCCGGGAAGAGAAAATGCACCTGGGCAAGATCATGGTGGACAAGGGTTATATTTCGCTGGACACCCTTAAGAAATACAATACCAGACAAGTGGAAGCGATTCTGTACAACCTGTTGTTCTGGAAAAAAGGATGGTTTGAATACAGAGACGCCAAACTTAACCTGACGGGAATGATCGTTACCCAGCTCAACCCGATGAAACTGATTCTGGAGGCTTCCCGCCGAATCGATGAACTGTCGGTCCTGAAAAAATACATTCCCAGCGAAAAAATCGTTTTTAAAATGTCCGGCAAGGTTCAGAGCAAAGAGGAAATCAAATTAAACGCGAATGAATGGCGGGTCCTGTCCCTGATCGACGGCGCCCGGAATGTGCGTCAGATTATTGATGAAAGCGGGTATGATGAATTTGCCGTGTATAAGATATTTGTTTCCGTGATTTCATCCGGCCTGATCGAACCCAGGGAAGAGGGGTTTCTCGGCGATCCGGACAAATTCCAGGAGTATGGCGAAATCCTGCTGGTTTTCAGCGATATTCACTTGTCGGTTAAAAAAAATATTGCCCATGAACTGGGAGAGCGTTCCCATTCTTTGTTCGAAGAGGTTAAATCAGGGTTATCGCAGGAATTTCGGGATCTGTTCAAAGACTATCACCCGGACAATCATAAAAAGGTCAATCTGCAAGGTATTGCGGAGGCCATGAAAAATATGGGGTCGGTCAGGGATCCCAAGGGATTTCTGATCACGGGATTTGTCCGGTATTCAGGGCAGGTTCTGGAAAAAGCCGGAGGGATTCTGGGAAGTAAACAATTGGTCGGAATTTTGGACGATATTGAAAAAGTATTGGAGTATGTCCGGAAATACAAGACCGGTTCGGAAAAAGACCGGATCGTTCAGGATATGAAACAGGTGATTGCCGCCGTCCGGGCCAGGTATAAACTCGACGGTGGCCGCCGCCCCAGGGGTGGATTGTTTTCCCTGTTTTCATGAAATCCGGCGAACCGGTCAGGAATTGGCCACTTTGGCGCCTGCGTAAGCCAGAAATGAAAGCGCGGCGGTCCTGAACAGGGATCGGACGATGTCCAGCACGTGGGGAGGCACCGTCTGGTCGAAAATAATCACGTAATCGGCGATAAAAAACAGACAGACCGTGATCAGGATAATGTTGATGACCGTTCCGACCTTTCCCCCGGCATATTTGATGCGGGCTTTGTTGAAAACAAAAATGATGATGAGATAAATCACCAGCGTGAAAATCGAGATAATGGTCTGTGTGGGCATGATCGCGTCCTTCCTTGCTAGGGGTGTTTGTCTGCTTCCGGATTCAGGAAAATTTTGATAAACTCTGTGACCCGTTCCAACAGCTCTGTCGGAGACACGGATTTCTCTTTTAGCACTCCCAGATAATATTTGCCAACAGGAAAAATAAAAAAATCATTCCGCCGGGTTCTGGAAAAAATCAGGTGCCGGAATCGGGCCCGGCCCACGGCCAATGCGCACCTGCCGCATGTGGAGACCATCTCGGCCATTTCTTCGGGGTCGGTCATTGCGTGCCGGATCACCCGGGCCTGTGAATCCACGAGAACATACTGGTCCACACCCGATAGTTCGGAAATCCTGTGGAATGTCGCCGATTTTGTCATGCCGACCCCCTTTGTTCAGCAAGTTCAGGAATGTCGGTTGCCTCCGTCCATCCGGCCGGGAGCGTCCGGATCGTGTCTGCAAGGTTTGGATCGGCGCCCGTCATGATGATAAACAGTTCGGCGCGGATCTGCCGGATAACGAGGGTTTTTGCACCGACGGCCAGTTGCATGTCGCTGATGCCGTCGAGCCTTTGTTTCCCTATCAGATAGGCATGGATGATATGTTTTCCAAGAAAACTCACATCCGATGCCTTGAGCATGCCGGGCATTTCACTGTGGATGACGCCTTTATCGATGTGAAACACGAAAAATCCCTGGATCTGCTTAATCCGCCGGATTTGACGGAGCAGCGTCTCGAAGCCGTCGAAAGCCTTTTCGTCGGGCTTGTCGGCCTCATCCGGGGACGGACGGGCCAGAGAGTAATTGTTCAGATAGCCGCACGCGGCGCATCTGAATTTCAAACGCCCGTTTTCCGATACAGTGGCGGGCAGATGATTCTTTTTCCCGCAGTCTTCGCAAAAAACAATCATTTCTGATTGACCGACCGATCACGACTTGAACAGGGTTTTGATCCTGGCCAGCAGGCCGGAGGGTTTTTTCCTGCCCGCACGGTCCTCCTCGGTTTTATCCTTATCCATTCCGCCCTCATCCGTCCGGGGTTCGTCCGGTGGAACGGACGAGGTTTCCGGGATTTCCAGAAGATGCAACAATGAAAGGATCACGTCGACAAGGCCGGATTTCTCAGGGTCATCCATGCAAAGGGATCTGAGTTCAAAAGCCCGGTCCCTGACAAAAGGCGACTGGTCGATGTCCCGTGCCCGTTCCATTCCGGCCAGATCGGATTGAAGACGGGTCAGAATATCCATGAACGGGGTTCCCGGCCGAACACCCGCCTCCGGTTCGGGCCTTTGTTCCGGTTCTGTCTCGAAAACCGTTTCGATTTCTTCTTCGGGTTCGAGATCAAAAAAAGCGTTCAGGCGGGTTTCGATTTCCGGCAGAGGGTCTTTGTCGACACGCTGCGGAGAAAATTGCCGGATGCCTTTGCCCGATGAAGAAGGAGGGGTGTCAGGCATGGGAAAAGGCGGTGCCTGATCGGCTCCGTGAACGTCCATCATGTGGATGGCATCCAGCAATTCATCGGCCGGTGATTCCTTGACGGTGAACAGATCTCCCATGACATCCGTGGAATCGGATTGCCTGGGGCCGTAAACGGATTGATCCGTTTCCACGGAAGCCGGTTTCGTGGTCCCCGAGTCGGACCGCTCTCTGATTTTTCCCTTTAAATCCGTATCTGAGAGCGTGGCAACCGGAGCGACATCCTCCGATTCGTCATCCACGGAAGGTTTCAAATGGGACAGAGCGGGCGCAATGGGTTCTTCGTCCGGAAGGTCTTCCGGGGGACGGGGAGCCGGCTCCGGGCGGGAGATTTTGTCTTTAAGGGAATGAAATCGGCGGATGGTGTCTTCCAGGACCTTTTTTTTGTCCCGGAACGTCATCTCCGGGGAGCCGCAGATGTGTTCGAAGCTCTCAAGAACGGAATTCAGGAGCGAAATGGACTCCGAATGGGCGCCGGCCTTTCGGGAGCCGATGTACTGCCCGATGGTCTGCATGATTTTGAGAAGAGTATGATGGATCTTGTAAGGTTCATATCGGGTGATCAATTCCGTGAGCGTTTTCTGGAATTGCTGCATGGTCTGATCGGAGATTTCCCAGTCAATGGCCAGGATCACCGCTTTGAGGTCACTCAGGTCGCTCTCCGGAACAGACGGGCTGGACGTCATTTTATTCTGAAGGTCTTTGTATTTCTTGATTTCACCGGATATCCGTCCGTGAACGGCATCCGCAGATCCGGCTCGCCCGACGGTTTCATTTCGAACCATGTCCTCAAACTGTTCCGTGATGGAAAACAGGACCGGCAGGGTGTCCGGGTGAATGCCGTCCTGCTTTGAATTCAGGTATTGTCCCAGAGACCGCATCATTTTCAATAGCGGGGCAAGGTCGGTCGGAATACCGGGGTCGGTTTCGACCCGTTTCAGTTTCCGGAGGAAAGAATCGGTTCCGTCGGCGGTGACGCCTTGATTGAAATCCTTTACCACGGTGGTCAATTCAGTGATCGCGCTCAAAGCTGGTCTCCTTAGAAAAACTGGTCCTGGATCGATGCCAGGGTCAATGTGATGATTTTTTTCAATGTGGGAATCACATTGCCTCCTTTCAGGGCGCTGGCCTCAAAAGCAGGGGCTCTTAAAATGCTGTTCAGATCTTTCTGCAGAACCTGGGTCGGTATGATTTCAATCCCCGAATGCTTCAGGTCCACTTTGTTGTATTGCATGACAAGGGGCATTTTAAAAAGATCGACATTGTATGTTTGAAGGTTTTCATGGAGCTGGTTCAGGGATTCGATGTTTTTCCTGCGCTGCTCCTTCTGGACGTCGGCCACGAAAACAATGCCGTCCGCCCCTCTGAGAACCAATCGCCTTGTGGCGTTGTATTTGACTTGCCCGGGAACGGTGTATAACTGGATGGTGACGGTAAACCCTTTGATCTGGCCGACGTCAAAGGGCAGAAAGTCAAAAAAAAGGGTTCGGTCATCCTGGGTTTTCAGGCTGACCATTTCATTTTTGATCTGGTTTCGGTATTTTTTGTTGATATATTCGAGATTGGTTGTTTTTCCGCCTCTGCCGGGGCCGTAGTAAACGATTTTGACCTGCACTTCTCTGGTGCTTACATTAATCAGCGCCAAATTCAATTCCTCTTAAATGATCGTTTCGCCATGGGCCGGGCGTCTTGTAACCCAAGCGGCTCTCTTCATTCGTCGTCGAGAGCGCGAATAATGGCTTTCACCGTTTCCGCGACCTTCAGTCTCACCAGGCCCAGAGCGATGTCTTTGTTGAACATGGCAACCAGCAGGGTGTCGCCGGTGACCTTGCTGAAGTGAATGCAGGATTTCTCACCTTTATGGAAAAGCAATGAAAATTCAGATTCTCCGACCAGTTTCGCCATGGCGTCCACAGCTGCGAAATTGCCTGCGGCCAGCGCGGCGAATGCGGTTGAATCGATCGGGTGGGTCCCCGCATCCTGCTTCAGAATGGTATTGCCCGCCATGTTCATGAATATCACGTGATTCACTCCGGCTTCGATCAGATTGGAGCGAATCACTTTGTTAATGGTATCCAGTTGGCTTTGATCAAACATGACAGGATGTTAGCCTAAAACTGATATTTGTGCAACAGGTTATACGATTAAATTTGAGGGGGGGCGCTTATCG
>CAZQIX010000082.1:0-12540 GCA_964593855.1 uncultured Desulfobacula sp. | reverse complement strand
ATTGAGAATTGAGAATTGAGAATTGAGAATTGAGAATTGAGAATTGAGAATTGAGTTGTGAGGGGAAGGAGGATGTGTGGAAGCGTCGGTTTTTGAGGGTCGGTATGCCAGGAATTTCAACACCTTTTCCAGGGATGAACAAAATCGGCTGGGTCGCTCCTGCGTGGCCGTGATCGGATTGGGAGGTCTTGGCGGCGGTGTCTGCGAAATGCTGGCCCGGGTCGGTGTGGAAAGGCTCGTTCTGATCGACGGGGACCGGTTCGAGGTGAGCAATCTGAATCGCCAGCTGCTGTGCGAGGAGCGCCTCATCGGGACTTCCAAGGCCGAGGCCGCGGCTGAAAGGGTCCGGGCCGTCAATTCAGAGATCCGGGTGACCCATATCAGCCGGTTTCTGGATGAAACCGATTTTTACGATCATATCCGGGGAGCCGATGTGGTCATGGACTGTCTGGACGCCATCGACACCCGGTTCCAGCTTCAGGGCGCGGCCCGAAAGGCCGGAATTCCCATTGTATCCGGAGCCATTGCCGGTTTGACCGGGCAGGTGACCACGATTTTTCCCGAAGATGTCGGCTACGGACTGATCTACGGGGAGAAAAGCCGCGAGCAGGCCCGGGGTGTGGAAACGCGAACCGGCAACATTGCCTATTGCGCGCTTCTGGTAGCCGCTCTTCAGGCTTCCGAATGCGTGAAAATTCTGCTCAACCGGGGTGAGCTGCTGCGCAATAAACTTCTGGTCGCTGAATTGTGGACCAATACCCTGGATGTGATGGATCTTGTCTGATATGTATACCCGGGCCGCAGAAATCATCAAAAACGCGAGGCGCTGCGTGGCGTTCACCGGAGCCGGCATTTCCGTTGAAAGCGGAATCCCGCCGTTCAGGGGCGAAAACGGTCTCTGGAACAAATACGATCCCGAGACCTTTGACATCAATTATTTTTACCGTCATCCCAGGCAGGCCTGGGAGGTCATCCGGGATATTTTTTACGATCTTTTCGGACGGGTACAACCCAATGCGGCCCATTACGCTCTGGCCGCGCTGGAAAAGAGGGGGCTGCTCCACGGAGTGATCACCCAGAATGTGGACAATCTGCATCATGATGCCGGCAGCCGGATCGTCCATGAGTTCCACGGATCTCTGAAAAAACTGGTCTGCCTGGATTGCAGGGCCGGATTTCCGATGGGGGAAATTGATCTGGCCGTTCTGCCGCCCCAATGCCCCAGGTGTTCCGGGATCCTCAAGCCGAATGTCGTTTTTTTCGGCGAAGCCATTCCCGAGCCGGCCGGAACCCATTCCTTCCATGAAACCCGGAAGGCCGACTGTTTCATTCTGGTGGGCACCACGGGCACCGTGGCCCCGGCCAACATGATTCCCCCGGCGGCCCGGGCCAACGGGGCCGTCATCATTGAAATCAATCCCCATGAATCCGAATACACCCGTTCGGTGACCCAGGTGTTCCTCAAGGACCGGGCCACCGCAGCCCTGGACCGGCTCATGGCGGAAATCGACAAACCATGAACCCCCCGCAAGGAGCGCTGAATGTCGGAATCTTGTATTTTCTGCAAAATCATCAACCGGCGGATGCCGGCCGAAATGGTCCACGAAGACGAGGTGTGCGTTGTGTTCAAGGATATCCGCCCCGCAGCCCCGGTCCATCTTCTCCTGGTGCCCCGGAAACATATCCGGAGCGTCAATGATCTTCAAAACGAGGATCGGGACATCATGGCCCATCTGCTTGTGACGGCCCGGGACATGGCCCGCGAATACGGGGTGGACCAGTCCGGGTACAAGCTTTTGTTCAATGTGGAAAAAGGCGGAGGCCAGGTGATCTTTCATCTTCACCTGCATCTGATCGGGGGGTGGAAAAGGAGATGAAAGCCCATCCGCTCCGGGTCACTCAGATTCCGGAACCCGGTTCCTCTCGGATCCTTTACGGAGGGGACTGCGTCGTCTTCGAACTGACCCTTTCCGAAAAAACGGCCGGTCGGGCGTGGGTCCGGACCAATCTCGGATCAGCGACGGTTTCCAGACGGGAGATCATCGCCCGGGTGGAAAAAGACGAGATCAAACTGGACGAGGCCTGGTACGACATTGAAATGCAGCAGAAAGACGACCGGGTCTTCGGCATCACGCTGCCCCTTCACCAGACAGGTTATTTCCAGGCCAAGTGTTTTTTTATCCCGGACGCAGACACCACCCCGATCTGGCCGCCCGGGCCCAACTGCGTCATCAACGTGGAACCGCCGGGCACCTGCTGCGCCAACATCATCTACAATGCCTTTGTCCGCCAGTTCGGCCCCTACCGGTCCGGCGAAAACGAGGACGGAAGCCTGGCGGACATCATCCGGCAACTGGATGCCCGGGGGTATACGGTCATCCCGGAATCCGGAAAATTCAGAGACCTGGCCCGGGAAGTGCCGTTCATCTTTTCCCGGCTGGGGTGCCGTGTGCTGCACCTTCTGCCCATTCATCCCACACCCACCACTTATGCCCGGATGGGCCGGTTCGGCAGTCCCTACGCGGCCCTGAATTTTACGGAAGTGGATCCGGCACTGGCCGAGTTCGATCCGTCCGCCACCCCTCTGGAGCAGTTCCTGGAACTGGTGGACACGGTCCATCTGCACAATGGATACCTGTTCATGGACATTGCCATCAACCACACCGGGTGGGCCGCCTCCATTCACGAAACCAATCCGGAATGGCTGGTCCGGGGCGAAGACGGCCGCATCGAGGCCCCCGGGGCCTGGGGTACGGTCTGGGCTGATCTGACCAAGCTGGACTACGCCAACACCGAGCTGTGGGAATACATGGCCGATGTGTTTCTGCTCTGGTGCCACCGGGGTGTGGACGGGTTCCGTTGTGACGCCGGGTACATGGTGCCGGTGGAAGCCTGGGAATATATCGTCGCCAAGGTGCGGACAGAATATCCGGAAGTGCTGTTTTTCCTGGAAGGGCTGGGCGGCCCCCTGGAGACCACGCGCACCATTCTGGGCCGTGCCAATTTCAACTGGGCCTACTCCGAGCTGTTCCAGACTTACACCCGGGAGGAATTCACCCGATACCTCCCCGTGATCTGTGAAATTTCCGAAACCTGCGGGAACCTGGTCCATTTTGCCGAAACCCATGACAACAACCGGCTCGCATCCGTTTCCAGACTCTACGCCGGAATGCGGACAGCTCTTTCGGCGCTGTTTTCCATCTGCGGCGGGTTCGGATTCGCCAACGGTGTGGAATGGTTCGCCACTCATAAAATCGACGTGCATGAGTCCTCCAGCCTGAACTGGGGAAGCCGGGTGAACCAGGTGGACCATATCGCCCGGCTGAATCTGATCCTAAAGCATCATCCCTGTTTTTTCGCCCATACCCGGCTGTCCCTCATCCAGCAAAACACGTCCGAATGCCTGGTGCTGCTGCGCCATCAGCCGGACCCGGACAGAAAACTCCTGGTTCTGGTGAACCTGGATTGCGAAAATCCATGCGAGGCGGCTTGGCAGAAAAACGATGCCGGTCTGGAACCGACGCTTTTCCACGATCTGATAACAGGCACCGCCGTGCAGACGGAAACCATCGGAGACAGGCGCATCCTGCGTTTGTCTCCGGGCGAAGTCCTGGCGCTGACCCCTGATCCCCGGGATTTGGATCTTCTGGCCCGCCACCTGGGGGATGAGAGCCGGGCCCCGGAACGGGTTCATACCCAGAAGCTCATGGCCAGGGTTCTGTCCATGTACACCACGGTGAACGGCTTCGGAAGTGTAGACGGGATGGACATCCACGCCATGGCCCGGGAATTCGGCCGGGATCCCGCAGCCTTTATCCGGTCCCTGAACCGGGAGTCCCAGGAAAGCCGGGTGGTGGAATTCTGCCTGGAAAGGGATGTGAAGCGCCGGCTCATGATTCCGCCCGGTTTTTTTCTGCTGATCCGATGTCCCTCCGGTTTCCGGGCCGAGATTCTGGACGAACGTCGGCCTTCGAAAATGTCCCTTGGATATGAAGAAGGGCTTCTGACCCCGGATCGGAAAACCTTTTTCGCCGTGTTTCCGCCTTTTGAAACCCTGAACCGGCACAAGGAATACACCTTGATCCTCAGGGTGTTCCAGCCCGGCGGCACCCGGGTGGAAAAAGTGGCCCTCCTGGCGCTGGCTCCCCTGCAATCCCTTGTGATGAACACGTCCTTCACCCGCAGGGAAATCGTCCAGACCCCGTTTCTCAAATTGCTGGGAACCAACCAAAGGGGGGGCATGATGCGGGCCGCCGCCGAATGGGGCCGTCTGACCAGCCGGTATGACGGACTTCTGGGGGCCAACCTGAACCCGGATCTGCCCGAGAATCGATGGATGGTGTTGGCCCGGTGCAGGATCTGGGCCATTTTTCAGGGATATTCCAGGGAGCTGGCCCCGGACTGTCTGGAGCGGTTCACGTTTTCCTACGGCCGGGGAGGTCGGTGGCTGTTTCATGTACCCACCTCGGAAGGCAAATATTACGCCCTGGAACTGGATCTGTTCATGCATCCGGAAGGCAACCGGGTATCTATGACGATTCGCCGAAGCGCCTCCCGACAGAATTCCCGCGTTTTTCTGGACGATTCCCGCGTCATAACCCTGATCATCCGTCCGGACATCGAGGACCGGAGTTTCCATGACACGGTCAAGGCCTATCTGGGGCCTGAAAACAACTGGCCCCAATCCGTTTCGGTGGAAGAAAAAGGGTTCCGGTTCCGCTTGTCCGGGGGCGGACAGCTTCACCTGGGACTGTCCAGGGGGAATTTCGTGTATGAACCGGAATGGTATTACATGGTCCACCGTCCCCTGGAGGCCCAGAGGGGACTGGACCCGGATTCGGATCTGTTCAGCCCCGGTTATTTCAGTGTGCCCTGTCTGGGCGGGCAGGGGGTTCATCTCGACGCGCGAATCCCGGATGGCGAAGACACAGGTTCGGATCTTTCCGCCGGGCTTCCGGAACGGCCCGAGCCGGAGAAAAGCATTCCCCTTTGCGAGGCCGTCTATCAGAGCCTGGACGCCTTTATCGTGGACCGAGGTTTGGACAAGAGCGTGATCGCGGGATATCCCTGGTTTCTGGACTGGGGGAGGGACAGCCTGATTTTCTGCCGGGGATTGATCGAACTGGAGCGGTTTTCAGAGGCTAAAGCGATTCTGCGTCTTTTCGGGCGGTTTGAAGATCGGGGTACTTTGCCCAACATGATCTGCGGCCATGATGCCGGCAATATCGAAACCTCGGACGCCCCCTTGTGGTTCTTCGCCTGTTGTCGGGATCTGACGGCAAAAGAGGCGTGCCATGATTTCCTCGATCAGGACCTGGAGGGCAGGACGGTCCGGGATGTGCTGCTGTCCCTGGCCGGATCCTATCTGGAAGGGACCCGCACCGGGGTCCGGGCCGATCCCGAAACCCTGCTGATTTACAGTCCGGCCCATTTTACCTGGATGGACACCAACCATCCGGCCGGATCTCCCCGGCAGGGGTATCCGGTGGAAATCCAGGCCCTCTGGTACAACGCCTTGAGATTTATGGCCGAAGTGGACCATGGCCACGCCGGGCAATGGCGGAAAAGGGCCGAAAAGGTTCAGGAGTCGGTGAACACCTTGTTTTTCCGGGAAGACCTCGGGCACTTCGCCGACTGTCTCCATGCCGACGGTCCCGTGGGAGCGGCCGGAGCCGCAGCCGACGACGCCCTGAGGCCCAATCAGCTCTTTCTGGTGATTTTCGACGCGATTTCGGACAATCACATCGCCCGTAAATGTGTGGAAGCCTGCCGGGAGCTGCTGGTGCCGGGAGCCATCCGGAGTCTGGCCGACCGGCGGGTGGAATACCCTCTGCCGGTCCACCACCATGGCAGGCTGCTCAACGACCCCCATTCCCCCTACGCAGGTGAATACAGGGGAGATGAAGACACGCAGAGAAAACCGGCCTACCACAACGGAACGGCATGGACCTGGCCTTTTCCGGTTTTCTGCGAGGCATGGGCCACGGCTTTCGGCCCGGGTAGCCGGTCAACGGCGCTGGCCTGGCTGGGCAGCGTGATCAGCCTGATGCGCAGCGGCGCGGCCGGGTATATACCTGAAATCCTGGATGGGAATTATCCCCACACACCCAGGGGATGTGACGCCCAGGCATGGGGATCCAGTGAATTTGCCAGGGTGATGCACAAACTCTTACATTGATCTATATTTTTGGAGATGGATTATCCCATGGAAAACATGCAGATTTACAAAGTCTACCCGGCCATACCAGAACCCTTGTCGTTTCTGGATTATCTGGCCCGGAACCTTTGGTGGTGCTGGAACCCGGAGGCCGTTGAACTGTTCAAGCGCATCAACCCGGCCCAGTGGGAAAAAGTGGGCAAAAATCCGGTGGCCTTTCTGTCCGGCATTTCCCAGAGGCGTTTTGACGATCTGTCCAAAGACGAAAGTTTTCTGGGCCATCTGAACCGGGTCAAAGCCAGGTTTGAAAGCATTTTTTCCTATGTGTCCCAGATCAGGGAACTGTCGTTGGGTCCCAGGGAGACCATTGCCTATTTTTCCATGGAATTCGGTCTTCACGAGTCGCTTCCGTTCTTTGCCGGCGGGCTGGGGGTTCTTGCCGGGGATCACCTCAAGGCGTCTTCCAACCTCGGCATCCCTTTGACCGGGATCGGGCTGCTGTTCCATGAAGGGTATTTTCAGCAGTTTCTCGACCATACCGGGTGGCAGCAGGAAACCTATCCCATCAACGACGTGTTCGATCTGCCGGTCCAGAAGGTCCGGAATCCGGAAGGATTCGACATCATCATCGAGGTGCCCGGGCCCAAGGGCCTGATCAGGGCCTGCGTCTGGCAGATCAAGGTCGGTCGGATCAAGCTTCTGCTTCTGGATACCAATCTGCCGGAAAATCCCAGACCCGTGAGAGATATCACGTCCAGGCTCTATGACAGCCACGGTGAAACCCGGGCCGCCCAGGAGGTTCTGCTGGGGATCGGCGGGGTCAAGGCCCTGAACGCCATGGATCTGTTTCCCACCATCTGCCACATGAATGAAGGGCATTGCTCCTTTGGCGGTCTGGAGCGCATCGCCATGATCATGGACCGTTTCCAGCTGGATTTTCCGAGCGCTTTTCAGATCTGCAAGCGGACCTCGGTCTTCACCACTCACACCCCGGTGGCGGCCGGCCATGATGAATTTCCCAAAGACCTGATCAAACCTTGTATCCAGCCATATGCGGACAAATTCGGGATCCCGGAAGCCGATCTCCTGTCCTGGGGAGAGCCCTACGGTTCCGAAGACACGGGTAAATTTTCCATGTTCATCTTCGGGGTCCGGTTTTCCGGGTTCATCAACGGGGTCAGTCGGCTCCACGGTCTGGTGGCCCGCAATATGTGGCAGTCGCTGTGGCCCAGGCGCCATGTGGAAGAAATCCCCATTTCCCATATTACCAACGGGGTCCATATCTGTTCCTATCTGTCCAGGCATAAGAACGCCCTGTTCGAACGGTATCTGTCCGCGGACTGGGCCGGCCGTCAGTCCAGCACGAGCCTCATTTCAAAAATCGATACCATCGAGGATGAAGATCTGTGGCACGTTCATGAGCTGGACCGGTCCAACCTGATTCGGAAATGCCGGGAGCTGATGCTGGCCCAGTATGAACGCCGCAACGCGCCCCGGAATATCTTGGACGAGGCCGCCAATGTGCTGGACCACAGGGCGCTGACCATCTGCTTCGCCCGCCGTTTCGCCACCTACAAGCGGGCCGCGCTCATATTGAAGGACAGGGAACGCCTGACCCGGCTCATCCGGGACGAAGAACACCCCGTCCAGTTCGTGTTTGCCGGAAAGGCCCATCCCAACGACACCGAAGGCAAGGAGATCATCAAGCAGATCGTCGAGTTCGGCAGGCTGCCCGATGTCCGGCATCGGTTCGTGTTTCTGGAAAACTATGACATCAACATCGCCCGCTACATGGTCCAGGGTTGTGACGTCTGGCTGAATACCCCGAGGCGCCCCAACGAGGCCTGCGGCACCTCCGGCATGAAGGCTTCGGCCAACGGCGGGCTGAATTTTTCCATCCTGGACGGGTGGTGGTGCGAAGGATACCGGGAAACCCGGGGATGGAGCATCGGCAACGGCGATGTGTATGACGATCACCATTATCAGGATGAAGTGGAAAGCCAGGCCCTCTACAATATTCTGGAAAACGAGGTGATTCCGAGATTCTACGACCGCCGGAGGGGCAACCCGCCGGTGAAATGGATCAAAATGATGAAAGAGGCCATGAAAATGGCCATCATGGATTACTCCAGCGACCGGATGGTCCGGGAATATTCGAACCGGTATTATGTGCCGGCGGCTCGGAATTTCAACCAGCTGACCGGGGATTCCGCCCTGAAAGCCAGGGATCTGGCCCGGATGCAGTCCCGCCTGATCTCCCTGTGGGGTAAAATTCGGCTGTCCCATCCCAAACTGTCCACCGAATCCGATTTTACCGTGGGAGATACCTTCCGGATCACCATCCATGTCTTTCTGGGCGAACTGACGCCGGACGATGTCGAGGTCCAGGTCTATCATGGGAAAATGCGGTCCTCGGGATATGTCGAGGGCAGTCGGGCTGAAACCATGTGGCTCCAGGAAACCCTTTCCGAAGGGACCCATATCTACGCCTGCACCATTACCTGCGCGGATGCCGGACGGTTCGGATACACGGCCCGGGTCATCCCCAGAGGGGACGAGGTGCTGAGTCAGACACCGGGTCTGATTACCTGGGCCCATGAAGGTCCGCGCGGCGAAGGTTAATTCACATTATTGACACCCAGGACAACACAGATGGCAAAAAAACCGAGAATTCTGATCATCACGCCGGAAGTCACCTATCTTCCCGAGGATATGGGGGCTCATCCCGGATATTCGGCAAAAGCGGGCGGCCTGGCCGATGTGTCGGCCGCTCTCATCAGCGCCCTGTTCGATCTGAGGTGCGATGTCCATGTGGCCCTGCCCGATTATCGGTCCATTTTCAACGGGTACAGCACCAAGACCCACAACCGGGAACTGGAAAAGATCCGGAAACGTCTGGATGAAGAGCGCATCCACCTGGCGGCGGATCGGGCCTTCTACTATCTGGACAACGTGTATTCCGGGTATTCGGACAAGGACCTCAAGGTGTCCCTGGCCTTTCAACGGGAAGTGATCAACAACATCATACCCAGGGTCCGCCCCGATATCATTCACTGCAACGATTGGATGACCGGACTGATCCCGGCCATGTCCCGGCAGATGGAAATCCCCTGCCTGTTCACCATTCACAATATCCATACCATGACCTCCACCATGGCCGAAATCGAGGATCGGGGGATCGACGCCGCTTCTTTCTGGCATTGGCTGTTTTTCAAGAAACCGCCGGCCAACTATGAGGAAAGCCGGGACTGGAACCGGGTGGATTTCCTGACATCGGGCGTATTCGCCGCCCATTACGTCAACACGGTGAGCCCGACCTTTCTGACCGAAATCGTTGAAAACCGCCACCCCTTTGTGGAAGACTGCTTGAAAAACGAGCTGGTCAATAAATACTACGCCGGGTGCGCCACCGGTATTCTCAACGCGCCGGAGCCGGAATTCAACCCTTCGGTGGACGAGTTGATCCGCTATAATTACGGGCCCAAGAACCACCGGGCACAGAAGGCCAAAAACAAGCGCTACCTTCAGAGTATTCTGGACCTGGAAAAAAATGAGGACGCCCCTCTGTTTTTCTGGCCTTCGCGTCTGGATCCGGTTCAGAAAGGGTGTCGCCTGCTGACGGAAATCATGTATGATATCGTTTCCCGATACTGGGAAGACGGACTTCAGATCGTATCCGTGGCCAGCGGGGAATTTGAAAAACATTTCCACGACATTGTCCGCTTCCACGGTCTGGGCAGGCGGGTCGCCGTCTGCGGATTCAACGAGGCCCTTTCCCACCAGGCTTTTGCCGCATCGGATTTTCTGTTCATGCCCTCTTCCTTCGAGCCCTGCGGACTGCCCCAGATGATCGGCGGGATTTACGGAACCCTGCCCATTGTCTACGATACCGGCGGACTGCACGATACCGTGCAACAGATGGATGTGGCCGGCAATACCGGAAACGGTTTTCTGTTCAATGTCCATGACACCGAAGGCTTCAAGTGGGCCATCGACCGGGCCATGGATTTTTACCGACTCGATCCGGATCTCAGGGAAGCCCGGATCAACCGGATCATGATCGACAGCGTGCTGGCATTCAACCACACCCGGTGCGCGGAGGAATACATCAATCTTTATGGAAAAATGCTCCAGAGACCCTTCCTTGTCTGATCCCGGCATTTTCGGAGATGCGGACCTCCTGGCCCATGCCCGGGTCATCTTCCGGCGGTTGGACCGGGCCCGTCAACTGGAAAAACGGCTGGCGGCCGAGGGTGGTGGATCGCTCAGGGCCTTTGCCGACTACCACAAACGACTGGGCCTCCTTCGAGCGAGCGATGGCTGGGTGTTCCGGGAATGGGCCCCCAACGCCGAAACCGTTTATATCGTCTGCGATCGGACCGGTTGGCAAAAGGATTTGGCATTTCAGCTTGCGCGCAAAGAAGAAGGGATCTTTGAACGCGCCTTTCCACCGGAGACTTTTTGCCACGGCGATCTCTATCACCTGAAAATCGTATGGCCGGGAGGGGAGGGAGACCGGATTCCCACAGCCGCCACCCGGGTGGTCCAGGATCCGTGTACCCTTATTTTCAACGCCCAGGTCTGGGACCCTCCCAAGGCCCATGAATGGACAACGGCGGAATTCACACCCCGGTCCGAACCCCTTCTGATCTATGAAACCCATGTGGGCATGGCCCTGGAGCAGGGCCGGATCGGGACTTTCGCGGAATTCGAGCGTCATATCCTGCCCAAGATCGTGGACGCCGGTTACAACGCCATACAGATCATGGCCGTTCAGGAACATCCCTATTACGGGTCCTTCGGCTATCATGTGTCCAGTTTTTTCGCCCCGTCCTCCCGGTTCGGCACCCCCGACGAACTCAGACACCTCATTGACGCGGCTCATCAAAAGGGAATCCGGGTTCTCATGGACATCATCCATTCCCATGCCGTGAAAAACGAAGTGGAGGGGATTTCCCGTTTTGACGGCACCTTGACCCAGTTCTTTCACGAAGGAGAACGCGGATTCCACCGGCTCTGGGATTCCCGATGCTTTGACTACGGCAGAATACAGGTCCTGCGGTTCCTGCTGTCCAATATCCGTTACTGGATCGAGGAATTCCGGGTGGACGGGTTCCGGTTCGACGGGATTACGAGCATGTTGTTTATGGATCACGGTCTCGGCCGGGCCTTTACCTGCTATGACGATTACTTCGCCCGGGATGTGGACGAGGATGCCCTGGCCTATCTATATCTCGCCAACCGGTTGACCCATGAACTCAATCCCCGGGTGATCACCATTGCCGAAGACGTGAGCGGTTATCCCGGGCTCGCGGCTCCAACCGAAAGCGGGGGCAGCGGTTTCGATTATCGGTATGCCATGGGGATCGCCGATTACTGGATCCGTCTGGTCAAGGATTATCGGGATGAAGACTGGCATCTGGGAACCCTCTGGCATGAGCTGACCACCCGGAGAAAAGAGGAAAACACCATCAGTTACGCCGAATCCCACGATCAGGCCCTGGTGGGGGACAAAACCCTGATGATGCACCTGATGGGAGGCGGCATCTACACTTCCATGCGCAGGGACACGGACACGCCCGAGGTTTTCCGGGGGGTGGCCCTGCACAAGATGATTCGTCTGGTCACCATCTCCACGGCCGATTCCGGGTATCTCAATTTCATGGGCAATGAGTTCGGCCATCCCGAATGGGTGGATTTTCCTTCGGAACGAAACGGGTTTTCCTTTGCCCATGCCCGGCGTCAATGGTCCCTGAAATACGATTCCACCCTGTATTACTCGGATCTGTTCGCCTTTGATCGAAACATGGTCGATTTCGTGAAAAACACCGATCTGTTCTCTGAACGGCCCCGGCTGCTCTACATTCACGAAGCCGATAAAATTCTGGCTTTTGAAAGAAAGGATCGGGTGTTCGTCTTTAATTTCCATCCCGTCACCTCTTTTGCGGATTATCTGATCGATGCCCCTCCCGGCCGATATGCGGCCCTGTTCGATACCGATGAAATCCGATTCGGCGGCAAGGGTCGGCTCCGGGCGCATGAGGTGCATTTTACCCTGTATGATCCGGGGGCCTTCGGGCAGAGAAACCTCCTGAGCCTGTACCTTCCCAACCGGACCGCCCTGGTGCTGGCCAGGGAGACGCCGTGAATAAGGGATGGGGGCGGATTGTGTTTTTTTTGTTGACAGGGATGAAAATAACCGGTAGGGTCTTCCATCTTTTTGATAGAAACCGTTGAAAGATGGTATAACCGCAATGACAACAGGAACACACAACGTGATATTTAATTTCGGACGCTTCTTTTTTAGGAGCGTTCATCCGGCTTAACGCTGTGTGTTGAATCAGACATAGGCCCCGGGTGGACAATAAAGCCACCCGGGGCGT
>CAZQIX010000081.1:0-12596 GCA_964593855.1 uncultured Desulfobacula sp. | reverse complement strand
TTTTCTATAATGCATTTTTTTGCATCCGGCATCCAATGGTGTATGAACCCCTTACACCAACCATCTTTCTGACGATTGGAGGACTCTATGAAAGAAACGACTCCGAATATCCTGATTATCGGGGGCGGAGCGGCCGGCCTGGCCGCCGCCCGAGGCTTGGCGGATCAGGATATGTTTATTCACCTGGTGGAAAAACAGGGGGCGCTCGGCGGGCATGCGGCCATGTGGGCCTGCATGGCCACCGATACCTGTGAAAACTGCGGCGCCTGCCTGAGTATTGAAATGGCCGACCAGGTCAGGGGCCGGCCGAACTGTTCCCTGCACCTCAATACAACGGTCACCGGCATTGAAAAACAGGCTTCGGGATACCGGGCGATCCTGGACGACGGAAGCTCCATCCCGAATGTCCGGAAAATCATCATGGCAACGGGGTTTGAACCCTTTGACCCTTCCCGGAGCCCGTCCCTTCATTACGGTGACTGCCCCAACGTCATCACCACGGCCCGACTGAACACCCTTCTGAAACAAAACCGTCTGTCCGAAGTCTTGAACGGCCGACCCGATCCGAAAATCGCCTTCATCCAGTGTGTCGGGTCCCGAAACCGGCAGCAGGGAAGGGATTACTGCTCACAGGTCTGCTGCGCCGTTTCCATGCGCCACGCCAACAAACTGCTCCACCTTTTTCCGGAAGCCGGCATCACCCTCTTTTATATGGACCTTCAAATCATTGGAAAAGAAACCCGGGCCTTTTACGACCGACTCTCCCGGAACGTGACCCTGGTCCAGGGGGTTCCGGCCGAGATTCTCGAACACCCGGAAACCGGCGGCCCCTGCATCGTAACCGAAGATCCGGCCACCGCATCCAGGGTTCGGCGCACCTTTGATCTGGTCGTGCTGTCCGTGGGCATGCGGCCCCAAAACGATATCAGGCCCTTTGCCGACATGCTGGGCATCACGCCCAATGCATGGGGATTTTTCAACACCAATGCCGCCATCCTGTCGCCGGACGTCTTTCCCGCCGGGTGCGCATCCGGACCCAAAAACATCCTCTCCGCCATTCAGGAAGGCCGATCCGCAGCCTTGCGGGTACTCGAAGACCTGGACCGGGTCCCGGCCCGCAAAATGCCTCTGGCCGTTCTGGGCGACGGGGCCGAAGCCGACGACACGGCCCGGTTCATGGCCGCCGCCGGTTATCCGGTCCAGGTCTTCGGATCGGGCCGCACTCTGACCGAAGACGGAACCCTCACCGTTTTCAGGGACAGCCGGCTGACGGCCCTCCGCGGAACATTCGGACATTTCACCATCGATTTCGAATCAGGCGGACAAAACCGACACTGCGAGTGTGGGGCCGTCATTGCTGTACCCGACCCTGTGAAAACCCAGATCCGGCCGGAAGGAACGACCAATCCGATCCTGGATCTGGACACCCTGGCCCGATTGCTTCGAACCACCCCGGAAGATTGTCCGGCCACCGGCGTCATCCTGCTGGATCAGGCGGGACCGGAACACAAATCCGCCGTCAAACAGGCCTTGAACGTGTCCCTTCTGGCCAAATCATACGAAAAGAACCTGACCGTGATCCTGAACAGAATGCTGGTCCACGGCCCACTGGGCCAGAAGCTCTATGACGCGGCCAGGAAACGGCAGATTGAGTTCCTCCGCTACAACACCCTGGATGACCTGACCATCGAGGATGCGGGTGGCGGGTATAAAATCACCCTCCGGGAGGCCACCCTGCCGTCGACCCCCCTGACCCTTACCTGTGACGCACTGATTCTGCCGCTGACCCTGTCGCCGTCCCCCGGATTTGCGGATCTGGCCGCACTGCTGAAACAGCCGCTGGACAGGGAGGGATTTCTCCAGTCGGCCAACACCCGTCACCGCCCGACCCGAAGCTATCGCAAAGGCGTCTTTTTTGCCGGTTCCGGCCATGATGAAATCGATGCGGACGATCTCCACCATGAGCTCCGGGAAATCTCGGCCGCCCTGGCCGCCGAGTGTCCGGGTGAGGATTCAGGTGGCTCCGGAATGGACCCGATCGTGGCCATCCATCAGCAGAAATGCGCCCAGTGCCTGACCTGCCTGCGTATCTGTCCCCACAACGCCATTATCCTGAACGACAAAAACAGGCCCCAGATCGTTCCGGAAGCCTGCTTTTCCTGCCATTTGTGCGTAGCCAGCTGCCCGGCCCAGGCCATCGACTCAAAAATTACGACCAATGACCAGGTGGCCGGCCGGGTGAAACCAAATGCCGTCACAATCCTTGCCTGTGAACGATCCGCAGCCCTGGCGGCAGACAGTCTGTCCCTGCCGGACACAGCGACCCTCATTCCCGTTGCCTGCGCCTGCCGGGTCAGCACCGAGCTGATCCTCAAGGCATTGATCAACGGTGCGTCAAAGGTGTTTGTCTGCGGCTGCCATGAGGACAACTGCCGATCCCGGCAAGGCGGCCGGACCGCGTCCGAAAGTGTCCGCAAAGTGCTGAGCATCCCCGGAATGAACCCGGACCGGGTCCGATGGGAACCAGTGGCCGCCAATGAACCCGCCCGATTTGAACGTATGATTGCCCAGGCAACTGAATAAAGGATAAAGAACAATGGAAAGTACAACCATCAATAGAAATTCCGTTTTATCGACCCTCGTGAACCAATCGCCGATGGACGGAAACGCCTGTGAATGCATGAGTTGCGGTGCCTGCAACTCCCGATGCACCTGGTTTGACGGAGAAGGGGGCCCCCTTCCCCGACAGATTGTCCGCATGGCCGCCCTGGGCCTGGATGAAATCCTGGCCGGCAGCTCCATGATCTGGGACTGCCTCATCTGCAACCGATGCACCCAGACCTGCCCTTTGGGCATCAGCATGGAAAAAGTGGTTCGGAATGCCCGGGGTCTGGCCATCGCAGAGGAAAAAATCCCCGGAGACATCGGGCACGGGATTCAAAACCGACTTGAGCTGGGAGATGTCAACGGCCTCACCAGAGAAGAGTTTGTGGAGACTGTGGAATTCGTCAGCGAGGAATTCAGTGACGACATGGATGATCCCGAAGCCGTCATCCCCTATGATCTCAAAGGCGCCAGACTCCTTTACCTGCCCAACCCCCGGGAACTGGGCGTGAACCTCATGCACCTTACGGCCATGGCCCGACTGTTCCATGCCGCAGGGGAAACCTGGACTTTGTCGTCCCGCCACACCGATGTCACCAACTGGGGCTATTTTGTGGGCAGAGACGAGATCGCCCGGCAGATCGCCCTCATGGTGGTGGAACCGGCTGAAGAGCTGGGCATCGAGACCCTGGTGCTCTCCGAGTGCGGCCATGCCTACCATGTCTACAAACATATTCTGGAAGGCATCATCGGCCGGAAACCGGCTTTCGAAGTCGTGAGCATGCCCGAATTTCTGATCCGATACGCTGAAAAAGGAGTCCTGACCTTTGATCCCAAGGTCCATCCATACCCCATCGCCTACCATGATCCCTGTAATATCGGACGAAAATCCGGCGGATATGATCCACCCCGTCAACTGCTGGCCATGGTCTGTGAGAAAGTGGTGGAACTCACACCCAACCGTGAAGACGGAATCTGCTGCGGAGGCGGCGGCGGCCTGCTCCAGGATTCCACCAGCACGAAAAAACGGATGATTTCCGGCAAACCCAAGGCCGACCAGATGAAACAGACCGGCCTGCCCCATCTGGCAACGGCCTGCCTGTCCTGTCACCGCCAGCTCGGAGAGTTGTCCAACCATTACCGGCTGGGCATCAAGGTGGACTCTGTTTCGGCCCTGGCGTCGGAAGCCCTGGCACTTTGACGAAGCCCACGTTCATGCCGGGCAGAACCCCGTCCCCCGCCGAAACCGTCGACTACAGCCGCAAATGGCACGCCATGGCCGCCGTGGGAATCGGGGTGTTTCTGGCCACGGTGGACGGCAGCATCATCAACGTGTCCCTGCCCACCCTGGTCCGGGAGCTGAACACGGAATTCGCCGTGGTCCAATGGGTGGTGCTGGCCTATCTTTTGACCCTTACCGGCACCATGGCCGGGATCGGACGACTGGCCGACATGATCGGCAAAAAACGAATCTACATGACCGGGTTGGCGATCTTCACCCTCGGGTCGGCGCTGTGCGGCCTGTCCCTATCCGTATACTGGCTGATCGGATTCCGAGTGCTCCAGGCCCTGGGGGCCGCCATGACCATGGCCCTGGGGGCCGCCATGCTCACCGAAGCCTTCCCTCCGGCGGAAAGAGGCAAAGCCATGGGCATGATCGGAGCGATCGTGTCCATGGGCATCGTCCTCGGCCCGGCCCTGGGCGGGATGATTCTGGGAGCGCTTTCCTGGCGATGGATTTTTTATGTCAATCTGCCCATGGGCATTCTTGGAACCTACATGGTCCATCGGCATCTGCCGGATTTCAAACCCGCCGGAAACCAGCAGTTTGACGCATGGGGCGCCTTCACCCTGTTCGTCGCCATCCTGAGCCTGCTGCTGGGACTGACCCTGGGCCAGCAACAGGGATTTTCCGATATCCGGGTCTTTGCCTGTCTGGGTCTGTGGATAGTCCTACTTTTGGTCTTCATTCGGATCGAAAACCGCGCGGTTCAGCCCATGATTGATTTGAAGCTGTTTCACAACCCGATCCTGAGCGTCAATCTCATTACCGGCTTCATCGTGTTCTCGGCCCTGGGCGGCACCGTTATTCTGCTTCCTTTCTATCTGGAAACCATCCTGGGGTATCCGGCCATGAAAGTGGGTTTGCTCATGGGGATCATTCCCGTCATGCTGGGCCTGACTTCCCCTGTTTCAGGGATCCTGTCGGACCGGATGGGCAGCCGGAGAATCACCCTGATGGGTCTGGTGCTGTTGCTGGCCGGACTCCTTTCCGCCGCCACCCTGACCCAGAACACGACCGAGCCGGGATACGCTTTGAGAATATTTGCCTTAGGACTGGGCCTGGGCGCCTTTACCTCTCCCAACAACAGCGCCATCATGGGAACGGCCCCGCGCCACCAGCTCGGCATCGTGTCCGGCATGATGGCCCAGTCCCGGACTCTGGGCCAGACCATGGGCATAGCCGTCATCGGTACGGTATGGGCCGGCCGCACTCTTTACCACGCCGGGGCCGGAACCCATGCCGGAACCCCGGCCATTCCCATGGCCGCGCGGGTTGCCGGCCTTCACGACGCTTTTCACGCTGCGGCCGGGCTGTGTCTCATCGCCTTGATCTTGAGTGTCCGGGCGTATATCCGGGAAAAACGGGAAGAAAAACGCCTGCATGGACCCGATTGACAGCCCTTCAAAGGGAACCGCCCGGAGATTCCTCTTTTCGGGTCAAACTCACCTCCCCCCAAAAACCCGATCAATGCAAAAAATTTAAACCCTTGTCCGGGTATACGCAAACAGGGAAATCTGATAGGCTTCAGGCATATGAACTGCAAACCCAAAACGGAGGTCCTCCATGAACGACCCTTTGTTTGACCCCATCACCATCAACGGGTTATCCCTGAACAACCGAATATACCTGCCGGCCATGCACCTGGGCATGGCGGCGGATTTTGAAGTCACCGACGCCATCATCGAATTCTACGCCCTGCGTGCCCGGGGTGGGGCCGGGCTCATCTGCGCCGGTTACGCCACCGTGGACGAACTGTCCGGCAATTCCCAGAATATCGGAGCCCACGACGATTGCTTCATCCCCGGGCTTCGAAGGCTGGCTGAGGCCATCCATGCCGACGGATCCCGGGCCTGCCTGCAGATCAACCATGCCGGAAGATATAATTTTTCCTTTTTCCTCAACGGAAAACAACCGGTGGCCCCTTCGGCCGTGGCTTCCCGCATGACCGGTGAAACCCCGAAGGAAATGAGTCCGGATGAAATCCGTGAAACCATCCGGGCATTCGCCGATGCCGCGGCCAGGGTCAAAGCGGCCGGGTTCGACGCAGTGGAAGTCCTGTCCGGAACCGGATACCTGATCAGCGAATTTCTATCCCCCCTGACCAACCAACGAACCGATGCCTACGGGGGGAAATTTCAAAACCGGATGCGGTTCGGCCTCGAGGTCGTGGAAGCGGTCCGGCAGGCCGTGGGCCGGGATTTCCCCCTGATCGTGCGCATGAACGGCAATGACTTCATGCCCGGCGGCAACTCCCGGCAGGAGCTGCAGGAATATGCAAAGGCCCTGGCCGACGGCTCAGCCGACGCCCTGTGCATCAACGTGGGCTGGCACGAGGCCCGGGTGCCCCAGATCGTATCCTGTGTGCCCCGGGGAGCCTTTGCCTACCTGGCCCGGGGCATCCGGGAAAACGTCGATGTCCCCATCATTGCCAGCCATCGCATCAATGACCCGGAAACGGCCCGGGACCTGATTCAAAACGGAATGTGCGACATGGTGGCAATGGGCCGGGCCCTCATTGCCGATCCCCTGCTGCCGGAAAAAGCCCGTCAGGGCAGGGAAAAAGATATCGTTCACTGCATCGGCTGCGCCCAGGGGTGTTTTGACAGTCTGTTCAAACTCAGGCATGTGGAGTGCCTGTGCAACCCCCTGGCCGGACACGAGACTCGAATCCGTGTCACTCGGGCGCCCGTTTCCAGACGGGTCATGGTGATCGGCGGGGGACCGGCGGGCATGTCCGCCGCCGTGGCGGCCCATGACCGGGGTCACAGAGTGTCCCTGCACGAAGCCGGCGACCGGCCGGGAGGCCAGCTTTTTCTGGCCGCGGCCCCTCCGGGCCGGGAGGAATTCGCGGGTCTGGCAAAGGATCTGGCCCGCCAGATAGAGGTACGAGGCATTCCCGTTCGTCTGAATCAATCCGTGGACATCGATCGGATCCTTTCCGAAAAGCCCGATCACGTGATCCTCGCCACCGGGGCCCGGCCCCGGACCCCGGATATTCCGGGCATGACCCTGCCCCATGTGGTCCAGGCCTGGGATGTACTCGAAAACAAAGTGCCGACCGGGCCGCGGGTGGCCATTCTGGGCGGCGGGGCAGTGGGGGTGGAAACCGCTTTGTTTTTGGCTGAAAAAGGGACCTTGTCCGCCGACATGGTCAAATTCCTTCTGGTCAACCGGGCGGAACCCTTTGAAACCCTGTACGAGATGGCCACCCGGGGCACCAAACGCATCGTTTTGATCGAAATGCAGGACAAGATCGGCCAGGACATCGGCAAATCCACCAAATGGGGCATGATGCAGGACCTGGGACGGTTCGGCATCCGGACCCTGGCCGACACCCGGGTGGTCCGCATCACGGACCAGGGACTGGAAGTGGATCAAAACGGAACAGTCCAGTCCATCCCGGCCGATACGGTTGTGATAGCCGCAGGCTCCGTGTCCCACAACCCTCTGGCCCCGGTTCTGGAAGCGGCCGGCCTGAGTTTTGCGGTGGTGGGCGACGCCCTGCTTCCGGCCACGGCCATGGCGGCCATCCACGGCGGCTACCGGGCCGGGCTGGCCGTTGAATAAGCGCCGTTGCATCCAAGGGATTGACAAAGGACCGGGGACCGTGATACCGTTCTTTTCACCGGTGCGTCATGCATTGGTGGACTGGGGGAGCCGGCGATCATCGGCTGAGAGGAAACAAGAACGCGTTTCGACCCCTGGAACCTGATCCAGGTCATGCTGGCGAAGGAAAGTCGATTTCTTTTCATCTCCTGGATTTTTCATCCGCCTTTTCGTGATTCAAACGGGTTTTTCACTTTTATTCAAGGCGGATATGCGGTCATGCTTCAGGTCTGTTCAGCGGGCAAATCCTTCAAAGGCCGGACGGTGTTTTCAAATCTGGATCTCACCGTGGGCCGGAACCGGTTCCATGTGATCCTCGGGCCGTCGGGATGCGGCAAGAGCACCCTTCTGGACGGACTGACCGGGGTCTTTCCCCTGGATAAAGGTGGGATCGTATGGAAGGGCGAAAATCCGGCCGACCTGATGCACCACGCCGCGTACATGCAGCAGAAAGACCTGCTTCTGCCCTGGTTCTCCCTGATGGATAACGCCCTGCTTCCGGCCCGGACCGCAGGCCGGAACATGGGCCGGGCCGAAACTGAAGCCGGGCAGCTGTTCCAACGTCTTGGGCTGAAAGGATACGAGGCCCATTACCCCGGTCAGGTATCCGGCGGCATGCGGCAGCGGTGCGCCCTGGTCCGGACTCTGATGTTCCGGCGGGAGCTGATTCTTCTGGACGAACCTTTGTCCGCCCTGGACACCATCACCCGACGAAGCCTGCAATCCCTGCTGCTGATGCTCCAGACCGAGTTCGGCAAAACCATTCTCATGATCACCCATGACATTGACGAAGCCCTGTTTCTGGCAGACGAAATTTCAGTGTTCAGCGCACGGCCCATGTCCCTGATCCGGCACTACGCCCTTACCACACCCAAACCCAGAACCGGATTTGACCAAGCCATGGCGGACGTCAAAACCGATGTCCTGGCCGGACTGGAAGGAGATTCGCCCCATGTCCCGCATTAACGGACCGGCCCTGATTCTGGTCGCGCTCATCCTGGGCCTGTGGGAGGCCGGGGTAAGGCTCCTGGACGTGCCGATATTCATCCTGCCGCCGCCTTCTCGGATTCTGGCGGTGGCCGTGGTGCGGGCGCCCGTGATTTTTCCCCACGCCATGGTCACGTTTGCGGAGATCCTTCTGGGACTGACCCTGGCCGTGGCCACGGCCATTCCCCTGGCTGTGGTCATGTTTGCGAAACCCGCCCTGGAAAAAGCGTTTTCCCCGTTCCTGGTGGCTTCCCAGGCCATCCCGGTGTTCGCCCTGGCCCCGCTTCTGGTGGTCTGGCTGGGATACGGCATGGCCTCCAAGGTGTTCATGGCCTGGATCATCATCTTTTTTCCCATCTGCGTCAGTCTTCTGGAAGGGCTCAAAAGCTGCGATCCGGAATACCGGGTGCTGTTCCGGCTAATGGGGGCCTCGTTTTTCAAGACCCTGACCCTTTTGTACTGGCCCTGGGCTTTGCCCCGGTTTTTCGCGGGCCTGAAGGTGGGAGCGGGTGTGGCGGCCATCGGGGCCGTCATCGGCGAATGGGTGGGGGCACAGAAAGGACTGGGATTTTTCATGACCCAGTCCAATGCACGACTTCAGGTGGACCTGGTTTTTGCCGCCATTTTATGGCTCACGGTCATGGGCCTGGGACTGTGGCGGCTGACCGGCTATCTGGAAAAAACCATCACTCAATGGAAACAGGAAAGGATCGACTGACATGAAAAACCTCATCATCACCCTTCTCATCATCCTGTCGGCCTGGGCAGGCCCGGCAGGGGCCGGGGAGCAGAAACTCAAACTCATGCTGGACTGGTTCCCCAATGTGGACCACCTGCCCGTTTTCGTAGCCCGGGATAAGGGGTATTTTGCCGAAAACGGTATCCGGGTGGACATCATCAGCCCGTCGGAAACCTCGGACGCCCTGAAACTCGCCGCATCCGGCCATGTGGACCTGGCCGTGTCCTACCAACCCCAGACCATCATGGCCGCCGATCAGGGAATTGCCGTCAAGGTCGTGGCCCCGCTGGTTACGCATCCCTTGACCACCCTGCTGTTTCTGAAAGGCCGAGGCATCGAAACCCCCGCCGATCTGTCCGGACAAAAAATCGGCTACACCGTCCCCGGGCTCATGGACATACTCCTGGACGCCTTTGCCGGGCTCAACGGCATACAAGACTTTACCCCGGTCAACGTGGGGTTCACCATTCTGCCGGCCCTGGCGTCCAACCAGGTGGCCGCGGTCATGGGACCTTTCAAGACCTATGAAACCGTGACCATGGCCGGTCACGGATACGAGGCCGGATTTTTCGAACTGGAAAAATACGGGATCCCGGACTACGAAGAACTCATTTTTGTATGCGGCAAAAATGCCCTGAAGGAAAAGCCCCAGGCGATCAAAGGCTTTGTCGCGGCCCTGGAAAAGGCCCTTGCCCATACGGCGACCCGGCCGGACGACGCCCTGGCCGTTTATCTCAAGGCGGTTCCCGAAGCCGACCCGGCCATCGAAACCCGGGCCTTTGAGCTGACCCGGCCCTATTTCGCAACCCGGATCAGCCACGACCCGGCCCGATGGCAAGCGTTCGCCGATTTCGCCCTGGACCGGGGCCTGATCCAGAACAAGGTGGACGGTGCCGCCCTCATTCACATCTGGAAATAAAGGAGATTCCCATGCCGATCAATGCGTCAAGTGTTTTCAAAGATATCCGAACCATCCGTCAAACCGCTCCGCTGGTTCACAACATCACCAATTACGTGGTCATGAACAACACGGCCAACGCCCTTCTGGCCCTGGGGGCCTCACCGGTCATGGCCCATGCCCTGCCCGAAGTGGAAGACATGACCGGGATCGCCGGGGCCCTGGTCGTCAACATCGGCACCCTGAGCGATCCCTGGATCCAGGCCATGTTCAAGGCGGTGGAAAAGGCGGCGGCCCGAAAAATCCCCATCGTTCTGGACCCGGTGGGCGCCGGCGCCACCCCGTACCGGACCCGGACGGCCAGGGACCTGCTGAAAGCCGCCCCCCCGTCCATCATCCGGGGCAACGGATCGGAAATCATGGCCCTGTGCGACCCGGATCAGATCACCAAGGGCGTAGACAGCACCAGCGGATCGGACCGGGCCGTGGCGGCGGCCCGGGCGCTGGCCCGGGAATTCGACTGCACGGTCTGCGTCACCGGCGCGGTTGATTACATTCTGACCCAGGACCGCCTGATCCGGGTAAACAACGGTCATGCCATGATGCCCCGGGTGACGGGCCTGGGCTGCACGGCTTCGGCCCTGTGCGGGGCCTTTGCCGCCGTGAACCCCGATTATCCGACGGCCGCGGCCCATGCCATGGCCGTCATGGGCATGGCCGGAGAAATGGCGGCCGAAGCGTCACCCGGACCCGGCACCCTTCAGGTGAAATTCATCGACACCCTGTACAGCCTGTCTGAGGCGGATATCCAAAAGCGCCTCAACCTGTCCGAGGATGATCGATGAAAGGCATTTACCTGGTGACCGACACCCCGGCCTGCCGGGGCCGATCCCTGGCCACGGTGGTGGCGGCAGCGGCCAGGGCCGGGGTATCCTTTGTCCAGCTCCGGGAAAAACAGGCCGATACCCGGCATTTTCTGGACCAGGCCGTGACTCTGCTGGAAATTCTCAAACCGGCCGGAATTCCCCTGATCATCAACGATCGGGTAGACATCGCCCTGGCCGCCGGGGCCGACGGGGTCCATCTGGGCCAGAGCGACATGCCCTATGCCCTGGCCCGGCGGATTCTGGGCCCCAGGGCCGTGATCGGCCTGTCCGTGGAAACCTGGGAAGACGTGAAAGCGGCCCAGGACCTGGACGTGGATTACCTTGGGGTCAGCCCGATCTTTCCCACCCCCACCAAAACCGACACCAAAGGGGCCTGGGGCCTGGCGGGACTTTCGAAAATCAAGGCCTGGTCCCGCCATCCCCTGGCGGCCATCGGCGCCGTCAACCCGGCCAATGCCCGGGACGTGATCCAGGCCGGGGCCGACAGCCTGGCCGTGGTCTCGGCCATCTGCTCGGCGGACGATCCGTTTGCGGCCACCCGTGACCTGGTGCGGATCTTTGAACACGCAACCAAGGAGATTGCTTCATGACATCCTATTTCAGAGCCTTGACCGTCGCAGGATCGGACAGCGGCGGCGGCGCAGGCATCCAGGCCGACCTCAAGGTCTTTTCCGCCCTGGGCTGTTTCGGCATGTCCGTAATCACGGCCCTGACGGCCCAGAACACCCATTCGGTCACCGGCATTTTTCCGGTCCCGCCGTCTTTCATCGGCCTTCAGATGGACGCGGTCCTGTCCGACATCGGCGCGGACGCCGTCAAGATCGGTATGCTCCATTCACCCGAGGTCATTGCCGAGGTGGCGGACAAACTGACCCGGTGGTCCTGCGCCAACATCGTCCTGGATCCGGTCATGGTGTCCAAATCCGGGGACAAACTGCTGCGCGACGATGCCGTCCACGCCCTGAAAACCCTTCTCATTCCCAAGGCCCTGATCATCACCCCCAACCTGCCAGAAGCCTCGGTTCTGCTGAATCGAAACGTGACCGACCGGGCACACATGGCATCGGCCGTCCGGGACCTGGCCGGACTGGGCTGCGCCAATGTCCTGCTCAAGGGCGGCCACCTGACGCAGGACGGAAGTGCGGACCTGCTTTACCGAAAAGATACGGACCGGATCACGGAACTGCCCGGCCGGCGCATCGACACGCCCAATTCCCACGGCACGGGATGTTCCCTGTCTTCGGCCGTGTGTGCCGGTCTGGCCCGGGGCCTGGACCTGGAAGCCGCGGTCCGGCAGGCCAAGGACTACATCACCGGGGCCCTGGCCGCCGGAGCCGCCTACACCACGGGCAAAGGCCACGGACCGGTGCACCATTTCCACGCGCTCTGGGACCGGTCCTGATTCCAGTAAAAACGATTCGCAGATCCGGATAGTTTTCCTTGCTCCGGTCATCGATTTGTTATAGGTTGCCCTTTGATAAGGGGGATAGTCGATGAATACGACCACCGGAGCCAATCTCGGTTTTGAGGACAAACTGTGGAACGCGGCCGACAAGCTGCGCGGCACCATGGATGCGGCGGAATACAAGC
>CAZQIX010000080.1:0-12718 GCA_964593855.1 uncultured Desulfobacula sp. | reverse complement strand
TCATCCGGGGAATGCTGAACCCGAGATCCCGCCAGTAGGCGATGTAGTCCGGATCGACGGCCGCGGCCGTGACCACCACATGACCCTCGCCCACCTGGCACAGCCCCCCCCTCTGATCATAATACTGATCCAGGGCGATGCCCCGGAAAAAATGATTGCTGCGGGTGTCGAGGATGATCCGCCGCATGGTCATTCCGGCTGAACAATGTCCTGGTAGATTTCATCGGCCGTGCCCAGCACATCCACGGGCGGGTCATAACCGATGAGCTCCGCCGTCTTCAGATTGATGGCGATCTTGGGCGGATCCTCGAAAACCTGATCCAGCTGCCCGGGTTTGGCCCCGTTGAAAATTTTGGCGATGGACCGGGCGTAAAACTGACCCACGTATTTGTAATCCGCCACGGCTATGCTGAGCAGAATCCCCTGCTTGACCTCTTCGGATCCGGACTGGGAAAAGGTGGGAATTTTATGCGCGTTCATGATCCGGACCAGTTCCGGAATGGTTTTCTTGTTGATACCTTTGGTGGCGGCCACGTAAACGGCCCCGGCTTTCCCGGACAGTTCTTCGAAACATTTCCGCACCTCGGCCTCTTCCTGTTCAATGGCCAGGTCGGGTGTGAGGTGGCAGCTCACGAGTTCAAATCCTTTTTCCCGGGCCACTTTTTCAATCCGGTCAATGGCCGCGTAGCTTTTGCCGGTCTCGTCGTTTTTATAGGCCACCCCCAGTTTGTCAAATCCGATGATGTCATGGAACACCCGGATCTGCCGTTCGTACCGAAAAGCGTCCACACGGGCCATGACGTGATCGAACCCGGAATCCTCGACGCTTTTGATGATTCCGGCGGAAATGGGATCACTGGTGGACTGGACGATCACAGGCGTCCGGTGATCCGGGACGGCCAGGTCCTGACCGGCCCAGGTGCCCATGGCAATCATGAGGTCCAGGTCTTTTTTTGATTTCAGACGCTCAACCAGACCGGCCGCAACTTCCCTGCGCTTCTCCTTGTCCCAGTCCGCGCAGTAATGACCGTCTCCGGCAAATTCGAGATAGGCGCTCGAAGCGTTATCCGAAAGCCAGGCCCACAGTTCCCGGGTCTGCTTTTCTTTCTGGACGGGGATGTCCACGGTTTGTATCCATCCCAGCTCCATCAGCCCCCGAACCGTCGAAATCAGGTTCTTCTGATAATCCGCGTATTCCCCTCCTTCGTAATATCCCAGCCGCCATTTCCGTCCCTGGTCGGTTTTCGGTTCCGTCGAGAATTGACCCCGGTCGGCCGCCGCGGCCCAGCCTGCCCACAGAACCGCCACACCCAAAAACACCAAACCCATCCACCTTTTTTTCAGAACTCGCATACATGCCTCCATTCCGGTTGATTCACTGAATTACCCTTATCGGAAAGCGTTGAATAGTTCAATGCTTTTCACACAGATCCCCTTCCTTCTCCGGTCCGGCACAAGGCCGGCTTAAGCGGCAAAGCGTATTGACATCTCCGGCAAACCTGATAAAACTGAACAGGAATCGCGGCCCCCGAAGGACCATTGTCCGCCGTCACCCTGAAACCCAACGCAACCGAACAGGAGAATCCCTTGACGGAAAACAAAACAGATCAGAACTCCCAGCCCTTCAATATCCAGTTCCATGTGCCGCCGGAGCTGGACTACGTCTACCGGGACGTGTTCAACGTATATGCCGGCACCGGGGACGTCCTCATCGAATTCGGCAACCATCATCGGGCCATGCCGGAGCACGCATCGATTGCCAACCGGATCGTCATGACCACGGGAAACGCCTACCTGCTCGTCCAGACCCTTCAGCAGGCCCTAGCCCAGGCCCAGGCGGCCCTTCAGCACAATCTTGCCAGGCCCCGGGAATAAGTTTGGGACCGATCCGTTCTTTCAAATCCTTGACGCCGACTTCTGGAGGTGATCCGTGGCATTACTGAACAAACAGAAATTTTCCTTTGTTTCCAGGGGAATGGATCCGGACACGTTCACCGTGGTCTCGTTCAGCGGAACCGAAAGTCTTTCCAGACCCTACCGATTTGAGATTCTGCTGGTATCGGACCGCACGGACATCGAACCATCGGATGTTCTCAAACAGGCGGCCATGTTCACCATTCACCGCGATGAAGAAGCGGATGTGGATTTCAACGGCATTCTCATGCAGTTTGAGGAAAGCCGGGAATACAATGATTATTTTTTTTACCGGGCGGTTCTGACCCCCAAGCTGTGGTGGCTGTCCCTGACCCATCACAACCAGGTTTTCCTGAACAAAACCGTGCCCGAGATCATGGAAGCGGCCCTGAAAGACGGGGGACTGGCACCGGGCATCGATTTTTCCTTCAGCCTGATGAACACCTATCCCCCCTTTGAATACATCTGCCAGTATGATGAAACCCATTTCGACTTTGTGTCCCGGTGGGCCCAGAGGGAAGGCATCTATTATTTTTTCGAGCAGACCCCGGCCGGTGAAAAAATCGTTTTCACGGATTCCAGAATGCGGCATTCGGATTTTTCGGCGGGCAAGGACCTTTACTACGATCCCGCCTCCGGAATGGCGGCCCTGCACACCAGAGAGGTGATCCACGACTTTGTCTGCCGGCATAGCATGCTGCCCGGGAAAATCCATCTCAAGGATTACAATTACCTGAAGCCCTCCATGTCCGTGGAAGGCATGGCCGACGTGGATCCGGAAGGCCGGGGCGAAAATTATATCTACGGGGTCTGGTTCGACGACCCTGTCGAAGGCAACCGCCTGGCCGCCATACGGGCGGAAGCGCTCATGTGCCGGAAAACCGAATTCCACGGCCGGAGTTCGGTGCCTTTCATGATGCCGGGGTACACCTTCGATCTCAACGACCATTACAAACCCGTTTACAACCGCAAATACCTGGTCACGGACGTCAGCCATGAAGGCCATCAGACCGGATACCTCATCGCCGGGCTCGGACCGGCCCTGACCCGGCGGGAACAGGACATGTTCTACGCCAACACCTTTACGGCCATCTATTCGGATCGGCAATTCAGGGCCCCCCATGAAACCCCGATGCCCAGAATTTCAGGCACCATCAACGCCAAAATCGACGCGGCCGGCTCGGGCCGGTACGCGGAAATCGACGAGCACGGCCGCTACAAGGTGATCCTTCCCTTTGACCTCAGCGGCCGATTCAACGGCAAAGCCTCTGCCTGGTTCAGGATGATGCAGCCCTATGCCGGCGAAAACCAGGGCATGCACTTCCCCCTCCACAAGGGAACGGAGGTGCTGCTCACCTTTATCGACGGCAATCCGGACCGGCCGGTCATCGCCGGAGCCGTGCCCAATCCCGAGACCGGCAGTCCGGTCCGGGACCGAAACCAGACCCAGTCCATCATCACCACAGGGAAAAACAACCCCCACCCATCCGTGGGCGCGGCCGCCAAAGGGGCCATGACCGCTTCGGGGAAATGGAAAACCACACCCACGGACAATTACATTGAGTTCGAAGACCAGCAGGGCGCTGAACGGATCCGCCTCCATTCCGACCATGACCTCTGGTTCGAAGCCCAGAACCGATATGCGGATTACCGGATCGGTGTGCCGGACGCCTCCGAGGGACGACCCGCCCACGTGGCCGACCTCATCGACAAAATGTACCGGTACGACGGCAGTGATTTCGCGCCCACGGGCATGACCCTCTACAGCGACCAGGCCCCTTATGCGAAATCCACCGGCGGCGGGGACGTCACCACCGTAAACTTCGCCTCCCTCGGAACGAATAAGGAAAAATGGCAGTACCTGGTGGACAAGGGCCAGGTGAGCGTGATCAAGGGCGACACCTTCAAGACCCAGGAAGGCAATATCTATGATTTCGGGGGGTACTGGAGCTACAACCTGGGCAACAGCTATACCGAAACCCACATGAACCAGAAAGCCGCCCTGAACCAGGCCCGTCCCATGGACCTGTTGGACCGGGGCGGACCCGGCTGGACCAGGGTGGACTGGTCCAAGGCTCTGGCCTCGGACGTCACCGCCTCCGGCTGCCCCGAAGAATCCGATATCCGGATCGGCGAGAACAGCCAGTGGAACAACAGCGGCGGCAGCACCCAGGTCCTGGTGGGAAAGACCTTTGCCAACACCTATTCCTATACCGAGGGCGACAGCATTTCCGTGACCAGGGGCAGGTCCCTGTCCATCGGTCTGGGCGGGCCCAACGCGGAAATCAAATACAGTGTCGATAATGGAAAGCGCTATATGCGGGCCTGGACCTGGGGCCATGGGTATGACAGCAAGGAAAAAAACTGGGACGAGCTCGGCCGGCTGCTTCTGGACAAGACTTACATCGACGGGGTGCTCAACGAATCCACCTGGAATTACTATGCCAAAAAAAGCGCTCCGGGCGACCTGCCCCGGCTCACCAAGAAATTCGAGGACGAAACCAGCGGCATCACCAGCGTCCACACCTATTGCCGGGACACGGACAACCTATTGTCCTACAACAGCACCCATCAGGGTTTCAACTCCGTTCACAGTTTCGATTTCAACTGGGCCAACACGGCGAAAGCGTCCTTTGAATTCGCAGCGGCAGCCGCCTTTTCCTTCAGCCTGGCCGCCAAGCTGGATCTGTCCATATCGGCCGCAGCCAACGCCAAAATAGGCATCGGAGCGGCTTTTGACCTTGAAATGTACTGGAACCCGGCCGGTAAAGTGATCCTGAAAAACGGGGCCTTTGAATACCACGGTATAAACTCTCGTCTGGACAAGGAAGCCGAGCTCAAGGCCCACAACCAGTCTTTGGTTCTCCAGAACCTGACCATGCGGGTGCGCCAGGCCAATCTCCGGCTGGGCAACACCAATGCCAAGCTCAACCGGTACACGGTGGATCTGGGCATGGGCACGGTCTTGAAAATGTAGCGTGAGCCTCTAAAGGAAAACGGTTTGAAGATCATCCGACCCCTCCAGTTAAGCATGAACCAGCGGGTGCTGGAACAGAACCGCAGATTCTATCTCACGGTTTCGGCCGGCCTGGGCATCGATCTTTCGACGGGAAAACCGGGCCTGGACCTGGATTACCTCAAAGATATGTTTGAGGCCATGGGTGAGCCGCCCCTGCCCGACATGGGCCTGCCCAAACCCAACGGCGAATTTCTGGTGTCCGGTCGATTTTACGCTCCGGCCGGACGGGCCGTGACCGGAGGAGAGGTCCGGGTCCGCGTGGGCCGGACTGAAAAACAGATCTATGTGTTCGGGCCCAGGGTCTGGACGGCGGGCCTGCCTTCGGCCCCCGAACCCATCACCTCCCTGCCCCTGACTTACGCCGGCGCTTTCGGCGGAAAAGACTACCCGGCCAATCCGGACGGCATGGGATTCAACGACGGGCGTCTGCCCTGCATCGAAGATCCCCGGACCCTGGTGACATCACCGAAAGACACCCCGGCCCCGGCCGGTTTCGGCCCCCTGAGCCCCATCCTGCCCCGGCGGATGCAGTACCAGGGCACCTATGACGCCGATTACCGGCGCAAATTCTTTCCGGGTTATCCGGACGACCATGACTGGCGTTTTTTTCTATGCGCCCCACAGGACCAGTGGATCAGCGGATTTTTTACGGGTGCGGAATCTTTTGCCCTCCATAACCTGCATCCGGAACATCCCCTTATCGAAGGCCGGCTGCCGGGTCTGTCGGCCCGATGTTTCCTGCTCCTGGAAAACGAAGCGGGTGAAACCTTCAGCGAATTGCCTCTCCACCTGGACACCCTCTGGTTTTTTCCGGAAAAACGGCTGGTTCTGACCCTTTTCCGGGGAGTGACGGAAGTGGCGGACGACGAAGCCGCCGCCGTCACCCATCTGCTCGGGGCCTATGAAAGCCAGGCCGATCCACCCAGGCCTCCGGACCATTACGCCCGGGCCCTGAAAAAACGCAGGCAGAGTCGGGACGATCTGCTCAACCACCTCAACACCCGGGATCTGATCCCGCCGGGCCATGACCCCGCCATGAAACTGTTGATGGCCGGCGCCCTGGACAGGGCCGAACCCGCGGCATGGGCCGGGAACCTCAACACCCGGGCCGAACGGATGAAAACGACGGCGGAGGAAAAAATAAAACAGGCCGCCGCCGATATGAACAACCATCCGGCAAGCGCAGACATTCCGGATGAGGCCCGGGCATGCCTTCCCATGAAGGATACCGGGCCTGACCTCGAACAGCTGGCAAAAATTCAATCCGATCCGGCCGCCGATCCGGACATGATGGATTTCCAAGGCCGGCTGGAGGCCATCCTGCCCGGCCTGACCTCGGCCGACCCCCGGAAACTGGATCTTTCGGAATTCTCCTTTGATCAGATCGACCGCATTTTCGAGGCCGTGGACGACCTGGCGGCCCGGAAAACAGCCGAGGCCGAACAAGGCATTCAGCGGGAAAAAGACCGTCTGTCCGATCAGATAAAAGACATCGGCCGACAGACGGAAGCGCTCCGTCGGGACGGAAAAACCCGTGATCTGGATCGGATTCAAATCCTGGAAGCATCCGGCCGACAGCTTCAGGACAGCCTGAAGGCCATTGACGGCGTCAAGCCGGATAGCGGTTCACCAGCCCGCGCCCCTTTGCCCCGGATATCCCGGCCTTTCCTCCACACCCTGGCGGAACCGGTCCAGCCCCGGATCGCGGAAGCCCTGCAGCACCTCGAAGGCATGAAGGCCGCCGGCCTGGACGATGAAAAGACCCGACATCTGGAACAGCAGATCCGAGAAATGATCCAGGCGCCCCTCAGCCGGATGGACGAGCATTTTGCCGAGGCGGAAAAAAAATTCAGGGAAAGCTATATCATGGCCGCCCATTTCATGGACGAAGGCCTGTCGCCCCATGCCCGGCCCTTGGAAGAGGTCCGGGATAGGCTCCTTGAAGCCTTGTCCGTGGAAAAAACCGCTGCCGGCCGGGATCTCGCCTGCATCGACCTCAAAGGGCGCAACCTGGACGGGGTGGATTTTTCCGGGGCCTTTCTCGAACAGGTCGATTTCAGCGGGGCCAGCCTCAAGGGAGCCAACCTGTCCGGCGCCATCCTGGCCCGAGCCAATCTGGAAAAAGCCGATCTCACCGGAGCGGATCTGAAAGGCGCCAACATGGGAGCCATCCGGGGCAGGGGCGCCTGTTTCACCCGGGCCTGCCTCAAATCCGCCCGACTGTCCCGATCCGATTTCACCGATGCCGAATTCACGGATGCCGACCTGGAAGGCGTGGAAAGCCTGGAGGTAATTCTGGACCGAACCGATTTCACCCGTGCCCGGATGTCCGGTATGATTCTGGTGGAGCGCTCCGTTTCCGGGGCCCGGTTCTCGGGCGCGGACATGACCGGGTGCGCCTTTGTGACATCTGTTTTCACCGACTGCGATTTCACTGAAAGCCTTCTGAGCCGATCCGCCTTCGTGGATACCGGGTTTGAGCATTGCCGGTTTGAAAAAGCCGACCTCACCGGGGCCTGCTTTGTGGCCACCGGAGAAGCCAGGCCCGTAATGAGGTGTCTGACCTTTCGGCAGGCCGTTCTCCGGCAGGCCAATTTCCAGGGCATGAATCTCGATCAAACCGACTTTTCCCTCGCGAACCTGGAAAACGCTTATTTCGGGGAAGCCACCCTTAGGAAAGCAGACCTTCGCCATGCCTTGGCTTGCAACGCCCAGTTCCGCAAGGCCGATCTCACCGGAGCCCGGATGGATCACATGAATCTCGATCAGGGATCCCTGGCCAAAGCCAATCTGGCCGGCGCTTCCCTGACCGGGGCCAATCTCCATGCCGTGGATTTCCTGCGGGCCAACCTGTACCGTACCGATTTTACCGGAGCCAACCTGGATACCACCCTGATCGAACACTGGAGGCCGGAATAATGGATGAGGGCAGAACATCCGAAACCGTCTGCGAACAGATCAGGGACGGAGACATTTTTCACGGAATGGATTTCACCGGCATGGATTTCACCGGGGCCGACCTGTCCGGCGGGATTTTCATCGAAACGCGCCTGGACCGCTGTGATTTTACCGGCGCCCGGATCAAAGAGGCCGTGTTTGAGAACTGCACCCTTGGAGGCGCCTGTTTCTCAAAGGCTTTTCTGGACGGAACCGCCTTTATCCACGCCGATCTCAGACAGGCCCTGTTTGCGGATATAGAGGCCGGGCTGCTCAAATTCATTTCCGCCCGGATGGCGGGAGCGGATTTTTCCCGGGCAGGGCTCAGAGATCTGTGCGTGTTCACGGAAGCGGATCTGACCGGGGCCTGTTTCAAAAATGCCTGTCTCTCGGAAACGGTTTTCAATGATTGCGCACTGAACTCCTGCGATCTGTCCGGGACCGACCTGCATAAAACCACATTTTTTCAATGCGCGTTGGAAGCCGTTGTTTTCAAAAACGCCCGCATCCGGCTCTCTCTGTTTCACCAGGCCTGTCTCGCCGATACGGATTTTTCCGGGATGGATCTGACCCAGGTCCAGTTCCATGGCGCCGATCTGTCCGGATGCGATTTCACCGGGGCCGGGATCAAACAGGGCGGGTTTATGGGAGCGGTCCTGAAAAACGCGCGCTTCGAGCGGACCTGCCTGGAAATGGCCAATTTTTATGAGGCCGATCTCACCGGCGCGGTTCTCAGACAAGCCGACCTGACCATGGCCGGTCTTCAAAAAGCCGTCCTGACCGGCTGCGACCTGTCTTCGGCCGTTATGCGGCAGGCTCAGATGGAAGGCGCCCAAGCCGATCACGCCGTTTTCACAGACGCCGACCTAACCTACGCGGATCTGTCCCATGCCGATCTCCGGCACGCGAACCTGTCCGGTGCCCGCCTGGCCCTGACCAACCTGCACGAGATCCTGGAGGAGCATACCCAATGGCGGGGAACCCAGAGATCCCTTTCCAGAGGAACCGATCCGATCCGCCTGAAATCCGAAAAATGGGGGAAACCATGAACACCGCTGCTCGAAACCTGATTCCAATCTATGAAAACCAGACTCCGGCCCTTTGCACGGGTTCGGTGGCAGCCGCCGGGCCGGAAGGGCTGCGCGTCCGGCTGGACAATGGCATTTTCCCGGCCCGGACCGCGTTTTCCTGCCTGGTCCGGCCCGAGTCAGGGGATACGGTCCTGTGCGCCCTGACGGAAACGTCGGGCGAAACCACCGAGGTATATATCCTGGGCATTCTGCAGAGGCCGACCGCCCAGGCATTGACGCTTGATTTTCCCTCCGACGTTTCGGTCCGGGCCTCGGCGGGAGGGATGACCCTGACGGCCCGGGACCGCATCTCACTGGCATCCCGCGATATCGCCAGTTTCTCCCAAACCCAGGTCCACAAAAGCAAAGAAGCCGTCATCGACTGCGACAAGACCACCATTACCGGCAACGACCTCCAGGCCGGGTTCAAGACGGTCCACTTCATCTCCACCCTGGTCACCGCCGTGGCCCGCCAGGTCCTGGGCCGGTTCAAAGGCTACGTCCGGCATACCCGGGACAGCGACATGGTCCGGTCCGGACAGATGATTCGCCGCTCAGAGGGTCTGTATGCCGTGGATTCCCGGCACACGATCATGAAAAGCGCCCAAAGCACCAAAATCGATGGTGAAAAAATACTCATGGGTTAATATACAAGAAAGGATAATCCGATGTTCGCCAATTGCTCCATGCCGGGAATGGATTTCGCTTTTCCCGATGTCTGCCGGACCCCGGCCCCGCCGCCAGTGGTCATGCTGCCCATTCCCTATCCCAATATGGCCTTGAAGCCCATGGCCCTGCCGCCCACCACCTCTATCCGGCACCTGATCTCGTTCATGCCCTCCCACCATATCGGCACCACCATCCCCACCACGACCGGCGATTACGGAGGCGTTCTGGGCGGGATGGTGTCCCAGGTGTTCATGGGCCCGGCCCGAAACCTTCGATGCAGCGTCAAGGTCATCACCGGCGGCATGCCCGCCACCCGCCTGCTCGACAACACCCTTCAGAACCTGACCAACGCACCCGGCATGACCCTGGTGCCGGGTCAGTTCAAAGTCCTGTATCTGGTCTGATATCTCCGGGCCGTCCGAAGCGGCCCGAAAGCAGTCCGGCCGGGCGCTTTTTTCCTGCCGACCCTTGTCGGCAAAGGCGCTTCATAAATTCTATCATCTCCTTTATTTTTTATTTGACTTAATCATATTTAAATAGTAGGGATTATCCCTATAAATTTAGTTGGGTATAGATCGGTTTTATTAACCGCCGCCTGTTAAACGCAATTTGGGGATAGGGCCATGCCGAAAGCTAAACCTCTTTTCTTGATGATTTTTTTATTGATCGTGACATCCGCCGCGTTTCCTTTGATCGCAGAGACACTCAGCAGACAAGGAAACGAAAAAAAAGGGCCGGATCATATCCTGATCGAAATGGAAGCCGGGTCCGGCCGAAACGAAATGCCGGCTGTGGGGTTTTCCCATGATGTTCACACCTGGTCCCAGGACGGCAAGTGCGCGGCCTGCCACGAACAGGTAGACAACCGAACGGTCTTCCAGTTTAAACGAACCGACGGCGCCCCGTCCATGGAACTCTATCATGACAACTGCATTTCCTGTCACGCAGAGGCCCGATCCTCCGGAAAGGCCGCAGGGCCGGGTCCGGCCGAATGCGGGGCCTGCCATGCGGTGAAACAGCCCGGCACTTCTTCTTGGAAGCGCATTGCATTCGACAAGAACCTTCATCTCACCCACGAACGGTCCGGCCAAATCAAGGGAACGGACCCCGCCGTCACGGACAATTGCAGCCGATGCCATCACCAGTACAACGAAAAAACCAAGGAAATCTTTTATGTCAAGGGCGAGGAATCATCCTGCGTTTACTGCCACAAGCCCGAGTCACGAGACGGGATCCGGTCCGCCCGGGAAGCCTCCCATGATTCCTGCGTCCGTTGCCACCAGGAAATGAAAGCCGCATCCCTGACCGCCGGTCCGGTGGATTGCGCCGGATGCCATTCCGAGGCGGAACAGAGCAAGATCAAAAAAGCGACGGACATCCCCCGAATGAAACGAAACCAGCCCGACGCCGTTGTGATGACGGGCTTCAAACCCGACGCGCAAATGCCCCCGGCCACCACCCCCAAAGCGATTCCAATGGACGGGGTCGTCTTCAACCATCAATTGCACGAAACCGCTGCCGAATCCTGTAAATCCTGCCATCACGACACCTTGAAAAGCTGCCGCGACTGCCACGGCACCGACACCCCGGCCTTGAAAGGCGGCGGGGTCGGCCTGGAACAGGCCATGCACAAACCCGACAGCACCATGAGCTGTGTCGGCTGTCACCGGGAAATGACGAAGCAGTCCGATTGCGCGGGTTGCCATGCCTCGGTCCCGGCTACCGCATCCTCTTCCGAATCCTGCAAGACCTGCCACAACCTGACCCGGGAACGGCTCGAGTCCGAGACGCCGGACCGGATGATCCAGGAAGTCTTGGCCGAGCGGGCCACCTCCTATGAAATTGTTCCCACGGACCGCATCCCCGAAATCGTGACCATGGACGCGCTGGCGGACGAATATGAACCCAGCCGATTCCCTCACCGGAAAGTAGTCCAGACCATTGCGGCCAGGGCGGAAAAAAGCGGCATGGCCAAGGTGTTCCACAAGGACCAGGCCGCCCTGTGCATGGGCTGTCACCATAACAGCCCCAAAAGCCTGGAACCGCCGGCATGCGCCACCTGCCACGCCAAAACCGGCCCTTCACCGGACGGGCGACCGGGGCTGAAGGGGGCCTACCACGGCCAGTGCATATCCTGCCATCAGAAAATGGATATTGCATCCGTACCGGCTACGGATTGCGCCAAATGTCATGAAAAAAAGAAATAGGATAGTGAGATCTTAATTATAAGGGTGTAACCATGTCTATCTCTCGAAGAAAATTTTTGGGTACGCTCGGCGCGGCCGCAATGGGCGCCGTCACCTCCGGAAGCCTGAGCAGGGCCTACGGCGCCTCCAACAAAGAGTTCAAAGGATATCCGGACAGTTCCGGGGTGTTGCACGACACCACCCTGTGCATCGGGTGCCGGAAATGCGAACAGGCCTGCAACCGGGTGAATGAACTACCCGCGCCCGCCGTCGGATTCGAGGACCTGACGGTCCTGGATGGGAAACGGCGCACCCATGCGGATGTATATACGGTTGTCAACCGGTTTCCGGGCCGGGAACCGGTTTTTGTCAAAAAACAGTGCAACCACTGCCTGGAACCGGCCTGCGCCTCGGCCTGCTTTGTCAAAGCCTTCAAAAAAACCCCGGCCGGGCCTGTGGTCTACGACGCCTCCCTGTGTGTGGGATGCCGGTACTGCATGGTGGCCTGCCCCTTTGAAATCCCGGCATACGAATATGACAAGGTGCTCACGCCCCGGGTGACCAAATGCACCCTGTGTTCGCCCCGGCTCGAACAGGGAAAGTTGCCGGGCTGCGTGGAAGCCTGTCCCAGGGAAGCTTTGGTGTTCGGGAAACGAACCGATCTGATCCGCCTCGCCAGGGACAGGATTCGGAAACATCCGGAAAAATACGTGGATCATGTGTACGGCGAACATGAGATGGGCGGAACCAGCTGGCTTTACCTCGCCGGCCAATCCTTTGAATCCATCGGCATGCGGGAGGATCTGGGAACCGCGTCCGCACCGCAGCTGACCTCGGGCCCCCTGTCCGCCGTTCCCATCGTGGTCGGGCTCTGGCCGGTATTGCTCACGGGTGTGTACGCCATTTCCAGAAGAAAGGATAAG
>CAZQIX010000079.1:0-12999 GCA_964593855.1 uncultured Desulfobacula sp. | reverse complement strand
ACTGATAGCTTTTTTTGATCGAAATAAATTTAAGAAACTGGTCATGAAACATCAACCCAAAAAGAGAGGTCATATTATGAAAACAATGAAAAATGATCCCGACTTGCTGGAAGAATATGATTTCAGCAAAGGCCAAAGGGGGAAATATGCAAAAAGGTATGCAAAGGGAACCAATGTAGTTGTTATCGATCCGGATGTCGCGCTATATTTTCCCGACCACGAATCGGTCAACGAAGCCTTGAGGTCACTTCTTCCGATTGTGAAGCGGTATACAAAAAAGCTTGCTGACCATAAAGCTTGATCATTCAGAAAAGGAGAGATTATGAATCCCGACAATGTGACGTCCGTTAATCCGGACTTCCTGGCTCCGTGCGGTCTGTATTGCGGCGTCTGCGCCATTTATCTGGCGGACCGCGACAACAATACCCGCCTCAAGGAGCGGCTATTGAACCTTTACAAAGGCGGAACGCCCGGAAAAGGGACGCTTCCCAATACAGAGCATCTTTCAATCAAAGACATTCATTGCAACGGGTGTCTGTCCAATGATCTTTTCATGCATTGCCGCCAGTGTGACATTCGCGCCTGCACCATGGAAAAAGGCTTTTCCGGCTGCCACGAGTGCGATGATTTTCCCTGCCGTCATATAGACCATTTCTCCATGGCCGTGGGCAGAAAAGTCATCCTGAGATCGGTTCCATACCGGCGGGAATTCGGAACCGAGAAATGGGTCCGGGACGAAGAGGCCCGTTATGTGTGCCCGAACTGCGGCAACAAGGTGTTCAGAGGCGCCATGAAATGCAATCTCTGCAAAATGGCATTGGATCTGGATTGAAGAAAAGAAGGGGTCAGGCCTTTCCGTTTTTTAGATATTGTTCGATTTCCTTCCGGTGCTCGGCCACGTATGGGCAACTGGGTTCCTCCCCGCACTTTCGGCATTTGCGGTCATAGGTGGAATTCAGGGTCCGGCATTGGGGGCAGGTATAATTTTCCCGAACTTCCTTGAGCCATTGTTCATAACCGACGTCCCGAATGCGTTCAAGGTTTTTCCAAAGCTCGATCCTGTGCGGCATGGCCGATTGAAAGGCTTTTAAATCAGTGCAGGGATAGTCTTTGCAGTCACAACAAAAATCAATGCCCCTCTCGGAGGCACAGGCAAACATTCTGCAGTTTTCGCAATAGGCCAATCGATTGTCGGATCGGCATCCGTGGCATTTGGCCTGTTCTTGGGTGTACTGCATCCGTGCGGCCATTTTTTTGAGCTTTACGGGGTCTTCGGCAGTGGCAATGAACCACGAACACGCCTCACAGTAAAGCCCGCATACAGCGGCCAATACCTTACCATCTTGAGTGCCGCTGTTTCCTTTTACCGTGGTCATTTTCAATGTCCTTTGCATAACATGGTTTCATTCCTCAAAAGTGAAGCCGCCTTTCAGAAGGTTTTCGCAGGCCTGAACCGCGTCTGCGTCGTAATGAACCCCTTTTTTCTCCATCAGGTCTTTTAAGGCGGTTTCCAGACCGTGGGCCGGACGGTAGGGGCGAAAAGAGCTGTTGGCCTCGATGGCGTCGGCCACGGCCAGGATCCTGGAGCCCGGCAGAATTTCCTCGGCGGTCAGGCCCCTGGGGTAACCGGAACCGTCCAAACGCTCATGATGCTGAAGCACCATCTGGGCAACCGGCCAGGGAAAGGGGATGTCTTTGAGGATGTCAAAGCCCACCTGGGGATGAATCCGGATCATTTTGAATTCCGCCTCCATCAGTCGGCCGGCCCGGCTGAGGATGGAAATGGGGATGCGGATCTTTCCCACGTCGTGCAGAAGTCCCGCAATACGTATACCCTCTATCTCTCCGGGATCCAGGCCCATTTTGCCGGCAATGGCGCAGGCCAGCTGGGCCACCCGCTGCTGATGACCGGCCGTGTAAGGGTCCCGTATTTCGACCATGCGCGCCATGCTACGAATGCTGGCGTTGAGGATCCGGTTGATTTCAGCGGTTTTCTGAGCCACCTTCTGCTCGAGAACCTCGTTCTGGGAAGCCAGTTGCCGCCTCATGTCCTCCAGCGACAGATGGGTTCGGATCCTCGCTTTCACCTCCATGGCATGAAAGGGTTTGGTAATGTAGTCAATGGCGCCCAGCTCAAACCCTCTGGTTTTATTGACGGTCTCATTCATCGCGGTGATAAAGATGACGGGAATGGCGGCGGTCTCCGGATCGCCCTTTAGCCGAGCGCAGGCTTCATATCCGTCCATTTCCGGCATCATGATATCCATCAGCACCAGATCCGGCTTGTGTCGGACGGCATACTCCAGGGCCTTGAGACCGTTTTTGGCGATGCCCAGGCGGTAATCGGCTTTCAAAGCGCCGACCAGAAGATCGATGTTGGTAGTGTTGTCATCCACGATCAAAATCAGGGGCCGGGAGTCGTCCATGGGTGTTTCCGTCATATTTTATCCATCCTTTTCTTCCTTTCTCGGGTGGGTACGAATTTTCTGAATGGTTTCCAGGGCCTGGTCATAGTCATAGCGTTTGATCTGATCTTCCAGCACCCTCAGGATGCCGGACTCCAGATGCTTGGCACGATTCGTCCAACGGCGGATCTCGGGCATGAGGGACTGGATCTGTTCCGGGTCGGACCGGTCCACCGCCTGATTCAGAGCGTCCAGCAGGGTTTCAAAATCTTTTTCGGTTCCGGCGGATTCAGACGGTTCCGGTTCGGCTTTTTCGACGGCAGAAGGTTCCAGTGAGCGAATGGATGTGAGTACCCGGCCCAGCGCGTCGGCTATGCCTGCAATCAGGTCTTCGAACCCGCGCGGGTCCGGTCCCGCCGAAAGATGGTCCCGGGTGGCCGCTTCAAGAAGGTGAGCCGACTGGCTCAGTTCAAGTGCGCCGATGTTGGCGGCGCTGCCCTTGAGGCTGTGGGCGAGATATCTCAGAGTTTCGATGTCCCCGGCCCGGGCGGCTTGTTTCAATTTTTCGACCAGATCCCGGTTATCGGCGAAAAATCCCTGCATGATCCGGGTTAAAGTGGCAGCATCCATATTCATGGCCGCCCGGGTTTCCCGGATGTGAAGGCCCGGAAGCTCGTCCGGAAGGGTGGGACCGCCGGAATCCGGACTGTCCGGATCGGTTTCCGGCTCCTCGGTTTCGGTCCATTCCATGACGCCCTTCCGGGAGCGCAGCAACTGCCAAAGGGTGTGAAACAGACGGTCCTGATTGACCGGTTTGGATATGTAGCCGTCCATTCCGGCTTCCAGGCATTTTTCCTCATCCCCCTTCATGGCATGAGCCGTCATGGCGACAATGGGAATCAGCCCGCCATCGGGTAGTTCCCGGATTCGTCGGGTGGCTTCATAGCCGTTCATGAGAGGCATCTGAATATCCATCAGAACGGCGTCGAAGGATTGTTGCTGAACGGCTTCCACCGCTGCCCCCCCATGGCCCACAATGGTCACGTCGATGCCGGCGCCTTCGAGCATGGCCCTGGCCACCTTCTGGTTGGTGGGGTTGTCTTCCGCCACCAGAATACGCATCCCTTTCAGGGGTTTTCGATAGATGGAGGCCCGGGTGGTAAACTGATGCCTGGGGCGACCCTGCCTTTCCCCGGCTTTTCCGAAACCGTCCATAATGGCGTCAAACAGGGTGGACGGATAAATGGGTTTGACCAGAAATCCGTTGATTCCGGCTTTCTCCGCCGCCATGCGCTGCTCTTCCCGGCCGAACGCCGTCATCATGATGATGGGAAGGGTCAGGGCCAGCTCTCGCCGGATTTTTCCAGACACTTCGATGCCGTCCATTTCCGGCATTTTCCAATCCATGAGAATGAGTTCCACGGGATTTTCCCTCATCCGTTCGGGCTTGAGGCGGGTCAGGGCTTCAGGCCCGGAAGCGAGGGTTTCGACCCTGAATCCCAGGGATGAGAGCATTTTGCGCATGATCAGCCGGGAGTCGGCCAGATCGTCCACCACCAGAACATTCAGACCCTGGATGTCCGGGGGAAGAATCAGTCGGGACGCAGGCCGCTCGGACGGAAGCCGGAGCTTGACCGTAAACGTAAAGGTGCTTCCCTCTCCCGGCTCGCTCTCCACGCAGATGGTGCCTTCCATGAGCGATGTCAGTTGCTTGCAGATGCTGAGCCCCAGGCCGGTGCCTTCGTGTTTTCGGGTCGACGAGGTATCGGCCTGGGTAAAAGGTTCGAACAGACGATCCAGAAACTCCGGCGCAATGCCCATGCCCGTGTCTTTGACGGAAAAGACCAGGATCACGGCATCCGTTTCGGAGGCGGGCCGCGTTCCTTTTTCCGCATGGACATGCACCGTCACCACGCCCCCGGAATCCGTGAATTTGACGGAATTGGAGATCAGGTTGGTCAGAATCTGCTGAAGGCGCAGCGGATCGCCGATGACCAGCCTGGGGGTATCCGGGTCGATATCCACCAGCAGCTCTATATTTTTTTCCAGAGCCTTGTTGACGAACAGATCCACGACCTGGTCAAAAAGTTCGTTCAATCGGAAGGTCCGCTCTTTCAGATCGAATTTGCCGGCCTCGATCTTGGAAAAATCCAGGATATCGTTGATGATGCCCAGCAGAGAATAGGCCGAGCTTTGAATGATGTTGAGGTACTGCCCGACTTTCGGGTCCACCGGTTCACCCAGGGCCAGCTCCGTGGCTGCGATCACGCCGTTCATGGGGGTACGGATTTCATGACTCATGTTGGCCAGAAATTCGCTCTTGGCGCGGGTAGCGGCCTCGGCCAGATCCCTGGCCTGCTCCAGCTCCCGGTCTTTCTGCTGTCTGAGATCCATTTCCGTTTTCAGGCGTGTGTTGGAATTTTTGATTTGACGGTTGAAGGTGAGGATCATGGCGGTAAAGGCCGACAGAATTACAAAAGCGGCCCCGGCGAAAACGATCCAGTGCCCATAACTGTGCAGCACATCTTTGACGGTAATTTTACCCAGATCCTGATATGGATCGATTTTCAAGACCTTTAAGCATTCGTGTACGGACTGGTAATTCTGTGGAATGGTCCAGCCGGCGCAATCCGCCGCCCTGGCGGCCGGAGAATCCGGCGTCATCTGCATCAGGGCGATGGCGACATCTTCGGCCAGTCTGTCGGGGGTGTGCCTTACCCTGGCCATGGGCCAGTCGGGGTATTCGCGGGTGGTGCACACATAGGGGCGGTCGAACGCTTCTGCATGGAGCGGCGGAAACACATAATAATCAGCCAGGTCGATTCGGCCTTCGGCGCTGAGGGTTTCCAGGGTGTTGGTCCTCACCGTTCCCGCGTCCACCAGGCCGTCCCGGACGGCATAAACCACCTGGTCATGAGTTTGGCTGAATTGCAGATGTTTGAAGTCGCTGTAAGGATCGATCCCTTGCTCCTTGAATTCCCGCCAGGCCATGAGCCATCCACCCAGAGAGGTTTCAGACACCGCCATAAAGGACCGGTCCTTGAGGTCCCACATGGTCCGGATGTCCTTTCGGTCCTTTCGACAGAAGATAACCCCCCCGTATCGGGTGAAAACCCCGCCTGCCCGCTGCTCTTTCAGAGTGACGATCCGACTGGCCTGAAACCAGTATTCCAGCCCGACATATATAGCGGAATTGGTCAAGATAAAATCGACGGATCCGTTTTCCACGGACGAATGGACCTGATCGTGGGCCAGCGGCACAATGATGAATTCCCGGCCGGTCTTCCAGGAGAGATAATCCGCCGTGGGCGACCAGCTCTCCAGGCACTGCTGATGGCCCCGGACCGCCAGAACGCCTATTTTCAGAATCGATTCCCCGGCCCAGACGTTTCCCCCAAGCGAGACCGCGGCTAAAACGGCCAGGACGATGCGCACATACAGCCGGCTGATCCCGTAAACTGAAGTCATATTCTTTCCCATTTATTTCAACACCGCGTGCCGGATATCGTTTTTGCCATTGTGTTTGACTTCGTACATCAATTCATCGGCTGCCCGGATGGCTTCCTCCACATTTTCGGGAACCGATCGGTAAGTGGCCACACCGATGCTGAAGGTCACGGGCCAGTGGTTGTCCGCCATGGTCTTTTGAAGTTTTTTCAAAAGCTTCCCGACAATCAGAGATGCGTTTTTTTCATCGGATCGCACCAGAAGGACCACAAATTCATCCCCGCCGAAACGGGAAACGATATCTATGGCTCGCAATTGATTTTTAATGGTTTCGATCACCCGGACCAACAACCGGTCCCCGGTCTGATGCCCCATATTGTCGTTGATCTGTTTGAAATCGTCAATATCGATGACCAGAATCGAAAACGGGTGACCATATCTTCGGGAGCGGTTGATTTCGGTTCCGGCCAGGTGAAAAAAGGCCCGGCGATTGGCCACCCCGGTCAAAGGGTCGGTGGCGGCCAATTCTTTCTGATCCACCAGGATTTTCCGGTACCGGCCGATCATGAGGACAATGAACAGAAAGACCACGAGCCGGAGGGATTCATTGACAAAAGGAATCCACGGACTCGAAAATCGCTCTATCATGGACAGATCCGCCAGAAGCCAGGCGGACGCGCTGATCAAGGACATGATCGCACCATAGGCAGAGCCGACCATCCATGTCACCGTTATGATCAAAACGAGATACAAAAGCGAAAAGGCGAATTCCGGACCGGCCGACATTTGAACCCGCATGATCAGAAACACCGCTCCAAAAGCCGGAAGCATTATAAGCAGGCGCTTATTGGCCGAGAGCGAAGAATATAGTCTTTTCAATGGATATGTCCTTTTGTAAGGGACCGACACCGGGCCGGATGTCCCAGACCGCCTCGGCCTCCATCAGGAAATAATTTTGTCGTTTTTCATAACCCGATCCCGGGAAAATCCGCCGTTCAATACCACCAGATTAAGACCGTCCCTGTTTTTTTTCAAGTCTTTATTCCTGCTTTGTTTCCGGCCGGGTTTTGTGATAGAGTTCCTCATCGGAGCGTCTTTTTTCACAGGCGTTTGAACCTGGAAAGCGAAAACTGATGAAAACCCTCATCCAAAGCCTTTTGCTTCTTTTTATCACCGGGTTGTTGCCGGCTTCAGCCGGTCAGCCCCGAATTGTTTTGGACGGGACCCTGGGGCCCCTGGCCGATCTGACCGGCCCGGTTTATTCCATCGGGGCGGAAATGGGGCGGATCAACGGAGGCAACCTGTTCCACAGCTTTTCAGTCTTTGGCATCGATGCGGGAGAGTTCGCCGTGTTTACAGGTCCGGGAACCCTTTCAAACATCATCTGCCGGGTGACGGGACAGAAATCCCTGAGCCTTTCCGGTAGCGCCCTTACCCTGACCGACGCCATGCTGATCCTTCCGGAAGGTGACGGCGGCCGGCTCCAATTGACCGCCGTGGAAGACATCACGATATCCAACGGATGGATCATCTGCAACACCTACGGGCCGGAAATCGGAGCGGAATTGAGCCTCTACGCCCGAAACATCCGCATGAACGATTTGAGTCGGATTTATATCAGCAGCTATGACCAGGGCCGGGCCGGAAGCCTGTCCATTCAATCGGCCGGCCTTTTCCTGTCCGGCGGCTCTCAGATCAGAATGGACGCCTGGAGTTCAGGCGATCTGGCTGAAATGAACCTGGAAGCAGGCACTTTTGAGATGTCCGGATACGGTCTGGATACCAACGGCCTGCCGGTTCAATCCGGCATTTCCAGCCGGATCGGAAACATGGCCACAGGCAGCGGGGCGGCCCTCCATATATGGGCCGGTTTCTGCTTCTGGACGGGGCGCAAATTCAATTATACGCCAATTACAGCGATGGTTGTATCCTGACCATCCATGCCGAAGAGGAAATTCGGGTTGCGGGAAATACAAGCGATTCGGACGGGTATTTTCCCAGCAATATTTTTATGAGATCTTTCCTGAACGACAACCTGGGCGGAATTTATCTGAATACCAATACCCTGACCCTGACGGAAGGCGGTCGGATCGACACCCTTTCCTATCTGTCCGGCAACGGAGGCGATATTCATGTAAAGGCCGACCAGGTCCGGATTTCCGGCGGCACTTATTTCCAGGACGAGGTTTTTCCGGAACCCGGGATGCTTTCGCCCCCTCCTGGCTGAGCAGCCGGACATATGATTCCGGACTTGGCGGAAACATCTCCATTCAAACCCCTTCTTTTTTTATCAGCGACCAGGGAAACGTAACGGCTCAGAGTTCGGGCGACAATTCGGCAGGCAATATCTTTCTGGACGCCGCAACCATCCTGATGCGGGACGGGACACTGACCACGGCCTCTTCAGAGGCTTCGGGAGGAGACATCACCATCACGTCACGCGACAAACTCCACCTGATTTCCAGCACTCTCACCACATCTGTCCGCGGTGGCTTTGGCGGCGGCGGCGACATCCTCATCGATCCCTCTTTCATCATCCTGAACCACAGCGATATCATTGCCAACGCCTATGCGGGAGACGGCGGAAACCTTCTTCTGATCTGTGATTATTTGTTCGCGGATTCAGCCAGCAGAATGGAGGCTTCATCCGAGCTGGGTCTGGACGGCACCATTGAAATCGATACCCCGAACCTGGATCTGAGCGAAAGTTTTATCGTCCTGCCCGGATATCGACGTATTCCCGAAGTGCTTCAGGACGACTGCGAGGCAAGCAGCCGGGATACCTCCAGCAGCCTGGTCGTCACGGGATCCGGGGGGTTGCCGCCTCAACCATGAATCACATAAAGGGTCATGGGCTGCTCCACGCCTTTAAAGTCCGCCTGGAAAGATTTCAGAACCTTGACGCGATCTTTCGTTCGGCTCAGTACGGCGTCGGACACCAGCACCTGTCCGCCTTCGGCATGGGCCTGAATCCGATTGGTGATATTGACAGCCGATCCCACCACTCCATATTTGGCGCGGGCCCAGGAGCCGATATTGCCCACGATCACCGGACCGGCATGGATGCCGATCCCCATGGAAATCACTGGTAATCCCTGATTTTCCAGTTCTTTGTTAACCCGGCCCATCCGTTCCTGCATTTGAGCGGCGCATCGGACGGCCCGCTCTATGGTATCGGGCACGGAACCGTCCAGCGGATCAAAAAACACGAATATGGCATCACCGTAAAAATCAATGATAATTCCCTGATGCTGCTGAATCACTTCAATCATATGGGAAAAATACCGGTTCAGCACCTTTACGATCCGCTCAGGGCTCATGGTTTCAGACAGGCTTGTAAAACCGCGGATATCGGACATGATCATGACCGCCTCGCGCCGGATACCGCCCAGTTGACCGGCATCCGGCCGGGCCATCAGTATTTTGGCGATTTCAGGGTCGACATACCGACCGAAACAATTACGGATATAGTCACGCTCCTCCAGGCCCCTGACCATGGCGTTGAAGCTTTCGACCAGAAGGCCGATCTCGTCTTGACGAGTCACGGGTATGGGCCGGCCGTAATCTCCCCGGGCCACCTGACCGGCTCGTTCCGATAAACTCCGGATCTGGTCTACCATCCGTCCGATGTTGAACCGGATGAGCAGGATCACCAGAATAACCAGGGTCAGGCTTCCCAGAGCCAGCCCGTTTCGGTACGTCACAATGGGTGCCAGGATTTTCTGACCGTCTGCAAACAGAATAATGGTCCAGGGGACATGATCAAGCTTATGAAAACCGGCGATTCTGTCAGGCGGATGACCTTCGGACCGAAGCGTTCCAAACGACTGAGTCTTCATTCGCTCTGAAATGGCCGTTTCCAGAAAATCACCCGTTTCACCCAGAATATGCCGGCCTTTCATGGTCATGTTGGTATGAGCCATGTAATGGCCTTTTTCATTCACGATACAGGCCATGTCACTCTGCCACCATCCCTGGCTCATGATATCCTGCAGCAGATAATCAAATTTCATACCGATGGACAGGCTTCCCATGGTCTCACCCTCTGATCCGTAAATTGACACGGCCAAGTTCACAGTTCTTCCCGTCGGATCAGGGATATATTCCGGGGTTGAAATTCCGGTGATCCGGCACCGGTTAAAACAGATTATCGGAGAGCCCGGCGGGTTCATGAGATCCATGAAAGACGGCCTGCCCTGATATAAAACCGGATTATAAAAAGGGCTGCCGTCTGCTGACTGAAAAAATACGGAAACAACCCCTTCGATCTTCTCGACAAAAGCCAGCATACCCTCCATGGAAACGGGAATGCGCCCCGGACCGGAAATCTGAAACAACAGATTGAGCTCTTCGACCGGTCGGCGCACCCGCATTTCAAGGGCGTGAGCCGACCGTTGAAGTTTGACGATGGCGGATTCATGCCATTGATCGAGCATCGCATCCCGTGCATACCAGAAGCTGATCAGGCCGGCCGATGAAATCAGCAAAAGAACGGGAATCAGCAAAAAAACCAGCAATCTGGCCTGCAAGGTCTTCAATTTCAATTTTTCAGCCGTCTAAAAAATGTTTTCCGCCCTGATTCCCTTGCCGTTACTCCCATATCGACCCCTTGTTTTTCAAACTTATTCATTGTTTCAAATTGTCATAATATGTTAATAAATGCCAGCAAAAACATTTTAATGAACAGGCACAGGCATGGACATCCAGTTTCTTGGTAGAACTTTAAAAAACCCTCTGGTTCTGGCTTCAGGTATACTGGGCAACAGCGCGGACATCCTCAGACGGGTCTATGAAAACGGGTGCGGTCTCGTGACCCTGAAATCCATCGGGCCCGAACCCAGGGACGGTCACCGGAACCCCACCGTTCTCGATCTCGGCTGCGGCCTGATCAATGCCGTGGGCCTGCCGTCCCCCGGATACCTCAACATGGAAGACGAATGGGCGGAACTGGAAAAACGGCCTTTCCCCATTATCGCCAGTATTTACGGGGGATCTGTCGACGAATTCCGACTGGTGGCCGAATACGTCTCCTCAAAAAAACCGGATTTCATCGAAATCAATATATCCTGCCCCAATTCCGACCGCCACGGAATGATCTTCGGCATCAACAGGGATTCTTCCCATGAAGTGGTGTCCGCCGTCAAAAGCGTCATTTCAATGCCGTTGATCGCCAAGCTCACACCCCAGGCCCCGGACATCGCGGATATCGCCAGGGCCTGTGAAGATGCCGGAGCCGACGCCATCTGCGCCATCAACACCCTGGGTCCGGGCATGGTGATCGACATCGAATCCCGACGGCCCGTCCTGGCCTTCAAAAAAGGGGGCCTGTCCGGGCCCATGATCAAGCCCGTGGCTGTCAGGTGCGTGTTTGACATTTTCAAGGCCGTGTCCATCCCCATCATCGGACTGGGTGGAATTACCTCGGGCACAGACGCCATCGAAATGATCATGGCCGGAGCCGATCTGGTCGGCATCGGAAGTGCGGTTCATTACAGAGGAATCGACGTTTTTCAAAAAACAGCAAAAGAAATGGACCTCTGGCTGTCAAAGCGAGATCTGACCCTTTCGGATATCAAGGGAGCGGCCCATGAACAATGAATGGAAACCGGCCAACGGCAAACCCGTCATGGTCCGGGTGGCTGAAAAAAAAATGGAGGCCCCGGATTTCGCCACCCTTTATTTTGATCACGCCATGGATTTTCAGCCGGGTCGGTTCATCATGGTATGGATTCCGGGTCTGGATGAAAAACCCTATACGGTTTCCTTTCACAAGCCTCAACGCTTCGGCATCACCGTTGAAGCCAAGGGCCTGTTTTCAAAAAAAGCCCTGACTCTGGAAAAAGGGGATCCGGTCGGCTTCCGGGGACCCTTTGGCCAGGGTTTTGACATCCGGCCGGGGCAGCGGTCCCTTGTGGTCGCCGGCGGATGCGGCATGGCGCCCCTGGCCGTTCTGCTGGATCTTCTGCCGTCGGACACCACCACCGTGATCCATGGAGCCAGGTCTAAAAACCTGCTCCTGTTTCCGGATCGGTTCAGTTCCGAGCGCCGCTTCTGCACGGACGACGGCAGTTTCGGCCACAAAGGCCGGGTAACAGACCTGCTGAAACAAACCCTGGCGGATGAACGCCGGGTTGACATGGTCTATGCCTGCGGGCCGGAAATCATGATGTACCAGGTTTTCAGCACCTGCGAAGCCGAAGGGATACCCTGCCAGGTTTCCCTGGAGCGCTATATGAGATGCGGATTCGGAGTCTGCGGGGCCTGCGTCTGCGGACCACAGAGGGTCTGCCAGGACGGCCCGGTGTTTCATTCCCAAACTCTCAGAAGCATGAAAGACTTCAATACCCGGGCCCTTCTGAAATCCGGAAAGCAAGTGGACATAGCCCGGTATTTTTCCTGGCGTTGTGTATGAACCATAACTTCTCGACATTAACCCGATAGTAAGGACACTTTCCCATGACCTACAAACAGGATTTTATCGAATTTCTCGTTGCCTGCAACGCCCTGCGCTTCGGCGAATTCAAGCTTAAGAGCGGCCGGATCGCTCCTTATTTCATCAACACCGGCATGTTCGACACCGGCTTTAAAATCAAAAAACTCGGAACATTTTACGCCAAAGCCATCCGCGAACATTTTTCAGATGATTTTGACGGCATCTACGGGCCTGCTTACAAAGGCATTCCTTTGTGCATCGCTGCCGCCTCGGCCCTGTCCGACACAGGGCTGGACAAAGGGTACGTGTTCAACCGGAAAGAAGCCAAAAGCTACGGAGACAAAAGCGTGGTAGTGGGTATGCCGCTGACCTCCGAATCCCGACTGGTGCTCGTGGACGATGTGATCACGTCGGGTAAGGCCATCCGAGAATCCCTGGAAGTTCTCAATGCCTGCGGGGGCCCGAAAGTCACCGGCATCATCATCAGCGTAAACCGTCAGGAAAAAGGCAAAGGAGAGGAAAACGCGCTCAGGGAAGTGGAAAATACCCTTCACATCCCCATCCATGCCATAGTCACCATTTCGGATATCAAAAACTGGCTTCACAATCGGCCGGTAAACGGTCGAATCCTTCTGGACGATGGGATGTTGAAAAAGATCAATGATTATCTGGAGTGTTATGGAACGGATTAAACTCTTTTATCTTAAATTTTTA
>CAZQIX010000078.1:0-13035 GCA_964593855.1 uncultured Desulfobacula sp. | reverse complement strand
TTATTTGGAATTATCGCAACAATAATATGTCATCGTATTTATGCCAATCTATACTAAGTCAGGAGCGCTTTATCCGCCTATTGACAAGGGCCGGATTTGCTGATAGCCATCGACAGAATGACGGAACAGAAGACATCGACCGGCATGACGGAAAACCGGCCGAACAGGAAAGACAACGACATGGACAACATTTACGAAAACCTGCCCGGGATAATGGACGAGGAAGATTTCAAAGCCATCCTTACCTCCCGGTTTGTGCGCATTGAGCGGATCTGCTCCCGGGGGCATCGCTCGCCGGAAACGGGCTGGTACGATCAGGACGAGCATGAGTGGGTGATGGTGCTGCAAGGCGCGGGAACCCTGGAGTTCGAGGACGAAAGACGCGTGGACCTGAAAAAAGGAGATTATCTCACCATTCCGGCCCATGTCCGGCACCGGGTCGTCTGGACCGATCCGGATCAGATCACGGTCTGGCTGGCGGTTTTTACCACCGACGACGGGGCCGGAAAATTCGTCGAAAAAACGTAAAAACGAAACAGGACAAGGATGAACATGGATTTATACGACAACGGCCGAAGAGTGCTCAAAGGCCTGGAACAATATTATCATCAAAGCGTGAGCGGCCGGACCCGGGTCATCCGGCAGCAGTCCATCGAGGCCCTTTACCGGGAGCTGGATTTGGCCGCCCACATCCAAAACGGGGATCTGACCGGGGATCGACTGGAAAGCTTTCTATCGGTTTATCTGGACAACACCACCCGGCTGCATCATCCTGGGTTTCTGGCCCATCAGGTGGGGGTGCCCCATGCAACGGGGGCCCTGGGGTCCCTGATCGACGGGTTCACCAACAATGCCATGTCCATCTATGAAATGGGTCCGGCCGCTTCGGCCATTGAATTTTTCATGGTCAATTACCTCCTGGAAAAAATCGGATGGGTCCCCATGCCGACGGATATTGAAAAGCGCCTGACCTTTGACCACGGGGCCGGTATCCTGACCCACGGCGGGTCCCTGGCCAACATGACGGCTCTGCTGACGGCCAGAAATCGACTGGACGTCCGGCTCCGATCAGACGGAGCCTCTGCCGATCTGGCCCTGCTGGCGCCGGAATCTTCCCATTATTCCGTTGCCAAGTCGGCCGGAATCATCGGCATCGGCGAGGCCAACATCATGCCCCTGGCCACGGATTCCCACGGCCGGGTCCGGATTTCCGGCCTGGAAACGGCGTATCGAAACGCCCTGAACCAGGGCCGCCGGATTGTGGCCCTGACGGCCAACGCCTGTTCCACCGGGGCCGGCCTGTACGATCCCATCGACGAGATCGGCGATTTCTGCAATGAAAACGGCATCTGGTTTCACGTAGACGGGGCCCACGGCGGAGGCGCCCTGCTTTCCAAGACACGGAAAGCATTTCTCAAAGGCATTCACAAGGCCGATTCCATGATCATCGATGCCCACAAGATGCTCCGGACACCAACGGTATGCGCCGCCGTGCTGGTCAAAAACGGCCGAGCCCTGGACAACACCTTTGAACACAAGGCCAGCTACCTGTTCCATGAAAAGAAAAATCCGGGGTTCGATTTTATCGGCATGGGCATGGAATGCACCAAGGCAGGGATCGGGCTGCGGTTTTTCATGACCCTGGCGGCCTTGGGCGAAAAAGGCATGGCCGACTACGTGGACGCGGTCTGCGACCGGGCACTGGAAGCGTTTGATTATATAAGAACCCTGCCGGATTTTGAAACCCCGGTGAAACCCGAATCCAACATCCTCTGCTTCCGCTTCAAAAGCGGTTCGGACGCCCTTCACATTCAAATCCGGGACAGCCTGATCGAATCAGGCCGGTTTTATCTGTCCTCGGCGGAACTGAACGGCCGCCGCTATCTGCGGGCTGTTTTCATGAACCCGGAAACCCGTATGGACCATGTCCGGGATCTGATGGATGCGGTTCGAAAGGAGGCTCGAACCTGACCGATGGCTCGAGTGACGTTGGAGTTCTTCGGGTTTCCTCAAGCCTGAAGATTGTTTTTGACTCCGCCAGGGGCCTGATGTATAGTTGAAACGATTTCTCCCGCACCGGATTTTTTTCCAAAGGAACCGCCATGAAAGACGCCTCTACACAGGTATTTCTGCAGCGGGCGAGGGTGAAAAACCTCCTCCGGGTACTCGTATTTGTCTGTTTCATCATCGCCGTGCTGTATTCCCTGATCGCCCTGGTCTATTCCACACGGGTGATCTACAAGGTCAAACTCAATTATGCCGTGATCCTGGAACAGTTCGGCGGACGACGTCGGGCCGTGACAGAGGTGGGATGGCATTTCCGACTGCCTTTTTTCACCCGACTGGAAAAATCCGTTCCCCTCATGAATCAGAACCTTTACCTGGGCGGCAGCGCCGCGCCCATCAAAATCATTTCCAAAGAAAACGTGGCCCTGTGGACATCGGCGGCCATGACCTTTCAGATCAAGGATTTAAAAATCTGGGGCATCGAGAATCTGTCGCCGGAACTGCTGCTCCAGGGCGATTTTGACGGCATAGCCAAGGACACTCTCCAGGCCCAGGAGGTCAACGCCCTGATCAGCGAGCGGGAAAAAATCAAGGAGACCATTTTTCAGGCACTGAAAAACAGGCCCATCAACCAGGACGGACCCACCATCGAAAAAAAATACGGAATCGAGGTCATCAGTTTCGTACTCAATGAAACCCGGTTCGGTGACCGACTGGTAGAGGCCACGGAAGAAAAGAAACGGCGCCAGCTCATTGCGGAAGCCGAAAATTATGCGGCCGACCAGGAAGCCGACCGTATCCGGAAACTGTACAAGGCCTATCTGGACAGCATCCAGGCCCTTCACGAGGCCCTGGGGGGAACGGATGCAGACGGCGGTGTGAGCTCGGCCCTACTGGAATTTCTGTCCCAGCAGAAATGGGCCACGGCCTATGAAAAAAACGAATCCGGCCAGAATACCTTCGTCCTTCACGGAACAGGCCTGACGCCCGCCGTGGTGCTGCCGGACACGGCCTCGCAACCGCCGGTTCCGCCGGCTCCCTGATTCTTGGATAACAGGGGTTCCCCATGCCTAAACGCACCACCCGGCAGATCACCCGTATCCGACTGCCCGAAGCCTCCATCCGGAAAATAGAGGCCCTGGCGGAATCCTGGAATCATGACACCAAGGCTTTTGTCCGATCCCGCCTGAACCAGTACCGCCCGCCCCATCCTTTGGCGGCCTTTTTCAAAGAATTCTTCTATGCCTTGTTTTTCCTGAAGCGCCGGCCCAGGCGCATGCATGTGCTGAGCAACCCTGAGATTCTCAGGGACTGGAAAAAGCGGTTTCTGTATTCGGGTGAAACCCATCCCGGGGCCTCCTGGAACATGATCATTGAAAAAGAGCTGACCCGGCCCGAATGCCAGTACCTGACCGCCGTTCTGGACAAGGCCCTGACGGATCTGCACGTGCCGGTGGAACTGGAAGTGACTTTTGAAAAAATATACCGGGCCCATATCCGTAAAGAACACGTCGAAGATCCGGATGTGCCCAAGGCCCCTATCCTGCTCGTCGAAGGTTCCTCCGGCAGCGGGAAAAGCGCAACGGTGAGGGAAGCCCTCGAAAAGGTGGTATTTCGAAACGAAGTCGTTCCCATGATCGACTGGAAAAAAAAGAAAAACCAGATCCTGGCCCGCCACAGCCTGTTCACCAGCCTGGAGGAGGTCGACCCGGAATTCGCCATGGCCGTCGCCGATCGGAACCGGCAGGTCTTTTACAGCCGTCTGGCCCGGATTCCCCTGATCCGGACCCTGCTCAAAAAACGGATTATGAAGCATCTGACCCAGTTTGAAGAAAGAGGCATGGTCGTGGACGCGTCCGTGATCACGCCCAATGATTACCAGACCGCCCTGTCCGGAGAACCGGGCAATTACCTCAAACGGGCCATGGGACATCCCAAGATCACCTGTATCCGTCATATCGAGGAAGCCCACTCCGCGTTCGGGAAATCCGAAACCGGCCATGGAGGCGGATCGGAAAAACAGCAACGAACCCTGATCGATACCTCCAACATCCTGCTGGACGAAATCATCGACGGCCGGAGGGACTGTTTTCTCATCGCCACCAGCGATCAGACCCACCGGTTTGATTCCGCCATCTACCGCCGGTTCGTGGAAAAAGGACGAATCATCGATATTTCAACCTACTGGATGAACGCGGAAAACCTGAAAAAAATCATATTCCTGGAAATCAAACGGCACCAGATCCCGACACGGTATGCGGAAAATGCCGAAATCCTGGATCAGGCCGCCCGGAAAATCTATGCCGTGTTCAAGGAGCGCAGCTTGAAAATCAGTCCGGCCTACGTAAGAAAACTCATCGAATCCATCATCCACATCCGGGGAGATTTCATCCTGGATTTCCTGGACAACGCCGTGCTGGTCCGAAGCGCCTTCCAGCTGGTGGCCCGCAACGTCTATGGCGAGCTTTACGAAAAAGTGGTGGACCGCATGGACCGGCAGGTCCAGTGGGATGAATATGTAGGCGACATCAAGGACAAATTTTCCGAAATGGCCAACAATTGCTTCAGTTACGGCATCAGCGAGGAAAAAGGAGTGGTGCTCACCGGACCTCCCGGCAGCGGCAAGACTTTTCTGGTCCGGACCTGGTTGTCGTCCAACCCGCGGGTGCATGACATCGCCACCAGCCCGTCCGCTCTTCAGGACCCGGCCAGCCCGGTCCACGGGGCAGTGGCCAATCTTGAAAAAATTTACGACATTGCCAAAATGATCGCCCCCACTATTCTCTTTTTTGACGAAGGGGACGCACTGGCTCCCCGGCGAAGCCCCACCGGCGGACAGCCCTCCGATGCCCTGACCAACAAGTTTCTGAACATCATCGATGGGGAAATTCCTCTGAATAAAGTGTTCACCGTCCTGACCACCAACCGTCTGGACATCCTGGACCCGGCCCTGATCCGCTCCAAGCGACTCAATGCCTTGGAAATCACCGGGCATATGCGGCAGAAAGACATTTTCGATATCATCCGCAAGCAGTTTGAAAGTCATTCCCACCCACTGGCCTTTGGCCTTGAAACCGTAATCGAAACCGCCCAGGGCCTCTGCCATACCCCGGCCGACTACACGGCCTTCACCCGGAAAGCCATGGCCCTGTGCGGTACGGAATACAAGGTGCTGCTGACCCTCAGACAGATGAAAACAGCCACGGATACGGAAAAAAACGACTTCATCAAACTAAATTTCAAGACCATCATGGGCATCCTGGAGGCCATCCAGGCTCCGCCGGCGATCAAATCAGAAATCAAACACGACATCCATTCGTTTGTGGAACATTATGACCGGATCCTTTCCAGCGTGGATCACATCACTTCGGAGCAGGATTATCCCCTCTCAACGGCCCATCTGGCATCGGCCCGGCGGGAGATTTCCCAGAGTCCGGTCCGGAAAGGCTCGATTCAGCTCAACGAATTCCTTGAAACCGAACTGAGCAAAGAGCCCCAGGTGGGATTCATCATCGGGGTGGGGGCCAACGAGGTGACCGGCATGCTCCTGCCCATCGCCACCAGCCTGACCGGACGGGTGGAAGGCACGCCCATCATCGTGACCGGGGCCGTGTCCTCTTCGGCTTCCAACACGGCCCAGCTGGACATGGCGGTCCAGATGACCCGTCAGTCGGCCCAGGAAGCTCTGACCATGGTCAAGAACTATATCCAGGAGCTGGCCCCGGATCACAGCATCCCATGGATTTTCGGGGATTTCCTGCAACGATACTCCCTTCACCACCAGCTGTTGTCGGCTTCCTACAATGTGGGAGGGCCTTCAGCTGGATATGCCCTGGCCCTGAACACCCTGTCGGCCCTTTTGAGGATTCCTTTGTGCATCGACTTCGGGATCACGGGGGCACCTTGGACCAAGGGCGTTCGCAAAGACGAGGTGGGCGGCTCGGTGATCATCGGCGGGCACCGCAAAAAAGCGGAAAAGGTGCTTCTCTATCTCCGGCGGATGTACATGCCCCTTCAGAACTACAAGGATCTGGAGCCGGAATTTCTCATGGGATACTGGGAGCGGGGAAAGGATATCATTGCCGTCACCCATTTCGCCGATCTCATGCCAGAGGTCCTGTTTCTGGACGATGTCCACAACCGGCGGCTCGAAGAACTGATCGATATGCGCATCCGGCTCAAGCGACAGAAATATTCAGCCGGAGGGAAAGCCCCGGGATTAAAGGAAAGCATTATCCGGACCAAAAAAGAAATGCGGGAGCAAGCGGAAACCGAAATCCTCCGCCGAGTCCATGCCGTCCGCCGATACCTCATGGACCCGGAGCGGGAACCCTACATCTCCCACGAACAGATTTTCAGGCACTATATGGAATAATGGCCTGGCCCGGATGAAGGTCCTTGCCGCAGCCCCACGGGGCGACCCAGGATTTCGGACCAGATCACGACCTGCTGAAGCCCGGGCCGTGCAACCATCCCGTATTTCCAGGGCCGACGACAGGCAATGGGCCTTTGCGGCGGCATTTCAGACTGCGATTTCCGGCGTTCCTGAACCCGGGCCCTTTGTCTCCGGGCTGCTTTTTCCTCCAATTCTTCATCGGGCGGGATCAGCGGCCCCGTTTTCGGGGCAGAGGTCGGATCCATTCGCATGGTGTGACTTTTTTCCAGATCCGCCGCCGGTTTTTGACCGGCGGTTTTGCCTTTAGCGCTTTCTTTCCGGGCCTGTTCTTCCAGTTCCTGAATCGTCTGCTGGATTTTCAGGGAAATCTGATCCAGGATGGACGGTTTCTTTTTCTGAGCTTTGACTGACCGAGAACGTGCCGGAATCTCTGGCTTCTTTTCTTTCTTGGCCTGTTTTTTCCTACGGTTCAAAATCGCTGGAAGGACGAAAAATATGAAAATAAAAAACAGGGATATCAGAGAATCCAGATCCATGGGACCGTCCTTTTATTTTTCGGTTTCCGGCTGATCCGGGGTGGCGATCTGATCTCTCATCCGGGTATCGGCGGAAATGTTCTGCATCCGGTAATAATCCATGATCCCCAGATTACCGTTTCTGAAGGCTTCGGCCATGGCCAGAGGCACCTGGGCTTCGGCTTCCACCACCTTGGCCCGCATTTCCTGGACCCGGGCCTTCATTTCCTGTTCCTGGGCATAGGCCATGGCCCGTTTTTCTTCGGCCTTGGCCTGGGCGATCTTTTTGTCCGCCTCGGCCCGGTCGGTTTCCAGTTCGGCGCCGATGTTCTTTCCCACATCCACATCCGCGATGTCGATGGACAGGATTTCATAAGCGGTTCCGGCATCCAGGCCTTTTTTCAGAACGGTCTTGGAGATCATGTCGGGGTTTTCCAGCACGGCTTTGTGGTTAACCGCCGATCCAATGGTGGTGACAATGCCTTCGCCCACCCGGGCCAGAATGGTTTCCTCGCCGGCGCCGCCCACCAGCCGGTCGATGTTGGCCCGAACCGTTACCCGGGAAATGGCTTTGAGCTGGATCCCGTCTTTGGCCATGGCCGCCACCATGGGGGTCTCGATCACCTTGGGGTTGACGGACATCTGAACTGCCTGCAGCACGTCCCGGCCCGCCAGATCAATGGCCACGGCCCGATTGAAGCTCAGGTCGATATTGGCCTTGTCCGCCGCGATGAGTGCCTGGACCACGCGGCTCACGTTGCCTCCGGCCAGGAAATGGGATTCCAGGCTGTCCGTGGGGATTTCGATACCGGCCTTAACCGCCATGATCTTGGATTCCACAATCAGTTTGGGCGGCACTTTCCGGAACCGCATGAAAATGATATTGATCAGTCCGACTTTGGCCCCGGATACAAGGGCCTGAAGCCACAGGGCCAGGTAGGAAAAAATGAAATAAAACAGCACAAAACCGATGATGCCCGCGATAATCAGTAAAATGATCATGATGTCCATGTGTTTTCTCCTGTTGGTTAAACTCGTTGAACCACTATCCGGTTGCCGGTGACCTCTGTGACCACAATCGGCGTACCCGCTTCAATATATTCCCCGTCCGTCACAACATCCAGACGCCTGTCCTGAATCTCTGCGATACCGGCCGGACGAAGATCCGTGACGGACAGACCCTTCATGTGCAGATAGCTCGCTATTTCCTGTTGCTGCGATACCACACCCTCCCGGCGGGACAATTCCCGCTTCAGGGACAGAGAAGACCGGGCCAACAGTTTCATGCCCAAGATGAGCAGCAAGGGGACCAGAGTGATGTCCAGGCCGAGAAACACCATTCCCGCGGTTGCGGATATGGTTGTGAACGCCAGGTAAAGCGAATAAGCGAACAGAGTCAGGGCAATCAGGGTCAAAAGCCCGAAGGACGGGATAAATATTTCAGCCGCGATGACCAGCAATGCGATCATCTGGAGCAGGATGGGCAGAATATACGGTTTCATTCCAGGCCTTTGTTTTGTTTGGCGGCGGTTTTGACGATCACCCGGGTTTTGTCTACGGCCAGGACTACTACTGGTTCTCCCTGTTCAATGAATTCTCCCTGGGTGACGGCGTCGATTTTCCTGTCCCCGATCACGATTTTTCCCGACGGTCTGAGAAAAGTATGGGCCGTGCCCGTATCACCGGGTGCGAGCATCAGCGCTGACGTGACATCCACATGGGCCTCGGCCAGGGTGGTTTCCAGGTAAGGCCCTCGAGAATTTCTTGAAATCCGGGGCAGCACGAAACGAACCATGACAAGGGACAGGACAAAGGCCAAAATCAGGGAGCCCAGAACCCGGGCCAGATTGGTCATGAGAAGCCGTGCCTGCCAGGGAAAGGTGGCGTCCGGGATGACAAATCCCTGAAATGACAGAACCAGCCCGACGGCCAGGACCAGAAGCCCTGAAAACCCGGCCACTCCGAATCCCGGAAAGACAAAGACCTCAATCCCCAGGAGCAATGCCCCGATGAGCAGGAGCATCAGTTCCGTGTAATCGGCCAGGCCCACCAGATACTGATTGAAAAACACCAGGCCCAGGCATACTATTCCCAGCACACCTGGCAGACCAAACCCCGGGGCCTTGATTTCCATATACACGGCACCCAACCCGATGAGCATGAGAACGGGCAAAAGGGGCTGAAGGAAACGGACCAGGCTTTCAGACCAGGATTCTTGAATGGTCACGACCTGTGCTTGGGCGTAGCCCAGAAGCGCCAGAGCCTCCTCCAGGCTCTCGGTGCTGGCCCGCGAAAATCCAAGTTCCAGAGCTTCCATGTCATCCATTGTCAGAAGCTCTCCTTTGGCCACAACGGTTTTTTTTGCCGTGACGGATTTTTTTTCTGTTTCAGTCAGGTCATTATAGGCGATCTGGTCCATGAAGTGTTTTTCTCCACCCATCTCCACCTCATACACTTCCATGTCCATGGTGACCATGGATTCGGACAGTACTACGGGGTAGCCATTTTTCCGGGCCAGGGCCCTGAATTTGGCCCTCAGGACCGTCTGAACCTTTTCACCGGCCATCTCCTGGCCTTCCTGGGTCTGGATCATGGGAGCGCAATCCCCGATGATGGTGTTTTTTTTCATCACCAGTCGGCCGGCGGACAGAGCGATCAGGGCACCGGCGGAAATGGCCCGTTTTTCCACAAAGGCAATGCTTTTCTCCCGTGGGATTTCGGACACGGCATCCACAATGTCAAAGGCCGAATCCACCCGACCGCCGAAGGTATCCAGCTTGAACACGAAAACGGCGTCCGAATCGTTTTTGATCCCTTGCAGGGATCGCTTTACATAGGCGGCCAGGCCGGGCTCCACCGTACCGGACACCGGTATGACATAGGCTTTCAGAACCGGTTCGGCGACCGTACCCACCGGGACGGAAACCAAAAAAACCAGAAGGATCAGCACCTGCAATATGCATCGGGCCGGTTTCATGCAAAGCCCTCTCCCAAGTTCGACAAGGCTTGCAGATCAAATGCCGTCCGTTTGCCCGTGGTTCTGGAAGCGTCGGAAAGATACACCTGATCCGGCTGAAACCCATAGAGCCGGGATTTGAACCGTTCGAGGAAAAAATCCCGGTCGTCAAGAATCCGGGAACCGAATATCTGTTTCAGAAAATTGAACTTGGCCACGTACCTGCGGACCACCCGTAGGTATTCATTCAAACCGGATACAATTCTCACCGATCCCGACATCTGGAGCCCGAAAATCGCGTCCATACGGTCCCCATCCTGGAAAACGGTTGCCGAAACCGGGCTTCGATCTTCGGCGGCCATAACGTGCCGGGACTGGTCATTGGAAAAAAAATAAAACAGGCCGTCCAGATAGACAAAATAGACCGGAGCACACCAGGGTCCCTCCGGGCAATCCACCCCAAGGACCATCACCCGGGTTGCCTGAATCAGATGTTTCGCTTTTTCCATGGTCTGCATGTCCATGAGTTCTTCCGGAACGGTTACAATTGATATAAGGATAAGAAAAGCTTATGCGTTTTTCAATTTATATGAGTTGACGGGTGGTTTGTCAATCCTTATTAATTGGGTAAAGGCGCGACCGTTAAGGAGATGCGGGACCTTTAGGTTGCAGCAAAACCCGAGAGACCGGAAAGGACGTTTCATGATAACCGAAAAAGAATATGTGGTTCTGGTGGACGAGGATGATCGAGAAATCGGAAGAGCCCCGAAATCCCGGGTTCATTGTTCCGTGACGCCGCTTCACAGAGCCTTTTCCCTTTTTCTGTTTCGGGACGGGTCGGAGCTTTTGCTTCAGCAGCGGGCCGGATCCAAAAACGCCTGGCCTCTGGTCTGGTCCAATTCCTGTTGCGGCCATCCACTGCCGGGAGAATCTTATGAGGACGCGGTCGTCCGAAGAGCTCTTTTTGAATTGGGCATCCATCTGGAAAAAGTCCGGAAAATCTCGGATTACCGATATTGTTTTTCAAAGGACGGGGTCATGGAAAATGAAATCTGTCCCATCTTCGCCGGCCGACATGACGGCAACAGCCTCCATCCTAACCCGGATGAAATCCAGGACCTGAGGTGGATACCCTGGAATGAATGGATCATCGAAACCCGACTCCGGCCGGATCGTTATTCCCCCTGGTGCGTGGAAGAAACCCTTATTATAGCCCATGCCCTGAATAAGGAAAATTTCAGAATTTGACCATTCTCACCATGATTTCCTGATTTACCGTATCGTAAACCGCGTATTTGGATTCATCAAAATCGTCCCGGGAAAACCCGATACTGCCCACGTTTACCAGGTATTTCTGGTTGTCCTCCACTTTGATCACGCAGTTCTGCTTGATTCTGCGGCGGTATACAATCCGGTCCTTGTAGGTGATGAGCTTTAGCTTGTGGGTGTGCCCGGTGAAATACAGCCGAATATCGGAATTATTGAAAATGGATTTAAGATAATAGTCGGTGACGTCATAAATATAGGTAGTCATTTTATCCGGCGGCGCGCCGTGAACAAAATGGCAGTTTTCAAAACTCAGACAGGCGGGAGTGTCCTGCAGATAGCGGACCGAGGCGTTGGACAGAACGGCGATATTGTCCAGCAGAGGCTGTTTGATATCTTTGGGAAACAACTCCAGATAGTCCCGGTTGAACATGGCGAGTTCGTGATTACCCCGGACCGCCGTCACATTCCGGGACATGAGCAGGCGGACGGTCTGTTCCGCCTGGTCGCCATATCCGATGATATCTCCCAGGCAGACATACCGGTCGATTCCATATTGGTCCATGTCCTCAAAAACGAGCAGCATCCTGTCATAGCAGCTGTGAACATCCGAAAAAACGGCTATTTTCATGTATCACCCTTATCGTCCAAACAATCGGGCTTAATGATAAGGCATGATTTTTATAAGTAAACCTTAAATTTCCTGGTTCCGCCAATTTCCGGCCAGAATCCTGGCCATGATGGAGCCTACTTCACGACTGGAAGCGTCTTCGATAAATGAATGCCGTATGATTTCGTAAAAGGCCAGGGCCGGGGGCGACAACGGGGTTCCTTTGGCAAAGCCCAGACTCACGTCCAGAAACAGCCGTTCGTCTTTGAGCCTCCGTATGGCTATTTTCTTTTCCCGGGCTTTGCCTTCAACAGAGGGTTTGACCAGAAAGGAAATGCCTTCTCCTTTTTCCACCAGGTTGGTGATGAACTCGGTATTGTTGGATTCCATGAAGACATTGGGTACAATCTGATGCTTTTTGTAAAGATCCGAGATTTTTTTCCGGGTGCCGGAACCTGTTCCTTTGATGATGAGCGGCTCTCTGGACAAATCCTGAAACACTATCTCATTTTTCCGGGTCAGGGGATGACGGGCGGGAAGGATCAGGACGATTTCCTCCTGGCTGAAGGGCACGAACTGAATTCGATCGTCATTCACATCCATCTGGGCCACCACGATGACCTCATTTTTGAAATCCCTGAGGCTGTTGATCATGGCCATGGAGCTACCTTCTTCCAGAATGATTTTGATGTTGGGATAGGCCCGGTGAAACACGGAAATAATGGACGGCATGATGTGCTTGGCATAGGCCTTGGTGCAGCCGATTTCCAGAAGCCCCTGCTTGAGGGACTGCATCTGGTTGAGGGTGAATTCCACCTCCTCTTCCAGGCTGAAAATTTTTTCCGCTTTTTCAAACAGTATTTTACCCGCGTGGGTCAGGCTTATCTCCCGGCCCTGCCGCTTGAACAGTTTCATGCTGTAATGGGTTTCAAAGAGTTTGATCTGGGCGGTGACAGCCGGCTGGGTGATACAGAGTTTTTCCGCGGCCACGGTGTAACTGGTGTATCGAGCCACATAATAAAAAGCCCTGAGCTGATTCAGATTGATCATGGCTGCCTCCCTCTCCCTGGGGGTCCGATCACTATAAGAAAAACTTATAATGGTCATTATTTTATATGAATTGACAGTTTTTTTGTCAAGTTCTAATTATCAACCATAATACTTGCTTTTGCACATCCGGCAACCGGGGTGACCACAGTACGTCGACGGTTTCGATCTCCTCCTCCGCTCAGCTCGACGGCAAGTATGGGTTCGTGTCTCATGGTCTGGTTTTTTTAAACACTTA
>CAZQIX010000077.1:0-13681 GCA_964593855.1 uncultured Desulfobacula sp. | reverse complement strand
TATAGTTCTCCTGATAGCCCTGAACTGGCAGCCTCTTATGCATTTGGATTAATAAAAAATCATGGGTTTATAGATGGAAATAAAAGAACGGCCTATGTTGTATCGCGCCTGTTTTTGAGGTTACACGGTTGGGATTTCGTTGCTTCTCCAGAGGAAAGAGTTATCGTCTTTGAAAATTTGGGAAAAGGTGACATGACCCTGGGTGGATTTACCAGCTGGTTTAAAGAAAATACCCAAAAAATGAAATGATTTTTAAAAAGAAAAAAAATTTTTGATTGTGAAGACTACCTCCGGGATAAACTCCATAAATAATGATTTACTGTCCTGTGTTAGCAAATAATTGGTGAATTGCAAAATCAACGCACTTATTTCATTGAAATATATTAGTTATTATACCTATCATTGAAATATGAAAAGTCTGTCTCCCAAACGAAAGCTTTTTATCGATGAGTATCTGATCGATCTCAATGCCTCGGTTGCGGCAAGGCGGGCGGGGTACTCACCTAAAACAGCTTTCCGCAACGGATAGGAAAACCTGCATCCGGTCTGCCATCAAGGTGCGCATGGATGCCGGGGCAAAACGAACAGAGATCACCCAGGACCGGGTTCTGAAAGAATATGCCCGCATCGCCTTCCTTGATCCCCGCTAGTTTTTCGATGAGAACGGCAAGCTGATTTCCATCCGGGAGCTGTCGGAAGAAGTGGCTCCCGCCCTGGCCGGTCTGGAAGCCAAAAGACCTGGGCGAGGATGGTAATTTGCATAAGATCAAATTCGTGGACAGGCTGGGAGCCCTGCAGGCCCAGGCAGGCACCTGGGGATGTTCGAGAAGGACAACGCCCAGCGGGGTAAGGTGGACCAGGAAACGCGGCAGGCGTTCATGACGGATCTGTTCTCAGCCATCGGAGCGGCTACCGGCCGGGGCCTGCCCAAACCCCGGGAGGATCGGGAGAGATGAGAAATCTTGATCCCGCAAGCGGTCAAGCTTAATTTTTCCGGATGAATGAAGCGGGATATAAACAGCCCATCTAAAAATTCGTGGTCCGTTCACTGGGGCATGTCGTGCTGGGCGGTTACAGGTGGGAATGTGTACATCGAGGCTGGTCAAAATATTATCACTGGTACAATAGATGTTGAAAACCGTCCTTTAGGTGGAGAATACGGTGGGGAATAAAAAATTAGACCAACAAAAAAAGGCTTCCGGAAATGCCGAAAGCCTTGATTGCCTAAGTGGTGATCCCAACGGGATTCGAACCCGTGTTACCGGCGTGAGAGGCCAGCGTCCTGACCACTAGACGATGGGACCACAAAAAAAGTAGTTATACTTATATTAAAGCAGGGGGCGTTGTCAAATAAAATCCGGATCATTCCGGCTTTCTTCGCCGGCCTTTGCGGTATCCGAAGAACAGATAAGCCAGCCAGCCGATCAGGGGAACGATGGCGACAAGATGCCAGACGGCTTTGGTTCTGGGGGAACCGAAATCCTTGAGCATGATATCGACCAGGGCCAGGGTGGTGAAAACAAAAGAGACCGCTACGGCGATCAGGATATAGATGATGACGGGGTTCATGTCGGACCTGTTCAGCTTTTGAGTTTGTCGGAGATTTTCAGGAGCGTGTCCACGTAATAGTTGCTGCGGTTGTACTTATAGAGGATTTCGTGCTGCCGCTGACGGGTGAGCCCCGGTTGCCAGCCGTGGTGTTTCAGGTAGTTGGCGACGCTGAAGATGGCGTCGGCATGGTCGAACAGATCGATTTTACCGTCGCTGTTGCCGTCTCTGGCCAGCCTCAGCGCGTTGGACGGCATGAACTGGGACACGCCCAGTGCCCCTGCGTAGGATCCTTTAATGGCTTCAGGGGCGATGCCTTCCCGTTCGGTATACTGGAGAAGGGCTTTCAGCTCGCTGTACCCCCATCTGGACTTATCCCGCACTTTTTTCAAGAATGCCTGGCGATCCGGTTTTTTGGCGTCGGGGATGGTGTTCCAGATCCTTTCGGTCAGGACAGGGTCCGACAAAGAGGCCATGGTGGAAAGGGTGTTGATCACGGTACGGTTGCCCAGATAGCTGCCCAGACGGGTTTCCACCAGAAGGATGGCCGTGATGATGGTTTTGTCCACGCCGTAATCCTGCTGGGCTTTGTCCAGTATGTCTTTGTTGGCTTCCAGGTATTCCACGGCCTTGGAAATGGAAGGGGCGGACAGAAACTGATCGTAATCCAGGCTGGATTCACTGTGGATGAAAAACAGCGACACCCCTTCGGGTGTGAAGGCGACCGCTTCGCTGGAAAAAATGTTCTGGAGCCGATGGGGATCAAATCCATCCTGAACCAGTTGCTGGATCAGGTTGTCGAAATCCCCTTTTCCTGAAGAATCCCGGGCGGACAAAGGAGCGGACAGGCAGAACAGGGTCAATAGAATTCCGATAAACAACCAAATCGGTTTCAGGCGGATCAGCAGTGTTTTTTCCTTCATGAGGTCGGCTCCCCAATGCTTAAAGAGGTCATGGTTGACGGCCCGGATAAACGGAACCCGCGGACGGTAAATTTTATAACGCATTTTTTCAGGGATTGCATTAAAAAAGGGAAAGCCAAGCCATTTTGTGAGAGGCGGTCGCCCGGACCTCAGTGATACGGTTTAAGGTGCCGGGCGACCGAACAGCGGTTTCAGATCCGCCTATATATCATAGTAGAGGTAGAATTCATGGGGGTGGGGCCGGCTGATGACGGCTTTGACCTCGTTCTGCGTTTTGTAGTCAATCCAGTATTCAATGACGTCTTTGGTGAACACGTCTCCTTTGAGAAGGAATTCGTGGTCATCTCTGAGCGCGTTCAGGGCTTCTTCCAGAGAGCCCGGCGCAGACTGCATTTCGGCCAGTTCTTCGGGGGGAAGGTCATAAATGTTTTTGTCCATGGGATCGCCGGGATCGATTTTGTTCTGAATGCCGTCGAGCATGGCCATGGCAATGGCGGCAAAAGCCATGTAGCCGTTGCAGGAGGGGTCCGGAGTCCTGAACTCGATGCGTTTGGCCTTGGGCGATCCGGAATACATGGGGATGCGGATGGCGGCGCTTCGGTTCCGGCTGGAATAGGCCAGGTTGATGGGTGCTTCGAACCCGGGCACCAGACGTTTGTAGGAGTTGGTGGTGGGGTTGGTGATGGCGCAGATGGCTTTGCAGTGCTTCATGATGCCGCCGATGGCGTAAAGCGCCTCGTCGGACAGTCCGGCGTATTTGTTTCCGGCGAACAGCGGATTGCCGTTTTTCCAGAAACTCATGTGCGTGTGCATGCCGGTTCCGTTGTCGCCGAACAGCGGCTTGGGCATGAAGGTAACGGTCTGACCGTGCTTGACGGCCACGTTTTTGAGCACATACTTGAACCATGCCAGTTTGTCGCCCATGTTCAGAAGGGAATCGAACTTGAGGTCGATTTCAGACTGACCGGCCGCAGCCACTTCATGGTGCTGGCATTCCATTTCGATTCCGAGATCCTCCAGAGTCAGCATCATTTCCGTTCGGATATCCTGATATTTGTCGCTGGGCGGCAATGGGTAATATCCCTGTTTGGGCCGGATTTTATAGCCCAGGTTGGGCATTTCATCGGCACCGCTGTTCCAGTGGGCTTCCGGGGAATCGATTTCAAAAAATGACGCATGGGGTTCGGATGCATACCGGATGCCGCCGAAGATAAAAAATTCCGGCTCCGGGCCCACATAGATGGTGTCTGCGACGCCCGTGCTTTTTATGTATTGTTCCACTTTTTTTGCAATCCCCCTGGGATCGCGACTGTAGGCTTCCTGGGTGATGGGGTCGTGTATATTGCCGATGATGGCCAGTGTGGGAACTTTGAAAAACGGATCGATTTTGGCCGTGCCCGGTTCGGGGATGACGATCATGTCGGAGTTGTTGATCACCTGCCAGGCCCTCATGCTGGAGCCGTCCAGGCCGAAGCCGTCCTCGAAAGCGGATTCCGTCAGCTCGCTGACGGGAACGGAAAAATGCTGCCAGGTGCCGATGAAATCCATGAAACGAATGTCCACGATTCTCACGTCGTTTTTTTCTGCCATTGCCAGTACGTCTTTGGGTGTCATGGGAGTACCTCTTCTTTTAAGTTTAAAAAATATGGGTCACAGTGCATCTGTTCCTGTTTCGCCGGTTCGGACCCGTATGACCTGCTCAACGGGTAATATGAAAATTTTGCCGTCTCCGATTTTGCCTGTGTTGGCGGCGGTCCGGACGGTTTCCACCGTTTCTTCGGCCCGCTCGTCGGTCACGACGATTTCAATTTTGATCTTGGGGACAAAATCCACCACGTATTCGGCGCCCCGGTAAATTTCCTTGTGGCCTTTCTGCCGGCCGTACCCGTTGACTTCCGTCACGGTCATTCCGTAAATGCCGATTTCGCTCAAGGCTTCCTTTACATCGTCCAGTTTGAACGGTTTTATGATGGCTTCAATTTTTTTCATGGGTCATCTCCTTTGCCTGTATCTGTGGAAGGCTTTTTAAAATAGCGGTTTTAATCTGTTCAAGCGCCTGTTCGGTTTCGATTTTGGCATCGTTTTCAATGCTTCGGACGTAAAAAATATCAATCACCTGGTCCACCTTGGTAGCCACCATGGCCACATTGACGTTGACACCTCTTCTGTACAAGGCGTTGGTGATGGAAAACAGCAGCCCGGGAAAGTCATAGGTAAACACCTCGATGATGGTGAAAAAGCTGGAGGTTTCGTTATCGATGCGGACGGTGTTGGGTTCCGGCCGGCTGCCCGGAGACACGGTGAGGGTTCCGGGGATGCGGTCCAGCGCCTTGTCCAGGAATCGGTCTTCGCCCAGGGCCTGGGTCAAGTCGGCCTCGGCCTTTTCCCATTTTTGGGTTTCAAACAACCGGTCCTTGGGCGGTTTGACCGTGAAGATGTCCAGAACATGACCGTCTCCCAGGGAATAGGCCTGGGATGCCATGATATCCAGGCCGTTGAGGAAAAACACCCCGGCGATTTTGGAATACAGACCGGGCAGGTTCTTTCCGCAAATGGACACCGTCCGCAGATCCGATCCCGCTTCCATGGAGATCTGCCATATAAAATCCCGATCTTCCAGGTTTCTGAACAGATGGATATGATCCACGATCCCTTGAACCGGGGTATAAACCAGATACCGTCGGGACATGGATTCCAGCAGAGTAAGGGTTTGTTCCCGGCCGCTGCGTTCGTTCATCAGTTTGAGCACCTCGCTTTTTTTCCGGTCAATGAGGCGCTGGGTCTTTTTGGAGGCCAGTTCGCCCTTTTTGAGGATGCCCATGGTTTTGAGGAACAGGTCTTTGAGCAGGATTTCCGTCCATTCGTTCCAGGCTTTGGGTCCGGTTGCCTGGGAGTCGGCAACTGTCAGCAGATAGAGCATTCTTAGCAGCCGGATTTTTTCCACTTTGTTGGCCATGTAAACGGCGGTTTCCTCGTCGGATATGTCCCGGCGGGTGGCTGTTTTGATCAGGGTCAGATGGTTTTCGATCAGAAAAACCGCGTCCCCGGTTTCTCCCGGGGTAAATCCGAACCGTTCGAAGATGGGCCTGGCGATTGCGGCACCGGTTCGGGAGTGTTCCCGGGCCGGGTCGGATTTCCCGATATCGTGGAGCAGGGCCGTAAAGAGCAGCAGGTTTTTGTTGCGGACCTCCTTGAAAACGGACGAATACAGGGTGCCCATGATGGAATCGCCGGGCTCTTTGAAGCTGTTGATAATCTGTACGCACCGGATGGAATGTTTGTCCACCGGAAACAGATGATAGTGGTTGTACTGGATCTTGTTGATGACGGCCGTGAACTCGGGAATGAGTTTTCCCAGCAGGCCGGTGACCAGCATCACGTTCAGCACGTTGAATTCCCAGTGGGACAGCGCCATGATTTTTTTGAAAATCCGGATGCAGTCCGGATTTTTTTTGAGATCGTCATCCACCAGATGCAGAAATTCACTGACCACCCTTCGGGCTTCGATGGACAGGGGAATTTTTCGCTGACCGCTTTCCAGAAATATCCTGATCAAAAGATCGGGTTTCTGCAGAATGACAACGGTATTGGCGAAATACAGCCTTCTTTTGCGAATCACCAGACCTTGGGTTCTGGTAGCCCTGGGAGTGTCGCTGTCTTTTCGATAGCGGATGCTGCCCAGTATGTCTTCAAATGTGATGTGATGGATCTGTTTTAAAAAATCCATTCGGGTGTGAAGATTGCCCAGAAACCGTTCAACGTCGGGCTGCCGGTTTTTGTTCCGATACCCCAGAAGACCGGCCAGCTCGGCCTGGTATTCGAAAAACAGGGTGTCGCATTTGCGTTTGGTCAGATGGTGCAGAAAATTCCGGATTTTCCAGATATCGTTCAGGGATTCAACCAGGTGGAAGTATTCAAAATGGGACAGAAATCCGTAATATTCCAGATCTCTCCGGGTTTTGATGTCGGATTTGATTTTGGCATACCACAAAAGGGTATGGTAATCACGAAGCCCCCCGAATCCGGACTTGAGATCCGGTGAAATCAGATAGGTCGAATCCCCGTAATCCAGATGCCGTTTTTCGCCGTGCTCGAACAGGTAGTTCAAGGTGCCTTTCAGATGCCGGGAGGACAGGTCGGAACGGAACTGTTCGATGAAGGATGAATAGATCAGGGATGCCCCGCAGATAAACCGGGCGTCCAGCACCGTGGTCAGGATGTCGAAGCGCTCGAAGGCCATCTGCAGACACTCGGCGATGTTCCGGACTGCGTAACCGACTTCGAACCTCGCGTCCCATAGCGGGTAGAGCAGTTCCTGGACAAAGGCTTCGACTTCGGGAGGAACCGCTTTGTCAAACAGGATGAGCAGATCGATGTCGGAATGGATGCATTGCTCTTTCCTGCCGTATCCTCCCAGGGCGATGATGGCGAAAGCGTTTCCGGAAATGGTCATTTTGCGGGCCGTAATGCTTTGTTCAAACACCGTGAAAATATATTCGTCCAGAATCTGGGAATGCTTTTCAAGAAAGCCGGTCTCGTCGCCGGCCAGGAACCGGTCGATGAGCTCGCTGCGCTTTTGGGTCAATATGTCGGCTGCTGTATGTTCCATTCATGTATCCATTTACTTTTCGAAAGACTGATAAGCAATTGATGTGCCATGGGTGATTCGCCTCTTTGATTCGGCCCAGGGCAAAGAAAATATGGATAAAAAAGACGGTCGGATCTTTGATTGATACAAAAAAGTAATAATTTGGACAATAATAATTTCATATTTGTATTTTCATTTCAAATGCAGGAAAAATACGATTTTGATGAAAACAGATACGAAGCTGGAAAAGGAGGGAAGATGCAAGGTAGCCGCCCTGATTCAGAGACGGCTACGAAGTTTCATATAGAAGAGATCCGCGGATCAGTCTTTTTCAATTTTTCCCGGCTCGTTTTCCTTGTCTTCAAGGCTGGTTTCCTTGGTGGCCTTTTTAAAGTTCTTGATGCCTTTGCCTAAACCGGCGCCTATCTCCGGCAGTTTCCCGGCACCGAAAATTATCAGGATAATGACAAGGATGATGATCAATTCGGGCATTCCGATTCCACCAATCATAAGCACACTCCTATCTGAATCATGCTGTTAATTTATAGGTAACGAGTATTAGCACTAAGTTGAAAAGGTGTCAATCTTTTAGAATTTTCGGGCCAGGAATGGAATTACGTTTTTGTAACATGTACGACCGGTGCGCGAAAGGGATGAATAAAAGGCTTGGAAAAAAGCTGTTTTGTGATTATTATGCAGTCGAATCCATATTAACCCCTCAACCACAGGCGGAGACAACTGATTATGCATCAGGAATTGAAAAATGAATTTCAGGGAGCCCGGAAATATGTCCTGGATCAGGAACTGGCCTCCATTGTCAACATATCCATGAAACTGGAAATGCCCCTTCTTCTCAAGGGCGAACCCGGAACCGGTAAAACCATGCTGGCCCATGCCATTGCCGAAAGCCTGCGCATGCCGCTGATTGTTCTGAACGTGAAATCCAGCATGAAACTCATCGAGGCGTTATACCAGTATGACACCCTCACCCGGCTGAACGATTCGCGGTTCGGGGATTCCAAAAGGGATGTCAGCAATATCGATGAATACATCAAAATGGGAAAAATTGGTCAGGCCTTTTGTTCGGATATCCGGACCGTATTGCTCATCGATGAAATCGACAAGGCGGACACGGATTTCCAGGATGACATGCTGGACGTTCTGGACCAGATGCAGTTCGACATCATAGAAACCGACCGCACCATTCAGGCCCTACACCGACCGGTCATCATCATCACCTCCAACGCCAAGAAAGACTTGTCGGATCCCTTCCTGGGCCGTTGCAACTTCCACCACATCGCTTTTCCCGATCCCAAGATGATGCGCAAGATCATCAACGTTCATTTTGAAGGAATTGACGACAAGCTTGCGGAAAATGCCATCCAGGCCTTTTATGCCATGCGGGAAATCGACGCCATCGAGAAAAAACCGGCCACCCGGGAATTGATCAACTGGATCCGGGCCTTGAACGCGGACCCCGATTTCCGGGCCAGGGAGCTGATCGCCGGTCAATTGCCCTATCTCGGGGTCTTGTTCAAAAAAAGCCCGGATTACGAACGGGCCAAAAACCTGGCGGCCCGTCGCCGTCGGTTGTAAGGACCATCGGTCATGTTCCTTCAATTTTTTTACACATTGAAAGAGGTCGGAATACCCGTGTCGCCCACCTCGTTTCTGACCTTGCAGAAAGCCCTTTATCAGGGCAATATCAACAGCCTGGATGATTTTTACACCTGCGCCCGCGCCATCCTTGTCAAGAGCGAGCGGTATTTCGATCTTTACGATCAGGTGTTCGCCCACCATTTCGAAGGGGTTCCTCTGCCGGAAGACGCCGGGTTTGAAATCGATGAGATCGCCCGGGGAATGCTGGACGAATGGTTGAAAAACCCGAAACGGGTGGCCGATGCCCTGGGCGTGAATGAAGAAGAACTAAAGAAACTCACGCCGGAAGAATTGATCGAGTATTTCAAGGAGCGCCTCAAGGATCAGGACGGTGAACACCATGGCGGGTATAAATGGATCGGAACGGGCGGGTACTCTCCGGTGGGGCATTCCGGGTATCATCCCGGCGGTATGCGGGTCGGTGGCGAATCCAGGAACAAATCCGCAGTCAAGGTGGCCAATGAGCGCCGCTACAAGGATTACTCAACGGCCGGTCCACTGACCCAGGCCAATATCGGAGAAGCTTTGAAGCGGCTCCGGAATATGATTCCGGCCGGCCCCAAAGACAAGATCAATATCGATGAGACCATCAAGGAAACCCTGAAAAACGCCGGAGAAATCGAGCTGGTTTTTGACAGGGCCCTGAAGGACCGGCTCAAGGTGATCCTGGCCATCGACAACGGCGGCTGGTCCATGGATCCCTACATTCACGTGGTCCAGACCTTGTTCGACTATGCCCGGTCCCAGTTCAAGGAAGTCAAGACGTATTTTTTCCACAACACCATTTACGATTATGTATGGGAAGACCCGGCCCGTTATCGAAAACCGAAAAAGATCGTCGAGTTCACCCGATCCGATCCGGAAACCCGTCTGGTGATCGTCGGAGATGCCAGCATGGCGCCCTATGAGCTCATGGCCCACGACGGCTCCATTCATATTTCGGAAAGAAGCGGGCGGCCCAGCATCGAACAGCTTCGGTTCCTGGCCGAAACTTTTTCCCATTCGGTCTGGCTCAATCCCGTGTCCGCATCCATGTGGGGCTACACCCACACCATCATGACCATTGCCGGAATTTTTCCCATGTTCGAGCTGTCTCTGGATGGCCTGGAAAAAGCCGTGACACGGCTGATGAGCAAGAATTGAAGACAGGGTTCATGCGTCCAGCTGATAGAGCCTTCGGGTATTGTCGTAAATTATACGGGACAGGACTTTTGGATCGGTTCGACGTATCTCGGCCAGTTTCAGCAGAACCGATGCCACAAAGGCCGGCTCATTTCGTCGGATCTTGTTTTTCCAGGGTGCCGGGGTCAGATAGGGCGCATCGGTCTCGATAACGATCCGGTCCACGGGTATGTCGGGTACAAGACTCCGAAGATAAGCCCCTCTTTTCTCGATGGTCAGGATTCCGGTGATACCGATAAAATATCCCAGATCCAGATATTGGAACAATTCTTCCCGGGTGCCCGAAAAGCAGTGCACCACTCCTTTTCGGGTTTCCGGGCCATGGTTTTTCAAAATTTCGTAAAATCGGCCGCCTGAATCCCGTTCATGGAAAATCAGGGGCAGATCCAGACGGCCGGCCATATCGAGCTGGGTTTTGAAACAGGCTTCCTGGTCCCGGGCCGGAGAAAACATGCGATTGAAATCCAGGCCGGTTTCCCCCCAGGCTTTTACGCAGGGATTTTCCAGCGCCAATCGTTGCAGCGTATCCAGATCCTTCCTGGAACACCGGCGGGCGTCATGGGGATGGATGCCGACGGATGTGATGATGTCCGGCCGGCTGCGGGCGATGTCGATGGCTTTGCGGGAGGTGGTTTCATCAATCCCGACGATCATGATGCCGGCGATCCCGCTCCGTCGGGCGCGATCCAGGACTGCGTCTCGGTCTGGATCATAGATTCCGTCATCGATGTGGGCATGGGAGTCGAATAGTATCATCCTGAAGTCTCCGGAGTTGTCCGTTTTGAAAATCATAAGGAAAGCCTTCACTGAATGGAAGAAGCCGATTTACGGGACAGTGAAGGCTTGATGTAAGGAAAACTGTTTTGCAGCACTCCTTGACACAGGCTGTTTATATCAGTAAATTCAGGTTCAGTCAATCAGGGGGGGCGGCAAACCGGCGAATTCAAGAGATGGGCGGAGAGCACGGGAAAAACCATATCATTCGATTGTTCAATGTCAGCAAGCGATATAATGGAAAGCTGGCCTTGAAAGATATCAATCTGGATATTGAAAAAGGTGAATTTATTCTGATTTCGGGACCTTCCGGGGCAGGCAAATCCACCTTGCTCAAAGTTCTGTATCTGGCGGAAAAGGTGTCCGAGGGCCAGATCCTGATTGACGGCATGAACCTGGCCAGAATTTCTTCCTCACGCCTTCCCGTTCTGCGGCGGAGGTTCGGCATGGTGTTCCAGGATTTTAAACTCATTCCCAACCGGACGGTTTATGAAAATGTGGCCCTCGTGCTGGAGGCGGCCGGTGACAAACCGGACTATATCCGGAAAAAAGTGATGCAGGTTCTTCGGACGACCGATATGGATAAAAAACACAAGGCGTTTCCGCTCACCCTGTCCGGCGGTGAGCAGCAACGGGTGGCAGTGGCCAGGGCCCTTGTTGGAGAGCCGTCCATCATTCTGGCCGACGAGCCTACCGGAAGCCTGGACACCAAATCGGCCCAGGCCGTGCTGGATTTTATCATGGAATACCATAAAAAGGGGGCCACTGTGCTGATCGCCACCCATAACCTGCATCTTCTGGACAGCTCGGTCCGGGGTCGAAACATTGAAATCCATGACGGTATGATCAGTCGGACCGCAACCATGCTGTAGCGCCCCGAGAAAATCCCATGAATCGTTTTTTCAAATTGTCTCTGGCTGATTTCCGATCCAACCGTTTTTTGAATTTGATCACCATCTTTACCATTGCGCTGTCCATTCTGGTGGTCAGTGTTTTTTTGCTGTTTTTCGAAAACGTGGGCCGGATGATAGAGAGCTGGAACCAGGGCGGTCGGGCCATGATCTATCTCAAAGATGGGGTCTCGGGGGACCGGTTGCCGCAATTACAGGCCAGGATCATGGAAGCCGGTAATATTCGCGAGATGGTGTTTGTCTCCAAAGAACAGGCCCTGGATCGGCTGAAGAAGGAAATGGCCGGCAACAGCGCCTTTCTGGATACCCTTCAGGGCAATCCTTTGCCCGATGCCATTGAAATCCGGATGGTCAACTACCACCGCCTGGCGGATGTGGAAAACCTGGCCCGGACCATCCGGAGGATAGACGGAGTTGAAGATATGGAATACGGGCAGGGTTGGCTGGGAAAATTTTTGAACGTATTCAATCTGTTCAAGATAACCGGATACGCCATGTGCAGCCTGTTTTTCCTGATCGCCTTATTCATCACAGCCAATACAGTGCGCCTGGCCTTTTATTCTCGCAGGACCGAGGTTGAAGTCATGCGGCTGGTGGGCGCTACGGAATCTTTTATCAAAGCCCCTTTTTATCTGGAAGGGTTGATTCAGGGGTTTCTGGGCGGCATTCTGGGTGTACTCATCCTTGCCTTCGCCTATGGGATGATTGCGTCCGGAATCTCTCAGAGTTTTTCGTCCTATGTGTATTTCGATATCCGATTTCTTTCAGTGAAAACCATTCTCCTGATTGTTTTCGGCAGCACTTTTCTGGGTTGGTTCGGATGTTATCTGTCCTTGAAACAAATATTACGCTGAAGGCTGTTCTGGCCGGACTGGTTTTTCTGGTGTGGGCCAATGGCGCGATCGGTGACCCCGTCCTGTTCAAGGGTACCGTCAATGCGCCCCGTCTAAACATCCGAAAGGCGCCGTCCCTCGATTCGGATGTGGTCATGGTTCTGGGCAGGGGTGACGCCGTGGAGATCATCGAACAGCAGGGAGGCATCGGCGGCTGGCTGCGGGTGACCTTCCAGGGCCGTACGGGGTATGCCCGAAATCGACCCCAATATATTCTGCTGTCCCCTTCTCTGAAAAACAAGCCGGATTCCGCCCTTCCCCAAAAAAAGGAGGCACCGTCGGCCTCCGCCCCAAAGAGCCGGAAAGAAACCCTTCGGGCCGATATCCAGGCCCAGGAAAAACTGGTGGAATCATTTTCCCAAAAGGAAATGGAAATCATCGAAGGATTGAACGAGATAGATCAAGCCTTGAACAAAAACCGGCTGAAAGTCCAATCCCTGTCTCTGGAAATCGATGAACTGACCCGGAAAATAGAAACCCTGGGCCGGGACAAGGCGGTATTGTCCGGGGAAATCGCCCGGAATCGGGATTACGCCGATCAGCGGCTTCGATCTCTTTATAAAATGAACATGCTGGGACGTCTGGATGTGGCCGGCCTTCCGGCTTCCGTGTTTGATTTTCTTCTGATTCAGAAAGCCATGAAGAAAATCGTGGCCTCTGATTTCCATGTACTGCTGCAACAGCATAACGATCTCCAGGCGCTTGAAAAACTGGAGCAGGACATGACATCCGAGGTGGCGGCCAAAACCCGACTGGAATCGGAGCTCAACGATCAGATCCGGATCAATCATGCGGAAACGGAGAAAAAAGAAATGATATTAAAGGATATCCGCCGGAAAAAGAATCTGTCTCTGGCGGCGGTGGCATCCCTGAAGCAGGCGGCTGTCGAACTTGATAAGGAAATTGCGTCCATGCGGGCCGGAACGAGCCCGGCCATGGCGGGTGACTCGTTTTCAAATCACAGGGGCCGGCTCATGATACCGGTCAAAGGCGATATCATTTCAACCTTCGGTCCCTCTACGTCCGGAGATTACAAGTCCTTCACTTTTCAAAAAGGAATTGATATAAAAGTTCAACGGGGTGAGCCTGTAAAATCGGTTTTCAGAGGCGATGTCATGTTTGCCCAGTGGCTGAAAGGCTATGGGAATCTGATGATCATCAATCTTGGGGACAATTATTATATGTTGTATGCGTATTTGGATG
>CAZQIX010000076.1:0-14075 GCA_964593855.1 uncultured Desulfobacula sp. | reverse complement strand
GATACACTCATCAATCTGCTTGTGTGTCAAGGATTATGTTTTTTTGAACCGGTTACTGGTTGCTCCCTGCAACGAAACTGTGATAATCTGATCATTATGAAAAAAAAGGGGAAAGCTCAAAAAAAGAGTCGCCTGATCCGCCTCTCTGGATTCCTGGCTTGGTGGTGTTTTATTTTGGGTGCGGGGGTGGCGGCCGTCAGCGCTTTTTATATGGTTCAGCTAGACCGGGGCATGGAAAAGCGTTTTAAGGGACGGCTCTGGGACATACCCTCCAGAATTTATTCCGATATCACCCTGGTTTATCCGGGACAGACCGTCAACCGGTCTCTTTTGATGGAAAAACTGGATCGGCTGGGTTATCAAAATGTGTCATCGACACCGGCCAAGCCGGGCCAGATGAAGGTTTCCAAAACCGGGATCGATATTTTCCTTCACGCGTTCACCTCGCCGTTTCATAATCAGGAGAGCGCCCTGGTGCGGATCGGGCTCACTGAAAAGGCCGTGACCGATATCAGGGATGTGCATTCAGACCAGCCCATCGGACTTCTGGAACTGGAGCCGGAGCTTTTGATGCTGTATTTCGGCCCGGATCGGGAACGGCGCCGGCTCATTTCCATCGGCCAGGTGCCCCGGTATGTGATTCAAGCCTTTCTGGCCGCGGAAGACCGGCGGTTCTACGAACACCACGGGTTTGAAGTCACCGGTATCCTCCGGGCTTTTGCGGCCAATCTCAAAAATTTGAAAATCAGCCAGGGAGGGTCCACCATTACCCAGCAACTGGCCAAAAACTATTTTCTGACACCGGAGCGGACCCTGATCCGCAAGTATAAAGAGCTGCTCATCAGCCTGCTTCTGGAATTCCGGTTCGACAAGGATACCATTCTTGAAATGTACCTTAACGAGATTTATTTCGGCCAGGAAGGATCGGTGTCCATCAACGGGATCGGCGAGGCCGCCCGTTTTTATTTTGACAAATCCACCCGGGACCTGTCCGTGTCCGAGGCGGCCGTCCTGGCCGGCGTGATCAAGGCGCCCAACCAATTTTCCCCCTATAAAAACCCGGAGCGATGCAAAGCAAGGCGAGATGACGTGCTGGCCGCCATGCACCGTAACGGCTGGCTGGCGGACAAGGTGCTGGAGATTGAAACCAAAAAGCCGGTCAGAACGGCCGGATATCGTGAATACCATCTCCAGGCCCCGTATTTCATGGATTATCTGACCCGCCAGCTCGTGGCCCTTTACAGCCGTGAGAGCCTTTCCAGCCAGGGACTGTCCATCTTCACCACCCTGGATACCCAGGTTCAGTCCGCAGCGGAAAAAGCCCTGAAACGAGGCCTTGAACGCTTGGAAAAGGAAAAGCCCGGGTTGAAAAGGGAGGCCCCGGACAAAAAGCTCCAGGGCGCGGTGATCGTCATGCAACCCAAAACCGGCAATATCCTGGCCATGGTCGGCGGGCGGGACTACGGCCAGAGCCAGTTCAACCGGGCCACCCAGGCCATGCGCCAGCCCGGAAGCGCTTTCAAGCCCTTTGTCTATCTCGCGGCCCTGGACACGCACACCCCCCTTTCGTCCCTGTCCAATTCTCCGAAAACCTATAAGATCGACGGCCAGTCCTGGACCCCTAAAAATTATTACGCCCAGTCCGATCCCGTGGTCACTTTCCGAAAAGCCCTGGCTTATTCCCAGAATATCGCCACGGTCAATCTGGCCCTCGACATCGGGCTGGAGCGGGTGGCCGAATTCGCCAGAACCTTTCATTTCTCAACGACTGAAAGCCTGTATCCGTCTCTGGCCCTCGGCACCCTGGAGGTCACCCCCCTGTCTCTGGCCCGGGCCTATTGCGTTTTCGCGGCCGACGGCGTTCTGCCCTATGCCTTTTCCATCCGGGAAGTGGTGGATACCCAAGGCCTGACCATGGAGCGGCGGCATGCCGAAATCGAGCGCCTCACCACTCCGGCCAAAGCCTATATCATGAGTGATATCCTTCTGGATGCCGTCCGTGAGGGAACGGCCCGTTCGCTGGCGTCCCTGGGCGTGAACTGGCCCGTGGCAGGCAAGACCGGGACCACCAACGACGCCCGGGACGCCTGGTTTGTCGGATTCACGCCCAACCTTCTGGCGATGGTCTGGGTGGGATTTGACAACAATGATCCCGTAGGCGCCACCGGGGCCCAGGCCGCGCTTCCCATCTGGGCCGACCTGATGAAATCCCTGCCCCAGTATGTGTCCGGCGAATGGCTGGCCGTGCCGCCGGATGTGGAACAGCTAACGATCTGTCTGGACAGCGGGTATACGGCCAGGCCCGGCTACTGCCGTCGAACGGCTGAAGAACTCTTTCTTTCGAGCAACCGGCCGGAGGGTCTCTGTCCGGTGCACAAACCTGAATCAACTCTGGAAAAAGTCATTGATGAAATCAAGAAAATCATTCCATCTTTTTGAGTGGGCCATTGCCCTGATGTGTCTGATCCTTATGGCCGGCTGCGGCACCCAAAGCCCGAGGATCTTTGTCCCGGAACCCGTTGAAACGGGCCGGCATATTCCGCCCGCGAAAGAGCCGCAGAGCCAGGCACCGACCTCGAATGCGCCGCCCCCAGAAGCCTCTCTGCCGGAGCCTTCCGTGCAATCTCTTCCGAAAGAAGGGCAAAGGCCGCCTGAAGCGCCCGTGAACAGTCAGAGTCCCATGGTGCTGGCATCTCTGACGCTGACGGATCAGGGCAGGGGGTATCTGGAACGGAAAAAACCCGATGAGGCCATCCGGGTGCTGGAACGGGCCGTCAATATGAATCCCCGGAACGGTGAAAATTATTACTACCTTGCCGAAGCCTGGCTTTTGAAGAAAAACGCCGCCCAGGCAGCCGAATTCAACCATCTGGCCGGTATCCGGCTGAAATCAGACCCGGGCTGGATGCAGAAGGTCAGAGCCCAGAAAGGCAGGATTTCAGAGCTTCGCTGAGTTCGGCGATATCCCTGAAAAATTCCCTGTGACATTTGATCTGAAAAAATGATAGGGTAGCCTTGTTTTGCTTTCGGACCGGGCAGGGGGATTGAAAAAAGCTATGGGATCGATATCACGATCGGAAAGACCGCCTTCGGCGGCGTTCAGGATTATAAGGGCCATCCTGGTTCTGTCCGTGGCCGCGGGCATAGCCCTGCTGCTTCTGCGTCTCAAAAAAGAACCGGAAAAAAAAGACATTGCCCGGATCCCTCCGGTTGTCCGGGTGATCCGCGCCGAGCCGGTTTCCCGTTCCATGACCGTGGATGCCCATGGAACGGTCCGGCCGGCCGAAACGGTTCGGGTGGCCGTGGAAGTGCCGGGCCGGATCCTGGCCCTGCATCCTGATTTCGCGGCCGGAGGAATGGTCCGCCGGGGGGAAACCCTGGTTCAGATCGATCCGGCCGTTTATGACGTAGATCGGCAGCGGGCCGAGGTGCGGGTGAGACAAGCCCGGGTTGATATCCGATATCTCCGGCAGGATCTGGACAACCTGACCCGGGACGCGGCCCTTTATCAAACCGCCGCCGACCTGGCCCAAAGGGAATTTCAACGGATCCGGGCTCTGAACGAGAACCGGTTCGCGTCCGCCAACACCCTGGACAAGGCTGAACAGCAATATCTCCAGGCAAAAATGCAGCACCAGACCCTGACCAACCGTCTGGCCCTTGCGGATACCCTCATGGAGCAGAAACAGGCCGTTCTGGCCCTTGCCGAGGCGGATCTGGCAACCGCTTCCCTGGCTCTGGAAAAAACACGGATCATCGCCGGATTCGACGCTTTTGTGCTGGAAAGGCGGGCCGAACCAGGGGAATATGTCCAGCCGGGCCAGGTCCTCGGCGCCTTGTATGAAAAAGGGCGGCTGGAGGTGGATGTCGCCGTCCCTGTGGAGCATCTGACCTGGATCCGGCCCGCTTTCGAGCAAGGCCGGACCCCGTCGGCCCGGATCGCCTCCACCCATGAAGGCGCCGATATTTCGCTGGAGGGGCGGGTCGTTCGGATCCATGCCGCCATGGACGAAAAAACCCGGACTCTGCCCATGACCCTTGCCGTTCACCCCTCCTCGGACACCGGAAAAGGGGTGATGGATATCCGGCCCGGATTTTTTGTGAAATGCACTATTTCCGGGGTCCGGGCCGATGGGATCGTGGTTCTGCCCCGTCATCTGCTGCGGCCGGACGGAACGGTCTTCACCGTGGCCGGGCAACGCCTGAACATCCGGCCCGTGACGGTGCTGAGAACCCTGGGCGACGAGGTCTATATCAGTGAAGGGCTGGCCGATGGAGATCTCATTGTCTCTTCCCCCCTGCCCAACGCCGTGGACGGAATGGCCCTGACCCTGGAAGCGGAAAATCACTGAGATATGCGATCCCTGGGCAAATGGTCGGTGGAGCATAAGGTTTCCGTAAACCTGATCATGATTTTTCTCATTGCCTTCGGTCTGTACACGGCTTTCAGCATGAAGCGGGAAATGTTTCCCCAGTTTTCCCTGGACATGATCCATGTCAGCGTGACCTTTCCCGGCGCGTCGCCCGAGGAAGTGGAAGAGGGCGTCTGCATCAAGATCGAAGAGCGGCTGAAAAGCCTGGAAAACGTGAAAACCATTTATTCCACGGCCCTGGAAGGAAACGGATCGGTCCTGCTGGAACTGGATCCGGGAACGGATATCCGGGAAAAAATGGATGAGGTCAAGACCGAGATCGATCTGATCGACTCTTTTCCGGAAGAGGCCGAAGAACCCGTGATCCAGGAAATCAAGAACAATGACCCCGCCATTTATCTGGCCGTGTACGGCGACGTGGACGAAAAAACCCTCAGGGAAACGGCGGAGCGGATCCGGGAGGATCTGGTGGCCACCGAGGCCATATCTCTGGCCGAACTCATCGGGGTTCGGGATTATGAAATATCCGTTGAAATTTCTGAAGAAAACCTGCGGCGCTTCAATCTGTCCTTCGACCAGGCGGCCCAGGCCGTTCGCACCGGAAGCCTGGACATGCCGGGGGGCAAAATCAAAACCGAAGGCGGGGAATTCCTGGTGCGATCCGAAGGCAAACGTTACACCGGGGCGCAATTCGAGCAGATTCCGCTTCTGGCGAGGCCTGACGGCGCAATGGTCCGGCTGGGGGACGTGGCCCGGATCACGGACGGGTTCGAAGACACGGACATCAAAGCCCGGTTCAACGGCAAACCGGCCGTGATGGTTCTGGTTCGGCGCACGGACAGCCAGGACACCATCGTCATTTCCGACACGGTCAAGGAATATATCACGTCCCGGAAAGGGGATCTGCCCGGCGGCATCACCCTGGCTTTCTGGTTCGACATGGCGGACATGGTTCAGGATCGGATCGATCTGCTGCTCAAAAACGGGCTTCAGGGCATCGTTCTGGTTTTCATCGTCCTGGCCCTGTTTCTGGATCTGGGGCTGGCTTTCTGGGTGGCCTCGGGCATTCCCATCTCGTTCATGGGAGCCTTTATCGTATTGAACTGGCTCGGCGCTTCCATCAACATGCTGTCGCTGTTCGCCTTTATCATGACCCTGGGTATCCTGGTGGACGACGCCATCATCGTGGGGGAAAACGTATACACCCATTACAGATCCGGGAAACCGGCCCGGGCCGCAGTCATCGACGCGGTGGCCCAGATCGGCGCACCCGTGGTCATGGCGGTGAGCACCACCATTGTGGCGTTCGCGCCCATGATGAACATCGAGGGGATCATGGGTAAATTCATCTATGTCATGCCCCAGACCGTGATCTGCATCCTGACCCTGTCCCTGGTGGAAGCGTTTGTCATTCTGCCGGCCCACCTGGACCATGCCCTCACCCCGCCCCAACCCAACCCCACCCGGATCTACCGGATGTTTTTCTCCAGGCTGGCATGGATCCGGAAGGATATTGTCGACGGCCACGGCTGGATCCGCGATCGGGTGGAAATCGGACTGAACCGGTTTGTCGACCGGATTTACACGCCCGTTCTGGCATGCTGCATCCGGAACCGGTATTTCACCCTGTCCGCCGGGGTGGGCGTGCTCATGATTTCCGGCGGACTCATCGGCGGCGATCATGTGCCTTTTGTGTTTTTTCCCAAAACCGACAGCAACTGGATCATTGCCGAACTGGTCTATCCCCAGGGCACGCCTTTTACGCTTACGGAAAAAACCATCCGGCAGATGGAAAAAGCGGCCTTCGAGCTGAACGACCGGTTCCGTGACCGGGTGGCGGCGGGCGGCAACCTGATCGTGAACAATTTTTCCCAGGTGGGCATCATCCCCCGGCGCGACTGGAAACCCGGTGTTTACGGCGGGCATTGCGGGGAGGTCTGGATCGAGATCCGACCTTCGTCCGATCGACCGGACCTGTCGGCCGCCGAGGTCATCACCCGATGGCGGGATCTGACCGGGGCCGTTCCCGGAGTGGAGCAGTTGACCTTTTCCATCATCGACGGCGGACCCGGGGGACACCCCATCGAAGTCCGGCTTACCGGCGAAAACCTGGTTCAGCTCCAGGTAGCGGCCGACCGGCTCAAGGAACAGATCGCCCGGTATCCGGGCACCTTTGACATTACCGATGATTTCAGGCCGGGCAAGCTGGAGAAGCGGATCCGGATCCGGGAAGGCGCGCAGGCCCTGGGTATCACCCTGGCGGACATTGCCGTTCAGATCCGGCAGGCCTATTACGGGGACGAAGCCCTGAAAATCCAGCGGGGCAAGGACGATATCAAGGTCATGGTGCGCTACGCCCGAGCCGAAAGAGAGTCTGAAGCCGGCATTGACGAGCTACGCATCAGAACCCGGGACGGACGTCAGATACCGCTCAAGGAAGTGGCCGTCATCGAAACGGCCGAAGGATACGCCACTATTCAGAGGGTGGATCGCAAGCGTGTCATCACCGTGATTTCCGATATCGACGAAGACATCGCCAATGCCGGACGGATCGTGGAAGACCTGAGAAACCATTTTCTGGAAGACCTGGTCCGGCCGTTTCCGGGCATGGCCTATGACCTGGAAGGCCAGGCCCGGCGTACGGAAGAATCCTTGAACAGCCTGAAAACAGGATTTTCCGTGGCCGCCATGATCATGTTCGTGCTTCTGGCCAGCCAGTTCCGATCCTATATTCAGCCGGTGATCATCATGACGGCCATCCCCTTCGGCCTGGTCGGGGCCGTGGCGGGTCATTTCATCATGGGCATGGACATCACCATGATCAGCCTTTTCGGCATCGTGGCCCTGTCGGGCATCGTGGTCAACGACGCGCTGATCATCATCGATTTCATCAACGCCCATATAAGGGAAGGAAAAGGTTTGATGGACGCCGTGATCGAGGCCGGGCGGAACCGGTTCCGCCCGGTCCTGCTCACCTCGGTCACCACCGTGGCCGGGCTGTTTCCCCTGCTTCTGGAAACCAGTTTCCAGGCCCAGTTTCTCATCCCCATGGCCGTGAGCATCAGCTTCGGCCTGATCGCCGCCACCCTGCTGACCCTTGTGTTCGTGCCCGCCCTGTATGTGATCCTTCAGGACCTGATATTTGCGTTCACGGGCCGGAAAGTCGATCCCCTGTAACCCCGGCAGAAAGGATGATATGAAGATGAATCCCGTATTTGAAAAAGCGTTCTGGCTCGATGTCTGGGAAAAAGACAAACAGACCGATACGTATTCGGTTCACAAAGGCTTTGCCACCCGTGAATACTGGGACCGTGCGGCCGCTTCCTACGACCGGACCCGGGAGGAGATCCGCAATCGGCGCATTGAAAAAACCCTGGAGCTGTTTCAGAGAACCGGATTGCTGTTTGAAGGCATGGAAGTGCTGGAGATCGGCTGCGGCACCGGCACCCTGGCCATGGCGCTCGCCCGCCGGGGGGCCAGGGTCACGGCCCTGGATTTTTCCTCCGGCATGCTGGACCGGTTCCGGCAGTCCCTCGCCCCGGACCTGACGGACCGGATCACCCTGGTGTGTGAAGACTGGCACACCATCGACATCGATGAAAAGGGATGGCGGGACCGCTTTGATCTGGTCATCGCTTTTATGTCGCCGGGTGTGGCCAACTCCAAAGCTTTTTTCAAAATGATGGACACCTCCCGCAAAGGATGCGCCATCCGAGGCTGGGCTCTCAAGAAAACCCATCCCATTCTGGCGGACCTGTGGGAGCGGATCATGGGAACGCCGCTGGACGACAAGCCCCAGAGCATTTTTTTCAAGATCAACCTGCTGTTTTCCATGGGCATTTTCCCGGAGATCACCTTTGACGCCATTGAATGGGATCAGGATGTGTCCGTGGACGAAGAACTGGAAAGCCAGATGGCGTTTTTCCGGAAGGTCGGCGACCGGACCGACGAGACGCTGGCCGCCGTGATCCGTCCCTATCTGACCTCCGTGGCCGATCAGGGCCGCATTCGGCGGACCCACAGAGGCCTGACCGCCACGGCCGTGTGGCGGAAAGACGCCTGGTAAGCAGAAAAAGAACCGGAGACGGCCGAAAAGTGAAGCGCCGTTTGAAGCATTACAACCCGGACGCCGTTATTTCCGTAGGATACGGGGGTAATTTCCAGGGTGTTTATGAAAAATAACGGAGTGGTTCCGGGTCTTTTGACGGTCCTGTTCTGGTCCACATCAGCGACCGCCTTTAAAATCACGCTGCGCTACATGGATGTGCTTCCGCTCCTGTTCTACGCCGTGGTCACGTCCACCGTGGTTCTGGGCGTCTACCTGGTGATCGCGGGGAAATTCAGGCAGATCTTTGCCCTGGAAACCGGAGAATACGTGTTTTATCTGTTCATGGGATTTTTAAACCCGTTCGTCTATTACTGGATGGCGGTGAAAGCCTATGACCTGCTGCCCGCCCAGATCGTCCAGCCCATCAATTACACCTGGGTGATCACCCTGTCCTTGCTGTCGATTCCTTTGTTGAAGCAACCACTTTCAAGAATTCAGATTGCGGCGTCGCTCGTCTGCTACAGCGGCGTGGTGGTCCTTTCCTATCGGTCCGGGCAGGGGACGGGGGAAGGGATCAATTATTCCGGCGTGTTTCTGGCCGTTTCCTGCACCATCATCTGGGCCTTGTACTGGATCTTCAATGTCCGGTCCAAACAGGACCCGATCATTGCCATTTTTTTGAATTTCTTTTTCAGCCTCCCGTTTATCGGGTTGGCGTGCCTGTCATGGTCTTCTTTTGCGGTCAATCGCTGGGAAGGCTTGTGCGGAGCGGTCTGGATCGGGTGTTTCGAATTCGGTTTCGCTTTTATCACCTGGATCAGTGCTTTGAAATCGTCCGGCAACATCCAGTCAATGACCAATCTGATATTTCTCACGCCTTTTATTTCCCTGATATTCATTCATACCGTTCTCGGCGAGGAAATCCTTTTGCAAACCTATATCGGATTTTTGCTCATCATATCGGGCATCGTGCTTCAGCGAAACCATGATAGCAGGAAAATGCGGACCAAGACCTGAAATCCCGGATTGACCCCACAAAACGTCATCCGGACCAGATACCCTTTTCATGTTCATTCTTTTTTGATCACCCGCTTGCAGCCGGGTCCGGAGATGGCGCTCTTACCGCCGGATACGGGGGTGACGGCGATCCGGGTGCCGATTCGCTCTTTCATGGCCGAGACATGGGAGATGACGCCGATGAGCTTGCCGTCCTGGTGGAGTCCGGACAGGGTTTCCAGGGCGGTTTCCAGTGCGTCTTCATCCAGGGTGCCGAAGCCTTCGTCCAGAAACAGGGAATCCACCCGAACCTTGCGGCCGGCCATTTTGGAAAGCCCCAGGGCCAGGGTGAGGCTTACGATAAAGCTTTCGCCGCCGGACAGGTTCCGGGTCGACCGGATTTCGCCGGCCTGGTAATTGTCCATGACATTGAGCTCCAGCGGCTGTTCGTCGTCGCGGATGAGCAGGTAGCGGTCGGTCATTTTTTCAAGCTGGCGGTTGGCATGGGACACCATGATCTCGAAGGCCAGCCCCTGGGCGAAGGTCCGGTATTTTTTGCCGTCGGCCGATCCGATCAGCGCATGCAGTTTTTCCCATCGGCGGCACTCGTTGGTCTGCGCCGTTATGACGGTGCGCTTTTCTTTCATCCGCGCCAGGGCGGCCTTGTTTTCGGTGAGTCGGTGTCTGATGGCGGCCATGGTGTCCCGGAGCTGTTTGAGTTGTTCCTCCTGCTCTCTGAAAAGGGGTTCGAGAATAGTAAGGGACTGGTCCGTTGTTTTTTTGTTCAATTCTTCGGATAGACGGGTTTCCCGGTCCTTTTGCCTGGCTTTCAGGTCTGTCAGCCCGTCGTCCAGAAGTCGGGCCCGGGTTGCGAGGGCATCCCGCTCCGTTGCCGGGAGCCGGGCCGCGATAAATCGGTTCTCATCTGCAAAACCGGCTGTCTGAAGCGCGCCGGTGAAATCGGATGCCAGGGTTTCCAACTCATGCTCCCGCCGGGCCATCCGGCCTTTCAGCGAATCCACATGGGCCTTGACGGCGGTCAGGCCCTGCCGCGATTCGTCGTACAGGTTTCGTGCCTGTTTTTCACCTTGCTCGGCCTGGGCAACAGATCGGTTCAAGCCCTGCTCTTCATGGTCGGGGTGTTTATCCCCGAATAGCGCCCGCCGTTCATGGAGGCCATGGGTATACGCCGCTTTCAGGGCCTCCAGGGTTTTGTGTTTCTCGGCCAAAGCGCCTCGCTGGGTCTCTATGACGGCGTCCAGCCGTTTGATTTCGCTGTTCATCTCGGCCATCCGCGTTTCAATGTCGGCTTTTTTCTTGACCTGGACCTGCCAGTCAGCCAGGCGGGCTTTCAGGGTGGCCGTCAGGGTGGAGATGCCTGCATCCGGAAGATCGGCCATGCCCAAGGGCTGAAGCCTGTCCGATACCGACCGCTTGAGCGCCGCGAAATCGGCCGCAGCCTCGTTCAGTCTCCCGGTCAGGTCGGACAGGGTTTTTCCCGCTGATTTCCATTCGTTGGCGGCTTCGGCCTCGCGTTTTTCGGCCTCGGCCAGGTGGTTGCGAGCCGTATTTTCATCATCCGCCCGTTTCCGGATGACCGTTTCCTGATCTTCGACTCTGGTGATCCGATCCGTGAGAGCCTGAATTTTTTTTTCCGTTTCATCGGGAACCGGAACATTGCCCCGGGCGAACGGGTGGTCCACCGATCCGCACAAAGGGCAGGGCCGACCGTCCTCCAGCCCGGCCCGATGGCCCTCGAGCTCGGCGATCCTTGCCAGAAACACCGCTTCACGAAGCAGACGGTCTTTTTCTGCCCGGTATTCGCGCAACAGCCGACCGTCGAGCAGTGTCGTCCATTTGTCTTTTTCTTGTTGGTGGGTTTTCATCGCATCCATCAGAGACTGTTTCAGGATCACGCACTGTCCGGTGCAATGCTTCAATTTTCCGATTGCCTGCTCAAGAGCGGTTTCAGCCTTTTTCCGGTCGGCCCGTTTCCGGGACATGTCCTTTTGTCCGGCATCCAGGCGGGTCAGTTGGTCCTCAAGTCCGGCCAGACCGCCCACCAGCCATTCATCCCGGGCATGGTCTCTAAGATAGCGGTCGACACTGTCCAGGTTTTTTCCGGCAATGATCTGTTTGTCCCGCTCCCTTTGCCTGAGTTCGAGGTCCGCGTTGATTTTGCCCGCATCGGTCCGGCAGCCGGCGCTTCCGTCGTCAATGGCCTTTTTCTGATCCGCGAGCCGCTGGTCCAGGGATCGGACGGTACGGATCAGGGGTACGGCGGCGTTGAGATTTTCTTTGGCCTGAGCGGCCCTTTGTTCGGAGGCGATCAGAGATGCCGATCTTTTTGATGCGGTCGCTTCCAGTTCAGGCAGCTTTTTGAGGGCGATGTCAAGGGCGGCCCGATCGTCCGCCTGCTGTTTGCGAACGGCCGAGAGCGTGGCGTGAATCCCGTCCAGCCGGGCCGCTGAAAGGGCCTGGGCCAGCCGTTCCCGTTGAGGGGCAAAAGCCTGGATGTCGGCCCGGAGTCCGGCCGCTTCATCCGACAACGCTTTGATTTCTTTTTTCAGGTCCTCGATCCGGATCAGCCATGCGACCGCCTTTGAGGTTTCAGACGTGAGAGCCGCCAGCTGGGCTTCCTGCTGCTGTCGGTCCTCCAGTTCCTGCACCAGGTCTGTTTCCTGTCGCGGGTCCAGTATCACAATCCCCGATGATTCGGCTTCGAGCAGGGCCAGTTTTTCCCGTTCCTCGCGGAGGCGTTCATGGACCCGCCGGGATATTTCCGAGTAGATCCCGGTTCCGGTGATCTGTTCGAGAATTTTGGATTTCTGCTCGGCGTCGGCTTTCAGAAAGGTGTCAAACCCGCCCTGGGCCAGCAGGATGGATCGGGTGAACCGGTCAAAGTCCATTCCGATCGTGTCTTCGATCACGCCGGAAACCAGGCTCCTTTTGGTTTCCAAGGGTTTTCCCGTATCGGCGTCGGCAATCTGATGCTCCGGAAACTGGAGGGCCCCGTCGGGTTTTTTCCGGGACCGCCGCTGTTCCCAGTGGCAGCGGAACCGTCCGGCCTGGGATTCGAACACGGCTTCGGCATAACACTCGCCGGTTTGGCGGGACATGATTTCATTGGCGCTTTTGGTGATCCTGCCCAGCCGGGGTGTCGCGCCGTAAAGCGCCAGGCAGACGGCATCCAGTATGGTGGATTTGCCTGACCCGGTGGGTCCGGTCAGGGCGAAAATGCCGCTGCCCACGTATTCCGGAGCGGTGAAATCAATGAACCATTCGCCGTAAAGGGAATTGAGATTTTTAAAGCGGAGTTCGAGGATTTTCATGCTTCATCTTTCATTGAGCGTTTTTGTCTTCTTCCATCAGGCCGGTGATGATTTCACGATAGGACGCAATCAGGTCTTCCCTTTCCTGTTCGGGCACCTCAAACGTGTCCAGGCACCGTGCAAACACGTCGGCGGGATCCAGATCGTCGAGGGTTTCGGTTTCGGCCAGGGCGCCGAGTACCCGCTCGATCATCCGGCGGTTTTTGATCCGCCTGATTTCCAGATCAGATCCGGATAGGGCCTCTTCCAGGACTTCCCTGGGGCTGCCGGCGATCCCCTGGTCCGTCACTTCGATTTCAAGCCATGCCCGGCTTTTCTCCCGCTTGAGATCGGCCATCCTTGCCAGGATATGGTCGAGGGTGCCCACGATGCGGACCAGGAGTTGGAAACAGGGTACAAAAACCGTCCGGACGGACGGCACCCGATTGTTGAATTCAATGATCACGACCTGTTTGGGTTGATCGGCTTCGCCGAATCCGATGGGGATGGGCGATCCCGAATACCGGATATGTTCGGCCACCTTCTGCGGGACGTGCAGATGGCCCAGGGCGACGTAGTCGATGGATGTGGGGAACATTTCCTTGTCCACACGAACCAGGGAGCCGACATAGAGGTCGCGGACCCCGTCGCCGTCAACGGTTCTGCCGCCTGCGGCAAAAAGGTGACCCATGGCGATGATGGGGATGTTACAGGCCGGGCAAAGGTCAGATCGTTTTTGTTCCGCTATGGCCGCTATCTCGGCGTAATGCTGTTGGATGCCATGGACCATTTTTCTGTTTTTGTCATCCATGGTCTCGCCGGGTTCGAGGGTTCGGATGTCTTTGTCCCGCAAATACGGCACGGCGCAGACAATGGCGGATCCGCCCGGGTTCGAGTCCCCGTTTCGGACATTTTGGATCGGGATCACTTCATCCGCCGGATTTTGCGTTGCCGCGCCGATTACATGGACATTCAGGGTCCGCAGCAGTTCCGCCGGGGCGTTCAGAAAAGAAGGGGAGTCATGGTTGCCGGCGATGACGACCACATGGCGGCAGCAGGAAGCCGAAACCCGGCGGAGAAATCGGTAGTAAAGCGCCTGGGCGCTATTGCCGGGGGTTCCTGTATCGAACACGTCTCCGGCCACCAGCAGGACATCCACGGTTTCTTTTTCTATGGTAAGGGCCAGCCATTCCAGAAAAGCTGAATATTCGTCATGCCGTTTTCGGCCGTAAAGGGAGCGGCCCAGGTGCCAGTCGGAGGTATGGAGGAATTTCATCGTGTCCTTGCCGCCCATTCTTTGATCGACCCGTCGGTCTTTTTGAGGCCCATGTCCGTGATCTGTCTCCA
>CAZQIX010000075.1:0-14785 GCA_964593855.1 uncultured Desulfobacula sp. | reverse complement strand
GATTTATTCCCACATGCCCTGTCCGTGGTGTCTGCCGGTCGACCAACGCAACTATTTGATTTTAAGGCCTCATCAAACAAACCTGCCCCATTGGCATCCATTTTGCTATTCCACCCGAAGAAAATCTCGGCATTGTGCACCGTGAGCGGCAAGAATATTAAGACAAGGGGTTTTTTCATGGAACTGATCAAAAACAAGGTTTCCGGTAAATTTTTCATAGTCCTGGATGAAAGCGGCGATCAGCACGCGATGGTAATCACGCCGGAGGGAAAGGTAAAGCGCCTTGAACGCCGGCTGTTTGGATTTCCGATTACGGTCGACGTAAAAAAATCCGAATGGCGAAGCCACCTGACCAGGGAACAAATGACGATATATTCGGGGTATCGGAATAAAGAGGTTGTTTAAAATGACAAGGCAAGAATATATGGCCATGGAACTGAAATCGAAAAACGCCTGCGACCTTTTCCCGACCGATATACTGTTTCAGACCGCTTTCTGGGGCCGGTTCAAAAAAAGGCTGGGATGGAAACCCATGGCCTTTGATGTGGACGACCCTCATCTGGACCCGGCCACCGCCTTCATCCGATACGACCTGCCATGGGTGGATCAATACGACGCTTCGCTGAATCCGCACACAGGAGACGAAAAATTCCCGCAGCGTCCGGAACCCAGGCTCCGAGAGCTGCGCATGAACTTCGGCACCAGAAACTGGAACCTCAAAAAAACGGCATTTGATTTTTCGGTGGCCGATACCCTGATCATCGATATCACCCGGAAGAAAGAGGATATTCTGGCCCGGATGAAAAGCAAAACCAGATACAATATCCGACTTTCCCAGAAAAAAGGGGTACGCGTATTCACTGCGTCCTTGAAAATGCTGCCGGTGTTTTATGATCTTCATGTGCAGACTGCCAGAAGAAACCGGTTCACCCTTTGCGATGACACCAGGTTTTCATCTTTGTTTACGGCCATCGACCATTCCGTTGATTCGACCAAGCTCGTTTTTTTACTGGCCGGGTACGGCAAAGACATTCTTGCCGGCGCAATACTGGGCATCACCGAAAAGACCGCGTTTTACCTTTTCGGCGCCTCTTCCAACCGGTATCGCAACTTTATGGCGCCCTACGGGGTTCATCAGAATCCAAGTCGACTCAGGTTTCCCGAACCTTCCTGAGCTCGCCATTGACCCCGCCATCTTCTCCTGATATGCTGAAACCCTCGACATATCCGTCGAGATCTCTCACGGGTGGAAAACAGGAGGGTTGGTTATGACCGGGAAAACAGCAAGGGCCGGATTTTTCCTTCTAACCGCGATTTTGATATGGACTGCCCGGACCGACATCGCGACCGGGCAGGAATCGGTTCAGATCGATACCTTCTCACCCCTGGGGATCGTGTCCCGGGTCCGACAGGTCCGGGCGCGGTTTTCCGAACCCATGGTTCCCTTTGGAGACCCCGGAGCAACGGATCCGTTTCTGATTGATTGCGATGAAAAAGGGCAGGGCCGTTGGGCCGATTCTCAGAACTGGATCTTTGACTTTGACCGGGACCTTCCGGCCGGGGTGAAGGGCGAATTCACGCTCAAACCGGGATTGAAGTCCTTATCGGGCAGGCCGGTTCATGATCCCGGCGTCTTTTCGTTTTCCACCGGCCGACCCATGATCCTGGATGTCTGGCCCGCGGACCGGCATGGGGCCGTCATAGTGGAAGACCAGGCCTTTGTCCTCCATTTCAACGGAACCCTGGAAGAGGACTTCGTACTCGACAACACCCGATTTTCCGTGGACGGCATCCGGCACCTCATCCAGGCCAACCTCATCCGGGGGACACGGCGGGAAAAAATCCTGGATGCCCTGCGGGACGGTCACTGGTACGGTAGACAGGATGTTGACACGAACAGGGTCTTCATTGTCCAGCCCCGCCAGATCTTTCCCGGCGACACGCCGATCCGCCTGATCTGGGGGACGGGGGAAAAACAAACCCCGGACAAGGTGGATTCCCGTACCCGGATCCTTACCTACCGGACCCGAAAGCCCTTTAGCGCATCTTTTGGCTGTGCGCGGGAAAATGCGGACAAAGGATGCATCCCCACTCTTCCCATGCGCGTTTTTTTTTCTTCTCCCATCCCGGCCGACACTGCAGATCGAATTCTGATCAAAGGGGAGGACGGAACGGTTTATCAACGGAAAAAACTCCCATTCACGGAAGGCCGGGAAAGACCGGAACAAATATATGAAGCGGTTTTTGAAGGGCCTTTCCCCGAAAACCGCTCATTCACCGTCATGCTGCCTGAAAACATCCGGGATGAGGTCGGCCGCCGGCTGATCAATCAAAACCGTTTTCCCTTGAAGATAAAAACCGCCGAAGCTCCGCCCCTGGCAAAATTCCCGGCCCGTTTCGGCGTCATAGAAAAAAACGGCACAAACGGCGACACCCCCCCGCTTCTTCCGGTCACTCTTCGAAAAGCAGGGGTCGCCAATCCGGATTATCCCTCTGAAACCGGCCGGATATTGACAGTGGATAAAAAAAACCGCGCCGAAATGATCCAATGGCTGAGAAAGCTTGCCTCGACCAATCGGAACCAGTCGATACTGGGCGATGACCCCAAGGCCGAACCCTTTGCCCTGCCCAGGCCCATGGGCCGTGACGACCTGGAGGTGGCGGGCATTCCCCTGCCCCGCTCCGGCCTGACCGTCGTTGAACTGGAAAGCCGCGCCCTGGGCGCTTCCCTGCTAGGGGAAAACCGTCCCATGTATGTCCCTGCCGCAGCTCTGGTCACCAACCTGTCCGCCCACCTGAAAAGGGGAAACGCCTCTTCCCTGGTCTGGGTGACGGCCCTGGACACGGGCCGGCCGGTTGAAAACGCCGACGTGGTGGTCTGCGATTGCGCCGGTAAAGATATCCGACGGGGGAGGACCGACGCGGACGGAATCGTGCATATCCCCGGAAACCTGAACGATGAGCCGCCCCTGTGTGAAATCGACGGGGACAGCGATGCCTATATGGACGCATCCCAGATGAATGCCCTGTGGGGAATGGACGGCGGTTATTTCGTGTTTGTGGAAACCCCGGAGGACATGACCTTTGTGCATTCGAGCTGGGATGAAGGAATCGAACCGTGGCGCTACGGGCTGCCCCACGAAGGGCGCGGGAAAGGGGATATCGCCCATACGGTTCTCGACCGAAGCCTTTTCAGAGCCGGAGATACCGTTCACATGAAGCATTTGCTCAGACAGCCCACCATGTCCGGCTTCGCCCTGCCCGATCCCCGGAACCGGCCCGCGTCGGTGGTGGTGAAGCATGAAGGAAGCGGCCGGTGGCAGGCCGTTGACCTCGAATGGGACTCTTCCGGCACGGCCCGAAGCGACTGGGAAATACCCGGCCACGCGGAGATGGGCCTATACCATATCGGGTTGTTCGACAAACCCGGAGCCTTGCTGAAAGATCCGGATGTGGCCTTTTTCCCGGATGCCGACTTTGAAGGAACCTGGATTCCATCCGGATCCTTCCGCGTCGAGGAGTTCAGGGTTCCGCTGATCCGGGCGGTGATCCAGCCGCCATTGAAACCCCTCGTTCAGGCACGGACGGCCGATCTGGATATTTCCCTGTCCTATCTTTCCGGCGGCGGGGTCGGCCATGCCGAGGTCCGCCTCAGAGAAGAACTGCGGGACCGGTATGTTGCATTTCCCCTCTGGGAAGGCTATGTTTTCGGCGCCGAAGAAATCCGAGAAACCCGAATCATCCGGGAAGACGGTCCGGATGCGCCCTCCCCGGAACCCCGGGTTTCGACCCGGGACCTGACCCTGGACGAGACCGGAAGCCTCAGGGCCACCCTCGATCTGCCCGAAGTGAACAAGCCTTCGGATCTCGTCACCGAGCTCGAATTTTCGGACCCCAACGGTGAGATTCAGACGATTTCGGCCAGGCTTCCCCTGTGGCCGTCGGAGTGGGTCCTGGGTATCAAACCGGATCACTGGATATCACTGAAAAACAAGGTCAAATTCGTTGCCGCACTGCTCGACCTGGAAGGACGACCGATTTCCGGCGTTCCGGTGAGCATCGATATTTTCCAGACCACCCGCTATTCCCATCGAAAACGCCTGACAGGAGGGTTTTACGCCTTTGAAAACACCACGCAGACACGACATGTCCACGCCCTGTCCACCGTGCAGACCGATGCGCACGGAATGGTGGCGTGTGAAGAAAGCGTCCCGTTTTCAGGCCAGCTCACGGTTCAGGTGTCGGCCCTGGATCCGTCCGGCAACAGAACGGTGACCCACTGCGACCTCTGGGTCCGGGGAGAGGAGGACCAGTGGCTCGGCGGATCGGACAGCGACCGGATCGACCTGATACCTGAAAAAAAACGCTGGGAGCCCGGGGAAACCGCCCGGTTTCAAGTTCGGATGCCGTTTGCGGAGGCCACGGTCCTGACAACGGTGGAGCGGGAAGGCATTCTGGACTCGTATGTGAACCGGGTATCGTCCGGCAGCCCGATCATCGAGCTGCCGATCAAAGGCAACTACGCTCCCAATGTCTTTGTGTCGGCCCTGTGCGTGCGCGGCCGGATTCAGGGGCCTTTGCCCACGGCCATGGTCGATCTGGGAAAACCGGCCTTCAAACTGGGCATTGCCGAAATCGACGTGGGATGGAAAACCCATGAGCTGAGAGTGTCGGTTCTTCCTGAAAAAACCGTGTACCAGGCCAAGGAAACAGCCAAAGCCCGCATCCGGGTAGTAACCGCCGCCGGCACCCCGCTGCCGGACGACGCCGAAGCTGCCGTGGCCGTTGTAGATCAGGGACTTCTGGAACTCATGCCCAATCCATCCTGGAATATCCTGGCCGCCATGATGGGACGGCGTCCTTATCAGGTGCATACGGCCACGGCCGGAATGCAGGTGGTGGGCAAGCGCCATTACGGCCTCAAGGCCCGGCCCGCAGGCGGGGGAGGCGGGAAACAACCCACGCGGGAATTATTTGATACCCTGGTTCTCTGGCAGGCCCGGGTGCCTCTGGACAGAAACGGCGGGGCCGACATCGATATCCCCCTGAACGATTCCGCCACCGGATTCAGGATCGTCGCCGCCGTGAACGCCGGGGCCGGGCTGTTTGGAACCGGGGAAGCCGATATCCGATCCACCCGTCCCCTGATGATCCTGCCGGCAATTCCTCCGGTAATCCGGGAGAAAGATACCTTCCAGGCCGGGTTTACGATTCGCAATACGTCGGATCGGCCCATGGAGGTCCGCGTGTCCGGGAAGGTGTCCGGCGGCCTTCCGAAAGACCCGGATCCCGGGAATCCGGACCCTCGATATCCGGACATGACCCTGGAACCAACGGACCTGTCTCTCAATCCGGGCGAGTCCCGGGAACTGCAATGGCCGGTGACCGCCCCGATGAATATCGCCGAGCTGGTTTACGAGATTCATGCACTGGAAATGGACGCGGCAGAGGATCGAAAACCGGATGAAAAATCAGAGAAAAACGCCGCCGACACCGTCCGGATACGTCAGAAAGTGGCTGAAACCGTCCCGGCAGGAGTTTTTCAGGCCACGCTGACCCAGGCCGTTTCCCCTGTTTCCGTGACAGTGGAAAAACCGGCCCACGCCCTGCCCCATAAAGGAGGGGTGCGGATCTCCCTGAAACCGGGTCTGTCCGATGACCTGGACGGGGTTGTCGCCTATATGCGGCAGTATCCCTATACCTGCATGGAGCAGAAATTTTCACGTGCCGTTGTTCTGGATGATCCCCAACTCCTGCGGGACGCGAAAAACGATCTGGCCGGATGCCTGGACCGACATGGACTGGTAAAGTTCTTCCCCACCCTCGACCAAGGCAGTGAACTCCTGACGGCCTATATTTACGGGGTGAGCCATGAAGCAGGGGTGAGTCTTCCGGGACCGGTCCGGGAAAAAATGGAAACCGGCCTTCTGGATTTTGTCCAGGGCCGGGTCACCGGCCTGCCCCGGACGGGTTCAATCGATATGGCCGTCCGCAGAATCATGGTTCTGGAAGCCCTTTCCCGAACCGGCAAAATTTATCCCGGCCTTCTGGAAAGCATTTCCATCCAGCCGGATCAATGGCCCACTGCCGCCGTCGTCGACTGGGTGAGCCTGTTGACCCGGACTTCGGATCTGCTGCCGGACCAGAAGGAAAGAATCCGGCAGGCAGAGGGGATACTACGGTCCCGGATGGATTTCCAGGGCACCCGCATGGGGTTTGCATCGTCCTTGGATGAGGGGATCGGCCACTTTCAGGCATCCGCCGACGTAACGGCCCTGAAGGCCGTTCTCGCCCTGATGCCCCTGAAATCCTTTGCCCCGGATATGCCCCGCCTTATCCGGGGCGCCCTGGATCGACGCATCCGGGGACGATGGGACACCACCCCGGCCAATGCCTGGGGAGTTCTGGTCATGAAACGGTTTGCCCAAACCTTTGAACCGAATCCAGTCTCGGGCGTGACCCGCATGGAGCTGGGTCACGCCCGACAAGCGGCGGACTGGAAAGCGGATCCCGGGGGCGGGGATTTCTTATTCCCCCTTCCGGACCGGGCCGACACCCTTTCCGTCATCCACGAAGGCGAAGGAAGGCCATGGGTATCCATCACCAGCCTGGCGGCCCGTCCCCTGAACGAACCGATTTCAAGCGGGTACCACATTAAAAAAAGCCTGACCCCGGTACAGCAGGCAAGACCGGGCCGATGGTGCAAAGGGGACGTGATCCGGGTCCGGCTGGACCTGGAAGCTCAGGCCGACGCCTCCTGGGTGGTGGTAAACGATCCGGTTCCGGCGGGCACGACCCTGCTCGGGACCGGGCTGGGAAGGGATTCCCGAATTCTGGTTCGAACCGGCGACCCGGAAGCGGCCAATCTGTACCCGGTTTTTGTCGAACGCCGTTTCGAAGGGTTCCGGGCCTATTACGAGCATGCGCCCAAAGGGACCTGGTTTGTCGAGTATGCCCTGCGGCTCAACCATCCCGGGAGGTTTCACGTTCCGGGAACCCGGGTCGAAGCCTTGTATGCGCCGGAAATGTCTGGTGAAATCCCCAACCCCGTTTTTGAGATCGACCCATGAACCAGGCCGGGTCCAAAAACGTCAAGAGGCTGAAGTGGACGGTCGCATTCTCGGGCCTGATGTTCCTTTTCATCCTGCTGGCGGACTGTCTGGTCCTCGTCTCGGGTCCCCACCCGTCCTTTGAAACCGTCAAGAACAGCCGGACTGTTTCAGACGCTCTCCTGCTGGACCGAAACGGCAAACCCCTTCATGAAATACGGGTGAACCACCGCATCCGGCGGATGGACTGGATCGGCATCGACAACATTTCCCCGGCCCTGATCCGATCCGTTCTCGAATCCGAAGACAGACGGTTTTACTCCCACAGCGGGGTGGATTGGGCGGCCATGGCCCATGCCCTGTTCCAGACCCTGACCGGAAAGGTCCGGCGCGGGGCCAGCACCATCACCATGCAGACGGCTGGCATCGTCCATCCGGCGCTCATGGCCGGCAAGGCGGGACGGTCTGTGATCCAGAAAGGATCTCAAATTCTGTCCGCCCTGGCCATGGAAAGGATGTGGTCCAAAAACGAAATCCTGGAAGCCTATCTCAACCTCATTTCTTTCAGAGGAGAACTCCAGGGCGTTGCGGCAGCTTCCCTGGGACTGTTCGGCAAACTGCCCGACGGCCTGGACCAAACCGAATCCCTGGTGCTGGCCGCGCTGATCCGGGCCCCCAACGCTCCTGAACCGGCCGTAACCGGACGGGCCATGAATCTGCGAAACCGTCTTTCTCCAACCGTAACGGATACAGACCTGAAACAATGCTGCCGAAAAGTTCTGTCCGACGGTTACCGGATCAGGCCGCGGATTGCGATGGCCCCCCACCTGGCAAACCGGCTGGCCGGCTCCAGAACCCGGATCCGAACCACCCTGGATGCCGATCTCCAGCAACAGGTGTCGGACTGCCTGAAAAAACACATCGCCGGCTTGACCCGCCGAAACCTCCACGACGGGGCTGCCCTAGTCCTGGACAATCGGTCCGGCGATGTCCTGGCTTATGTGGGCGGCACGGATGAGCGATCCTCGGCCCGGCACGTGGACGGGGTCCGGGCCCGGCGGCAGGCCGGGTCCACGTTGAAGCCGTTCCTCTACACCCTCGCCCTGGAACGGAAACTGCTGACGGCGGCCTCACTCCTGGAGGACGCTCCCCTCAACGTCCCCACCCCGACCGGGATTTATGCGCCCCGAAACTATGACCAGGATTTCCAAGGGCTGGTCAGCGTCCGGACCGCCCTTTCCGCCTCCCTGAACACGCCGGCCGTCCGGACCGTGATGCTCGCGGGTGTGGAAGCCATGGCCGCCCTTCTCCATGACCTTGGATTCACCCACCTGAACCTGGGAGACTTCTACGGGCCTTCCCTGGCCCTGGGAAGCGCCGATGTCAACCTGCTCGAACTGACCAACGCCTACCGGACCCTGGCCAACCGGGGCGTATTCACCCCTCCGTTTCCGGTCGGAAAGGAAGATCGCCCCGAACCGCGTCGGGTCATGGATGAAAACGCCGTGTTCATCATCTCCGATATCCTGTCCGACCGAGGGGCCCGAAGTGTGACCTTCGGGCTCGAGAACCCGCTTGCCACAAGGTTCTGGACGGCGGTCAAAACCGGCACCAGCAAGGATATGCGGGACAACTGGTGTGTCGGGTACTCGCGGCACTACACCGTGGGGGTATGGGTGGGCAATTTCAGCGGCGAACCCATGTGGAATGTGTCGGGCATTTCCGGTGCGGCCCCGGTCTGGCTGGAAACCATGAACTTCCTGCACCGGTCCCTCCCTTCCCGATCCCCCGACCCTCCCGACGGCGTCACGTCCCGCCGCATAGCCTATCAGGGGGAAATCGAACCGGCGAGGACCGAGTGGTTCTTGTCCGGCACGGAAACCGATAAAATTTCTTTGGACACCGACCTCACGGATGGAAAAATCACCTATCCCGCCGACGGAGCCATCCTGGCCCTGGACCCGGATATTCCCGAAAATCACCAAATGGTACTCTTTTCCGCTGTTCCTGAATCCCGAAAATGGACATGGGTGGTCAACGGCATCGACATTGCATCGGATACGGCCACGGTCAGATGGAAGACCCGATCCGGCCGCCATATTCTGAATCTTCTGGACGGTGCAAGGCAGGTGGTGGACGCTGTCACATTCGAAGTCCGCGGTCCTTGAAAGCAGACCGGATCGAATGTGACCCAGAACAAAACAAGATCCTTGAAAAACCATACAAATGACGGTACAACAGGAATCGGTCGGTCACCCGATTGTAACCCATTGGAAAAAAGGTCGAAATCGCCATGAGCGCCAAACAGCCCCGTGAAAATCCGGAAAGACCCGGTCGGCCCCCGGAAAAGGCCGAAGATGACCTCAAGCTGTATCGAGCCATCATTTCTTCCGCGTCCGAGGCCATCGCCGTCATCGACCAGACCCACACCTATCTGATGGTCAACAAGAGCTTTGAAGACTTCTGGGGCCTGACACGGGATCGGATCGTCGGAAAACGGGTGCCCGACATTGTCGGCCCTCACAAATTCGCGGACACGGTCCGGGAAAAATCCGAGCGCTGCATGGCCGGGGAGGCAATCTCCTACCATACCTGGTATGAATCGCCCCGGCTGGGTCCGCGATACATTCACCTCAACTATTACCCCTACCGGAACGATACGGGGGAGATCATCGGTCGAATCAGCATCGGGCACGACATCACCGATCGGAAAAAAGCCGAGGACGACCTGAGACAAAACGAATCGCTGCTCAGACTCATCACCGGCCACACCAGCGCCCTGGTTTCCATACATGATGCAGCCGGCCGCTACATTTTCGCCAGCCCTTCCCACCGGCAGCTGGGGTATGATCCTTCGGAGCTGATCGGACAATCCGGATTTACCATCATGGAAACGGAAGATGTCCAGCCCCTGACGGTTTACCTGGAAAAAGCCCGAAAAGAAAAAACATCCCACGCCTTCCTCAATTACCGGCTCAGAAACAGAAACGGCGACCTGCATCATTACCGGGGCTCCTTTGATGCGGTGTTCACCCCCGACGGAGAGCTTGAAACAATCATCTGCGTGGGGGAGGACATCACGGAGCTCAGGAAGGCCCAGACGGAAAAAATGGAAGCCGTCACCCTGGCGGCCGAAGCCCAGAAATTCGCCCTGGTCGGCCAGATCGCCGGAAAGATGGCCCATGATTTCAACAATATCCTGGGAGCCATCATGGGCAATGCCGAACTGGCCCTCCTGGACAGTCCCCATGAGCCCACACGCAAAACCCTGGAACTGATTTTAGATCAGACCCTTCGCGGCAGAAACCTGACCAGGAACCTGGTCGCCTTTGCCAAGGATCAGGAACCCAAACAGGAATTCTTTTCCATGGAAAAGAAAATGGACCTGGTCGTGAACCTGCTGAAAAAAGATCTGGAAGGCATCGAGGTGGTTCAGGACTTCCGCCCCGGACTGCCGGAACTGCTGGCCGATCCCGGAATGATCGAACACGCCGTGGTCAATCTGATCCAGAACGCGATCCATGCCCTCAGCCTCACCCCCCGCCCCCGGATCGTCATCCGGCTGGACCGGGACCGGGACCGTCTGATCATTGAGATAGAAGACAACGGGTGCGGCATCCCCGAAGAATACATGGGAAGCATTTTCGAACCCTCCTTCACCCTCAAGGGCAGCCGGGACCGAACCGGGCTGTACAAACCCGGCATCAAGGGAACGGGCTACGGCATGTCCAATGTGAAGCGGTACATTGAAAAACACAGGGGTCGGGTGTTTGTCCATTCGGAACTGGGCAAAGGCACCCGGGTCACCCTTTGGCTGCCCGTCATCGAAAAAAGGCCGACAAACCTTGAAACGCCCGATATCCGGAAGGAAACATTTTGTTCCGGCAAACGCATCCTTCTGGTGGAAGACGAGCCGGCCATTTCCGAGGTGCAGTTCCAGATACTGACCCAGGCCCCTTACAGCCATCGGGTGGACAGGGCCGAAACCTGCCGGGCCGCCATGGACCTGCTGAACGGACAAGACTATGACCTGGTCAGTCTGGATTATATTCTGTCCGGCAAACATACGGGCATGGACATCTACCAGCATATCCGGAAAAAAAGCCGGACCCTTCCCGTTCTGTTCATCTCCGGCAACATCGAGTTTCTGGAATCCATCAAGGACCTGAGTCGGAAAGACCCGCACATCGACCATTTATCCAAACCCTGCCGTCACGTCGACTACGTGAACCGAATCAACCAACTGCTGCTAAGGAGATCCCCATGTTCAGCGACAACCTGACCTATTCCGCGGCCCTTTTCGCCGGCCTGCTGTCCTTTTTTTCACCCTGCATCCTGCCGCTGATCCCGGCTTATTTTTCGTTCATAACAGGCCTGTCCCTGGATGAACTCACCGACAACAAACAAGAAACCCGCAACAAAGTGATCCTGGCCACTCTTTTCTACGTGGCCGGTTTTTCGTTCATCTTCATTCTGTTCGGGGCGTCGGCCTCTTTTCTGGGCGGGCTGGCGGCCCAATACTCCTGGGTGGTCCGCTATGTCGGGGGCGGCATCGTGCTGGTGTTCGGACTCCATCTGCTGGGCATCCTCAACATCAAGGGGCTCAATTTTGAAAAAAGAATCCATGTGCAGAAAAAACCCCTGCATCTGGCAGGCACCTTTGTCATCGGCATGGCCTTCGGGGCCGGGTGGAGCCCGTGCATCGGCCCCATGCTGGGATCCATCCTGATCGTGGCCGGGAACCAGGAAACCATCCAAAAAGGAATTCTGCTGCTGGCCGTGTACTCCGCCGGACTGGCGATTCCGTTTCTGGTGCTGTCCTTTTTCATCCATTCCCTTCTGGACATCATGAAACGGGCCACCCGGCTCATCGGCATCATCAACCGGGTGTCGGGCGTCCTTCTGATTGTCATCGGACTGCTGCTCATATTCGACAAATTCAGACTGCTGGCCAATCTCTGATCCGGGCCTGTCCGTCATGCCACCGGAACCGGATCAAACAGCCGGATTCATCGCTGTCGCCACTTTTTCCAAGCTTCTGCTCAACATCACCCGGCGCCTGGCCTATCCCTTCGCCCCGGAGCTGGCCCGGGGACTTCAGGTGGACCTGTCGGCCATCACATCCGTGATAGCCGTCAACCAGGCCACCTCCATCCTGGGTCCGGTGGGAGCCGGATTCGGCGATCTTTACGGATTTCGGATCCCCATGCTGCTGGCCCTGGCCATGCTGGCCATCGGAACCCTGGCCGTGGGCCTTCTGCCCCTGTACCCGGTCCTGGTACTCTGTCTTTTTCTGGGCGGACTGGCCAAAAGCATCTTCGATCCCAGCCTTCAGGCATTTATCGGCCATTTCGTCCCTTATGCCGGACGGGGCAAAATCATCGGCATCACAGAGCTGGCCTGGGCCGGATCCACTCTGATCGGCGTGCCCGCGGCCGGTCTGGTGATCCAGCGCTTTTCATGGCAGACCCCGTTTCTGATGATTTCCGTCCTGAGCCTGATCTGCTTTTTTCTGATCCTGAAACGCATGCCCGGATCCCACCATTCTCCGGCCCCCGCCCTGAAATCGAAAACGGCCCTGATGGCCAATTGGACCACCGTTGTGCGCAACCGCCGGGTGACGGGCATGCTGGGCTTTATTTTTTTCATGTCCCTGGCCAACGACAACCTGTTCGTGATTTACGGGGCCTGGCTGGAAAACTCTTTCCACCTGTCCCTGGCAGCCATCGGGTTCGGCACGGTATTCATCGGGCTTTCCGAAGTGCTGGGCGAAGGATTCACCGTACTCTACGCGGATCGGATCGGCCTGAAAAAAACCACCATCCTGGGAACCACCCTGTGCTGTCCGGCCTATTTCCTGCTGCCGTTCCTCGACGGGCGGCTGGGTCATGTGCTGGCCGGATTGTTTCTCGTTTTTTTCTGTTTTGAGTTCAGTATTGTGACCGCCATGGGTCTTTCCACCGAACTGGTTCCGGAACTAAGGGCCTCCGTCATGTCGGCCTTCTTTGCCGTGGCCGGCCTGGGAAGAGTGGCAGGGGCCTTTCTGGGCGGGATTCTCTGGTCCGGATACGGGCTCTTCGGCGTTTGTCTGGTGTCCGGATTCTGCACCCTGGCCGCACTGATCGCCATGCTGGTTGGATTTTCTCGCCGCCGTTCAAACACATGAACAAAGGATTATCTCGATGCATCAGCCGTTTTTCAAAATCTACAAGAGATGGGTCCTGGTCGTTATTGCCGGGACCATCATCGCTTGCCTGATCGTTTATGCCCTGATCACGGATTATGACAACAAGAAAAAAAACTATCTGTCCGCTGAAATGGAATCGTTTTCCGCCAAAATCAGGACAACCCTGCGAATGTATGAAAATTTTTCGGAATACATCTTCCTGCGCATCGTAAATCTACCCGAAGTGCTGGACCTGATGGGGGAGGCGAATCAGGGAGATCATGAGGACAAAAACCGAATCCGCCGGATATTGCACCAAAAACTTGAAAAAGATTACGAACTGATACAGCGATATGATTTCAGACAATTGCACTTCCACCTGGCCAACGGCGACAGTTTCCTGCGGTTCCATTCCCCGGCCAATTTCGGCGACAACCTGATGGATGTCCGGGATACCATCAGAATCGCCAACACGGAAAAGCGATATGTTTTCGGATTTGAAGAGGGCCGCATATTCAATGGATACCGGTTTGTTTATCCTCTTTCCAATGGTGACCGGCATATCGGATCCGTGGAGGTGTCGATTTCCATGGGGTCTTTGATAACGGTCATGAACGTGCTTTATCCAAACATCGACCTCACCTTTGTCATTGATCAAAACGTGGTCCGGGAAACGGTCTTCACCAATCAACAGACCAATTACATATCAGCTGATTTTTTTCCCGGATACATGATGGACAGGGAAATCGTCAATGCCCAGAAAGGGTTCAAGGCCACAGGCGACAGAGACTTGAAATACGTTCTGATCGCGGACATGGCGGCATCGAACCAGACACCGATCCGGGACAGACAAAGCTTCAACCGGATCGTCGAACATGACGGCAAACGATTTCTGGTTCATTACCTGTCCATTCCCAATGTCTCCGGCGTGCCGGTGGCCTATTTGATCGCCAGCACCCGGATCGAACCCAATATGCTCGGCTCCGAGCACCTCTACCGCGACTTGTTGCTGGTGGCGCTTCTGTTTCTGCTCCTGTTCGGATCCACCTTTGTCTATGCCAAAAAACAAGAACAACTTCACACCCTGGCCAGCACGGACAAACTGACCGGGTTGTACAACCGGCACAAATTTATTGAACTGGCCAAACGCGAGCTGATTCGGCAGAAACGCTATGAATCGGACCTGAGCGTAATGATTCTGGATATTGATTATTTCAAACGGATCAACGATACTTACGGACACAATACCGGCGATCAGGTGTTGAGGCAGATGGGCGGAATATTGCTGAATTCGATGCGGCAGCAGGATGTCACGGCCCGCTGGGGCGGGGAAGAGTTTGTCGTGTTGCTGCCCCAGACCTCTCCGGCAGCCGCGGCCGAAGCAGCCGAACGGTTGCGGGTCGAAATTCAGTCCCATCACTTTGCCGCAGACTTGAACATAACGGCCAGTTTCGGGGTGGCCGCCGTCACCCCGAATACGGTCATGGGCCTGGACGAGCTGATCCATGGAGCGGACCAGAAATTGTACGCATCCAAAGAGACCGGCAGGAATAAAGTGACCTTTTGAACA
>CAZQIX010000074.1:0-15384 GCA_964593855.1 uncultured Desulfobacula sp. | reverse complement strand
TCACCCTGACCTTTGTCTTCGGAAGCGGGGTGTATGTCTTTTTTTCGGATCAGATTACGGCAGGGGCTATTTTCGGGGGCGTTATCATGGTGACCCGGCTGTTTTATCCCCTGGAAGCCGGTTTTTCCCAGATGGCGATGAGTATTGACGCCATGGCGGCGTATGCCCGACTGAAATCCTTTGTGGATACCCGCAGACAAAAAGAGACCCTTTCCCTGCCGCCGCCGGAAGGCGCTTTCTCGGCCGAGGCGGTTTCGCTGGTGGTGGAGGCCAAACCCCTTCTCCACAATATATCGTTTTCCCTCGACCCAGGCGAATCCATGGGCATTCTGGGGCCTTCGACATCCGGCAAAACCGCACTGGCCCGGGTGCTGCTCGGCGTCTGGCCGGCCTCCGCCGGAAAAATTCGATTGGATGGGGCCGAGATTGCCCAATGGTCCAGGGATGAGCTGGGGCCTTTTATCGGATATATGCCCCAGGAGCCGGAGCTGTTTCCCGGGAGCGTGGCATGGAATATTGCGCGTCTGGGTGAGGTGGACGCGGAAAAAGTGGTGGCGGCCGCTCAAAAAGCCGGGGCCCATGAAATGATCCTCAAGCTTCCCAAGGGCTATGATACGCTGATCGAGGCCGGGAATCTGTCCGCCGGTCAGCGTCAGTTCATTTCCCTGGCCCGTGCCCTCTACGGCGATCCGAAACTGGTCATTCTGGATGAGCCCCACACCCATCTGGATGATCTCGGACAGAAGGCCCTGGCCACTACCCTCAAGGGCTTGAAGCAGGATCAGGTCACCACCCTGTTGATCACGGACCGGTCCAGCCTGCTCCCCACCATGGATAAAATCATGGTTCTCAAGGATGGGCAGGCGGCCATGTACGGCCCGGCCAGGGAGGTCATTCAACAGCTCATGAACCGACAACAGCCCCAGCAGGCGGCAGGAGTGTAGATATGGAAGAGCAGAACAGAATACTGGATACCAATCCCGTCCGATATGTGGTCCTAGGCGCGGTGGTGATTGCTTTGTTTTTCGGCGGCCTTACGGTCTGGTCCGTTTTTTTCCCATTCCAGGGCGCGGTCATCGCCCCGGGCTCCGTGGCGGTGCAGGGAGAAAGAAAAATGGTGCAGCATCTGGAAGGCGGGATTATCGACAAGATTTTTGTCAAGGAAGGCGACCGGGTCAAGGAAGGCGATGTGCTCATTGAACTCAAAAGCACCTCGGTCATTGCCAATGTCGATTTGCTGCAGGGGCATCTGCGGGCCAAACAGGCCGAACTGGCCCGGCTCAGGGCCGAGGCCGGGATGAAATCCGAAATTGACTGGCCGGAGGCCATCGATGCAGAGACCGACGATCAGGACATTATCGAGATCAAGGCCACGGAAACCGCCATTTTTGAATCCAGGCGGACGGATATGCTCGGGAAGGTGGAACTGTATCATTCCCAGATCAAACAGTTGAACAACCGGATCGAAGGGGCGCGGGAAGAGCTCAAAAGCCAGGACGCCATCATCCTGAACCTGGAAGAAGACCTCAAGAGCAAGCGCCCCCTGGTCCGGGAAAAATACCTGGGAAAAACCAGCGTGTTGGAGTTGGAGCGCAGTCTGGCCGAACATCAGGGCCGCAAGGGACGCCTGAAACAGGACATTGCCGAATACGAGCAGATGATTCAGGAATTCCGGTTGAGGATTGTGGACATCGAAAACCAATACAGGGAACAGGCGGTTTCCAAAATAGGGGAAACAACGGATCTGATCTTCGAACTGAACGAGAAGATCAAGCCGCAGCTGGACGCCAAGCGGCGCTTGGAAGTGGTTGCGCCGTTGAGCGGCGTCGTGATGAACATGAAGGTCTATTCAGAAGTGTCCGGTGTGATTCAGCCGGGCATGCCCCTGCTCGAAATCGTGCCGGAGGACCTTCACATGATCATCAAGGGTCAGGTCCGACCCCAGGACATTACCCATGTGAGAGTCGGCCAGGATACCAAGGTGCAGCTCTCCGCCTTTCAGCGCAAATCCACCCCGCCGGTAAAAGGCAAGGTCAGCCATGTGTCTCCGGATCTGATCACCCAGGAGACCGCCCACGGCAGAATGTCTTTTTACGAGGTCCGGGTGGAAGTGGACGAGGCCGACCTGTCGGCCAAAAACGCCTATCTCTCGCCGGGTATGCCCGTGGTCTGCTACATCACCACGGATAAACGGACCGTGATCAGTTATCTGCTCGGCCCGTTGCTGGAGACCGTGGACATGTCGTTGAGGGAATAGCGGGCCTTGGGCCGTGACCAGAATCACCCATATTTTCAAGACCTATTTTCCGGAAACCGGCGGCGGCCTGGAAGAAGCCATACGGCAATTCGGCCGCCACGCCCTTCAGCGCGGGTTTGATGTGGAAGTGGTGTGCGCAGGACCCCGGAGCACGAACCTGCGGTTGCCGGACGGTATCCGTGTGCGCTTTTTCAAGACCAGCCTGGAGGTCCTGTCAAGCCCCTTCAGTCTTTCCTTTGCCCGGGCCTTCCGGAAGGTGTGCCGTGAAACGGATATCCTTCATTTTCATTTTCCCTGGCCCGCAGCTGAACTCCTGGCCATCACCCATGGGATCAACAAGCCCGCCCTGGCGACCTTCCACTGTGATATCCATCGGCTGGGGCCGTTGAAGACGCTCTATCAGCCCGTCGTGAACCGTTTTTTGAAAAAAATGGACCGGATCTGCGTGTCCAGCCGGCGGATCCTGTCCACCAGCCCCTGTCTGGTTCCGTTTCGCGCCCGGATGGAAGAAATTCCGTATTTTTTGAATGAAAGACGATTTCACAACCTTCCGGCCCCGGATCCTCAACTGGTCGAATTTACGGGTAACCTTTCCGAGTATGCGTTATTTACGGGGGTCCTGCGCTGGTACAAGGGGCTGGACGTGCTGCTGGACGCGGCCCAGAAAACCGACGCCCCTGTCGTCATTGTGGGAAAGGGCGGTCTGCACCCCAAACTGGCGGCCCGGATCGAGCAAGAAGGTCTTCGCAACGTCCATCTGCTGGGTTTCCGCAATGACGCGGACTACAAATGGCTGGTTCAACAGGCCCGGCTGGTGGTTCTGCCGTCCACCTCGCCGGCCGAAGCCTTCGGTCAGGTCCTTCTGGAAGGGCTTTATTTTTCCAAACCGCTGGTGTCCACGGAGCTGGGTACGGCGACCAGTTTCGTCAATCGGCACGATTATTCAGGGCTTGTGGTCCGGCCCGGATGTGCCGACGCTCTGGCCGGGGCCATGAATCGCATCCTGAAAGATGATGGACTTCGGCAAAGGTTTTCCGATAACGCCCGTTTGCATTACCTGAATCATTTTACGGCCCGGGCCCAGGGGGAAAAATATATCCGCCTGTACCGGGCATTGACCTGATTTCGGCCAACCCTGGTCAAATCTGACCAGGGACACATTCCCGTCAGACCCGTTTCAAGGGACGGCTCACAAACGAAGACAATGACCCGCCGATAGGCACAATTCCACATCATTTCCAGGAGCCGTTCCGTCTGTCCGGGTGGTAATTGAATGGTTGGGCACGCTATTTGCTTCATGGTTATTCATGATGGAGAAGCGAATGAAACATATATATGCCATTTTGATTGTTTTTTTGACAATCGCCCGTGCCGGATCCGTTGTTTATGCCGACGCGGCAACGGATCCGTCGAAATCGGAACCTTCGGAGCCGGATACGTCCAGGGAAGTCTTTTTTCTGGATCGGGTCAATCAAATCCGGCAATCTCCCTACGCCTACGCACAAGAATTGGGCTATTCCGAGGAATTCCTGGCGTCCCGTAGCATTTTTCCGGAAACAAATCTGGCACCCTACTTCATGGATGGGCATCTGAATCTCAGGGCATCGGAGATCGGCAGCGGTGTCTCCGATGCCGATCCCGACCCCGTTTATATGTCCACGGCCGAAAAGACGGGCAAGGTAACATTCGTCAATTTCATGTCGAACGAAACCGCTTCCGATATATTTATCCGTAGCCAGTTTGAAAAAGAGTTGAATGAAACCTCTTTCCGATACATCCTTGCATCCGATTACCTTTACGCGGGGGTTTCCATACAATCCGGCCGCCTGGAAGACTCTGTCAACGCCTGGTTTTTCACTTTCTGTCTGGGATCTTCCGCGCTCATCAGCGACGGCCGGCTGTTGAACCTTGTGAATCAGGTCCGGTTTGAACCCTGGAAAATCCAATCGTTCATCAACCGAAGCCTTCTGGATATTTTAATGGAAAACAGCAAGGCGTTTTTTTTGTTCGCCGGCAAATATCCGCCTGTTTTTATGGAACCTTTTCTTTACTCGGCCGCACGCAGTCGGGTTGAATGCATGCTGGCCGGCCCATGCCCGGAATCGGACGAAGATGCCGATGCGGCAAGCGGCTATGGTGGTGAGGTAATTCAGGTTGCGGAAGTGGCTTCGGGCCTTAACAAGGATATGCATGATGCCGCAATATCCGAGCTGTTCACGGTTTTGTTGCTGAATGAATTGAACACATGGCCCAAAGGAGCGACCGTGTTTTCGTCCAAAACCGATCAATGTGGGCTGGCCGCCTCCGTATCCGGTGGTGAAGATCTGGATCTGGGGGTTATCTCCTTTTATGCCGGTACAAGGGCGAAACCCGTCGAGGATGAGCGAAAGGTCGATCTGTACGGCCTTCTGTTCAATGATGCGGACGAAAATGGGCTGTATGCACCCGGAGAGGAACTCCCACGGATTTCTGTAAATGTTTTTGACGAAAACATGGAACCCGTGTGTTCAGTCGTAACGAACAATGCCGGTCATTTTCCCCTTCGGTTGGATGCCGACCGGACCTATTATTTCAAGGCCGAATCCGGTGAATTATCCCTCATGGAACAGGTGTGGGTGGACAGGGATCGTTTTCTCAAACTGATAGCCGTCCCTTCCACGGATTGATCGCCGTATTTCCTGCTTTTATCCACTAAAAACTTGTGCTGCGAAACGATGTCTGATAAATAGGCATTTCTGTATTGGTTGAACACCCGTGACATAAGGAAAAACATGAAGTCAGCGATGATATTCGGCGTTTCAGGCCAGGACGGAACCTTCCTGGCCCGGTTGCTGCTGGGAAAAAAATACCGGGTAATCGGTGTGTCCCGGAATATCCGGAAAGCTTCTTTTGCCAATCATGACCGATTGGGCATCAGCGACCGCGTCGAACGGGTGTCGGCATCGATCCATGATTTTCGGAACGTGATCGAGGTCATTTATCGCTTTCGGCCCGATGAAATCTATAATCTGGCCGGTCAGAGTTCCGTGGCCCTCTCCTTTGACGAGCCGTTTGAAACCTTTGAAAGCATCGGTATCGCCACCTTGAATCTTCTGGAAGCGATCCGGATTCTCAATCTGCCGATCAGGCTGTTCAACGCGGGCTCCGGGGACTGTTTCGGCAATCTGGAAGGGCGTCCCGCCACCGAAGCCACCGCCCTTTGGCCGCGCAGCCCTTACGGTGTGGCCAAGGCCGCTGCCTACATGCAGACGTCCAACTACCGGGAAGCCTATGATCTGTTTGCCTGCACCGGCATTTTGTTCAATCATGAATCATTTTTAAGGCCGGATCATTTTGTGACCCGGAAAATCGTCAAAACCGCCTGTTGCATCGCCCGGGGCGCCTGTGACGCGCTGCTCCTCGGCAATCTGTCCATCCGGCGGGACTGGGGCTGGGCCCCTGAATACGTCGAAGCCATGTGGATGATGCTCCAGCAGGATCAGCCCGATGATTATATTATTGCCACCGGCGTGACCCTGAGCCTGGAAGAATTTATCGAAACGGTTTTTCGCCGCCTGGGCCTGGATTGGCGGCACTATGTCCGGACCGATCCCCGATTCTTGAGGCCCACGGATATTCGAACCGTCAGCGCAAATCCGGAAAAAGCCCGGCGGCGTCTCAGATGGAAGGCCGGCCATACCGGCCGGGACGTGGCCGAAATGATGGTGGACGCGGAACTGGCGGATATGGAGGCCGGACTGGAACTGTGAAGGAAAATACATGAAAAAAGCATTGATCACCGGCATCACCGGCCAGGACGGGGCCTATCTGGCCCAGCTCCTCATCGACAAAGGATATGAGGTCCACGGCATCAAGCGCCGGGCCTCCCTTTTCAACACGCACCGCATCGATCATCTGTATCAGGATCCGCACCTCAAAGACAGTCGTCTGATCCTCCACTACGGAGACATGACCGATGCCGCCAACCTGATCAAGATTGTTCAGCGGGTCCGTCCCGACGAAATTTACAACCTGGCGGCCCAATCCCATGTGGCCGTGTCCTTTGAAGAACCCGAACATACGGCCGACACCGACGCCCTGGGCACCCTGCGCCTGCTCGAAGCCGTCAGAACCCTGGGTCTTCAGAACACCTGCCGATTCTATCAGGCCTCCACCTCGGAGCTCTACGGCAAGGTCCGGGAAGTGCCCCAGACCGAAACCACCCCGTTTTACCCGCGCTCCCCCTACGCGGCGGCCAAGCTGTACGCATACTGGATTGCCGTCAATTATCGGGAGGCCTACGGCATGTTCGTTTGCAACGGCATTTTGTTCAACCATGAATCCCCCCTGCGGGGAGAGACCTTTGTCACCCGGAAAATCACCCGGGCCCTGGCCCGGATTGTTCTGGGCCTCAAGGAGTGCCTGCATATCGGCAACCTGGATGCCAGGCGGGACTGGGGACATGCCAAAGATTACGTCATCGCCCAGTGGCTCATGCTCCAGCAGGATGAACCCGAAGACTTCGTCATTGCCACGGGCGTTCAGCATTCCGTCCGGCAATTCATTGACATTGCGGCCCAAGAGCTCGGCATGACCTTGGCCTGGGAAGGCCGCGGCCTGGAGGAAAAAGGGGTGGTCGCGTCGGTGGGGAAGGGGGTCTCCGAATTTCAGACCCCGGCCGTGAAACCGGGAGACGTGATTGTCCGCATAGACCCCCGTTATTTCCGTCCGTCCGAGGTGGATTCGCTGGTGGGCGATCCCTCCAGGGCCAGGGCCAGGCTGGGGTGGTCGCCCGCCGTTTCCTTCGAAGACCTGGTAAAGGAGATGGTGACCCACGACCTGAATGAAGCGCAACGGGACCTTTTCTGCGAGAAGGAAGGGTTTCCCGTCCACCGGTTCCATGAATGAGCCCATGCACATCCTTGTCAACGCCATACCCCTGATGGGACTGGTCACGGGAATTTCCCGCTATCTGCGGGCCTTGTATCAGGAAATGGAACGGATGCCCGGTGTGCGCGTCTCCTATTTCACCGGGGCCGACGTGGTCCGGGACATGCCGTCGCCGGCCCGTCCCGATCGATGGATCAAAACCACGGGACTGATCTGGAAACTTCCCGACCCGCTCGTTTTTCTGATGCGCTCGGCCCGCTGGCTGGTACAGGAGCATCGGCTCGGCAAGGCCCTCCGGCGAGGCCGATACGACATCTATCATGAAACCGCCTATTTTCCGTCCCGGATGAAAGGAATTCCCATGATATTGTCGGTTTACGACCTGTCCCTGGTCACCTTTCGAGACCATCACCCCCGGGAGCGGGTGTGGTTTTACAACGCGTTTCTGCCCCGGCGGCTGAGATACGCCTCCCACATCCTGACCATTTCCCGGTTCGTCCAATCCGAGATCCAAACCATCATGAAAGTCTCCCCAGAAAGGATTTCAGCCGTGCTCCTGGCACCGGACCCGCTCTTCACGCCCCGGGATCCCGAACGGACCCGCCGGGTCCAAAAGACCTATCATCTGCCGGACACCTATTTTCTGTTCGTCGGTTCCCTGGAGCCGCGAAAGAACCTAAACCTGATCATCCAGGCCATGACCGGCCGCGATCAAACCCTGCCCCTGGTTCTGGCCGGGTGGGACGGCTGGGGCGACAAGGCGTGGAAGCAGGAGATGCGAACCGCCGGTCTGGCCGACCGTGTTTTCATGACCGGGTATGTGGATGACGAGACCCTGGCCTGTCTGTACAGCGGCGCCCGGGCCCTGATCTACCCCAGCCTGTACGAGGGATTCGGCTTACCCGTCCTCGAGGCCATGGCCTGCGGCTGCCCGGTCATCTGCTCCCATGCCGCCAGCCTGCCGGAAGCGGCCGGCGATGCCGGGCTCCTGATCGATCCCCATGACCCGGAAGATCTGGCGCGGGCCATGGACCGGATCTCCCATGACCCGGATTTGAGACAGACAATGGCGAAAAAGGGGCTGGAATGGGCCGGGCGCTTCTCCTGGCGAAAAACCGCGAGAGAGACCCTGTCGGTGTTCGATGATCTGATGCACGTTTCGCAAACGAGGTGACCCGTGATGATTGGCGTAAACAGGCTCCGGGACATCTGGTCGTTTCGTGAATTCATTCTGAGTTCGGTCCTTCATGAATTCCAGTCCAGGTGGATCAAAACCCAGTTCGGCCCGGCCTGGCTTCTGGTTCAGCCGCTGGCGACCATTTTCATTTTTACCGTGATCTTTGCCAATATCATGCGGCCCGGCATGCCGGCCCACGATTCCAAGTTCGCCTATTCCATCTACCTGTGCGCCGGCATTATCTTCTTCAACCTGTTTTCCGAAATGCTGTCCCGGTGCGTGAGCGTTCTGGTGGATAACGCCAACCTGATCAAAAAGATCCATTTTCCCAGAATCTGCCTGCCCCTCATCGTCCTGGTGTCCAGCCTGCTGAATTTTTCCGTGATTCTGGGAATTTTCCTGGGATTTCTGCTCATCACCGGGGCTTTCCCGGGATGGGTCGTGTTGTCCGCCCTGCCGGTATTGCTCATCCAGATTCTGTTCACCATGGGCCTGGGCATGCTGCTGGCCTCCGTCAACGTATTTTACCGGGACATCCAGCAGACCGTTCAGGTCCTGCTCCAGTTCTGGTTCTGGCTCACCCCCATCGTGTATCTCACCGCCACTCTGCCATCCCCGGCCGACCGGATTCTGGCCTGGAATCCCGTATGCCCCCTAATTCAGGCCTATCAGGGAATTTTTCTGGAACACGCGGCCCCGGATCCGTTCCGGCTGGTTTACCCGTTGATCCTGGGCCTGGTGCTGGCCTTTGCGGGGCTTCAGGTCTTTCAGAAGCTTCAGGGAGAAATCGTGGATGAACTCTGATTCCCTGATCCAGGTTCACGGCGTCGGCAAGGCGTATCGGCGATATGCCCGCAAATACGGCCGCATGGCCGAATGGCTGGGCCTGGGCCGCCACCACGATCCCATCTGGGTGCTGCGGGATATCACCTTTGACATCGCCCGGGGTCAGGCCGTCGGCATTATCGGCGTGAACGGGGCCGGCAAGAGCACGCTGTTGAAAATCATTACCGGAACCACCCGCCCCACGGCCGGGAATGTCCGGGTGAACGGCCGGGTGTCGGCCCTGCTGGAACTGGGTATGGGATTCCATCCGGAATTCACCGGCCGCCGGAACTGTTTCGTGTCCGGCCGGCTCCACGGGCTCAGGTCCGGGGAGATCGCGTCCTTGATCCCGGAAATCAGGGATTTCGCCGAAATCGGGGACTATTTCGACCAGCCGGTCCGGATCTATTCCAGCGGCATGCAGGTCCGGCTGGCCTTTGCCCTGGCCACGGCCACCCGCCCGGACATCCTCATCGTGGACGAGGCCCTGTCCGTGGGCGACACCTATTTCCAGCACAAGAGCTTTGAGAGGATCCGGCAATTCAGGGAGGCGGGGACCACCCTTTTGTTCGTCTCCCATGACCGGACCGCCGTCCAGTCCCTGTGCGACCGGGCCATCCTCCTGGAAAACGGGATCATGGTCCGGGACGGGGATCCTGAATCCGTCACCGACTATTACAACGCCCTGATCGCTGAAAAGCAAAACACCACCGTATCGGTCCGGGACCTGGGCGACGGCCGGCAACAGACCGTTTCCGGCACGGGCCAGGCCACGGTGGCAAAGATTTGTCTGCACAACCGCCGGGGGGATCTCGTGGACTACGTGGGTGTGGGCGAACCCGTCACCCTCCGGGTCCGGGTCAAAGTCCACGACCGCCTGGACACCCTGGTCCTGGGATTCGGCATCAAAGACCGGCTGGGCCAGTTCATGTACGGGACCAACACCTGGTATTCCGGGCAGGTCATTGAAAACGCGGCAAAGGGGTCGGAATATGAATTCAGCATCGATTTTTCCGCCGATCTGGGCCCCGGCAGCTATTCCGTGGTAACGGCCCTGACCGATCGGGAAACCCATTTGTCGGCCAACTACGAGTGGCGGGACCTGGCCCTGGTGTTCAAGGTCGCCAACCTGGACAAACAGCCTTTTGTCGGATGCCTGTGGATGCAGCCCGTGATCCGGGTGTCCAACATACCATGAAAGGAGTGAGACCCATGGCATCACCGATACCTGAAACCCGGATCGATGAGCTGATGCAGCGCATCAGGGCGGAAATCCGGCAGAACCGGGACGGATGCGGACAACAGGCCGTCCATCCATCCTCAGGCCCAAGCGGCTTGCCGGGCCTGAGCCTGCAACTGCCCAGGCTGGGCGAAAACATTCCCGAACCCGGTCACGATGGGGTCCTGCGTCTCAACGAGATGCTCGGATATCATGACCAGACCTTTATTGCCATGGTCTATCGGCTGATTTTAAAACGACCGGCCGATGGAACCGGCAGCCGTCATTACCTGGAAGGCCTTCGCCGAGGCCGGTTCAGCAAAGCCGAAATCATCGGCCGTCTCAGATTTTCGTCGGAAGGGCGGGCCAGGGGCGTGCGCGTCAAAGGTCTGCTCCCTGCTCTGGCCGTGGGGCTGGCCGGCAAAATCCCGGTACTGGGCTATCTGGTTCAAGGTATGGCGGCTCTGGTGCGTCTGCCCATACTGGTACGGCATCTCGAGCGGCTGGAAAATCAAATGAGCCAACGGGACCGGTCCCTTCGCCGGCAGGCCGACCAGTGGGCCGATCTGCTGGAGGCGGCCGCGGCCGACACCCTCAGCCGCCATGGATTCGACGCCTTGTGGACGGACACGGGAACCCGTTTGTCGGACCAGGAACAAGGGCTTGCCCGACTTTCCGAAGATCTGGCGAAACATGCGGCCCAGGCCCATGCCCGCCTTTCCGAAGATCTGGAGCGGCGACTGTCGGGAAAATCGGACCAGGCCGCCTTCATCGACCTCCGGCGAATGGTGCTGGACCAGCAGCGGCGGCTGGCCCTGCTTCTGGAAGAAGCCCGCAAACGCCTGCCCGAGCCCATGGGGGCCGAACAGATCCGGACCCTGGCAGCCGAGACCGATCATTTGCTGGATGCCCTGTATGTATCCTTTGAAGACCGGTTCCGCGGGACCCGGGAAGACATCAAGTCCCGTCAGCGCGTTTACCTGTCCCATATCGAACAGGCCGGGGCCGGCACCGACGAGGCCCCCATCCTGGATCTGGGCTGCGGCCGCGGCGAATGGCTGGAATTGCTCGGGGAAAACCGAAAAACAGCCATGGGCGTGGACCTGAACCGCATTTTGGTATCGGAGAGCCTAACCCTTGGCCTGTCCGTTGTCGAGCAGGACGCGCTTTCCTACATGAAGTCCCTGACCTCGAACACGCTGGGCGCGATCACCGCTTTCCATCTCATCGAACACCTGCCGCTGAACACCCTCGTCGCGATCCTGGACGAATCCCTGCGGGTCCTCAGACCCGGGGGATTGCTGATCGTGGAAACCCCCAACCCCGAAAACCTCAGGGTAGGGGCCTGCCGTTTTTATATCGATCCCACCCACCAAAATCCCCTGCCGCCGGTCACCACCCAATATCTGATGGAAGCCAGGGGTTTTGTCGGGTGCGATTGTCTCAGGCTGCACCCCTGTGATCTTTCCGCCGAGCCCGATGACATGGCCGCCGCCCTTCCGGACTCCCTAGTCCGAATGCTCTGCGGCGAACAGGATTACGCGGTACTGGCCCGCAAACCCGGCCGCGGAAACGATCCGGGGGCGTAGGGCCATGGCGGGTGTTTTTGACGACAAACGGGTGGCCGTGCTGGCCCCTTTTTCACCCCAGGGGACCCAGGGGGGGGCCGAGCGATTGTATCAGGGCCTTCTGCAAGCCGTCCAGGCCAGGGTGGAGCATGCGGAGCTGATCGGCAGTCCGGCCGACGAATCCTCCTTCGACCGGATCCTGGACAATTATGAACACTGGCAAAATCTGGACCTGTCCGCCTTTGACATGGTCATCTCCACCAAGGCCCCCACCTATGCCGTCCACCATCCCTGCCATGTCCTGTATCTCGTCCACACCATGCGGGTGTTCTACGATATGTTCGACCCGTCGGCCGCCGATGACGAAAAAGAGCTTCGGGCCCGGCGACAAAAGATCCTGGACCTGGACACACGGGCCTTCAACCGGGCGCATCACCGGTTCGCCATCGGTCATGAGGTGGCGGGCCGCCTTCGCCGCTGGAACCGGATTCAGGCCGAAGTCCTGCATCCGCCCCTGGTGACCCGGGGATTTCATCCGGGCGACGCCGGGGATTATTTTTTCCTGCCCGGCCGCCTTCATGACTGGAAGCGGGTGGATCTGGCCATCCGGGCCGTGCGGACGTCCAAGATGCCCATCCGCCTGAAAATCGCGGGCACGGGGGAAGCCGAAGGCCGGCTGAAGCAAACGGCCGGGGGCGATCCCCGCATCGTTTTCCTTGGCCGTGTCCGGGACAATGATCTCATCGAATTGTATGCCCGAGCCCTGGCCGTGATTTTCACGCCCATTCGGGAAGATTACGGATATGTGACCCTGGAGGCGTTCCAGAGCGGCAAACCCGTCGTCACCTGCACGGATTCCGGCGAACCCCTGCAATTCGTCCGGCACGGCCTCACCGGACTGGTATGCGACCCGGACCCGGATTCGGTGCGTGAAGCCATGGAAGCGCTTTGGTCCGATCCGGACCGGGCTCGCTCCATGGGCCGAAAAGGCAGGGCCGCCATTTCCGGCATCACCTGGGACCGTGTGGCCGACCGGCTCCTGGAGGCGGGCCTGGGGGGCCGGAAAATCCGTCCGACCAGAGAGGGCGGCGGGAAAATCCGGACCACGGTTCTGGACATGCAGCCCATCGATCCCCCCGTGGGCGGCGGGCGACTGCGGCTCCTGGGGCTTTACCACGACCTGGGGCCGGATTTTCGAACCCGTTACATCGGGACCTATGACTGGCCCGGTGAACCTTTCAGGCGGCACCGGCTCGGCCCGAACCTGGAGGAGATCGACGTCCCCCTATCCGACGCCCATCACGAGGCCGCGTCCAGGCTGGCCGAACAGGCCGGGGGCAAGGCGGTCGTCGACCTGGCCTTCCCGAGGCTGTGTCATTTGTCGCCCGACTATCTGGAAGCCGTCAAAACCGAAATCCGGCAATCCGATGTCGTTATTTTTTCCCATCCCTGGGTTTTTCCCGCAGCCGCCCCCTGGCTGGGGCCGGATCAGCTGGTGGTCTACGATTCCCACAACGTGGAAGGGTATCTGCGGGCCCAGCTCCTGGACGAGACCCGACCGGAACAGGCGGCCCTGCTCCGGGACGTGGTCCGGGCCGAATACGCGGCCGGAGAAAGGGCCCATCTGGTTCTGTGTTGCTCCTTGGAAGACATGGATCTGTTTGCCCGCATTTACGGCTGGCCCCTGGAAAAAATGCGATGGGTCCCCAACGGGGTCCTGACTTCGGCCCTGAAGCCCCCGGACCCGGCCGGCAAACAAACGGCCAAAGCCGATGTCGGCCTCGCTTCGGACCGGCCGGCAGCGATTTTTCTGGGCAGCCAGTACCCGCCCAATGGGGAGGCGGCGGAATTCATCATCCGCCGGCTGGCCCGGGCCCTGCCGGAAGTGGATTTCATCATTGCCGGGAATGTGGGGGCCGGGACCTGCGCCCACACCCCCGGAAACGTCCGGGTGACCGGTCCCTTGGATGAAACCGGACGGCGCCGCTGGCTCCATGCCGCGGACCTGGCCGTCAATCCCATGTTCTCCGGATCGGGAACCAATATCAAGATGTTCGACTTCATGGCCGCCGGGCTGCCCATCGTTTCGACGCCCCTGGGGGCCCGCGGCATCACGGAAGGCCGCACGGCCGGAATCCGCATCGCGACCCCGGACCGGTTCGCCTCGGAAGTGAGGGATCTGTTGTCCGGTCCGGATTTGGCCGGACCGGGACGCCTCAACCGGCAATGGGTGGAAAGGGATTTCGCCTGGGAAACCATCTCCCCCCAGCTCGGGTCCATCCTGCGGCAGATTCCCCTGGATTCGATGCAACCCGCGCCTTCCGACCCCGCTCCTCCCGAACGTCCCAAAACGTCCCCCCTGCGCCTGGCCCACATCACCACGGCCGGCCAGCTCTGCGGCATCGGCGAGTACACCCTGAACCTGATCGCCCATCTGCCCCAAGACCGGTTCGATCATCTGATCGTGACCTGTGACACGCCGGACGGTCCCCCCGACTTGAAAGATCCGCCCGCCGAGGTTTGCGTGGCATGGCGCTACGACCACCGGTCTTTCAGCAACAGCCGGTTCCATCCGGATCTGGTGGCGCGCCTTTGTCAATGGGGCGCCCAGGCGGTTCTCATCCAGTACCACGGCGGTTTTTTTCCGGAAACCCTGCTGGAAGAACTGGTCGCCGCCATTCGGCAGGCCGGCATGACGGTCGGCGTGACCCTGCACAATGTCAGCCTTTGTGATGTCCGGGTGTTGTCCCGGCTCAGCCGGGCCGCGGTCCTTCTTTTTTCCCACAGCCAAAGGGAAATCCACGCGGCCCGGACCCAGGGGGCAGCCCTTTCCTATCTTCCCCTGGGGGTGGCCCGGGCCGTCGACCGGCCCGTCAAAACCGTGGACGGCCGGAACTGGGACAAGCACCCCCCCGTCATCGCCACCACCGGGTTTCTCCGACACCATAAAGGGCTCTACAATCTGATCCAGGCCATGGACCTCCTCGGGCGCATTTTCCCCGGAGTCGAACTCAAGGCCCAGTGCGCCCTGTACCCGTCCGATGATTCCACCCGGGAGCTGGCCCGCTGCCAAGACCTGATCAGCCGCCTGTCCCTGTCCCGATCCATCGAGATGGACACCCGGTTTCTCCCCATGGACCAGGTGTATGAGCGGATCGCCGGGGCCGATCTGGCCGTTCTGCCCTATCTGGAAAGCAACGAGGGAGGCAGCGCGACAGCCGCCGCCTGCCTGGCGGCCGGCCTGCCCCTGGTCGTGTCCGACATCCCCATTTTCGATGAACTCAAAACCGGCGCTTTTGTCCTTCAAGACACGGCCCCGGACACCATTGCCGCCACCCTGGCGGCCCTGCTGCAGTCGCCGGAAGAATACGCCCGGCTCGGCAATGCCGGCCGCCGTTACCTGGAGGACCACTCATGGGACCGGGTGGCCGAAACCCTGGCCCGGGCGTTCATGCACCCCGGACACCCC
>CAZQIX010000073.1:0-16155 GCA_964593855.1 uncultured Desulfobacula sp. | reverse complement strand
AAGGTCAACACGGAAACCCGCAAATACATGTCCAGGGCCTGAGTCTGTGAGGGGATCGGAGGGCCGCGGAAAGGGGAGGGCAAAATGCCGTTTCCGGCCGTTCGGTCAGTGCGGGTCCAGCCGCTGGAACTGGGACGGGTAGTCCCTGGCCAGATCGACATAGAGCTGCTTGCCGTAGGTCCAGAAATCCTTGTGGCGCTGCTGCACGTCTCCGATGATCTGGAAGGGAACGCCGCCGGCGATTTTTTCGTCCGGGACAATGGTTTTCTGGGGGATGACGCAGCCTTCGGCCACGATGGCCCAGGCGCCGACCACCACGTCGAAGCCGATCACGGAGCCGATGCCGATCACGGCGTGGGACTTGATGGTCCGGCCGTGGATGATGGCCCCGTGACCGACGGTGACGCTGTCTTCCAGTTCGAGAATGCCATTGGGTCGGATGTGGAGGATGGCATTCTCCTCGATGGCGGTTCCGGCTCCGATGATGATTTTACCATAGTCCCCCCTGACAATGGCCCCGTGGCCGATGTAGCAATTGTCGCTGATGGTGACGTCACCGATGACCCTCGCGGAATCACTGATATATGAATCTTTCCCGATTCGGGGAATTCTCTGCCCATATCGATAGACCGCCATGGAATCGATCCTTTTCTGTCCGCCGTTCAGTTAAGGGGATGTTTGACATGGCTGAGCACGGTGTTCAGCCGGGTCAGGATGAATTCGCAGGCCGATTCCGCCTCTTTGCGGGTCATGGTCGGAACGTCCGTGGAAAGCGCTTCGATCTTTTCGGTGTCCATGTCCGTGATTTTGTTGACGGCAAACACGTCCACTTCACCGTCTTCCGCCAGAAGTCCGCATCCGCCGATGACGCCCAGGTATTCGTCGTTGAAGATAATCGGAACGACCAGTTTGAGAAGGCCGGCGTCACATTCTTCGATGACCGGCGATTTGTCCTGCCGGGCCTGGTTGGACATGTTCATGTGGGCCACGGCGCAGATAAAGGCCTGTCCCTTGTCCAGGGCCTTGATTTCCGGGCAAAGCCGGTTGCTCCAGCACTTGTTGGAGGTGATTCGGATGCCCTCCGCATTGAAAACGGAGCTTTGCAGGTTGAATTTCTGAGCCAGTTCGCGTTCAAGGGTTTCCCACTGTTCCAGGGGGAGAATATCGGTCAATTGCATTTCAAATGTTTCCTTTATCGATTCCTGACAAGGCCCGACATGTAATTGCTCAAGGCTTCCTGAACGGTTCGCGACGCCAGGCTCGCGCAATGCATGTCTTCTTCAGGGAGCCGGCCGACGGCGGCCAGTACGGCCTCCGGAGTGATATCGGTCAGTTCGTCCGGGTCTTTGTCCAGGGCCAGTTCAGCCGCAAAAGAGCCGCTGACGCTGCTGGAAGCGCATCCATTCGTGGCGTAAGAGGCTTGTTTGACCCTGTTGTGTTCAAATTTCAAAAAAATTTCCATGGTATCTCCGCACTCTCCCGTGAGGCGGGCATAACCGTCCGGATTGTCCATCCGTCCGTTGTATCTGGGGTTGCGCCAGCGCTGGAACCCTCTTTCACCCAGGGCTTTCCGGGCGTCTTCGAATATTTCTTCCTGGAGGGAATCCAGAAAGGCATCGAGATTGTCGTTCATGGCTGAAAACTCTTTCCGCAGCAACTGCCGGGTCCGGCGCATCCTTCGGCCTGTCCGGGTCTGGAACCGCAGCAGGCCGTGTCCTTGAATCCGGGCAGGGAATTTCTGACCGGGCCGGACATGGATGACGGGGCCGACATCTGTTTGGTCATCCGTGTGCTGCCGCAGGACTGGCAGACGGGTTGATCGTCTGCGCCGAAAACGAGGATTTCAGTCAGGCTCCCGCAGTCTTCGCATTTGAATTCATATAGTGGCATGGGTGTCTCCTATTAACGGGCGGCCGGGCGCTTCGGTCAACCGGAGCGCCTGAACCCGTCCGTCCTTATTTTTACCAGTGGCCGTCCTTGTTGGCGCTCTGGGCGTAGACGGCCCCGCCCTGCTTGAATTTCTGGACCACGTCGATGATCCGCCCGCTCTGGTCGTTGACCACCTTGACGCCGGCGGTTTCCAGCGTCTGGAACGCGTTGGGTCCGCAGAAACCGGTCAGCAGGACTTCGGCTCCCTTGTCGGAAATCATGGCCGCAGCCTGAATACCGGCGCCTTTGAAGGCGTTTTTGTTTTCATTGTTGTCGAACGCTTCGAATTCAAGCGTTTCCGTATCCACCACCAGGATGTACGCCGCTCTTCCGAATCTGGGATCCAGTTGGGAATCCAGGGTCGTCCCCTGTGCCGTAACCGCTACTTTCATGATGTGTCATTCTCCTTTTACGATACGATGATCACATTTGACCGCCGCCGCCTCCGCAGACCTGATCGTTGCGTATTTCAGGCAGGTTGCCGGCGATGAGGTCGCGGACCACCGGTTCGATTTCTATGCGCTGGTCGTCATGGAACACACTGATGCCCACCTGCCGGAAACCCATGAGGGGCCGCATGCCGATGCCGCCCACCACCAGGGCGCTCACCCTGTTTTCGCTCAGCAGGTTGACGGGCACCATGCACCCGCCCTGAACGTGTTCCTGGTTCTGGAGGATGGACACCTCCTTGATTTCGCCGTTTTCCACATCCACCAGGGTAAAGACATCGCAATGTCCGAAATGACCCGACCGGGTTCCGTTCAGGCCGCCCTGGCCGTTTGAGGGGATGGCTATTCTTCCGTTCTTCATGTTTCAACAACTCCTATAAATGGTTAAGTATGGTTTTCACAGGCGACTTGAAAGCCGGCAGGGACAGTACGTTTTCCCATACCAGCCGGACTTCCGAACCGGCCTGGGATCGAGGATCGTATTCAAAAACGGTTTGGCCCTGGATCATGGCCTGGGTAAAAACGGGGTCGAAGGAAATTTTTCCCACCACCGCAATCCCGGCGTTCTGGGCCAGAATTTCGATTTTCCGGGTCTGCTCCGGGTTCAGATCGTATTTGTTGATGCAGACCATGGCCGGCATGTTGAAATGCCTGGCCAGTTGACCCACGCGCTCCATGTCATGGATGCCGGACACGGTGGGTTCGGCGATGATCAGGATGGCCGTGGCCTGGCTGATGGAGGCGATCACCGGGCATCCGATGCCCGGAGGGCCGTCGGTCAGGATCAGGTCCAGGTTGTTCTGTTCGGCCAGTTTTTTGGCCTCGCCCCGGATCAGGGCCACGAGTTTGCCGGAATTTTCCTGGGCGATGCCCAGTCGGGCGTGCACCATGGGGCCGAAGCGGGAATCGGAAATATACCACTGTCCGCACACCACTTCGGGAAAATCGATGGCCTTTTCCGGGCACAGATCCACACAGACCCCGCATCCTTCGCAGTCAATGGGATCGATTTCAAAGGTGTCCCGCACGGCGCCGAACCGGCAGACTTCTATGCATCGGCCGCATTGGGTGCAGCGATCCGGGTCGATGACGGCTTCGTGGCCGCCTTTGAAGTCCATGGTCCGGTTGAAGTCGGGTTTGAGGATCAGGTGCAGGTCGGCCGCGTCCACATCCGCGTCGCACATGACCATGTTTTCAGCCAGGGAGGCAAACGCGGCAGTGATGCTAGTTTTCCCGGTTCCGCCCTTTCCGCTCAAGATGACCAGCTCTCTCATTTGTGACCTCCCTTTTCATCGATGATCCGCACGATATCCCGGAACAGGTCCCGGAATTTTTCCCTGTATTCCGGCATCCGGTCCACAATCATCTCGCCCCTGGAATAGGTCTGGGCGATTTTTCTGTCAAAAGGGATTTCCATGAGGATCGGGATGTTTTCCTTCTGCGCGTATCGGTTCACTTCATCGTTCCCGATGCCCACGCGGTTGATGACCAGACCGCAGGGGATGTTCAGGATTCTGACGGTTTCCACGGCCAGGGTCAGGTCATGCAGGCCGAAGGGCGTGGGTTCGGTGACCAGAACCACGAAATCCACGTGGTTCATGGCCGCGATCACCGGACAGGAGGTGCCGGGCGGGGCGTCGATGAGGGTGATCCAATCCGGGTCCGCGAATGAACGCACTTTTTTGATGATGGGCGGGGCCATGACCTGGCCGACGGCCATCCGTCCGTGGATGAAATCGATGCCGTTCACTTTTCCGTGTTCGATATCGCCCAGGGATCGGGGTTTTTCCAGAACGGCGTTTTCCGGGCAGATTTCAAAACACCCGCCGCAGGAATGACAAAGGTTTTCAAACACCATGACGTCTTTCTTGAGGACGGCAAGGGCCCCGAACCGGCAGATGTTCATGCATTTTTTGCAGAAGGTGCATTTTTCAAGGTCGATTTTCGGCACCGGCGCGATGACCGGCTCGGTTTTTTCGATCACGGGTTTGAGAAACAGATGGGCGTTGGGCTCTTCCACGTCGCAGTCGAAAAGCTGGACCCGGCCGTCGATGGACAGGGCCAGGTTGGTCGCCACCGTTGTCTTGCCCGTCCCGCCTTTTCCGCTGGCAATACTGATAATCATGGTTCCCGGTCTCCTTTCAAGGATTTGACCTGTTCGGCGATACGCCTGATACGTTCCAGATGGTGCATCAGTTTTTCAATATCGGCCCGGCCGGGCTTGAGAGGAAACTGCATGAGCACGCCCAGCCCTTCGTAGACCTCGTGAAAATCATGTTCAGGCAGTGGGCTGAGCACCACGCAGTTGAGCATGGCGTTTTTCATGATGATCTCTTCGACCAGTTTTTTTCCGGTCATGTCCGGCAGTTGTTCGTGAATCAAAACCAGATCGAACGAATTTCCGGATACCATGGCCAGGGCTTTTTCGCCCATGTCCGTCCATTGGGTCGTGATCCGGTTCTGCAGGAACGGGGCTTCCAGTTCCTTGAAAACGCCTTTTTCCCGGCTTACGAGAAGTATATGGCTCATATCTCAGGTTGTCTCCTTTATCTGTCCTTGTCCTGTTCTTTACAGAATCCATGCTCTTTGCAATCCATGTGCCACAGGTAGGAATAAACGTCCGATGAGGAATTTATATAATAGTTTTAAATGGTTATATCCGATATCCCTTGAAGGGTCACTGGGTGGGCGGGGAAACAGTCGCAGTTGTGCAACCTTTTGCATCGTCGGTCCGTTCGGCCTTTTGCTTCCGGACCACATCGGCCAGAGCCAGGTAAAAAGCGCCAACGGCCAGTTGGGCGCAGTGAAAATGATCTTCCGGAAGGGTTTGCAGAAAATCATTCACCTGTTCCGGTGAGATGGTCCAGGCTTCGTCGATGGTTCTGCCTTCGGCCAGGACGGCCACGGTGTTGCAGCAGGCAATGGTGTTCATGCAGCCTTGAACCTGGAAGGAGATCAATTCCAGTTTGTTCCGGGGGCAGATCAGGAAAAATTCCGCCGTGTCTTTGCAGTCGCCTGTTCGTTTTCCGTATCCGTCCGGATCGGTGATTCGTTCCATTCGATCGGTACTCAAGGCCATCTCGATATAGTTTACCGAGTGACGGTTGAAAAAGTCGTTATGATGTTCTTGCATTGAAGATTCCTTTCAAAAAACCGCACCTGCCTGAGCGGGTTGCGGCCAGATTCCTGCCGTGGGATAAAATAGGTCTCATCGGTTCGGTTGTCCACCTGTTTTTTTGCCTTCCGGGGCTCAAACCCGAAACCTTGCCTGTCCGAGCCTGGATTAGATCTTGACTTATTTCGGGCGATGGGCTTTAACTGTTGCACAATCAACCGTAAGGGAGAAATCAATGAGATCGATTCGAATATGCCTGACCGTCGCCTTTGCCTTGCTTTTCTTTTTTGGGGGTACAGGCGCCCCCTGTTCGGCCGGACCCATTCAGGATGAGTTGAAAATCACGATTGATAAAATTCTTGACATTCTGAAAGATCCGGCCTTGAAAGGGGAGGCCGCCACCCGGGAGCGAAGGGCCGCTCTGCGGAACGCTATTTGGGGAAAATTCAATTTCGAGCGGATGTCCCAGTTGAGCCTGGGCCGCTACTGGCGGGATAGAACCCCGGAGGAGAGGCAGATCTTTATCGATCTGTTCGGCCGGCTTCTCGAGGACACCTATGCTTCCAAGATTGAATCCTACACCGATGAAAGGGTCGAGTTCGTCAAGGAACTGGTCAGCGAACCCAGAGCCCAGGTCCATACCAAGGTCGTGACCGGCACCATGGAGGTGCCCATTGAATATCGATTGTACCTGGAAAAAAACAATGTCTGGATGGTCTACGACATCGTGATCGAAGGGGTCAGCCTGGTGGGCAACTACCGCTCCCAGTTCGACCAGATTCTTCAAAAGGAAGGGTTTGGCAAGCTTCTCGAAGACCTGAAAAACAAAACCGCGCTCTGATTTTCATCCACCTGCCTGATTCGCCGTCCGGCCCGCCATCGGATCCGGATCGTCAATCGTGTACATGGGGATGCCGGCCATGTCGGTGGACGTGTTCATGCCGGTGGATCTGGATGTCCGCATCGGTCAGGATACGGCCGTTTTCCATGGAATAGATTTTGTCCGTGACCGCGTGAACAAAATCGAATTCATGGGAAATCACCAGATAGGCGATATCCAGGCCGTTCAGCACCTGAATCAGCCTTTCTTTGACCGTGTGGTCCAGTCCCGAGGTGGGTTCGTCCAGCAGAAGGGCTTGGGGTCGCATGGCCAGCACGGCGGCCAGGGCCGCAAGACGCTTCTGTCCCCCGGACAGCCGGTGGGTGACGCTTTGTTCCAGACCGGCCATCCCCAGGGCCGACAGGGTTTGTCCGGCCACCTCCAGGGCCCGGGACCGGGACAGCCCCTGGTTCAGCGGCCCGAAGGCCACGTCTTCCAGAACCGTGGGGCAGAACAACTGATCGTCCGAATCCTGGAACAAAAGCCCGATCCGGGTGCGGATGGCGGCGAAGTCCTTTTCCTGAAGCATGGGCCGGCCGAAAATGGTGATCCTTCCGGAAGACGGTTTGCAAAGACCCATGATCGTATGAAGAAGGGTGGTTTTGCCCGATCCGTTGGGCGCCATCATCCCGATCCGGTCGGTTTTGTTGATGTCGAGGGTCAGGTGGTCCAGAACCTTTGTGTCCGTTCCCGGATAGACAACACAGATGTCTTCCAGACGGATGATGCTGTCAGTGGTTGTCATGTCTTTATCCATATCCGTTCATATAAAAAAAGTCCGACGCCGATGGCCGTCACGAAGGGTAAAAACAGGCGGCCGTATGGATCGGGCCGGTCATCGTCAAGGGTGTGGAAGGTGCCGGTAAATCCCCGGCAAAGCATGGCTTTGTAGACCCTCTGGGCCCTGAGCGAGGCCCTGACGAACAGCATCCCGGCCAGAAAGGCGAAGGTCCGGTAGGTGTGCAGACCCGTTTTCGGCGTAAATCCCCTGAGTCGGGCCGCCCTCAGCAACCGGCTGTATTCTTCCTGAATCACCGCGATATAGCGGTAGCACATCAGCAGCAGAAAAACCAGCTTGTCCGGCACATGGAGCCTGTGCAGCCCGTGTCCGACGGAGGCCACGGGCATGGTGGCGACAAGGGCCGTGAAGATCAGCAGAATGGTGACGGATTTTACGGTGATTTCGGCGCACATGACCAAGCCCGGCCGGGTGAGGGTGATCCATCCGTATCGATACAGAACAGTTCCTTCAAAGGTCAGGGGAAGGATGATCCAGAGCATGGCCAGAAACCAGAAAGCCGGCTTCAGCCGCCGGAACACGGCCACGGGCCGGAGCCCGGCTCCGGCGGTGAGGATGAGGGCGCATCCCAGATAGATCCCCAGGATCCCGAAATGATGGCAGAGAGCCGCTGGCACGGACAGGACAAGAGCCGCGGGAATTTTTACGACGGGAGCCATCCGGTGAATGAAGGATCGGCCGGAGGCAAACGGTTCTTCAATCATGTCCGGCCTTTTTTCTGCGGATCAGTTTTTTCCCCATCCATGCCAGGACAAAGATGATCGCGATTCCGGACAGAATTTTCAGGGGGGAGGCGTCGGATTCGGGTTTCGGCGGGCCTGCCGGTGGGTGTTCCGCCGACGCGGGGTCTGCCGCCCTCTCCGAAGGGGTTGATACCAGCTCCTCCCGGGATATCCGCCATTCACCCTGATGGCCGGGGCCGGCTTTGAGGATCAGGACAAGGTCGGAATCCAGCCCGGCCGGTATGTTGAACGAATGTAACCCCTGATCGTCGGTCCGGCCCTCGTGCACGACACGTCCGGTGGCGTCCGTCGCGATGATGGGACAGTCAACGGCCGGCCGCTGGGATGCGAACCGGCTTTCGGTTTGAATGACGCCGTTTTCCACCCAGGCGTACAGGATGACCTTGTGGGCCCATGCCGGATCCGGGGCCGTCAGCAGGAGAATGAAGCCCGCAGAGCAGAGGATTCTGAGCCGGGAAAAAAGAAGGGTCATTTTTTTCTCTCCGGAAGGATTTCAGGATACACTTTGGCCAGAAAAGAGAGGCAGAATCCGGTCACGATTCCTTCTATTACCATGACCGGCAGATTGGCCGCCACAATGGCCACGCAGGTCTTGAAAAAATTTTCATCCGTGAACCACAGGGCCGCTCCCATGAGTATGGAGGACATGAATATGGCGGCCAGGCCGGACAAAAAACCCGTGGCAAAGGTGAGCCGGGGGGATCGACCGATCATGGGACGGAAAACATAATGCACGGTTACGGCCGGAGCGGCCATGATCACGGTATTGACGCCCAGTGCGGTCAGTCCGCCGTACTGAAAAAAAATGGATTGAAGCACCAGGGCCGTCAGAATGGCGGGAAAAGCCGCGAACCCCAGGATCAGCCCGACAATCCCGTTCAGGATGAGGTGGGCGCTGGACGGTCCGATGTTCACGTGGATCAGTGAGGCCACAAAAAAAGCCGAGGCCAGGATGGCCACATGGACCATTCGGTCCGGTTCCATTTTTTTGAGCCCCAGCCCGGTTCCGGCCACGGCCAGGGCCGCGCCGGTCAGCAGCACCGGACCGGAGAGGACGCCTTCTGAAATATGCATGTTATTTCTCCCGCCAGTTGTCGAACCGGACCCAGATAACGGCCCCCAGCTCGACTTCTTTTTCCCGTCCGTCCTGTTTGATTGTTTCATTGGAGGTGCTCAGGGCCGCGAATCCCCACCAGCCCGCGACCGGTGCGGCATAGGTGAACACACCGTTCCCGTCGGCCCGGACGGTCTGGGTGATCATGTAGTCCGTCGGGGCCTGGGCTTTGCCGTCCTGGTTGTAATATTCGACTTCCACATCCGCATGGGGGACGGGCTGTCCGTCCAGTTTCACAATACCCTGGAACACGTTTCCGGCATAGAGCCCGAAGGGCCGGGACAGGGGAATGATTTCGGTTTTCAGGCCCAGTTCGGCGTCCCAGCCCGTGTCGTCGCCGAAGGCGGCCGTCACGGTTTTGGTGTAATGAATGATAAAGCAGTCTTCGGCCGGTTCGAAGTAAGGGGCCGGAACCATGGCAAAAATACAGGCGCCGGGTCGTTTGACGGTGTAGTCGGAGGTCCAGGCCCTGTGATCCATGACCCGGGTTTCCCTGAGAGTGGGTTTGAGGTCCTGTTTTTTTCCGTCAACCGTCACGAACCACTCATGGGGTGGATCGAGGGGCATGCCGATCTGTTCGAAAGGATGGGAAAAAGACAGAGTCAGATGGATGGTGTTGGATGCCCCCTGCATGATCATGGTGTCGGAGGGGATGACCATGCCGAAATGGGCCACGGCCGGGGAAACAATCAGACATACCAGGCACAATGCCTGGAAAATGAAGGATGCGGATTTCATGTCGGTTCTCCTTTGGCGCTTTGGACAAGCATTTTCGTATACGGGTGCCCGGGCCGGTGAATGATGTCGGCGGCCGGTCCCACCTCCACCAGTTGTCCGTCCTGCATGACGCCGATGCGGTCTGCTATTTTCCGGGCCAGACCCATGTCATGGGTGACGAACAAAAGGGTGAGCCCTTTTTCGATCTGAAGATTCAGCAACATTTTCAGCACCTTGGCCTGGACGCTGGGGTCCAGGGCGCTGGTGGGTTCGTCCGCCGCCAGCAGCATGGGGCGGTGAATCAGGGCCCGGGCCAGGCAGATTCGCTGAACCGCGCCCATATTGAGTTCATGGGGGTATCGCTTCAGGAACTCGGGTCGAGCCGGCAGCCGGACATCGGCCAGAACCTCCGCCACCCGCTGTTCGATATCCTGCCGGGACAGCCCTTTTTCCTGGATGCGCAGGGGCTCGGACACGGCGTCAAACACAGTGAACCGATGGCTGACGGCCTCAGCCGGGTTCTGATGGATGATCCCGATCCGGGCCGCCAGGGACAGGGGGTCGCGTCTGGTCCAGTCCGCCATGTTCCGTCCGTCGAAAATCAGTTCCCCCGCGTCTGGGGCCAGGGCGTTGGCCGCGATCATGGCCAGGGTGGTCTTGCCGGAGCCGGTCTGGCCCACCAGGCAGAATACTTCGCCGGCCCAGAGGGTCAGATCCGTGGGTTTCAGGGCCCGGACCGGGCCATAGGATTTGGCCGCGCCTTTGACGCAAAGCAGTTCGGCGATTCCGCCTCTGAGGCATCGGACTCGGTGGCCGGCGGTCTCCAGAAAGCCGATGCGGCCTCTGGCGCAGGCGCTGCGGGTCTGGGTGCAGCGGGGCCGGAACAGGCAGCCTTCGGGCGGGGCATGGCCCCCTTCATGAACGGACCCGTCATCCACCACGTGTACATGGGGCGTATCATGATCATGGGGATGGGCGTGTACCAGCCGGTAGAACGCATCTCCCCGGATGCCGCCCAGGTCCCGCACCGCGTCCATGCCCGGAAAGGACCGAGCCAGACCCAGGGTGTAAGGGTGTTTGGGCGTGAACAAATGTTTAGCCGGGAGGTATTCCATGATCTGACCCAGATAGAGCACGGCCGTGTCGTCGGCCAGATTCCGGGCCAGGTCCAGATCGTGGGTGATGAGCAGGATGCTTTTGCCCCGGTTTTTCAGATCTTCGATGACACGGGTCACGAAATTTCTGGTCATGGCGTCCAGGGCCGCCGTTGGTTCGTCCAGGATCAGGATGTCCGGATCCAGGATCAGGGCCATGGCCAGAAGCGCCCGCTGGACCTGTCCGCCGCTGATCTCATGGGGAAAGCGGCTGCCCAGATCCGGGTCCAGGCCCATTTCCGCCATTTTGTTCCGGGCCTGTTCCCGGGCCTGTTCAGGGGCCATGCCCAGCCTTTGGATCAGGGGTTCGGCCACCTGGTCCACGAGTCGGTGAACGGGATTGAAGTGGGCCGAACTGTTCTGGAACACCATGGCGATGTCGGACCAGCGCAGGGCGTTGATCTCTGTTTCGGCCAAGGCCGTGAGATCCGTGCCGTCCAGCAGGATACGGCCACGGATGTCGGCGTTTTCCGGCAAAAGGCCCATGACGGCCTTGCCCAGGGTTGTTTTGCCTGATCCGGATTCCCCCACCAGGGCGGTGATGCGGCCCGGGGCAAGGGTCAGGTGAACCCTGTCCAGGGCCATGAGCAGATGATGGCCGTCCCGGTAGCATATGGTCAGATGGTGGATGTCCAGTTTCACATCATTTCCTTCAGTCGCGGGTCAAAGACTTTTTCCAGGCTGACGGCCAGAAAGGTGGCCGTCATGATGAGGGCGGACAGCAGGATAATGGGCGGCATAAGCCAGTTGAGCCAGATGTCCAGATAATAATATTTCAGGGCGTAGCCGATCATGATACCCAAAGATTTCCGTCCCGGTTCGAACAGACCCAGAAAGGCCAGGGATGCTTCCATGAACACCGCCATCCGGGTCTTGGCCGCAAATCCGATGAGATACAGGGGAAACAGTTCGGGCATCAGGTGCCGGCCGATGATATAGACGCCGGTGCCGCCCATGCGGCGGGCCGCCTGGATGTGAAGGCTGTTTTTCAGAACCATGGCCTGGGCCCGGACTGCCTTGGCCGTGGTGGGCCAGGCCAGAAGGGCCAGGGTAACCGCCAGAATCGCGGGGGAAGGCCGGAAAAAAGCGGCGGTGAGGATGAGGATCATCACGGACGGAATGGCCATGACGACATCGGCCGACCGCATGAGAAAAGCGTCCGTCCAGCCTCCGGTCCAGGCGGCCGTGAGTCCGGCCGATACCCCCAGAATCAGTCCCAGAGTGCCGGCCCCCAGACCGAAGGCCAGGGTGTTGCGAAGAGAGAAAACCAGCTCGGACAGGATGTCCATTCCGCCGTCGTTGGTGCCCAGCCAGTGTCCGGACGACGGCGGTGAAAGGGGAACAAAAGACATGTCGTGGGGGTCATGGATCGCAAGGATCGGCCCCACCAGGGCCGCGATCAGCATGATGCCCATCATGGCGGCTCCCGTGATGAACCAGGGATCTTCCGCAAGTTGCCGTCGCGTGTCAATATGCATGCTTCACCCGTGGGTCCACCCGGACGTAGACCCATTCCAGCATCAGGTTCACGGCCAGGACCATGAGAGAGGACACCAGCACGATGCCCTGAATCAAGGGCAGATCCCGCATGGAAATGGCGTTGAACAGAAGGGTGCCCAGGCCCGGATAAGCGAACAGGGTTTCCACCACCAGAGCCCCGGTCATCATGAAGGCGATGCGCAGTCCGAATCGCGTGATCATTGGAATCAAGGCGTTTCTTGCCGCGTGGGCGTAGCGGATGCGCAGGGCGGTCAGGCCCTTGGCCCGGGCCGTCTGGATGAACCGGGTTTTGAGAACCATGACCATGCCGGCCCGGGCGAGCAGAAAATTGCCGGGCAGATAGGCCAGGATCAGAGTGGCCATCGGCAAAGCCAGGTGATGAAGGATGTCCAGGATGTGAAGGCCGGCGCTGTGATCGGCGTAGGCGGTCACGCCCCCTGCGGCCGGAAACCAGCCCAGTTTGAGTGCGAACACCAGCAACAGCACCACACCGGTGCCGATTTCCGGGAATCCTTCCAGAACGGTCATGATCCCGACCCCGATTTTTTCAGCAAATCGGCCCCGGCGCCAAGCCGCTTCCACTCCGGCGATAAACCCCAGGATGGTCGCCGTTACGTGAGCTCCGCCCATGAGCAGCAGGGTCCAGGGCAGAGCTTTGAAAAACAGCCGGGACACCGGTTCCAGAAAGGCGTAGGAATATCCCCAATCCAGGGACAAGAGATCGGCCAGATATTGCCCGAACCCTTGCCGATGGGTGTAATACGCCTTGAGGTCGGCTTCCTGCTGCTCGGTGAGGGTGACATGGGAATTGGCGTACATGGCTTCCACAAAATCACCGGGCAGCATTCGGGGCAGGCTGAAGCTGAGGTAAATCATGGCCAGGGCCGCGATCAGGTAAGCTGCGGCCGATCCCAGGCGTTTGGTTGTCGTGGCGGTCGGGGTTCGAGGCATATATCGTCCGGATCAGGGAATCAGGGCCATTTTGTTCTGGGCGATGGGGACGCCTTTTCCCAGGCCCCCCGGTGTGAAGTACCAGGTCACGCCGCTTTTGGGAGTAAAGGCGGCCATGGAAGACGGATAATACAGGCAAATGGCCGGCAGCTCGTCGGCGTAAATCGTCTGGATCTCGAAAACCATCGCTTTCCGGCGTTCCGGATCCATCTCCGTCATCTGGGCATCCATGAGCCGGTTGAGCGCTTCACAGTCATCGTATCGGGCACTGTTCACCGATCCCGCTCCGTATCGGCCTGAAATCATTTCGTTCAGGGTCTTGGGATCGCCGCTGATGCCGCCGTGACCGGACACGGCCAAGTCAAACTGCCAGTTGCGGACCCGGCTGTCCGTGGTGGCCTGTTCCAGGTTGTAGAGAGAAACGCTCATGCCTATGGCTTCAAGCTGCTTCTGGATGATTTCACCGTCCCGGTCCGCCGTTTTTTCTCCTCCCACGGTCAGGGAAGAGGCAAGCAGCTCCAGGTGAAGCGGCTTGCCGTCCTTGACATAGACGCCGTCCGATCCGGGTGTGTATCCCAGCGATTCGACGAGGCTCCTGGCCCTGGCCGGGTCGTGTGGATAAACAGGAGTTTCGGGGTTGTACATGTCGTGATCCACGGACAAAAGTCCAAGAGAGGCCACGCTTCCCATACCGCGATGGGCCTTTTCGATGATTTCCCGTCGGTCGACGGCAAAGGCCAGGGCCTGCCGGAAGGCTTTTTCGCTGAACGGATATTTTTTATGGTTGATCATGAGTTTCTTGATCCATCCCCGTTCGTCTTCGATGATGGTCATGCCTTTCTGCCGCAGGGCTTCGGCCATGTCCGGCTGGATGTTGGCCAGGTCAACCTGGCCTGTGGTCAGCGACACCAGGGCCTTGCCGGTCCGGACATAAATCAGTCGGTCGGCCCTGGGCCGGCCCTGGTAATAATGGTCAAAAGCCTCGTACAGATAGGTGCCCCGGGCCTGGTTGAAATCTTTGAACACGTATGGGCCGGAGCCGATAAAGGAACGGGGGTCCTCAAATCCTTTGGGGTCGTCCACGGTTTCCCACACGTGGCGGGGAAGGATGGGCATGGTACCGGCAATGTCGGACAGAAAAGGGGCGTAGGGCCTGGACAGGTAAATCACCACCCGGTGGTCTCCGTCCGCCTCGCCCCGGTCCAGGTCGGCTACGGAAATCCAGTGATAGGGGTGTTTTTTGAAATAAGCGACCGTAAACACCACATCGTGGGCGGTCAGGGGAGTGCCGTCATGCCATTCGGCTTTTGGGTCCAGCTCGAAAACAAAAGCCAGTCGGTCCGGATCATAGGACCATTTGCGGGCCAGAGCCGGGATATATCCGTTTTGATCTTTCCAGATCAGGGTGTCGAAAACCCAGGACATTCTAACATAACCGGGGCCCCGGGGATAATGGCGGAAAGGGGTGGGGTATCCGTAATCGCCTTTGCTGTCCGCTATGCGGATGTCCAGGGATTGGGCGTTCGCGTTCGACGGGCCCGGGCCGGCCGTGACGGACGCCGTCAACAGGAGCAGAACCGTCGTCATGGAAAGAATCCATTGTTTCATCATGATCCTCCGTTGATATAAAAAAAGCCATAAAGGCGCATTCATTTTTTGAATGCATAAGCCTTCATGGCTATATTGAAGAATCCGCCCGGTTCATACCCGGTCGGACGTCCGTAATCGTCTGTCGTCTTTGTCGTCCGGCGTCAAAGGACTGCGGCTTCTGCCGCAATTAAGACCAATTACTTACCCGACCCGGCCTCATAAGTCAATATATTATCTTTCTGCAAATGCCTCTGCAATGGTCCGGGCCATGTGGTTCATATTGGCCGGATAATCATAGGCCAGTGGGTCCATGGCGATCACGGCCCCGTCGATGGCCGAGGCGATTTTTTCGGCCGAGGATTTGTCAAACTGGGGCTGGACAAAAATCACCCGGGCGTTTTTTTCCCGGGCCAGTTTGATCAGGGCGGACAGGGCCTTGCCTTTGGGGGATTTGCCCATGGTTTCCACGGCCATCTGTTTCAGGCCGTATTGATCCGTGAAATACCCGAAGGCGGGGTGAAACACGAACAGGTATTGCCCCCTTAGGCCGGCCAGGGAGTCTTTCAGGCTCTGGTCGAGACGGTCCAGGTCCCGGATGAAGGATTCATATCCCTGCTGAAAGTCCCGGCGACCGGCCGGGTCCAGATCGCACAGGGTCTGGAAGATTTTCCGGGCCATGATTTTCACGTTTGCGGGGTTGAGCCAGACATGGGGGTCCTTGCCCGCGTGGCCATGGCCGGATGAATGGTCGTGGGCATGGACGTCCGTCATGTCCCGCAGCGCGATGCCTTCCCGGGTGTCCACGATTTTCAGGCCGGGAGCGGTTTTCAGCCGATCGATGATCCCGTTTTCAAAATCCACCCCGATGCGGAAATATACATCCGCACCCATCAGGTTCCGGATCTGGTCCGGAGAAGGGGAATAGATTTCAGGGCTTCGGCCCGGTTTGACCAGCACTTCGACTTGGACCCGATCTTTGCCGATCTGCTCCACGAAGTATTGCTGGGGCAGGATGCTGACCTGGACCTTGATCGGAAGTTGTGCGCAAAGACCCAGGGCCGGCAGGAGGAAAAGGGCTGAGACAATTCCCAGCCCGTGATAAAAACGTATCTTTTTCATTGGGCCCTCAGCGCATCGATCAGGTCTTTGACGGTGGCGGACGCATCTCCGAGCAGCAAAATGGTTTTGTCCCGGTGGTACAGGGTGTTGCCCAC
>CAZQIX010000072.1:0-16508 GCA_964593855.1 uncultured Desulfobacula sp. | reverse complement strand
ATACTGGCGTTTCTTTCTTTCGCCAAGGTTCTGTTCCTTTCTCGCGGAACAGAAATACCTCCGGGGTTCTCCCTTGAAAAAATCGGTTTTGCCATTTCCCTGGCTCTCGGCTTTCAGGTGATCACCGCGACCTTGATCGGAGCCGTCCTGCCCCTCGGGGCCGCTCGATTGAAATGGGATCCGGCCGTGGTGGCAAGCCCGGCACTGACCACCATTGTCGATATCACAGGACTGCTGATTTATTTCGGAACCGCCAAATGGCTTCTGGGGATTTGAGCTGCGGCGATGCAAGGGTCAGGGTTTGTCCCCTTTGGCCGTGCTTGCCTCAAAACCGGTACGGAGCAATGAATCCCGGCTGATCATACCCTTGAAAACCCCCTGGGCATCCACCACCGGCAGCCGTTTCAGGGATTTTTCAAGCATCAGGGAAATGGCTTCTTCAATCAGCATCCCGTCTTGAACCGTGATCAGGACCTTGGTCATGACCATTTCAGCCGTGGTTTCAGACAGGCATTGAAACATATTATCACGGCAGGGATCTGATTTGAACGGAAGGGCCGCTTTGGCAAGCATCTGCCAGATACCTTGCTCCCTGGGCTTAAAATAGACCAGCAGATCCCTGTCCGAAATCACCCCCAGGAGCTTTTCATTTTCATCGACCACGGCAACCCGCTGAATGTCATTGGCATCGATGAATCGTATCACTTCATGAACGGGGGTCCGGGGCGAAACCCGATGAACGTCCCGGCGCAGGATGTCCCGGACGTATTTCAGGTTGCCCACTTCGATCTCCCGGGCTTTGAAGGATTGCCAGTCCGGGGCTTCGCGCATCACCATCCGGAATATGTCCAGGCGTGACAGCATTCCGGTCAGACGATTTCTATCGTCCACCACCGGCAGGCGTTTGAGGTTTTTGGACAGCATCCGGTCGACTGCCTCGGCCAGAAGACGATCCCCGGAAATGACCACGGCCGGGGCCGTCATGATCTCATCGGCCCTGAAACCGGCGAGCTGGTTCAGAACCGCCTCCCGCAGGTCCGGATCGGATTCGGCCAGAAGGCCTGGGCGGAGAGGAAGTCCGGCTTTCCGAACCAAATCCCCCCGGGTGATAACGCCGACCGGATGGCGACCCGTGTCGACCACGGGCAGGCCTGAAAAAATGGAGGACAAGAGGAGCCGGGCCGCATCTCGCACCGATGAGTCAAAGAGCACCGCTTCGGGATCCCGGGTCATCACATCCATGACACGGAGCTGCCTCGGAAAAAAGGAAGTCCGGGTTCGATGAAAGACAACATTCATGTCCTGAAGCGCAAGAATGCCCTCCGGAACAAGAGTATCAAGTTGTTTGAGAACGGATTCGGTTTCCGCTTCAGGGAGCATGATGGTTATCCGGACCGGCAGGTTAAAGGAAAGAATTTCCAGTTTCCCGGACGAAAGTTCCCCGTTTTCATAACAGCCGGCGACCCCTCTGGTAACCATGCAGCGGGCGGCCGTTTTCAGACCGCGCACATAATCGAGCACGGCATCCACCACTGTTTTCCGACCGCAGCGGGCGGCCTCGCTGGTCATTATTTCGAGGATTTTATAGCGCAGCATCATGCCTCCTTATTTCAGGTTTCCCAACCAGAGCCCAAAAACGGTCATGGCCAGGCAACCCAGGTTGTTGACCAGAATGTTCGTCAAAGGCTGGAGCAGCATTCCCGATCGTCCGGCATTGACGGTTTCCAGGGAAAAAGTGGAAAAAGTGGTCAGAGCCCCCAGAAATCCCGTGATGATCAACAACCGCATATCCGGGGTGAGAAACCGGATCCGGTCGGAAAGGGCGAAAATCAGCCCGATCAGAAAACAGCCCGTCAGGTTGACGGTCAGTGTGCCCCAGGGGAAACGAGCCCCCCACAACCTCGCGGCCAGCAGACTGATGCCGTAACGGCTGACCGCCCCCAGGCCGCCCCCCAGCATGACCAGAACTATTTTTTCAATATATTCGATTCTCAGCATTGGCTCATCCTGATTCATTCAATTTTATGAAATACGCCGAGCAGGCCCCCGTCCATGGGAATTTTGTTCAATTCGCCTTTCAAGGCCGAAATCTCTTCCGGCAGATAACGGCCGTACAGCTTGATCGGAATTTCCGGAATGCTGATCGTTCCGGAGGACGCCAGTGTCAGGAGATATTCGATCAGATACCCGGCGTTCTGCCCTAAAATACCTGAATACGCCTGCCGCTGCCTCAGCCGGAGAATCCTCAGTTCGTGGATGGAACGGCCGAATTCCGCTTCCATGAGTTCCTCCGGAGTTGTCAGGATCATCTCGATCCGGACGGATCGGGCTCCCCGACGCACATAATCCGGAATGTGATCCCGGATATGGTCGGGTCTGAGACCCCGCCTTCGCGCCATTTCCCAGTCAAGGCCCATCAGGTGCTCGGCCAGGACGTCGGCAGGCGGCAGATCCAGATCCAGCAAAAGATTGACGGCATTGTAATCGCCCTGATGGTTCTCGATTTCCACCAGCGTCATGCCGGGTTCCTGAAGGATGTGACCGGGGAAATCCGCGAGCAGAGACGCTTCACCTACGATCTTGAATCCCAGGATATCATTGACCGTCAACGCGTCCCGCCCGATCCGGATCTGTTTGTCCATGAAACGCCTGGCAACGGCCGCTTCAGCCGCGATAAAGTCTTCCTGCATGGCGGCGGGAGAGCTGACAAAATGAATCAGGGGCACGCCGGCGGCGGCAGCCCTCAGCTCGGCAAAATGTTCGGCTTCAGCCTGAATTTCCTTGAAAAGAGCGTCCACCAGACGATAAGACACTTTCTCCGCAATGCGGGACAGACGTTTGATCCTGGCGATGGCGATCAGGCGATCTTTTTCATCGGACAAGACAATGGCATCCACAGGCAGATAAGGGAAAAACAATGCCGGCTCTTCATAATAATTTTGCGCCAGTTCTTCCATACGGGGATTGTTTCGCGGCCGGCAGACCATCAGACGGTCCCTCAGTTCACGCTTCCGGTATACCCGTTGCATTTGCAGCGGTCTTTTGAAAACCCTGCCCAGGAATCGGATGACGCGGTCGATGACAAGGGTTGAAACAGCGCTTTCATAAACAAAAATCCGGGTGACGGTCTCTCCGTCGTCGGGGTGGAAATCGTCGTTCATCCACCTCATGGTGAGATCGAAAAGTGCATCCCGATACGTCATGGCGGTCAGATACATTTCTTCTCCCTTTCCCGGGCCAAAGGCCGGTTATCTGCGCTACCATACCCGGATACATCTCTTTTTGCAAGCCTGAGAACACTTGAAGCGCTAAATGAATCGTATCCGATCCACCGTAAAAAACCTTGACAAAAACCTCAATAAGTGACACTAAGAAATTAATTTCCGTGATAGTTATTCAGACTTTGCATAGGAGGCAACCATGTTTTTCCCCATTGCCGGCATTGAAACAGCCTTGTGGATTCCGCCCCTTGTTGCGTTCATCATTTCCTTTTTCACATCCATGGGCGGTGTTTCAGGCGCTTTTCTGCTGCTGCCGTTTCAAATGTCCTTTCTGAACTACACCCATCCGTCGGTGAGCGCCACCAACCAGGTGTTCAATATTGTGGCCATTCCCAGCGGGGTTTACCGCTACTGGCGGGAAGGGCGCATGGTATGGCCCCTGACCGGAGTCGTGATCGTCGGCACCCTCCCCGGTGTTTTGATCGGAGCTGTCGTGCGCGTCAACTGGCTCCCGGATCCAAGGCATTTCAAACTTTTCGCCGCGAGCGTACTCCTGTATATCGCGGTCAAAATGGCCATGGATCTGCTTAAAAGAAAATCAGCGGCAAACCCCGATTCCGAATGCGACAAACGATTTCAGGAGATGGCCAGACGCAGTCCTTCCTCCGGAACAGGAAAAGGGTCGTCCGGCGTCACCACCATCACCCATTTCAACCTCCGGCGATTGGAATTTTCTTTTTACGATGAATCCTTTGACGTTTCTTTGCCCGGCCTTTTTTTCCTCAGCCTCGTTGTCGGTATGATAGGCGGAATCTACGGAATAGGAGGCGGAGCAATCATCGCGCCTTTTCTGGTAACCTTTTTTCGACTCCCGGTCTACATCGTGGCAGGAGCGTCCCTGATGGGTACCTTTGTCACTTCCATTGCCGGTGTGATCTTCTATCAGGCCATTGCCCCCCTTTATCCCCACCTGTCCGTTGCTCCGGACTGGCTGCTGGGAATCCTGTTCGGCATCGGCGGCATGGCCGGCATGTACCTAGGGGCCAGGTCTCAGAAATTCGTTCCGGCCGCAGCCATCAAATGGATGCTTACCATTGTCCTGTTTTTTACGGCAGGCAAATATATAGTGGATTTCTTCGTGTAAACCATGGGTCCGTCAAGACCTGAACCAACCTGTGGTTCTTTTGCAGAACCCAACCAGCATGAGCATGACCGGAACCTCGATGAGAACACCCACCACCGTGGCCAGCGCTGCCCCGGAGGAAAGCCCGAACAGCATGACGGCCGTTGCGATGGCTACTTCGAAATGATTGGATGCCCCGATCATGGCCGCGGGGGCCGCGTCTTCGTACCGAAATTTGAGGAACACGGCAGCTCCGTAACCCAGAGCGAAGATCAGCACGGTTTGTATAAAGAGAGGAACGGCAATCCATAGAATGGTCAGGGGATTGGCCGTGATGACATCGCCCTTGAAGCTGAACAGCAGCACCAGGGTCAGAAGCAGGGCGCTGATGGTCACGGGCGTGAGTACATGCAGGAATTTCTCCTTGAACCATTGTTCCCCTTTTGCCCGGATAATCCAGATTCTGGAAAAATAACCGGCCACCAGGGGCAGGGCCACATAAATACCTACGGACAGGAGCAGGGCCTGCCAGGGAATGGGAAGCTTGCCCACGCCCAGTAGAAAACCGCCCAGAAGACCGTAGAGAACGAGCATGGTCAGGGAGTTGATGGCCACCATGACCAGGGTCAGACCGTCGTTGCCCCGGGAAAGATAGCCCCAGACCAGGACCATGGCCGTACAGGGGGCGATACCAAGCAGAATGCACCCGGCCAGATAGCTTCGCCAAAGGGGGATTTCCAGCATTCTGATCCCTTCGTGAAAAACAACGGTTCCGGCCCCATGTTGGGCGCCTACGGGCAGATCCAGACCAAAGGGAAGCTTGACCAGATCCATGGCGTCCACGCCGATAAACGCCTTGAACGCCACGCCCAGGAAAAACAGGGAAATGGCATACATGGTGAACGGCTTGAGGCACCAGTTGATGAAAAGGGTCAGAAAAACCGGTTTTCCGCTTTTGCCGGCCCGGATTACCGAAGCGAAATCAATTTTCACCATGATGGGATACATCATGAAAAACAAACACACGGCAATGGGAATGGATACAACCGGCGCGCCGTTGACATGAATGGACCAGCCATCCAGGGTTTTCGCGAGCTGGGGGGCGATCTTTCCAAGCAGAATCCCGCCGATGATGCAGAGCCCGACCCATAGGGTCAGGTATCGCTCAAACAGGCTGGTCATTTGACGGTCATTGTCGAATTCGGCCTTTGTGTTCATGGAACTCCTTTTTCTGGTTGGTTAAGGACTGTTGTAAAACAGACGATCCGAGCTTGTCGGAGCCGCCTTTTTTCATGGGACAGCAAGCCTCTCCACGCTGCCGCCGGCAGATATCTTCCCGGGGAAAGGAAAGGATGTCCCGAATGGCTTTTCCGTCCTTCCGGATCTCGGGCAAGGTCTGAAGTTCCGGCATAAGCCGGTCAAGCAAAACATTCAGATGCGAACAGTCTGGATTCAGGCGAAAATTGACCCATCGGCCGTCTTTTCGGCTCTCGAGAAGGCCTGCCCGGACCATGATGCCCAAATGCCTGGACACGGTGGCGCCGGCCACCTGGAGAAGCTCGGTGATCTGACATGCGCAGAGCTCACCATATCCTGCAAGGGCGCAGAAAATTCTGAATCGGTTCCTGTCTGCCAAAGCCTTGAACAAGGCGACGATCTCTTCCATGAAATCACCTTTTTTTCATTTAGTCGAACAGCTAAATATTTAATTGAAATTCCGGAATCGGTCAATATTTTTTTATTGGGAACCTTCTTCGCTTGAACCTGCTGCTGCATGGATTTTTATTTTCCTTGACAGCTCAACCGGCCTGCCTATACATTTCAACATAAAGCGCGCAAGGGCTTTGAGTGCCCGATGCGCAACAACAGCAGCGATTTTCGTCAAACACAATCAAAAAGGAGGACAAGATGAATCAGGAGAACGGAAGCTGGAGCCCATATCTGGCAGGTGCTCTCAGCGGAGTGGTCGGGATCCTTTCCGTATGGATCGCCGGACAGTATTTCGGAGCGTCCACCTCGTTTGTACGCACCGCCGGACTGATCGAACAGATTTTCGGGCCCGAGCGGGTGTCCCAGATGAGCTATTTCATCAAGGTGGCGCCCAAGATCGACTGGCAATGGATGTTTCTCATCGGAATTCTATTGGGATCCATGATTTCGGCCCTGACCTCGGGGTCCTTCAAATGGCAGGCGGTTCCGGATATGTGGGCCGACCGTTTCGGCGGAGACAGCATCGGCAGGCGAGCCGTGACAGCCTTTGCGGGCGGGGTCGTGGCCATGTTCGGAGCCCGGCTGGCCGATGGGTGACCCAGCGGACACGGACTGAGCGGTTCGCTTCAGTTGGCGGTCTCCGGTTTCATCGCCCTGATTTTCTTTTTTGTGGGCGGAATGATTGTGGCAAGATTGATTTACCAGGGAGGTGACAAATGAGTTCATTGATTTACGGACTGATCACCGGCCTGCTGTTCGGATTTTTACTCCAGAAAGGCCGTGTGCTGCGATACGACAAACAGCTCGGTGCCCTGCGTCTAAAGGACATGACCATCGTCAAATTCATGCTTTCCAGTGTCATCGTGGGTATGGTGGGCATTTACCTGCTCCACGACCTGGGACTGGTAAAGCTCTCCATCAAAGCCACCATTCTGGGTCCGGTCATCATCGGAGGCCTGATTTTCGGCCTGGGCTGGGGCCTTCTAGGATACTGCCCAGGAACCTCCATGGGCGCTTTGGGCGAGGGCCGATGGGATGCGGTCTGGGGAATTCTCGGCATGATCGTGGGGGCCGGTCTGTTCGCCGAAGCCTATCCCGTGCTCAAAGAAACCATTTATAAATGGGGAAACCTGGGTAAAATAACCCTGCCCCAGGTGTTGGGCGTCAACCACTGGGTGATCATCCCATTGTTCGTCGTCGGAGCCGTGTTTTTGTTTAGATGGCTGGAGAAAAAAGGATTGTAAGCGGATGAAAAAAATCCCGACCACTTGGATTTTAATTTGGAGACGCACTTGAAAACAAAGCCCCCCGTTACAGACGGGAAACCGTTGGCAAAGGCCCCGGCCTTTGCCTTCAATCGCATGGAGCTGGCCGGTTCCCTCGGAGACCTTGGGACCATTCTGCCTCTGGCCATCGGCATGATCCTGATCAACGGCCTCAATCCCCTGGGTCTGTTTCTGGCCGTTGGGTTGTACTATGTTTTTTCCGGACTCTATTTCAAGGTGACCACCCCTGTGGAACCCATGAAAGTGATCGGGGCCTACGCCGTTGCCACTGGGATCTCTCCGACCCAGATCCAGGCATCGAGTCTTTGGATTTTTCTGTTTCTGATCATCATCGGCGGCACCGGCATCATCAAAATGATCGGCCGGTACATTCCAATCCCCGTGATCAGGGGGGTTCAACTCTCCACCGGCGTGCTCCTGGTCACCCAGGGCATCCGGCTCATGCTGGGCACGTCCAAACTACAGGAACTGCGGCAGGCTGCCGAACCCTATCTCACCATCCAAAACCTGGGCCCCATACCCATAGGTCTGCTGATCGGCGGAATTCTGGGAATCCTAACCCTGCTGCTCCTTGAAAACCGGCGTTTTCCCGCAGCCATTGTCATTGTCGGCCTGGGGGTGTTGACCGGTATTGCTTTGGGCACGGGCGAAGGACTGCAGAATATCAGGATCGGTTTATATCTGCCGGATTTCATGCCCTTCGGATTTCCTTCATGGGAGAATTTTACTTTTGCCCTGCTGGTTCTGGTCCTGCCCCAGATCCCCATGACCCTTGGGAACGCCGTCATTGCCAATGCCGATCTGTCCATCCAGTATTTTCCCCGTGAAGGGAAACGGGTGACTTATCGGGCCTTGTGCATCAGCATGGCACTGGGGAACCTCATGAGCTTTTTTTTAGGCGGCATGCCCATGTGCCACGGTGCCGGGGGACTGGCCTCCCGGCACCGTTTCGGCGCCCGTACCGGAGGCTCCAACCTGATCTCCGGACTGATCTTCATCCTTCTGGCCGTCCTGCTGGGCAGCCATCTCATGGGGGTCATCTATCTGGTGCCCATGTCGGCCCTGGGTATCCTTCTGGTGTTTGCCGGCGCACAGCTCAGCCTGACTTTGCTGGACATGAACCAGCGAAAAAACATGTTCATTCCCATCATGATTCTGGGGATCACACTGGCTTCCAACCTGGCGGCAGGCTTTCTGACAGGCATTGTTCTGGCTTATCTGCTGCGGTCGGACAAACTGAATGTATAATATTAAAATCAAACATTGATCAGACCTTGGGCCGAGGCAACACCCCGGCCCTTTCGGCAATTTCCGGAACCTTGTGCTCCCATTCGATGGCCATGAGGTGGACCCCGGCCACACCCTCCATTTCCTTGAATTCCGCGATCTGCTCCAGTGCGAACCGGATGCCTTCCTCGGCCTGGTCTTTCTTGTCCACGCCCTTGAGGCGCTTGATCAAAGACTCGGGAATGTCCATGCCCGGTACATATTTGGACATGAAATTGGCCATTCCCGCATTTTTCATGGGCGTGACCCCGGCCAGAATATGGCATTTTTCATGGAGCCCCATGTCCACCACTTTTTTCATGAAATCCCGGAATTTATCCATGTTGAAAATACACTGGGTCTGGATAAAATCAGCGCCGGCCGTGATCTTGTTGGCCAGACGGTAGACCCGGTATTCATAGGGGTCGGCAAAGGGGTTGCAGGCCGCGCCGATGAACATCCTGGGCGGCACGTCAATGTCTTCCCCGTTGAGGAACTTGCCTTCGTCCCGCATTTTTTTCACCATGGTGATGAGCTGCATGGAATCGATGTCATGAACATTTTTGGCATCGGGATGGTTGCCGAAAGACTGATGATCGCCGGATAGACAAAGCATGTTCCTCACCCCCATGGCATAGACCCCCAGGATATCGCTCATCATGGCCAGACGGTTCCGGTCGCGGCAGACCATCTGGAAATTCGGCTCCAGCCCTTCTTCCATCATGAGCAGAGAGCCTGCCCAGGACGCCATACGGACCACGGCGGTCTGGTTGTCGGTCATGTTCACGGCATCCACGCAGCCTTTCAGATGGCTGAGTTTTTCCTTGAGGTGTTTGACATTGGCGCCCTTGGGGGGACCGCATTCCCCCGTAAAGGCAAAATATCCGGCCTTGAGGACCTTTTCAAGATTACTGCCTGATTTGAACTCGCTCATATTGGGTCTCTCCTTCATGGGATTAAATATTGTCCTGAATCAGTTCTTCCCTGATGCTTCGCCTGGGGCCGCCGTCCCTGGCGGTCTTCCAGCTCCTGATGCCTTTGACGCCGATGAGATCGGACAACCGACCCGATTCCATTTTTTTTCTCACAATGGCGTCCCAGATACATTCCGTATCTTTGTTCACCTCGCACACCCCCTTGGACGACCCGCCGCAGGGGCCGTTCATCAGACTTTTGGCGCACCGGGCAATGGGACAGAACCCGCCGAAAAGATGGATGCCGCAGGTGCCGCACCCGGCGCAACGTTCCTCCCACACCCCGTGCCGGACCGCACCGCCGAAAAAGGTGGTGTTCACGGCCGGGAAAAAGGTCTGGTCCTTGTACATTTCCGACAGAAACTGGGGACCGACCCCGCAGGCCATGGAAATGACCGCTTCGTAGTTTCCCACGATATCACTGATGCCGGCCACGTATTCATTGTCGCATTGCCGTTCCAGCACCCGGACATCGATCTCGACGGGGTTGTCCTCTTTTTTCCGGGCGATTTTCATGGACGAGGCCAGAATCTCGGCTTCCTTCAGACCGCCCACGTTGCAGACGGTGACACATCCCTTGCATGCCGCGATGAGAATTTTTTTACGGGTTTCCACCATCGCCAGTATCTCTTGAAGCGGTTTTCGATCTGCTACTATCATGATTCACCTCTGTTTCTAGGTTCAAATTGTCATGCCGCGCGGGTTTTTCGGATGGGGCTGGGCCCCAGTGTCTTGATCCGATCCACCATCTCCCTTGCAATCTCGGCGAACCGCGCTCCCTGGGCCGAACTCAGATTGAACATGGCCGCCCGCTCCGGCTCGATGCCGATATCCGCCAATGTTTTCTGTACATAGGCCACCTTTTTTTTCGCCTTGAGGTTGCCGGATATATAATGGCATTCCCCTTCCAGGCATCCCGCCACATACACCCCGTCCGCTCCGTCCTCGAAGGCGTTCAGCAGATGAAGGATATCCACCCGGCCCGTGCAGGGCACCTGAATGATCTTCACATTGGAAGGATAGGACAGTCTCATGGAACCTGCCAGGTCCCCGGCCGCATAGGCTCAATACTGGCAGCAGAAGGCGATGATGCTGGGTTCAAACTCTTGGCTCATGGTATCTCTCCTTTATTTTCAACACTGCTCGAAGCTTTCAGGCTTCCTGGAACAGGGCATGGGTTTTGGCCATGATCTGCTGATCCGTAAAATGATGCAACCGGATGGCCTTGCCCGGACATTCGGCCACACAGGCTCCGCACCCGTGACATTCGGACGGATCGATGACCGCGTAACCATCCGCATGGATGTAAGGGATGCCGTAGGGGCAGGTCCGGACGCAGGTCAGACAGACCGCGCATTTTTCAGGCGTGACCTCGGCCACCACACCACCCACCATGAGAGAATCCCTTGAGAGGATGGTCATGGCGCGTGCCACCGCGGCCCGGGCCTGGGCGATGCTTTCCTCGACCGGTTTGGGATAGTGGGCCAGACCGGCCACGAACAACCCGTCGGACGCGAAATCAACGGGCCTGAGTTTGGCGTGGGCCTCCACCAGGAACCCGTCGCTGTTGGTCGGCACCTTGAAGGTTTCAAACAGGGCTTTGTTGTCTCCCGGCACGATGCCGGAAGCCAGCACCACCAGGTCCGGACGGATCCGGACGGGCATGCGGAGCACATGGTCCGTCACCGTCACCTCCAGCGCCTGACTGGTGTTCAGGGCCACGCTCGGCATCTGCTCCAGATCGTACCGGATGAACAGGACGCCCAGCTCCCTGGCCTTCAGATAAAGGTCTTCCCGGAACCCGTAGGATCGGATGTCCCGGTAAACGACATAGACCCGTTTTCTTTTGTCCATCGATTTGAGCGCAATGGCGCTTTTCAGGCTATGGGTACAGCATACCTTGCTGCAGAAGGGATGTTCGCTGTTCCGGGACCCGACGCACTGGATGAACACCACGGTCCCGGCCTTTCTGACCCGGTCGTCGTCCTCCCTCAGGGCCGCGTCCATGTCCAGATGGGTCAGCACCCGGGGATGCGTGCCGTAGAGGTATTCCGTGGGTTTGTATTCTTTACCGCCCGTGGCCAGGATCACGGCACCGTGCTCGATGGTGGTTTTCCCGCCGTTCTCGCCGGATTTGAGGGTGGTGACGAAATTACCCATGGAGCCGGTAAAAGCCGATACTTCGGTATTCAGATAAAGCCGGATGGACGGATTATCCATCACCCCGGCGATGAGGCCGGACAGATACGTCCGAATGCTTTCCCCCTGCCAGGTGCTGTTCAGGTGCCGGGCCACGCCGCCCAACTCTCCGGTCTTTTCCACCAGATGAACCTCCGTGCCCTGGCCGGCCGCGTTCAGAGCCGCTTCCAGTCCGGCCACACCGCCGCCCACCACCAGAATGGATTTTTTGATGTCCAGCCGGACCTGGTGCAGAGGCTCGACAAAGGCGGCCTTGGCCACAGCCATGCGGACCAGATCCTTGGCCTTGGCCGTGGCTTTTTCCGGCTCTTTCATGTGAACCCAGGTGTTCTGGTCCCGGATATTGGCCATTTCAAACAGATATTTATTCAGGCCCGCATCCCTTATGGTTTCCTGGAACAGGGGTTCATGGGTCCGGGGCGAACACGAGGCCACCACCACCCGGTTGAGTTTTTTCTCCTGAATGACCTGTTTGATATGGTCCTGGGAGTCCTGGGAGCAGGTGAACAGATTGTCCTCCACATGCACCACCCAGGGAAGGGTGGCGGCGTAGTCCCGGACGGCCGGAACGTCGGCGACTCCGCCGATATTGATCCCGCAGTTGCAGACAAACACCCCGATGCGGGGAGGCTGGCCGGAAAAATCATGCTCGGGGGGCAACTCCCGGGTCAGGGTTTGGCTCCAGCGACCGTCCTTCAAGGCTCCGGCGGCGGTTGCGGCCGCGGCCGAGGCCTCCATGACCGAAGCCGGAATATCCTTGGGTTCCTGGAAGGTGCCGCAGACATACACCCCTTTCCGGCTGGTACACACGGGCGACAGATTCTCGGTGCGCGCAAATCCGTGGGCATTGAGATCGATCCCCATTTTCTGCGCCAGATCCCGGGCTTCCCGGTTGGGCGCCAGGCCGATGGACAACACCACCATGTCGAAAATTTCCTCGACCATGGAACCGGCTTCCGTGGAATAGACAATCCGGTAGGTGTCGCCGGGCTCGGGGAAAACCGAATGGATCCTGGATCTCACAAACCGCACCCCGGAATCGTCCATGGCCCGCATGTTGTATTTATCGAATTCCTTGCCGTGGGTCCGCATATCCATGAAAAAGACGGCGGTGTCCAGGTCGGGGCCGGCGTGTTCCTTGGCGATAACCGCCTGTTTGTTGGCGTACATGCAGCAGACCCCGGAGCAATAGGCATGGTCCCCCTTGTTGATGTCCCTGGAGCCCACGCACTGGAGCCAGGCGATCTTTCTGGGTTCCCGGTGGTCCGACGGCCGGACCAGATGTCCGCCATAGGGGCCTGAAGCCGACAGGATTCGCTCGAACTCGACGCTGGTCATGACATTGGGACTGTGTCCGTAACAATAAGAAGTCATCCGGGTAGGCTCGAACGGGGTGAATCCCGGAGCCAGGATCACGGCCCCCACCTGAAGGGTGTGGGTTTTGCCGGTCATACCGTGATCCACGGCATGGGCCAGACAGGCATCCACGCACTGGAGGCATTCGGAGCAGTATCCGCAGTTCAGACACCGGGCCGCCTCTTTCCGGCCGTCTTCCTCTCCGTATCCCAGCTCCACCTCCCGGAAATTGCCCTGCCTTTCCGCCACCGGAAGCTCCGGCATTCTGTACCGATTCTCCCTGGGCATATCATCGGACACGGGCCGATAAGCGGGATGTTCCACCGCAGGCAATTTTCTTCCGGCCTCCATATCCCGGCCCGTCAGATAACGGACAATGGATTCGGCCGCCTCCATACCGGCAGCGACAGCCGCAATGGCCACGCTGGGGCCGGTCTGAAGGTCTCCGCCCGCAAACACCCCGGGCCGGTCCGTGGCCAGGGTTACGGGATGGACCTCCGGCGTGTCCCACCGGCTGATCTTCACCCCGGTCACTTTTTCCAGGGCGGACAGATCCGGCTTCTGGCCGATGGCCGAAATGAGCTGGTCGATCTCGATATCGTATTCGCTGCCCGGAACCGGTATGGGCCGTCGCCTGCCCGAGGCGTCCGGTTCGCCCGGCTCCATCCGGATGACCCGGACGGCACGAACCCGGCCGTTCTCTTCGATCACCGTCTGAGGCGCGGCCAGATAGACGATTTTGGTTCCTTCCGCCTCGGCCGCGCAGATCTCCTCTTCCCAGGCCGGCATTTCCCTGCGGGTCCGGCGATAGATCAGGGTCACGGATTCAGCCCCCATGCGCAGCGAGGTTCGGGCCACATCGATGGCCACGTTGCCTCCGCCGATGATGGCCACCTTTTTTCCCACGCGGGTGGTCCCGGTCAGGTTGAGCTCCCTTAAAAAATCCACGCCCTGTTCGACCCCGTCCAGATCTTCTCCGGGAATGCCCAGGGAGATGCCTTTGTGGGCTCCGAGCCCCAGGAACACCGCGTCAAACCCGTCCGCCATGAGGCCGTCCACGGTAAAATCCCTCCCCAGGGCCGTATTCAATCGGATTTCCACGCCGAGTCGGGTGATGACCTCGATGTCTTTGTCCAGAACCTCCGGCGGCAGACGATGGTCGGGGATCCCCACGCGGAGCATGCCTCCGGCTTTGGGCAGGGCCTCGAAAATCACCGCTTCCACGCCTTTGCGGGCCAGGTGATAGGCGCAGGACAGTCCGGCCGGGCCGGAACCGATCACGGCCACCCGTTTGCCGATCCTGGGCGCGCACTCGATTTTGACCTCCCGGGGATCGAATCGGTCGGCAGCCAGGCGCTTCAGGTCCCGGATGGCCACCGGTTCATCCACATCACACCGCCGGCAGGCATTTTCGCATTCATGGGGACAGACCCGGCCCAGGACCCCGGGCAGAGGGAGCTGTTCCATGATGATTTCCAGGGCCGCTTCATATCTGCCCTGCTTGACCATCTGGACATACCCCTGAACATTGAGTCCGGCCGGGCAGGTCAGCCGGCACGGGGCTTTGTCGGTTTTCTCGATGGCATATCCCGAGGGCATGGCCTGGGGATAAAGCTTGAACGCCGCTTTCCGATCCCGAAGCCCTTCATCGAACCCGCTCGGCAGATCCACCGGACAGACATTGGCGCATTCGCCGCAGGCCGTGCATTTATCAAGATCAATGAACCGGGGCCGTTCCTTCAGTTGAACCGTGAAATCCCCCTCCTCGCCGGTCAGGGATTGAACCTCCGTCATGGTCATGAGCCGGATGTTCAAGTGCCGTCCGGCTTCCACCAGTTTGGGAGAGATGATACACATGGAGCAGTCATTGGTGGGAAAGGTTTTGTCGAGCTGGGCCATGGTCCCGCCGATGGCTGTATTCTTGTCCACCAGATAGACATAATATCCTGCGTCCGCCAGGTCCAGCGACGCCTGGATCCCGGCAATGCCGGCACCCACCACCATCACGGACCCGCTACCTTTTTCGGCCATTTGCGTCCCTCCTTGATTTATAATCCCACATCAGCCAGATCCGGCCCGAGATAGGTTCGTTCCGATTCATCCAGTACCCCCATGGCCAGGCAGATGATGGTCCACAGATGCACCACGTGATAGCCTCCCCCGTAATGGTGGGCCAGATCTTCAATCTGGCCGTGGCAGTTGTGACAGGGTGCGATGACGTAATCGGCGCCCGTGGCCGCAATCTGGTTGAACTTGACCCGGCCGAAGGCCCTGCGTTCGTCGGGGAACCCTGCCTGGAGAGCTCCGCCGCCGCCGCCGCAGCAGTAATTGTTGTCCCGGTTGGGAACGGTATCGATGAAATTGTCTTCGCCCACAACGGTTTTGATCACGAAGCGCAGATCATCCACGATTTTGTTGGACCCGGTCTTCCGTCCGATGTTGCAGGGGTCCTGAACCGTAAACCGGGCCCGGATGTCCCGGTTCCAGTCGGCATTGACCTTGAGTTTGCCCTCCCGGATCCACTGGGCATACAGCTCGATGATGGTGGTCAGCTCGAATCTGTGAGGGATCTTGAACCTGCGCAATCCTTCCAGGATCGCATAATAAGAGTGCCCTCACTCGGTATTTACGACCAGAGGACTTTTGAGGTTGTTGTCCACATGGTGGACAAATTCCTCGATAATATAGCGCCATCCTTCGTTGTCGGCCATGAACATACAGTAATTCTCACCGGCCCACATGACCGAGGGATAGGTCCAGTCCGCGCCCACGGTGTGCAGGATTTTCCAGAGCGGGCCCATTTCCTCGGGTTCGGTCACCGGCTCTCGGGAATTCTGGTTCAAGACCATATGGGCACCCACCCGGTCCACGGAAACCGCCAGATCTTCAAACCCGGGATGGTTTTCCCGGATCTCCTCGGCCACATCCAGGACCGTGAATTCAAAATCCTCTTTCTGGGCCCCCATGGCGGAGCCCGTCCGGATATGCTGATCACAGGAGCCCAGTATGCCCCTGGGCCTCTTTTCCCGAGGCACACTCGCCCTGAGGTTGTAAACCAGAGCGGGAATATTGATCTTCATGGGACAGACGGCCAGACATCGCTGACACATGCTGCACACCCATTTCCAGTCTGTTTTCAAAATCTCTTCATCCATGCCCAGGGTAAGCATCCGAACCAGTTTCCGCGGGTCCATGCCCATGAGCTCCGAAGCGGCGCATCCGCCCGTACAGGTCCCACAGGTCAGACACAGATCGAAATTCGCCTCCGGCACTTTCCCCAGAACTTCTTCCTTCAATTCTGTGTCCAGTTCGTCAATTTTTATCGCCACAGTCATATCAAAGGCCTCCTATCTTAATTTGGCTGCGTTGAGAT
>CAZQIX010000071.1:0-16556 GCA_964593855.1 uncultured Desulfobacula sp. | reverse complement strand
GGCCGCCTTTGATCAACTTGCCGGCACCCCGGCGCTTTTTCCGTTTCAATTGCCGCTGATGACCGCTGACGGCGTCGCCCACCACTCGGGGAGGGTGGAGGTGATCCGGTATGGTCTGGATCATGAATTGCTGAAACTGAAGACCTGCAAAGGAGAAGCCCGATGAAGATCGCTCTGATCGCCCCGCCGTACCCGCTGGCGGAAATACCGTCCCCGCCCCTGGGTCTGACCTATGTGGCCGGGGCCTGTGAAGGGGCCGGCGCCGAAGTCAAGATCCTGGATTACATTGTCCGGGGGTATTCCGAGGACAAGTTCAGGGCCGAGTTGGCGGCTTTCGGGCCGGATATCGTGGGTACCAACAGCGTGACTTTGAATTTCAAGCAGGCGGCCGGCATCCTGTGCACGGCCAAACGGGCGGACCCGGATATCATCACTCTCATGGGAGGGCCCCACGTCAGTTTCGACGCGGAGGCGACCCTGACTCTTTACCCCGGGATCGACATGATCGTTCGTGGAGAGGGCGAAGCGACCCTGGCCGAACTTTTGCCCGTTATCCGGAATCGGAGCGCCTGGTACAGTGTCCGGGGCATCGTGTTCCGGGTCGGAGACCGGATCGTGGATACCGGCCCCCGGCCATTGATCCCGGACCTGGACGCCCTGCCCCGGCCGGCCCGCCACCTGCTGCCCATGGCCCGCTACCAGGCGTTGGGATACCCGGTGAGCATCATCACGAGCCGGGGATGCCCCAACCACTGCATTTTCTGTCTGGGGCGGCGCATGGTGGGACGGACGGTCCGGTTCCGGTCTCCCCGGCTGATTGCCGATGAAATGGAAGAGCTTATCGCCATGGGCAGTTCCTGGATCAATGTCGCGGATGATCTGTTCACGGCCAGCAGACCCAGGGTGGAGGCCGTTTGCAACGAAATCCTGAAACGAAAGCTGGATGTCCACTGGAGTGCGTTTTCACGGGTGAACACGGTGGATGCGGACACCTTGAAGCGGATGAAACGGGCCGGATGCCATTCCGTGAGTTTCGGCATCGAGTCGGGCAATCCGGACATGCTCAAACGGGTGAAAAAAGGGATCACCGTCGAGCAGGCGAAAAAAGCGGCCGATGCCTGCCGCCGGGCAGGGATCCGGGGGCACGCCTCGTTCATGGTCGGACTTCCGGGCGAAACCCGCGAAACCATGGCAGATTCGCTGGCCTTGCAAAAGGAGCTGGGCATTGAATCCGCCTATCATTTTCTGGCTCCCTTCCCCGGCACCGAAGTCAGGGAGCGTATCGCCGACTATGATCTGGAAATCCTCTCCCACGACTGGGACGACTATACGGCCAACCGGTCCATTGTCCGGACGTCGGCCCTTGCCGCCCGGGACATGGACGATTTTGTGGAAAAGGCCCACGCCGAGACCCGCGACCAGTGGGAGGCCCTGAAAATCAAATATGCCGACGGGAACGCCGACCCCCATGAGCAGATGCAGGTGGGCGGATATTATCGGACGGAGATGATTTTCGCCCTTCTCAGCAGGGATGTACTCGAAGCAAACGCCGGGTTTGTCGGAGACGGCCGGGCGGCCCTGGATGCCCTGACCCGGAAAACGGCGGATCTGACCGGTCTGGAGCCGGGTTTTGTGCGGTTCAACCTGGAAGACCTCATAACCCGGGGCTATATCCGGATGCGGGAAACACCGGAAGCCACTCGATTTTCCTGGGCCCATCACGTCCATTTTAAAAAAGGATGACGATCATGCGTAAAATTCTGACATCAACCCGTCATTTATACCTGTTCATGGCGCTTCACGTGATGTTTGCCGCAGGCACCTTTGTGTTCAGCAAGGCGGCGGCCATCAGCTTTTCCGACCCAATGGTCCTGACCGTTTCCCGGGGGATCGGATGCGCTGTGCTGTTTCTGCTGTTCACAGGCTGGACCATTCCCCGGCCGGATTTTTCGCCGAAAGAATGGGGAACTCTTCTGCTTCTGGGTATTCTTCTGGTGCCGCTGAATCAATATTGCTTTCTGAGAGGACTGGAACTGACCGTGCCGGGCCATTCGGCTCTTTTGTACGCCATGACCCCTCTCGGGGTCCTTCTACTCTCCAGCGCCATGGCCCGAAAGGCCCCGTCTCCTCGAAAACTGACCGGGGTTCTTCTGGCCCTGACCGGCGTGATGATGATTCTGCGGCCCTGGGAATCCGGAACCCAGGTCCGGGACCTGCGGACCGGAGATCTATGGCTGGCTCTGGCCGTGTTCAGCTGGATCGTTTACACCCTTCTGGCCGTCGGCATCTGCCGGGAAAAAAATGCCGTGACCGTCACGGCCTGGAGCCTGATTCTGGGGGTGGCGGTCATGGTTCCCATGGCCCTGCCGTCTCTGTTGCGGTTTGATTTCAGGGCCGTGTCCGGAGCCGGCTGGTTCGGCCTCGGTTATATGGTGATCATTTCCAGCATGGTCATGATGGTGCTGTGGAACATTCTGCTCAAACATCTGACGCCGGTCCAGGTGGCCATCACCACCAATGCCCAGCCCCCGGCCACCCTGCTGCTGGCGGCCCTTCTGGCCGCCGTCGGATTTTTGCCGAAGGACCAGGACCTGGGCCTCTGGTTTTTCCTGGGAATGGTCTTTTCCCTGCTGGGGGTGATCCTGATTCAGCGGTTTGATTGAGCCAACGGATCGATCCGCTTCAGCGTCGATTGACCAGATAAATGCCGGTCCCCACCAGAAACAGGGCGCAGACCAGAAACAGGGAGATGTTTTCCCCGAGCATCAAGGCTCCGGCCAGGACTCCGAAAAACGGCGTCAGAAAGGTGAAGGAGGCCAGGCGGGACACCGCGTAGTTGCTGATCAGCCAGAACCAGGCGATGTAGGTGATGAAGGCGATCCAGACCACCTGATAGAACAGGCTGATCCCCGTCGGCAGGCTCATGCCGGTGATGCCGGGTTCGCCGAAGACAAGGGAGGCCGGGGGAAGAACCAAGGCGGACACTCCCAGTTGGTACAGCAGGGTTTTGCTGGGGGCGATCCGGGCCAGGGGGCCGGCCTTGATCACCACCGTGGTCGCCCCCCACAGAACAGCGGCGCCCAGGAGCATGAGATCCCCGATGAGCATGTCGCGGGTGGGCAGGTTCAAGGATTCATTGAACGCGGCCACAATACCGGCAAAGGCCAGAACCAGACCCGCCGCCTGGGAGCGGGTCAGGGTTTCGCCGGGAAGGAAGATCTGGGCGCCCAGGGCCACGGCAAAAGGGGCGGTGTTGATGAAGATGACGGCCCGGGAGGCGTTGGTGAATTCCAGGCCCCAGTAAATCAGGATAAATTCGCCGGAAAACAGTAAACCGACCGCCAGGCCCCACCATAGGGTGTGATCCCGGGAGAGAATCGCAAGTCCCCGGATCTTCATCCAGACCAGCACCAGAAGGGCGGACCCGATGGACCGGATGCCGGCCTGGAGGATGGGAGAAACCTCCGGGATGGCCGTTTTTATGGCTACCTGATTGACGCCCCAGCTGGCGCACAGGATGATGAGTACGACGATGCCCCGGAAGTCCAGGGCGGTGCTTTTGGAAGTCACGACGGCTCCATTGTCAATCCGTTTCAGTTTGGTCCGTATCGAATCAGTGCATGGTTTCGGCAATGGATACGGTCCGGTCACCCAGCATGTTGACATAGCTGGCCATTTCGTTGTCGTACCAGCCGTAGATAACGGCCTGGGTCACCTGGATGCTGGTCACCTGGTCTTTGATCATCTCCAGAACCGATTTGTCGATCCCGCGTACGTGTTCCAGGTTGATGTTGATGGCGCCGGTTCGGGCGTGGGTTTCGTGACCTTCGATCACGACGGCGGCCCTGGGGGTTCCGATGATGTCCGACGACACGTTCTGTTGCTCCGTATAGATGAGATAGCCGTTGCTGTCGGCCTTTGCCGAAGAGCGGTAAATGGAGTTGATCAGATCCCGTCGGATGGGTTTGGTGTTGAGCTCTTCCTGGAAATTCATGACCAGTATGATCAGGGAGCCGGTGGCGGTGGGAATGCGAACCGATTCGGCGATGAACCCGATGGTGGCCATTTCCGGGATCACGAGCTGCAGAGCCTTGGCCGCTCCCGTGGTGGTCAGAATGATGTTGTTCATGATGGACCGGTTTTTCCGAAGATCCTTGGCCCCGACCTTGGGCAGTCGGTCCAGAACCTGCTGGGAGCCCGTGGCCGCGTGAATGGTGGCCATGGAGGCGGAAAGAATCCGTCGGACCCCGAAATAGTCCAGAAGCGGTTTGATCATGTGGGACAGGCAGGTGGTGGTGCACGAGGCGTTGGAAATGATGGTGTGCCGCAGGGGATCGTAGTCGCCGTCATTGATGCCCATGACCGTGGTGACGGCGTCTTCGGGCATGGCGGATCCTTCCTTGAGTTTGAAGGGCGCGGACACGACGACCTTCTGAGCCCCGGCTTCGAGATGGCCCCGGGCCGATCCTTTGGGCGCTTCCGCAGGCAGGGAGGGATCCAGGAACTGGCCGGTGGTATCCACCACGATCCGGGCATCGTGGTCGGCCCAGCGGATATCTTTGGGGTTGCGATGGGTCTGGAGGATTTTGACTTTGACCCCGTTGATCGTCAATTCGGATTCCTGTTCATTCACCTCGCCGATCACGGTTCCGGCCCGGTGCCCGTAAAGAAAGGCATCCAGTCTGCCGTAGGTGGTGTCCCGTTCGATGTAATGGATGATGTCGTCAAAGGAGCGGCCCACTTCCCTGCCCACGTTGACCACGATCCGATCAAAGTATTTCCGGCCGGCATGGTGCCAGAGGGTCAGCTTGCCGATCCTTCCCAGCCCGTTGACGCCGAGAGTTTTTAATCTGTCTGGATTCATAGTGTCACCTCGTTGTTACGGTTGTCCTGATTATTATGATGAATGCACCCCGATCAGCGCACTTTGATGGCGCCCCGGTACACGGTGCCCTTTTGTCCGTTGATGCTGATGTAATCGCCGGTGGTCAGCCGGACTCCGTTGAGAAAGCATTCTCCGGCCGTCTCGTTGCAGACCAGATGTTCGCATCCGACAATGCAGGTCTTGCCCAGGTTGTACGTGACCACGGCCGCATGGGAGGTCAGTCCGCCCCGGGCCGTTAGAATGCCGTCGGCCGCGTCGATTTCGAGAATGTCGTCGGGCACGGTGTCGTTGCGCAAAAGGATGAGGCCGGCCTGGGGGTCCTTTTGGCGGAACAGGTCGATTTCTTCCAGGGTGAAAACGATACGGCCGCTCATGGCGCCGCCGCTGACTCCGATACCCTGCCCGAGATAAGCTTTTTCAAGAAAGTCCGGCGGCACGTCGAAACCCACGATTTTTTTGCGATCCCTGAGGGACATTTCTCTGGCCTGGAGGATAAACAATTTGTCCCGGGTTTCGCCTTCAAAGGTGAATTCGATTTCCTGGGGGTTCCAGCCTTCATCGAACAAAAGCTGGTAAATGACTTTTTTGAGCTCTTCGTAGATGGCGGGGAAGCTTTCCTCCAGGCTGATTCTGGAATCGCGCTCCTCGATTTCCCGCTGCATTTCGGAAATGGGCAGGGTTTTGACCAGGCCGGCCACCACATCTTCTCCCTGGTTGCCGATGGTGAAATCGCCCCAGAGACGGACCGTGTCGCCGGGAAGCTTGGGGCTGTGGCTGAATACCACCCCCGATCCCGACTGCCTCGACCGGTTGCCGAAGACCATGGCCTGAACGGTCACGGCCGTGCCCCAGTCGTCGGAAATGCCCATAATCCGCCGGTAATCCCTGGCCCGTTTGGTGTCCCAGGAAGAAAATACCTTGTCTATGGCCAGAATCAGTTGATCCCAGGGATCTTCCAGGATTTCGACGCCCGTGTCCAGGATGAGCTGTTTATAGGCCATGGCCACATCCTTCATCTGGTCCCCGGAAAAATAGCGTTTCAGTTCCACGTTGCACTGTTTCTTTTTGGACAGGATAATGTGGTCAAAGGCGTCCCTTTTGATACCGAAGGCCATGCCGTAACCCTGGAGAAATCGGCGGTAGCTGTCCCAGGCAAACCAGGGGTTGCGGCTGGTGTCGGCCAGACGGACGGCTACATTTTCGTTCATGCCGACATTGAGGAAGGAATCCATCATCCCCGGCTGGGAAATGGATGAGCCGCTGCGCACGGACAGGAGCAGAGGGTTTTCCGGATCGCCGAATTTTTTTTGGGTTCGGGTTTCCAGGTTTCCCACCATTTTTCTGATGTATTTTTTGAAATTGATGTTGGCCGGCTTGTACTGGTTGATAATCTCCCGGCACTTGAACACTTCCGTGGTGATGATAAACCCTTCGGGTACGGCAAACCCCAGGTGTTTGAGTTTGATCAGATTCAGCCCCTTGTTGCCCAGAAAAATGATGTTGTTACTGATGGGGTCGGAACTGCCGATTTCGATGGTGGAGCACTTGGGGTCGTAATTGAGGAGCCGGCTCAGGTGGATCTGGGACAGTTTTTCAGACTGCTGAAACAGGGTGTGCAGGATTCGGTTGAGGAACAGGTCCAGTTGTTGAAGCCCGATGGAGCTGGCGATGCGGTCGATGAAAAAGATTTCCGCCACTCGGTGGTCCAGTTTGGATTCCTGCTTGAACGGCTCCGCGGGCAGATATTTTTTCAGGATCTGGTCTTTTCCGATCCGGGCCTCGATGTGGAAGAGGTTGGCGGAATGAATGTTGTTGAAATGGTCGTTGATGATATCGGCCACGGCCCGGACAAATCCTTTGAAAATATCCAGGTACTGGGTAAAGGTGCAGGTCCGGATATCCACGGAAAATTTCAGGAAATCCATCTGCACATCCAGCTGGTTATAGGTGATGCCGTCCAGGGCCAGGGCGGATCGGAACAGGTCCAGGATCCCGTAGATCCGTTTGAACGTGGCTTTGGTGATCACCTGAAGATCGATGCCGTTGATCAGCTCTTCAAAAAGGACGTTGAGGATGGTTTCCACCCTCAGGGTCAGGCCCATGGCATCGAATTTGGGTTCGTTGTAGCTGCCGTACATGGAGGGAATGTCCACGGCGAAATGGCGCTTGTGATAGATGGCCTCGTTGGCTTCGTAGACCCTGTCCGACAGGATGATGGACTTCAGATCGCTCATGTAGGCCATCAATGCCTTGATTTTGTCCTCAAGGTTTTTTTCCGCCAGCGCGGCCAAAAGCCGGCCGGTGTCGGGAAGGTTTTCGGAATTGAAGCCGGCCAGGTATTTTTTCAGCTCCAGATGGTCGATCCGGTATTTCTGGTTCAGGAGGCGGTAGAACCCGAAAATCATTTTGACCCGTGACCGGTCCATGTCGGTCACGCCGGCCACGGCATCGATGAGGTTGTGAAGGGCTTCCTCGGTGTGGATGAGACAGTCCTCCGGAGTCGGCATGTCCTTGAACCCATCGGATTTCAGGACGATCCGGGGGCCGTCCACAAAGAGGCCCTCGGGCTGGATGTCTTCAAAGATGGAGGGCGGCAGAAAGGGTTCCAGCGGTCCTTTGTCCCCGGTTTTCCAGAAAAGGATGACTTCCCGGATGAAGTCCACGATCCGGCTGGAGCTTTCCACATGGCACTGTTTGCGCAGAAAATGAATGAGCCGGTCTTTTCTTTGAAAGGATTCGTCCAGTTCGGTGGAAATATCTCGTAAATGGCCCTCGGCTCCTATTTCGTTGAAAAAGGCCGGCAACAGACGGGCGAGCTGCTTGACCAGATTGAAGACCGGCTCGATGTCGGTGTTCAGAAACTTGGTGATGTCCCTTGGAAACAGATCCGTATCCTTGATGAACACCCCGCCGATGGCCAGCGAAATGATGAGGGCGGATAAAAGGCGCCTGGATTTTTTCGGGTGGCGGCCGATCAGATCTAGAAACACGCGGATGTTTTTGACGTGAACGGAATTGCTCTTGATCTGCCAGTCTTCTCCGGTCCCTTCGATCATGGGGAACTGGAAACCGTGATCCACGGCCCGGTCGATAAAATGGTTGATGAGATCGATTTTGGAGGTTTTGTAGACGGCTTCTCCGATCTTGTGAATACAGTCCAGGACTGTTTCCGGGTATTTGCCCCGGTGTTCCTTGAGCAGGGAAAAGGTCTGGTTGATGATGTTGATGTCTTTTTTAAAATCCCTGGCTCCGATGAGTTGGGTCAGGGTGGTGTTGATCTCTCTTAAGGCCTGGACATGGATGGGGAACAATCCGGGAATGTGGATGATATAAAACAGAAAAATGAGTTTCAGGTGCCGGCCCGAGGTCTCGTTTTCGTTTTGGCCCGTTATTTTCCGGGGCACGGACCCGATCCGGCTGACCCATTCCTGGTAGCCCGTCAGCCGGGTCAAGGCACGGGTGGCCTCGACAGGTGAGGATTCAAGGGTCTGGATAACGGATTCAAGGTCCTTTTGCATCTCCCGGATGCGGTCATGGGAAATTCCGTCCAGCAAGGTTCGGATCTCTTCCGGGATCTGTCGGATGTCCATGTTCTGCTCCACCCAGGCCAGGGGCTCTTCCTGGTCGAGCCAATACCGAAAGAACCCGTCATAGAATTTAACCAGAAAGGGATTCATGTCCGTGAAAACAGGCTCTTCCCCCTGAAGTCGGTCCAGCAGCATTCCGGCGGTTCTGTCCGGCTGATAAAAGGATATGACAAAATAATGAAAGTTTTTGTCATCAAAGGTTTCGATCTTTTGAACGATATTGCGGACAACCGGGAGAAAGCGGGGAAGATCCGGTCCGGATTCCTTGACAATGTGCTGGAGAAAAAGCATCAGGTTGTCGGCTGCGGATGTTTTGAGCCTGGGTCCGGCATCGGATGCAAAGGCCGTCAGAAAAATGCCGGCCAAAAGGTCCAGGGCCTGGTCCCCGACCGGGTGTCGACGGTACAGATGAAAATTCTGGAGGGCGAAGTGGCGGGCTTCATTGACAATGAAATCCCAGTTTTTGTAAGGATGGGACAGTTCTTTCAAAAAAATGGTCATCCGGTTGAGAATACCCACATAATCGGACGCGATATCGAGAAGAGCGGTGTATTTGTCTTCGATCCGGACATCGGCCCGGGTGTCCTGCAGATTGACTTCAAGGGCTTTGGATTTCACACCCTGTCCTTTCCTTTTTCTGTGGTTCGTGCGACCGGGCCGCGTGGTTTCCGACGGAACGGGGGGCTCTGTTCTGGTCCACAGCCGCCTGAATGTCAGTTTATCACTTTGAAAGGTATTTTCAATCTTGATTTTAAGGAAAAATGGGTCCGTCTCCCCGGAGCCGAAAGTTCACCTTCGAATAGCGGCCAGGTAGTTTCGGAATATCAGCAAGGTCAGGATCATGGCGGAGAGCCATTGGACCGGAGCGGGAAGAATGTCCGTTGCCTGTCCCACCACGGCGCCGGCTGAAATTCCGGCCAGGACATAGAGCCGGTCCAGCATGAACCCCATGGCCAGAGAGCAGACCGTGATCGTGCCCAGATAGATGACCAGGGCCCGGGTGTTGAACAGGGTTTTGATGATGGTCATGGTTGCGGCGTTGGTGGCGGGTCCGGCCAGCAGAAATACCAGGGCCGCGCCCGGATTGAGCCCTTTGAGAATGAGGGCCGCGGCAATGGGGGTGGACGAGGTGGCGCAGACATACATGGGAATGCCTGCGGTCAGCATCAGGATCATGGACAGAAAAGGATTTTTCCCGGCCCAGACGCCCAGATCCGCCGGGAGCAGACAGGTGATGGCGCCCGCGATGAATACGCCGATGATAAAAGGCCGGGTAATGTCGGCCAGGAGATCGCCGAAGGCGTACTGCACGCTGTTTTTCAGTCTGCTCAAGAGCGTCGGTTGGGTTGGGCGCGCAACTGCGCAGCATCCGGATGTTTTGGCTCACCCGCCCCCTTCGGCGGTCCGGGTTGTAACCGGAAAGCTTGATGGAGGCTCTGGAGGGTTATGGCCGGCATAATTCTGGACGATTCCCGTGGCAATGGCGGTGACAAAGGCGGCCAGTGGCCGGACCACGGTCATGATCGGGTCCAGTAGCGCCCAGGATACGGCAATGGAATCCACGCCGGATTCCGGGGTGGCGATCATGAAAGACAAAGCGGCGCCGTTGTCGGCCCCCTGCTTTTTTAGTCCGGCCGCCACCGGCACCACCCCGCAGGAGCACAGAGGGATGGGAATGCCGAAAAGTGCGGCCAGGATCACGGACCGGATTTTTCCGGTTCCCAGATAGTATCTGACCTTGTCCGGTTTGAAAAAAGCGTGAAGCAGTCCGGCAATGAAAAAGCCGGACAGCATGTAAACGGCAACGTCCAGATAGATATCCCAGGACGCTTTCAGCAAATCCGCCATGAGGTCCATTTTCCCAAATCCTTGGATTCAGTGTCTTGCGTGTTCGAGGCTCATCCGGATCAGGGAGGCCACATGGTCGTCATCCAGCGTGTAAAAGATCATTTTGCCGACCCGTTTGTTTTTCACGATTTTCAATGTTCTCAGAATCCTGAGCTGATGCGAGACGGCGGAATCGGTCTGATTGCACACGGTTGCCAGATCGCAGACACACAGTTCCCGGTTCAGCAGTGAAAGAACGATCCGAAGCCTTGTCGGATCACTCAGCGATTTGAAAATGTCGGCCATCCGGGAAATGTCCCGGGGAATCGGCATCTGTGTCAGTGCCTCTTCCACGTTTTTTTCATGAACGAATTTAATCTCGCAGGCTTCCATGATATCTCCTGAACAATTGAATGATTGTTCATACGTTAATGTGTGTTCGCTGGAAGGTCAAGAAAAAAATGCGGTGCAGTATCCTGTCCGCTTGTGGTAAGATATTTGTCCGTCCATTTTCATGGGAGATAGGAAAGGAAGAAAAATGACATATGATACGCTGATCGAACACGGGCTGCTTCTGACCATGGCCGGGGAACGGCCGGTCATCGAGGACGGGGCCGTGCTGATTCGGGACGGAGAAATCATGGGGGTCGGGACAACAAAGGAATTATCCGGGTACTCCGTAAAAAACCGCATTCCCGCCCATGGGCACATCATTCTGCCCGGCCTGGTCAACGGCCACACCCATCTGCCCATGTCCATGTTCCGGGGCCTGGCCGACGACCTGCCCCTGGAAACCTGGCTGAACGAGCATGTGTTTCCGGCCGAGGCCGCCCATGTGAACCCGGTCTCCGTACAGACCTGGAGTCGGCATTCCTGTGTGGAGATGCTGTTGTCCGGAACCACTACCTGTTGTGACGGATATTTTCTGGAAGACAGCGTGGCCCGGGCCGTGGCCGCCTCCGGCATGCGGGCTGTTCTGGGCCAGGGCGTGATCGACTTTCCAGCGCCCGGGGTGCCGGATCCGGCGGCCAATGTCCGGACGGCCGTGGATTTCGTCAAAACCCATCAAAACAAATACCCCCTGATTTATCCCGCCATATTCTGTCATTCCCCCTATACCTGCTCCCGGGAGACCCTGACCGCAGCCCGGCAGGCGGCCCGAGAGCTGGGAGTGCTGTTTCAGATTCATGTGGCGGAAACCCGTGGGGAAATCCACGCGATTCCCGACAGGGGAGGGCTTTCCGTTGTCGCCTACCTGGATTCCCTGGGTATCCTGGATGAAAACACCCTGATGGTGCATTGTGTGTGGGTCGACGAGACGGATACGGCCCTTATCCGGAAAACTCGGGCCACGGTCGTGCATTGCCCGGAATCCAACATGAAACTGGCCTCGGGCATCGCGCCGATTCCAAGACTTATCGGTGAGGGCGTGACAGTGGGCCTGGGTACGGACGGTTGTGCATCCAACAACGACCATGACCTTTTTTCGGAAATGGACACGGCCGCCAAGCTGCACAAAGCGGCACTGCTGGACCCATGCGTCATGGATGCCCGGACCACCCTGAAAATGGCCACCATTGAAGGGGCCAGGGCCATCGGGCTGGGCCGTCTCATCGGCTCCATCGAAAAAGGAAAGCGGGCGGACATCATTCTGGTGGACACGGCCAAACCCCATCTCACGCCCATGTACGACCCGTATTCCAGCCTGGTTTACTCGGCCCGGGCCTCGGATGTCCGTCTGGTCATGGTGGACGGACGGGTCCTGGTCCAAGACGGCCGATGCCTGTCCATTTCGCCGGCCGGGCCGGAAGATGTTCACCATCTGCCGGGCGCCCTCCGGACGGTTTCATCCGAATCCGAGACATCCTGAGCCGATACCGAATTCAAATTAAGGAGCGATCCAATGTTGCAGCCACTTTTCATCAAAGCCACAAGCCTTTCGGATGCCTGGTTCCAGACCCTTTACCGGTGCGTCGAACAGGGCCGGGCTTTTACCATCCATAGAGGGTCTTTCGAAGGCCAGAAACGACTGGAGTTCGATTATATCACCATTCACATCACCCATCCCGCCTCCGTGCCTTTGCTGCCCAAGGTCAACCCGCTGCTGGGTTTTCCGGACCCGGTGGAGGAAGGTTATCTGGATGACTATCTGCCCTACCTCATGACGGGAGAGGAAAAGCAAGGAGAATCCTATACCTATGGGCAGCGGATCTGCAAATGTGAAATGCCTTATCTGCCGGACGACTTCAGACGTCTGGCAGATATCCTGATCCAGGAAAAAGAACCATGGGACAGCGGCGGTATTTTTATCGAAGAAAACGGGCGATGGTTTGTCAATCAGATGGAGCTCATGATCTGGACCTATAAAAACAGAGGCTTCCGTAACAATCAAATGATTCTTCAGGTGGGGCGGCCTTCGGACATGGTACTGCTCGACCCGCCGTGCCTGCGTCACATCGACACCCGCATCCAGGACGGGAAACTGCATTTTTTTCCCTATTTCCGGTCCTGGGACCTGTTCGGCGGGTTTCCGGCCAACCTGGCGGCCATCGAGTTGATGAAACAATATTGCGCGGCCCAGATCGGGGTGGAGAACGGTGAAATCATCGCTTCGTCCAAGGGCCTGCACATCTATGATTATGTATTCGAAATCGCGGAAGCCATCCGGGGGCGGTCCATGGAGGCGTTTCGCAAGGAGGCCGCCGACGGTCGGCCGGATTGACATGCCGGATGTTGAGTGGACCATCCGGCCGTTTTGCGGACTCAGCCCGGATGAGCTTTACGATCTGCTCAAACTCCGGGTGGATGTGTTCGTGGTGGAACAGAACTGCCCTTATCCCGAACTGGACGACAAAGACCGGCATCCGGACACCCGTCATCTGACGGCTCGGGATCGCAGCGGATATCTGGTTGCCTATTCACGCATCCTGCCGCCCGGACTCTGTTTCAGCCGGCCGGGCATCGGGCGTGTGGCGGTTGTGAAAAACAGCCGGGGCCGGGGCCTGTGCCATGCCATGATGAAAAACGCACTGGCGTATATCCGGGACACCTGGCCGGGAATGGGCGTCATGATCAGCGCCCAGGTCTACTTGGAAGGATTTTACGGGTCCCACGGCTTTGAAACCGTATCGGCCCCTTATCTCGAAGACGGGATCGCCCACGTGGACATGATCCGCAAAGAACGACCGGCCGGAGGCGCTTGACCGGCTATGGCTGCCGCACGACCAGGACGGGTATGGAACCGGTCTGGACGATTTTTCTGGCGGTTCCGCCGATCAAAGATCCCTGGAGCAGGTTATGGCCTCGGTTTCCCATGACGATGAGGTCGGCCTTGATTTCTTTTGCGGTATCCAGGATGGCTTGGGCCGGCTGCCCCCGGGTTATCCGGATCTCTTCGACCAGAAGCCGGCAGGAATCGATCCGGGATTCCATTTCAATGCAGAAGTCTTCCAGTCTGGACCGGATGCTTTGTTTCAGATGGTCCTGTTTTTCCGTTCTGAGCTTTTCCCACTGCTCCCGGCCCAGCATATCCCGGATCTGACTCTCGACTATGTGGTTCAAGTCTTCCATGACATACAGGATGGTAATCAGGGCATCATACCGTCGGGCCAGATCGGCTGCGTATCCAAAGGCGTATCGGGCGGTATCGGAAAGGTCTGTGGGATAAAGGATTGTTTTGATGTGAGGAATCATGTTTTTCCCCTTGGCTGAATGATTCATTGAAATAAAAAAGCGTGATGGTTCATATTCAACTAAAAAATAAATTTTTTCAAGATCGGACCATGGAGATCGGATCTTGGAGCGGGCGAAAAAGCAGACGCGGCTTCCGGCGGTCCAAGTTCAGATTCAGGCCTTGAAAAATTAAAGAGTCCCGGAAAGCCCCAGAAATTGGGACCGTATCCGCTTGAGGTGCTTGAGCAGGTGATCTTTTCTGGCCTCTCCGACCCTGGGGGCGTCTCCGGCCTTCAGAAGGTCGGACAGGGATTCCAGATCTTCTTTGATGCTGGAGACCTCGGTGTTCCAGTCATCGTGATGCATTTTCAAAAGGTTGAAATACCAAAGCCGGAATGTCAGGCTGTAAAGCCGGTCCGACATTTCCGTGAGGAACGGGTTGGCCGCCGCGTTGTGGAAGAGCCGTTTGATGTCCATGTCCAGGGATGCCAGGGCCCTGGGGTCTTTGTGGTCGAACTGCCGGGTGCAGTCCGGCATGAAAGCGTCCAGCCGCTGGAAATGATCCGGGGTGAATCGTTCGGCCGCAAGGGTCCCGATCACGGATTCGAGTTCGAGCCGGGCCTGGAATACATGGGTCAGGGTGTTCAGTTCCAGCTCCATGACCAGAATACCGGTTCTGGGAAGGATCTTGAGCAGGTGTTCCCATTCCAGGCGGAACAGAACGGTCCTCAGCGGGGTCCGGCTGATACCGAATTCTTCGGCCAGTTCCAGTTCCTTGAGCATCTGGCCGGGCGAGTATTCCAGATGAAGGATGCGGTCTCTCAGTGTGTTGTAGATGTCCTGGTTCATGGGGCCGCGGTTGGCTTAAAATCCTTGTTTTCTGATCATGGTCGTTTTCTGGTATACCTAAATAATACCAGTCTATATCCGCTCTCCTGAGCCTTGTCAAATGATTTTGAACAATCCGTCGTTGGTGAAAATAAAATCCGGTTGACTTTTGATGTTTTTTTGGTATACCATAAAAACATCAATAAAATAACAACCTATACATATCAGGAGTGATCATGGCAGTCAAAAATATCAAACACGGGCTCTGGGAGGTTACCGCGCCTCCCGGACCTCGCCTGGAGGCTCTGAGCGGTGCCCATGAAACCGAGGTCGCCATTATCGGCGGCGGATATACCGGCCTTTCCGCCGCGCTGCATCTGGCCAAAATGGGAAAAAAAGCCCTGGTTCTGGAAGCCGAGGATATCGGATACGGTGGGGCCGGCCGGAACGTGGGCCTGGTCAACGCCGGTCTGTGGCTCATGCCCGAGGAACTTCTTCGGCTCGCAGGCCCTGAATATGGTGAAAAACTCATTGATGTATTGGGAAATTCACCTGATCTTGTGTTTCAGCTGATAGAAGAATACGGGATTGAATGCGAGGCTCTTCGCAACGGGACCCTCCATTGCGCCGATGCACGGGCCGGATATAAGGCGCTCCGGCAGCGGGAAGAACAATGGCTCAAGCGCGGTGCGCCGGTGCGGCTGCTGGAAAGAGACGAAGCGGCGGCCATGACGGGAAGTCGTGCGTTCCTGGGGGCTTTGCTGGACCATCGGGCCGGAACCCTTCAGCCTCTGGCCTATGCCCGGGGCCTGGCCAAAGCCGCCCTTAAAGAGGGGGCAAAAATTTACAACCACTCGCCGGTAACGGGATTTGAAAAAGGTTCGGACGGTTGGAAAATCAGTACTCCCCGGGGGGCATTGTCGGCCAAGGCGGTTATTATCGCAGTCCATGCCTATCCGGGACATGCCTTCGAAACCAACAAAAAATCCATGATTTACATGAACTTTTTCCAGTATGCCACCCCGCCGCTGCCTGAAGAAATTCTGAAGACCGTATTGCCGGGACGTCAAGGATCTTGGGACACCAACCTCATTTTGTCGTCCTATCGTCTCGATGCGGCCGGGAGGCTTCTTGTCGGGAGCGTCGGGGCGGTGGAAGGATTTGCCTATGGTCTGCATGAAAACTGGGTCAAACGAACGATCAGGAAAACATTTCCCCAGATCGGCGACATATCTCTTGAGTATGGCTGGTACGGTACCTTTGCAATGACCCCGAACCACATTCCACGTTTCCACGTGCTGGATAAAAACATGGCGATGATCACCAGTTTCAACGGTCGGGGGATCGGCCCGGGGACAGTGTTCGGGAAGCTTCTGGCTGAATATGCCGTCAGCGGATCGACCAGGAATATACCGTTGCCGGTGACCGGTGTCGAGCCGATCCTGTCCCGCCATCTGTGGCGTCTCTTTTATGAGACGGGGGCTCGGCTGTACCATTTTGTTCAAAGAAGAATATAAATGGTCGTTCCGGCTCCCGGGCCGATTCTATCCCCTTTTCTGACCCTTTATCTACCGCTTTTTCTGGACCGGTTCTCGCTTTCCTGCGAGCGGGACGGTTCCTGTATCGCCTATTATCTGTACCGCAGGGAGGGAAACCATCAGATTTCCAAAAATCTGATGGTTTCCCATGATTCATTTGCCCGCGGTCTGCACGTTTCACGATTCTATCCGGAAATCTATCTTGAATTGAACTGTCGC
>CAZQIX010000070.1:0-17297 GCA_964593855.1 uncultured Desulfobacula sp. | reverse complement strand
TGATTTTACCGTCCAGAGAGGCAAGGGTAAGAGGCTTGAGCAGGTAGGCATCGATTTCGGTTTCCGCCACTTCGGAGACAATGTCCCGCTCGGCTTCGGCCGTGATCATGATCACCGGCATATCACGGAAGGTTTTGTCGCCACGGATCTGTTCGAGCATCTCGATTCCGTTCATGACCGGCATATTCCAGTCAATGATGGCCAGATCACACCCGGTTTCCTTCAAGACTTCCAGACCTTCCTTTCCGTTCTCCGCGAATCTCAGCGTCTTGCCTATTTTCAGGGTTTTCAGCATTTCCCGTATGGTCAGCCGCATGCTTTTCATATCGTCCACAATGAGAATGGACAAGTTTTCCGGTTGCATCATGGTTTGGCTTCCTTCTCAAACCGGTTGATTTCGTCTGTAATAGTCATCAAATCCCGGGTAAAAATGCCGGGGTCATGATTTTCCGCCCCGGTTTCCATTCTGCGGGCCGCCGCCGCCAACCGGTCGGCACCGACATTGGCCGCAGCCCCCTTGAGGGCATGGGCACAGGTCCGGACATCCGCGTAACGCTTTCGGTCAAGCCCTTCCCGGAGTCTTTCCAGCAGATCCGGCGCTTCCTGAAAAAAAGTCTCCAGTATGACCTTGGCCGTTGCCTCGTCATGGCCGAGCCGATCCATTAACAACGATTTATTAAAACACAGATAGGCATCGGAACTCAAGTCGTTATCCCCGATCAGGGAAGCCGGTCCTGATTCGTTCACCGCCGAACCGGTTTCCCTGTCCGGAGCGGCGGACAAAAAACTGTTGATCTTGCGGGTCAAAATATCCGGAACCACAGGTTTGGCGATGAAATCATCCATACCGGCGTCAAAACATTTTTTCCGGTCTCTTTCATAGGCGTTGCCGGTCATGGCCACAATGGGAGTCCTGGACTTTTTCCGGGCGGCTTCATAGGCCCGGATTTCCCGGGTGGCTTCAAAACCGTCCATTTCCGGCATCCGGCAGTCCATGAAAATCAGATCATAGAAATTCCGTCTATGTTTTTCAACCGCTTCAAGACCGGTATGGGCCTCATCCACACGGTATCCCAGTTTTTCGATCAATATCCGGGTGGTGATACGGTTGGTTTCCATATCTTCCACGATCAGGATCCGCCGGACATGTTTACGGCCTTCGATAACCGTATACCGGGTGATAATGGGATGGGACCGTTCCTGTTCATCACAGGGAAGAGACATTACCGCCCGAATGCATTCCAGAAGCATAGACCGGTCCACGGGCTTGGAAAGAAAAGCGGAAAATCCGATGGATTCGAAACGACGCGCATCCCCTTTGGTCCCCACTGAGGTAAGCAGCATGAGTCGGGAAAATTTCAGATCCGGGTCCTGTTTAATTCGAATCCCCAGCTGTTCGGCCAGGTTGTTCGATTCTTTGGCTTCCATGATCACGAGATCGAACGGTCGGCCCTCTTCGACGGACCATCGGAGCATCTCAACGGCTTCGGTTTCATCAAAGGCTTGATCGTATGCCATGGCCAGCTCGTCGAGGGCTTTTTCAAAATCCCTACCCAGATTTGACCCGTCCGTGATGGTCATCACTTTCAGATCAGTGGATTCCGGGTCAGGGCACCGTGACCGCTTTTGTCGGGATACCTGTTTTTTCAACGGCAAGGCAAACCAGAATGTCGAACCCACCATTTCAACGCTTTCCGCTCCGATCTGTCCATTCATGGCCTCCGCCAGCAGCTTTGAGATGGCCAGCCCCAGTCCGGTTCCCCCGTATTTTTTGGTAATGGACATGTCCGCCTGGGTAAAGGATTCAAAAAGTCGTTGAATCTGATCCTGCCGAATCCCGATACCGGTGTCTTCCACCTGGAAATGCAGAACGGCCGTTTCCGCATCATCGGATTTCAGAGATACCTTGAGGCTGACCTCGCCCTGATCCGTGAATTTCACGGCATTGCCCGTCAGGTTGCTGACGATCTGACGGATGCGGCCGATATCTCCCTGAAGCAGACAGGGCACATCCGGATCAATGGACCAGGAAAACTCGACCCCTTTCTGCCGGGCCTGGAGCATCGGCAGAGAAACCATATCCCGGACGGAGACCTCCAGATCGAAATCCCGGACATCCAGTTCCAGCCGACCGGCCTCGATCCTGGACAGGTCCAGAATGTCGTTGACGATGGTCAGCATGGCCTCGGCGCTGTTGTAAACGATCCGGGCATACTGCCGCTGCTCCTCATCCAGATCCGTTTCCAGAAGCACATGCATCATGCCGATGATGCCGTTCATGGGATTTCGGATCTCATGACTCACATTGGCCAGAAATTCATCCTTGATTTTCAGGGCGGCCTCCGCGTCGGTCCGGATACGGAGCTTCTCCGCCTGCTCATGGGAAACCCGGGCGAGCAACCGATCCCGTTCCCGGATCATCTGAATCACCGAAGCCGTGAAAAACACAAACAGGCTAAGGATATGGGTCGTGCGGAAATAGCTGAGATTGACCATCCGTTCCGACAACATGAATCCGGGATACAGGTTCTGGCCGAAGACGGAAACCAGCATGACGACGACCGCGGCGATCAGATAAACGAGACGGTGTTTTTTGTCCGGCAACAGAGAGGCAAGTATCGGCACAAACAGCAGCATGACGACCACAACACTGTAAATGCCGCCGGTTCGATACATCAGCCGGGTCACATAACCCAGATAGATGATATTCAGGACATGGGCCGCGGCCGTTTCCCGACGCGGCCACAGTCCGTACAGGTTCATGAAAACCATGAAAACGGCAAGGACGCAGAAAAGGATAAGGTCCGGTGCGCCCAGCAGAAAAAACAGCGCGGCGTGAATCAGGACGAGTCCGGAAAAGAAAAGAGAAAACCTGTTGAACATCTTGACAGTATGCATGATCAAAGCCGTTTGTTTTGATGGAGCCGTTAAAGTGAACGAGCCGACCGGAAGCGGGGGAAACATTCCCTGTTTTCGAAAGCTTTGAAACGGCTGAAATTATATAGAAACCTGAACCGGCTTGTCAAATTTAATTTTCCGGCCTGGACGGCCTGTATTGATTCCTTGTTTCGATCGCCTTCTTTAATATCAGAGCCACTAATTTTTTGTTGACAGAAATAAAATTTATATATAATGAAATATCTTTAGGTAAAATAAAAATGATGACAAATCCGATTAACATACTACTGGTCCTTATTATTGTGGGGGTGGTCATTGACACCTCCGAAGCAAGGGGCTCGTAGTGGCATAAACCTTTAACCGTCAAAAAAGCCGTTATCAGCCCCGAAAAGGCGGATAACGGCTTTTTCAGTTTGGAGACTATCAAATATGAGAAGCCATATAGCCACCCAGGGTGTTGCAAGAGCGCCCCACCGGAGCTTGATGAAGGCCATGGGATATACGGACCGTGAAATCCGTGGGCCTTTGATCGGCATCGCCAACTCCGCCAACGAACTCATTCCGGGTCACATGCATCTGGACCGCGTGGTGGAGGCCGTCAAAGCGGGTGTCCGCCTGGCCGGGGGAACGCCCATGGAATTTTCCACCATCGGCATCTGTGACGGGATCGCCATGAACCATAAAGGCATGCACTATTCCCTCGCGTCTCGGGAGCTGATCGCGGACTCCATCGAGGTCACGGCCATGGCCCATCCCTTTGACGCCCTGGTCCTGGTACCCAACTGCGACAAAATCATTCCGGGAATGCTCATGGCCGCTGCCCGTCTCAACGTTCCGGCCATCGTGATCTCCGGCGGTCCCATGCTGGCCGGCCGCCATCCAAAACAGAAAGGCCGAAAAATCGATCTCATCACCGTATTCGAAGCCGTGGGCGCGGTCCAGACGGGCAAAATGACCGAAGAGCAGCTTCTGGACATCGAAAACACGGCCTGCCCCACCTGCGGGTCCTGCGCCGGCATGTTCACCGCCAATTCCATGAACTGCCTGACCGAAGCCGTCGGCATGGCCCTGCCCGGCAACGGCACCATTCCGGAGCCCATGTCAGAACGCATCCGGCTGGCCAAGGAGACCGGGATACGAATCGTGGAACTGCTGCAGGCCGGCATAACCCCGGACAAAATCCTGACTCCGGAGGCCTTTGAAAACGCGCTGACCGTGGACATGGCTCTGGGTTGCTCCACCAACACGGTCCTGCACCTCAAGGCCATTGCCAATGAAGCCGGGGTTCCCATGAATCTGGACATGATCAATGCGATCAGCCGGAAAACCCCCCATCTGTGCTCCCTGAGTCCGGGCGGAGAAGACCGCATCGAAGATCTGGACGCCGCCGGCGGCATTCCGGCGGTCATGAAGGAACTGGCCGACCACGGCATGCTGAACCCGGACTGCCTGACCGTTACCGGTCGGACCGTGGCCGACAATATCAGCCGGGTCCGGACCAGGGACCGCCGGGTGATCCGCCCGGTGACCGATCCCTATCACCGGGAAGGCGGACTGGCCGTTCTGTTCGGTAATCTGGCCCCCCAGGGCTGCGTGGTAAAACAGTCGGCCGTTCTGGACAAAATGCTCAAACACCGGGGCCCGGCCCGGGTCTTCGACTCGGAAGAAGCCGCCACAAAGGCCATTCTGGAGCGGGACATCCGCCCGGGAGATGTCATTGTCATCCGATATGAAGGACCGGCCGGTGGTCCGGGCATGCGGGAAATGCTGACCCCGACCTCGGCCATCGCGGGCATGGGCCTGGATGAAACCGTGGCCCTGATCACGGACGGACGGTTTTCCGGCGGCACAAAAGGCGCCTCCATCGGCCATGTGTCGCCGGAAGCCGCCGACGGAGGCCCCATTGCAGCCGTCCGGGAAAATGACCTCATCGACATCGATATACCCGCCAAAACCATCCGGCTTTTGGTTTCCGACCAGGAAATCCAGACGCGGCTGGACCTTTGGATCAAACCCGAACCCCGAATCAAGACAGGCTATATGGCCCGGTACGCCCGGATGGTCAGTTCAGCGGGCAACGGCGCCATATTCAAAGAAAGCTTATAGGAGACCATCATGAAACTCACAGGTGCTCAGATTCTTATCCAGATGATCAAGGCCGAAGGTGTGGATACCATTTTCGGCTATCCGGGAGGGGCCGTCATCGACATTTACGACGCCCTGGCCAAACAAAGCGGAATCCGCCACATTCTCGTCCGTCATGAGCAAGGAGCCGTCCATGCAGCGGACGGCTATGCCCGGGCCAACCGGTCCGTGGGTGTGGCCCTGGTGACCTCCGGCCCCGGCGCCACCAACACGGTCACGGGAATCGCATCCGCCCACTGCGACTCCATCCCCCTGGTGGTGTTCACCGGTCAGGTCCCCACCGGCCTGATCGGAAACGACGCTTTTCAGGAAGTGGACATCGTGGGGATCACCCGGCCCTGCACCAAGCACAATTACCTGGTCAAAAGCGTTGACAGACTGGCCGCCACCATCAAGGAAGCATTTTATCTGGCCCGATCCGGCAGACCCGGTCCGGTTCTGGTGGATCTTCCCAAGGATGTGGTCCAGGCCGTGACTGAATTTGAAGAGCCGGGCGAGATTGTTCTCAAATCCTACAAACCCAATTACAAACCCAACAGAAAGCAGCTCAACAAGGTTGTGGAACTTATCCGGGACGCCCGAAGGCCGGTCATCTTCGCCGGTGGTGGAATTATTCTGTCCCAGGCATCGGAAGAACTGACCCGCCTGGCCCGGATGGTCGATATCCCTGTAACCGCCTCCCTCATGGGACTCGGGGCCTTTCCAGGGTCCGACCCCCTGTGGCTGGGCATGCTGGGCATGCACGGCACTTACCGGGCCAACATGAGCATCGGCCACTGCGATCTCATGATCGCGGCCGGAGTTCGGTTCGATGACCGGGTCACGGGCAACATCGCCAAATTCGCTCCCAATGCCACCATTGTCCAGATCGATATCGACCCCACCTCCATTCACAAAAACATCGAGGTCCAGTGTCCCATTGTGGGAGACTGCAAGGAAACCCTCAAGGAAATCATCCACCTCATGGAAGGCAGGGACAGGGCCGAACTGACCCGGGAGCGTCCGGAATGGCTGGCTCAGATCCAGGCATGGAAAAGCACCATGCCCCTGAAATATGATCAGGACGACGAAGTGATCAAACCCCAGTTCGTCATCGAAAAGCTTTACGAGATCACCGGCGGGAAAGCCATCATCACCACCGAAGTCGGTCAGAACCAGATGTGGGCCGCCCAGTATTATCATTTTGACGAGCCCAACCATTTCATCACCTCGGGCGGACTGGGGGTCATGGGATTCGGACTGCCGGCCGCCATCGGCGCCAAGGCGGCCCGACCGGACAAACCGGTGGTGGATGTGGCCGGAGACGGGTCCATCCAGATGAACATCCAGGAGCTGATGACCGCCATCGAATCCCGGATAGACGTCAAAGTGGTCATTCTCAACAACCGGTATCTGGGCATGGTCCGGCAATGGCAGGAACTCTTTTATGACAAAGTGTATTCTTCCACCAACATGGAGCACGCACCCGATTTCGTGAAACTGGCCGAGGCTTACGGGGCCAGAGGGCTGCGCTGCACCCGGCCCGATCAGGTAGAGACGGTTCTGTCCCAGGGCCTTGCCATGGAAGGCACCGTCATCATGGAATTCGCCGTGGACCGGGAAGAATCCGTGTACCCCATGGTCCCGGCGGGCGGCGCGATTACGGAAATGCTGCTGGTTTAACCTGTATTGTAAGGATACGTAAAATGAAAACGAACCGATACTTACTGTCCATTCTGGTGGATGACGAACCCGGTGTCTTGTCCAGAATCGCCGGACTGTTCTCCGGACGGGGATTCAACATCGACAGCCTGAGCGTGGCCAACACGACGGAACCCGCCGTGTCCCGGATCACGATGGTGACCAGCTGCGAACCCCCCATCATCGAACAGATTAAAAAACAACTGCACAAACTGGTCAATGTCATCACGGTCAACGACCTCACGGATAAAAAATACGTTCAGCGGCAACTGTCCCTGATCAAGGTCAATGCACAGCCCGACAAAAAAGCGGAAATTCTCAGGGTCGTGGATATTTTCAGGTGCAAGGTCGTGGATGTGGGGCCGGCCCATTATACCATCGAGGTATCCGGGGATACGGAAAAAATGGACGCCATCGTCACTCTGCTCAAACCCATGGGCATCATTGAGATCGCGTCCACGGGGGCCATCGCCCTGTCCAGGGAGAACGGGAAAGGATAAAGGATCGCCACCATGAAAAAAGCCTATTTTTACGACACCACCTTAAGGGACGGCATGCAGGGGGAAAACATCTTTTTTTCCACCCAGGACAAGATCAAAATCGCCCAGCGACTGGATGATGCCGGTATTCACTATATTGAAGGCGGCTGGCCCGGATCCAACCCCGGGGCCCAGCATTTTTTCGAAGCGATCCGGAATGTTCCGCTGAAACGGGCCAGAATCGCCGCTTTCGGTTCCACCCGGCGCCAGGACAGAACCTGCGAACAGGATGGCAACATCCAGGCCCTTATCCAGAGCGAGGCCCCGGTGGTCACCATTTTCGGCAAATCCTGGGACCTGCATGTAGAGGCCATCATGCAGAACACCTTGTCGGAAAATCTGGCCATGATCCAGGAAAGCGTCGCCTATCTATTGAATCATGACCGGGAAGTCATCTATGACGCCGAACATTTTTTCGACGGCTACAAGGCCAACCCGGATTACGCACTCCAGACCCTTGACGCGGCCGTTGCCGGAGGGACCCGATGCCTGGTCCTGTGCGACACCAACGGCGGATCTTTGCCCTGCGAAATCGACACCGTCACCCGCACGGTGGCTGAACGGTTCCAGGACCGACCCGAAGTGATCCTGGGCATTCATACCCACAACGACTGCGCCATGGCCGTGGCCAATTCCATCTCGGCCGTGAATGCCGGGGCCGCCATGGTTCAGGGCACCATCAACGGATATGGAGAACGTTGCGGCAACGCCGATTTGACCGCCATCATCCCCATCGTGGCCCTGAAAATGAACCGGGACTGCATTTCTTCCCAAAACCTGGAAAAACTCCTGAACCTGTCCCGGTTTATCTCGGAAACCGCCAACGTGCCGCCGGTCAATTCCCGGCCCTTTGTGGGGAAAAGCGCCTTCGCCCACAAGGGCGGGGTCCATGTGAGCGCCATCATGAAAAACCCCATGGCCTACGAACACATGGCGCCCGAACTGGTGGGCAACAAACGCCGGGTCATCGTTTCCGAACAGTCCGGCCGGAGCAATATCGAATACAAGGCCAGGGAGCTGGGCGTCAATCTCGGCGACAAAGGCGCCAACGGACATCAGATCGTTTCCAGCATCAAGGACCTGGAAGATTACGGATATGAATTCGACGCTGCGGAAGGATCGCTCAAACTCATCATGGAAAAACTCACCGAACAGTTCAAGCCCCATTTCGAACTGGTGTCCTTCCGGGTGGTCGTGGAAAAAGACAAGGAGCGACCCTGCTACTCCCACGCCATGATCAAGATCCGGGTGGGCGATAAAACCGAAATCACTTCGGCCGAAGGAGACGGACCGGTCAGCGCCCTGGACAACGCCTTGAGGAAAGCCCTGACCAGCCTGTATCCGAACATCGAAGACATGCATCTGGTGGACTTCAAGGTCCGCGTCATCGACGGGAAAGACGGCACTTCGGCCAAGGTCCGCGTTCTCATCGATTCCAGGGACGGGAACAACATTTTCTCGACCATCGGCGTGTCCGAAGACATTATCGAAGCGAGCTGGCAGGCCCTGGCCGACAGTTTTCAGTACAAACTCTCTTTAGACAATCAGAACAAGGAAACCGCATAACATGAGTACAGACAACCAGATCATCATTTTCGACACCACCCTGAGGGACGGAGAACAGTCACCCGGAGCCAGCATGAACCAGGCTGAAAAACTCAGGATCGCCACTCAGCTTGAAAAACTGGGGGTCAACGTGATCGAGGCCGGGTTCCCAGCCGCTTCCGAAGGAGATTTCGAAGCGGTGAAAACCATCGCCGAAACCCTTCGGACCGCCCAGGTGGCGGCCCTGTGCCGTGCCAACGAGGACGATATCCGCCGGGGCTGGGAAGCCGTCCAGAATGCGGCCCACCCTCGGATTCACACCTTTATCGCCACCTCGGACCTGCACATGACCTACAAGCTACAGATGAAGCCGGAACAAGTCCTGGCCCAGGCCGTCGCATCCGTTAAACTGGCGGCCTCTTTGACGGACAATGTGGAATTTTCCGCCGAAGACGGGTCCCGGTCCGATCCGGATTTTCTGTGCCGGGTGTTCGAGGCCGTCATCGATGCCGGGGCCACCACCGTGAACCTTCCGGATACCGTTGGCTACGCCGTTCCCGATGAATTCGGCCGGCTGGTCCGGTATGTCATGGAACACACCCCCAATATCCATAAGGCCGTTCTCAGCGTCCACTGCCACAACGACCTGGGCCTGGCCACCTCCAACACCCTGGCCGCCATCACGGCCGGCGCCCGCCAGGTGGAAGTAACGGTCAACGGGATTGGAGAAAGGGCCGGCAACACCTCTCTGGAGGAAGTGGTCATGAGCCTGCACACGAGACCCAATTATTTCTCCCAGACCACCACCATCGACACCCGGCGCATCTACCCCACCAGCCGCCTGGTCTCCATGATCACCGGCATCCTGGTTCAGCCCAACCGGGCCATTGTGGGCGCCAACGCCTTCGCCCACGAAGCCGGCATCCACCAGGACGGGGTTTTGAAAAACCCCATGACCTATGAAATCATGAAACCCGAAACCATCGGCCTGAACAAAAGCAACCTGGTTCTGGGAAAGCATTCCGGACGGCACGCCCTCCATACCCACATCCGGGACATGGGCTACAACCTGACCAAGGAAGAGCTGGATCTGGTGTTCGATAAGTTCAAACGGCTGGCCGACAAGAAAAAAACCATCCAGGACGAGGACATCGAAGCCCTGATCAACGAAGGCATCCTGAGAAGCCCGGAAGTGTTCTGCCTGGAATACATCCACGTCCTGTCCGGCAACACGGTCTACCCCACGGCCAGCGTCCAGCTCAACATCAACGGCCGCCCGGTCCAGGGGGCCACATCGGGCTCCGGACCCATTGACGCGGTGTACAACATCATCTCCAAACTGACCGGGACCAAGTCCAAACTTCTGCGCTTCACCATCTCGGCCCTGACCGAAGGCACGGACGCCCAGGGCGAGGTCATGGTTCGCCTGGAAGAAGACGGAATCGTGGCCCTGGGCAAAGGCGCGGACCCGGATATCATCACGGCCAGCGCCCTGGCCTATGTGGACGGTCTCAACCGGCTCGAATACCTGAAGAAAAATCCGGTGGTCAAGCCGGAAAAGATCTGATATCAAACCATCCCCGTTTCCGCCGGGCAGGAACCCTCCCCTCCCGGCGGAAACGATGTCGACATAATCCTGATCCCAGACATCCATCTCGACGATGCGCCATTTCCCGGCAAACGGTTTCATCTGCTTCATAAAATGCCTTTCTAATATCTCCTTCGTGTCTTCGTGCCTTCGTGTGAGACCATCCTGTTATTCATTGCCGTCCCCCGGTTTCTGAAACACCTCGATCTGCTTGAGCATCCGGTCGAAGTCGCTCTCGAACAGCCGGTCCTGGACGATGCGGTATTTCTCGAACTCGCTTTCGGCATGTGCCCTGGCGATCTCCGCCGTCACCTTACCCGCGTCCTGCAATATTTCCCGGTCGGTGGCGGCGATAAAGCGGTTCAGACGGGTCTCCCAGTCCTGCATGGTCATGGGGATCTTGCGTAGCGCCATGTCTTCGGCCACATCCAGGTAGGCATTCACCAGTCGTGACAGTTGTGCCATTTCGTCTTCGGTCAGGTAGTTCTTGGCCACGCTGACATCGAATTTCTGGATTTTTCCGCGCGGCGCATCCTTCCAGGTGGTCAGGCCCATGTGTTGCTTGTCGGCATCGGCGCGATTAACGATGACCTCCGCCGCCGTCTGGCCGTGGATAGCCCAATGCAGCTTGTTCTGCACGGTGGCGAAAAAGCGCTTGGTGGCCTGGGCGGTGACGTCGTAATCAACCGCAGTGGCGTAAATATCGGTGATCTTCTGGTAGAACTTGCGCTCGGAGAGGCGGATCTCCCGGATGCGCTGGAGTTGTTCTTCAAAGTATTGTTCCGTCAGGATGGAGCCGCCGCTTTTGATGCGCTCGTCATCCATGACGTAGGCCTTGATAGTGTATTCATCGATGATGGTGGTAGCCCACTTGCGAAACTGCACGGCCCTTTCGGAGTTGACCTTGTAGCCCACGGCGATGATGGCGGGCAGCTTGTAGTGGAGGGTGTTGTAGCTCTTCCCGTCGGCGGCAGTTATCCGGAATTTCCGGATAACTGAATCTTCCTGCAACTCGCTGTCCACAAAAATTTTTTTCAGGTGTTCATTCACCGTGCGCACGTTCACGTCATAGAGCGTGGCCATCATCTTCTGGGTCAGCCAGATGCTTTCATCGGCGTAGACAGCTTCGACACCACCGCTGCCGCTGGCGGCAACAAAGGTCAGGTACTCGGCTGCCGAGGACCGGATGATGGAAACCTCTTTTGCGGCCGTTTGAAGTTGCCTTTTATTATCTTTCTTCATGATTAGCGCCCCTCATATTTTGACCAGAAGCTCCGTCAGTTTTAGCGATCCGGGCCTTTTCAAACACCTTTGCATCATTGATCTGGCGGGCCACTGATTCAATGGACCTTAGATGATGAAGTTTTCTGCATTCATCCTTTTCTTTGTCCGCCCAATTCTGAAGGGTCGCAATCATGGTGCGGATAACATCCTCAGGCAGGCACTCTCCAGGGACATTTCGTAGGCTGAATCCTGTCCCAACAGAAGCCGCAAACCGTGTTCGGATTCCAAAGGAAGTGCGGTATTGTTGATGGTATGGAAAATCAGCGACTCGGCATAATCATCGGCCTCGTTTTCAGCAAAATACCCTTCAAACCGAATGTATTGGCGGCCGCGTGACATATTACAGGTCCTCCATTGAAAGGGTGCCGAGGATGAGTTTTTCAACCTGTTTTTTTACTTCGATAAGGTGACTGGCCGCCTTTTTAAGATTTTCCCTAATTGCCGCCTTGCGCGTAATGTATTCTTTCTGAGAATCTGGCCTGATCATAGGAAGATGGATTTCTGCCAGATTGGCGTAATACATTCGCTGCTTGACCCCTCCAACACGATTGCAGCTGACGAGCGTCAGGAAATACTGGGTTTGCAAAAGTAAATCCATGAATTCAGGCTCAAAGCCGCCTGTTAATTTCCATACTTGATATTCCGGACTTGTGATGGCATCGTCAGGAACCTCAGGAACAATGCCCAACGACCCGACATTTGCTCTGGTCGGTTTGTGGAAAAACCAGTCTTTTTCAATACGCTTGTATGCTGCATTAAACCTGGCTGTTTCCTGTTTTGTGCTTAGGAAAACACCATCCTTGTTGTTAACACCGTAAATCGACCACAGTTTGTCTGGATACTCCCACGGTTTTACCATTTCCGCACATTCTTCCGTATAGTCGCCAAGCCGAACAAATGAGGGGTTTGCCTCTTTGAATACCGCTGCCCGACCTGCCTTGACATCCCATTGCGGAGTTTGGGAAAAGCTGGCACTGAACAATTTTGATTGTCGTAACAATTTGTACTTGCGAGTCTGCTGAATCATGTAATCATTGAGTTCATAAATCAGGTCATTTTGTGTTTTTTGACCATGATTTATTTTTTGTCGTGCCTTCTTCCAATATGAAACGATTTTCTGTTGGGTTGGAGGTGGAGGAACAGGAACTTTAAGCCCCAAAAAATCGGACTCTTTAAATCGATTCCTGCTAACTGCTGAAGATCCAATTGATGCAGCATTTACCGCCCGAATAAGCTTTCGGGAGTTAAAAAGCAAGTAAACGTATTCTGGAAGGACAATGGTTTCATCTATTTCAAACTGGGGAAACTCACTTGAGACATAAAGGCCTTCAAATTCAGGAATGACTACAGCGAATGACTCCTTCCATGCAAACAGACGATTGTAAATAAAGGCACCAGTTTTTAATGGAGAAAGGTAGTTTGCGCTTTTTTCCTTCCCTAAGACCGTTTCTCTATGAAACACGCCTTCGCCATACCATCTGACACCTGCCATTTTATATTCTTTTTCAGGGTCAACACTTTCCTTATTAAAAATTTGAGAAGCGAATTCATGTACAAATAGCATTTGCCAGCCAGAAGGCAATTTCCCGAAGCGGAGCAAGCTTGAGGTTGATGTCCATTTTTCAATCTCAGACCACATCAAAATATTTAATCGTTTTTGAACAGAATCCGATGCCATTACTCAGCTCCTTCAACTGCTGCAAACGCTTCTGGGTCACCCAGAAACTCCCGATACCACTCCAGGCAGGTCTTTTCCTCATCCTGTGGTTGGTTGGGCCTCGGATAAAGCTCATTCCCATCTTCCTCACCCGTGGCAGTGATGCCGACCTTTTCGGCTTCATACATAAAGATGGGATAGTCGAAGCGCTCTTTGAGCAACTGGCGGGATTCGGCGGTCTTTTTCTCGCCCATCTCTTTGAGATAGGCGTTCAGCTCTTTTTGCAGTTCCTTGCGCCCTTCGGTATCCTTTTCCTCCTTGGCTTTGGCAATGGCAGCTTCCAGTCGTGTTGTCTCGGCGTCGATCTCATCCGCGTATTTGTCGTCTATTTCCGTTTCGGTTTGTGCGTAGGCCTCATCGAATTTTTGTTTCTGCTCTTCCGTATATTTTTGCAGAAAAAGGAGAGAGCATTTAACGCTGGCCCCGGAGCTGACAAAGGTTTCCTGGGGCAGACTGACCACCGCTTTTAAAAAAGCCCGGTCTTCCGTGAATTCACGCACATGGGCCAGAGAGGGGTTATTGTATATTCCTTCCGGCAATACGATCCCCATGCGGCCGCCGGGTTTAAGCAGGTCCAGGCACCGTTCGATGAAGAGAATTTCGGTTTTGATCTTTCCATAAACGATTTCCCCCTTCTTGAGCGTTTGTTTCGGCAGGGTAAAGAGGGAGGCGATGGATTTATTCATGGCTGCCTTAACTCTTGCCTGGGCCTCTTCGTACAAATTACCATATTCTTTAACATAGCGCTCCGTAGCTGCCTTTGACACGGCAATCTCACTCTCGGCAATCTTGTCACTGGGCTCCACATTGGCACCGAAGGGCGGATTGGTGAGAATAATATCGAACCGCCCCTCAAAAATCCCGTTCACATTCAGGAATCCGTCATGGTGATGCACGCCGCCGTGGCCGTCTCCATGCATGATCATGTTCATCTTGCTGGTGCGGGCCATGCGGTCATTGGCGTCGGTACCATAGATACAGCGGTTGGAAAGCTTCCACATGCGCGAGCCTTCGTTGCGCTGGTCGATGGTTTTTTGGATCTCATCAAACTTTTTGCGTAATTGGACTGCTTTATCCTCTTCGCTAAGCGTTTTGTCTTGGGTGAGTTTTTCCTTGAACGCGTTATACTGCCGGTCTGCATCGGCGAGAATCTGTTCCCGGACCATTTCAAAGACACGAATCAGAAAGCCGCCGGAACCGCTGGCCGGGTCGCAGACAATTTCCCCCTCTTTGGGATCGATCATGTGAACCATGAATTCAACGATCGAGCGCGGCGTGAAAAACTGCCCGATCTCACCCCGGAAGGTACGTCCGAGAAACCGCTCAAACGCCACCCCTTTGATGTCTTCACTGGTATCGGAGAGATTGTATTTTTCCAGCAGGCGAACAATTTCCGTGCCGGTGGCAGGCTTCAGGTTGATACGTTCATCATCCTCAAAGATCTTATCCGTGGAATAGGCTTGTTTGGTCTGTGAAAACAACATATCCAAAGGATTATCACCCAACTGCTCTTCCAGAAAATCGACGCTGAACAGGTTCTTGCGTTTACGTTTTTTATTCAGTTCCCGTTCCACCCAGACCTTTATAAACAGGATCTTGGCGATTTCATCAAAGGCCGCGGCCGGATCTTTCTTTTCCCGGTTACGGATCACGTTATGGCACTGGTGCAGGAGGTCAGCAAATTCCTTCTCTTTAAAAACACGGAGCTTGGATAACAGCTCTTTGATCTCTTTATCCGACGCGTCGGCATGGGGGATATTTTCAATCTCCTCTATATAGCCGGGCATTTTGTCCTTTTTGACACGCCAGAATTTGGTTTCCCGTGAATTATGCGTCACGAAAAAAGGCGCATCGGCGATGCGGGCATAGTTTTCACCCTGTGCATAGTCCGTCGCTTTGATCGTCACATTATCGGCCTTGCATTCAATGATAATAAACGGTGCTTTCTGATCAGCCTTGTCTTTTGCGGTTCGCCAGATAATGAAGTCTGCCCGTGCCTGGGCGCTGCCACGACCCGTAACATTGACTTCCTCATCAATCTGCTCCAAAGAATAGCCGTATTCGTCAATCAGGACGGTCAGGTATTGCTGTCTTACCTCTTCTTCCGGCGTCAACGTCAACCATTTTTGACGTACCGGGCTGAAAATTTTGTTTCCCTCAATCCGTACCTCGTCCGCCTTTTTAAATTTTTTGCCTGCCATGATCTCGCGTTCCTTAATCCAAAATGTTTCCGTGTTCCATAAAACTGTAATAACTTTCCCGCCCGATAATTATGTGATCCTGAAAAATGATTTCCAAAACCTCGGCCGCCTGCTTCATTTTTTGAGTTGTCTCGATATCCTGTGGCGATGGTGTTGCTTCTCCCGAAGGGTGATTATGAACCACGACAACAGCACTGGCAGATAGTCTCAGGGCCTCTTCCATGACTTTCCTTGTATAGACAACGGATTGCGTTGGAATACCCTCCGAAATAATCCGTTCCGCTAAAAGCTTGTTTTGCCCGTCAAGCAGAAAAACCAGAAATTGTTCGTGTCGCTGACTTTCAAACTTCGGATAGCAATACCGGGCAATAGCACCCGCCGAATCAAATGAAACCGGTTTCACATCCATCCTTCGGACACGTTTGCCTATCTCGATAGCCGCCTTTAGTTGTGCCGTTTTTGCCGGCCCCAGCCCTTTGATCTGCATGATATCTTCAGCGTGTGCCCGATCAATCCCCTGAAGTCCTCCCAGTTTGGCTATTAGCTCTCTTCCCACATCAATCGCAGAAGCCCCCTCATTGCCGATACGCAGCAGAATAGCCAACAACTCTGCGTCGGTCAGTCGTTCTGCCCCAAACTGAATCAGTTTTTCTCTGGGACGTTCACCCTCAGGCCATTGTTTTATTGAAAAATTGTTGGTTTTCTTAGTCATTCAGGCGACCCAGTTCTTTCTGTGTTGCGTAAAAGGAATTGAACAGTTTGAGTGCCAGCTTGATTCATTTTTTAATATAAAATTCACCTCCATATTCAACCTTTATTGAAGGAGTTATGGCATTTGCTATGTTAAGTGCAAGGATTTTGTGCAACAAAAACATCCATTTTTCAATTCAATCGAAAGAAATAAACAAGAAATTAAAAATTCCCGGAACCGTTCTCTGCAACTCCTGGTTTGATCTCATATCCCATGGCCCGGTAGCCCCGCTGGCGTTTGTCCCACATGCGGTTGAGCTGGGGCTGATCGGTTTCGGCATAGTCGTAGATGCGGACATCCTGCTTGTCGGCATGTTCCCGGTGCAGACGTCCGGCGTATTGCTGCAAGGTTCCTTTCCAGGAGATCGGCATGGCCAACACCAGTGTGTCGAGCGGTGGATGGTCGAATCCTTCGCCAATCAGTCGACCGGTGGCAAGCAGTACCCTCGGTGCCGACTCGGCCAGTGCCCCCAGCTCGTCAAACAGTGCCGTTCGTTGTTTCTTCGATAAACGGCCATGAAGGACGAAACAATGTTCGACCTTATCCCCCAGCGCCCCCTGCAACAATGATAGATGATCCGATCGTTCGGTAAGCACCAGCACCTTTCGCCCTTCCCGGTAGGCGGATAGCACATCCCCGGTGATGCACCGGTTACGGTTCTCATCGTTGGCAAGGATACGGAACACATCCTGGATCGGTGAATCCGGCGGAATCTCCGGAGATGGAATCACCTTCGGCCAGACCTCCAGTTGCGCCGGGGCGGTTTCCGGTCTCGATGCGCTGTGGCGGATCGGCCCGCACTGCATAAAGATGATCGGCTGATGACCATCGCGGCGTATCGGAGTGGCGGTCAGGCCCCCCACGAATTTCGCTTTGGCCTGTTTGAGGATCGCTTCGAAGGAAAAGGCCGACAGGTGATGGCATTCGTCGATGATGATCTGGCCGTACT
>CAZQIX010000069.1:0-17730 GCA_964593855.1 uncultured Desulfobacula sp. | reverse complement strand
GGCAATGGGGGGATGGTCAGGGAAACGCTTGCGGGAGGTGGTGGCGGAGAAAGAGAGATTCGAACTCTCGATAGAGTTTTACCCCTATACTCGCTTAGCAGGCGAGCGCCTTCGACCACTCGGCCATTTCTCCGTAAGGTGAACCGTTCTGGCGGAGGAGGTAGGATTCGAACCCACGAAGCTGTTACACTTAACGGTTTTCAAGACCGCCGCCTTCAACCGCTCGGCCACTCCTCCTCTCAATAAACCCGACTCTTATACCATCTTGAAAAAATCAGGTCAACATTTTATTTGGGCCGCTCCGGGCCAAGTAAACCCTATACTTTGGGCGTATAATCTGATAAAAAGCCGGCAAACAAATCGAAAACGGATAAGCGGCGATGTAAAGACGGCGTATGCGATTGTTCAGGGACATGAATCGGATCAATACCCGGCTGCTGGTGATGCTGGGGTTTTTCATCCCTATTTCCACGGCCGTGACGAGTTTTCTGCTGGCGGGGATCGGATTTTTCTGGCTCGCGGCTCATGGGCCGGACCGATTCTCGCACTGGCGGCGGGAAGTGAAAACCCATCCCGTGGCCGTGATGGGTCTGATTCTGTTTGCCTTTCACCTGATCGGGGTCGCCTACTCGTCCGCTGAAACGGAAAGGATTCTGGAAAGCCTGTCGGACGGGGCCAAATTTCTGTTCATCGCCGCGATTCTGACGGATTTCAGAAATCCGGACCGGCGGAAGGCCTTTATGATGTCCTTTGTCCTGGCCATGCTCATCACCCTTTTCCTGTCCGGTCTGATGTACGCGGACCTGTTGCCGGCGTGGGTTCCGGTCAAGGGAGATGTCTCGGACTGCGCGGTTTTTCATGACCGCATCAAACAGAATCTGTTCATGGCCTTCACGGCCTTTGTCACGGCCGTATGGGCCAAAGCCGCCGAGACCCTCCGGTTGCGATGGATGTGGGCCCTGGTGAGCCTGGCCGCCGTGTTCAATGTGTTTTTCATGGTGGCCGGACGGACCGGTCATCTGGTTCTGATGCTTCTCATGGCCTATTATTTTTTTACCTGGAACAGCCGGAAAAGCCTGGTGACGGCCCTTGCCATTGTCGTCTGCCTGGGGGCGGTCACCTGGGCTCAGCCCCGGAACCCGCTCGTGATGAGGGCCAGGGCCGTGATGGAAGAGGTCGGGGAGTGGGAGCCCGGCCGGCCGGCCCATCCTCTGTCTTCCTCGGGTCTGCGCCTGGAGTTCATGGTCAATTCCCTCCGGCTCGTCCGGGACAATCCGCTGCTGGGCACGGGCACGGGAGGGTTTGGGCACGCCTACGCGAATCTGGTCAAAGATACGGGCATGACGCTTTCCGACAACCCCCACAACGATTATCTCATGACCGCGGTTCAGTTCGGTCTGCCCGGACTGGCCGCTCTTCTGGCGTTTTTCGGCATCCAGTGGCGCACGGCCGGAAACCTGGACTCCCGAACCCAAACCCTTCTGGGCCGAGGGCTGGTGCTGACCCTGGTCTGCGCCGCCCTGGTGTCCTCCCCTCTGCAGGACAATGCCGAGGGCTGGTTTTTCGCCGCCATGAGCGCCTGCCTGTTCGCCCGTCCCGATCCGGCCGGGTCAGAGTCGGGTCCTGGGCCGATCCGGTCCTGAGATCCGGTCCAGCCCTTTTTGCCGGATGTACAGCTTGGCGTATTTGTAGAACGTGCCTTCGAAATTGGACAAGGCAATGACCAGGCCGGGCCATCCATCCAGAAACCCCAGCTTGAGGACATACATGCGGAAGGCGGCCCACAGCCCGTGGAACAGGGCCGTGCCCATTCCCGAAGACTTTCCGGCGGCCATGAGTTTTTCGGCTCCCAGGGTGGAATACCGGTCGGCTTTACGGAGCACTTCTTCCAGGTTTCCGAAGGGGATCTGAAAGATGTCGGACCGCAGATAGCCGCAGGGTTTGTCGCTGATCACTTCATAGCGTTCATGAACGGGGTCCGGCAGGAACCGCAGGGTGTTTTTCCTGAACAACTGGGGCTGGCGAAAGTCGGGGTAGAACCCGGAATGCCGTATCCGGCGTCCCATGAAATAATTGCGCCGGGGAACGTAATAGGCGTCCAGGCTGTCCGGGTTCGAGAGGATGTCCCGGATTTCCTTTTCCGCGGCCGGGGTGCAGCGTTCGTCCGCGTCCAGGCTGAATATCCAGTCGTGGGTGCAGGCGGCCATGGCCTCGTTGCGCAGCCGGCCGAACCCGTTGAACGGGATCTGGATGACCCTCGCGCCGTGGTCCCGGGCGATCCGGGCCGTGTCATCCGTGCTGAAAGAGTCCGCCACCACCACTTCGTCGGCCCAGGATACGCTTTCCAGGGCGTCTTTGATTTTGTCCGCCTCATTGTAGGCAATGATGTAAACCGATATGGTCACCGCCGGTCCTCCTGTTTTCCGGTTGAATGGGTGTTGCGGCCCTAGTTAGCGTAAATTTGTTCATTCGTCAAACCATCTTATCATTGACATGGCAGAGAGTTGAGATATATTAGAAAGTTTCAGGTTAACCCGATTTAACAGGAGATATGGGATGAAACAGAAAATACGGTTTGAAAAAAACGTCGGAGAGGACAAACTGACGGTTCTGGAGTCCAGCGAGGTGGATCCCGGCATCGTGATGCCTCTGCTCGAAGAGGAATACAGTCTCGATGCCGTGACCCGGGCGTCGGCGGAAGGGTATCCGGCATTCCGGCAGATCATCCGCAGAAAAAGTTTTTTCCCGACCACGGAGGTGTGTGAAAAACTGTTTGAAGGCACGGTCGAATTTTTCAGGGACGCCGACCAGCAGGTGGCGGTGATCGAATACGACGACGCCGAGGCCTTTCCCAAGGAAGAGCGGTTCCTTCTGGAAGAGGATGACGTGGAGCTGGATCATCTGCTGGATGAAGACGGGGAGGCCGGCGAAGACGAGATCAAGGAAATCGATGACGAGGAGGATTCCCTGAACTACGAGCCGGACGACATTTCCGAGCACGAAGAGTAGAGAGAGCCATGAAGCAGATTATCCGAAAAATGGTCGAAGAGGCCGTGGGCAAAGCGTTCGAACAAGGGCTTCTGCCCTCCGGCACGATCCCGGATATGGACATCGAAGCGCCCCGCCACGCCTCCCACGGGGATTTGTCCACCAACGTGGCCATGGTGTCCGCCGCCGTTCAGAAAACGGCCCCGCGCAAAATCGCCGAAACCCTTATTCCTTTTATTGAAACCGGCTCCATGATCGAAAGAATCGAAGTGGCCGGTCCGGGATTCATCAATTTTTTCCTGTCCGGTCGCGCATGGCATCCGGTAATCGACCGGATCTTCGACCGGGACCTGGACTACGGCCGCTCCACCATCGGCAACCATGAAAAGGTTCAGGTGGAATTCGTCAGCTCCAACCCCACCGGCCCCCTTCATGTGGGCCACGGCCGGGGGGCCGCCGTGGGGGATGCCGTGGGAAACATTCTGGCCTTTGCCGGGTTCGATGTTCAGAAGGAATATTACATCAACGATTCCGGCCGCCAGATCCGGACCCTGGGCACATCGGTGTGGCTCAGGCTGCTGGAAAAATCCGGCAGACCCGTGGATTTTCCCGAAGACTGCTATCAGGGCGACTATATCCGGGATCTGGCCGACCAGGTCCTGGAAAAAGAAGGGCCGGCCATTCTCGACCGGAACGAGGAAGATGCCGTCGCCTTGTGCGCCCGGTTCGCCGCCGGCGTCATCCTTCAGGGCATCCGGGAGGATCTGGAATCCTTCGGCGTCACCTTTGATCAATGGTTCAGCGAGCAGAGTCTGTATGATTCCGGGCGGGTCAGCCGGGTCATCGACGATTTCAGATCCCGGGGCCTGATCTATGAAAAAGACGGGGCCCTCTGGTTCAGAACCACGGATTTCGGAGATGAAAAAGACCGGGTGGTGGTTCGCAACAATGGGATAACCACTTATTTTGCCTCGGACATCGCCTACCACAGGGAAAAATACGAGCGGGGATTTCACCGGGTCATCGATGTCTGGGGAGCCGACCATCACGGGTATATCAAACGGGTCAACGCCTGCGTGGTGGCGTCGGGACACAAAAGCGAACAGTTCAAGGTCATCCTGGTCCAACTGGTCAACCTTCTGCGGGGGGGCGAACCCATTCAGATGTCCACCCGGGCCGGTGAATTCGTGACCCTGAAAGAAATCATCGACGAGGTGGGCCGGGACGCGGCAAGGTTCATGTTCCTGAGCCGGAGCTATGATTCCGGGCTGGATTTCGACCTCGAAGTGGCCAAACAGAAAAACGCCGACAACCCGGTTTATTATGTCCAGTACGTACACGCCCGGATCACCGGAATTATGCTGAAAGCCTCACAGGAAGGGATTCTGTCCGATCTTGACCTTAAAAAAGGCGAACATTTGGACCGGCTGACCGCCCCTGAAGAGATCGGCCTTCTGAAAATCCTGCACGCTTTCACGGAAACCGTGGAGAAAAGCGCCCTCGAACTTCATCCCCATGTGATATTCACTTATCTGATGAATCTGGCGGCGGCTTTTCACACTTATTACAACCGGCACAAGGTGATCACCGACGACCGGGAACAGACCCTGGCCCGGCTGAGCCTGGTCCTGGCCGTCCAGAAAGTGATCCGGAACGGGTTGACGCTTCTGGGGGTGTCCGCGCCGGAAAGAATGTAACCATGCGATTGTCCAAAGGGATCTGGAAATATCCGGCTTTGATCTGTCTGGCCGGATGGATGTTTTTCCTCGGTATTCTGGTGGGCCGTGGAACCGCTCCGGTCACCTTTGATACCGAAAATCTGTCCAGACAGCTGGAGCAACTGGTCCGGACCCCGGAAGCGACAACAGCGGACGATAAAAAAGTGGATCTTCAGTTTCACAAGGTCCTGAGTAAACCGCAGAGCGACGATCGCCTGGCCGTTGAGGCCCCGGTTCCTGTTCCGGCAGTTCCCGCCCGGACCGTGACCCGCCCGGTGGGCACGCCGACGTCGGATCCGACGGTCCCCCAAGGTCAGGCGGTTGCCGGGCCGGATGAAACCGTTAAAACCGAGTCTGTTTCGACGGTCAAAGTCGGGAAAAAAATGTTGACCTTGCGCAAACCGGAAGACGGCGCCTCGGTCCAGCCCTTGCCCCCGGCCGTGAAACCCTCGGTCACCAAGCCGCCGGCAACTCAACCGGCGGTCACGCAACCCGTAGCCGCCGGACCCTCGCCTGTCAAACCTTCGCCTGTCAAACCTTCGACTGTTCAACCGGTTGCGATGGAGCCCGCTGAAAAACAGCCTGAGCCGATAAAAGAGCCGGTGCGAACCGAACCGGTTAAAGAGCCGGTACAGCCAAAAGAGGAAGGTGTCTACACCCTTCAGATCGCCGCCTATCCGAGTTTTACGGACGCGGTGAGCAAAATGGCCCGAATGGCGGACAAAGGGTTTTCGTCCTATCGGGTCAAGACGGAAAAAGATGGAACGACCTGGTACCGGGTTCGATCCGGGCATTTCGACACCTACGATCAGGCCCGCGAATACAAGGGCAGGCTGGAAAAGGCCGGTATCGACGCAATGATTATCAAAAAGGAAAATCCATGACCATAACCAAGGAAGAAGTGGAAAAAATCGCCCATCTGGCGCGTCTGGAACTTGACGACGCCCGAAGGGAAAAAATGGTGGTCCAGCTGGACCAGATCCTCACTTACATGGATACGCTCAAGGACGTGAATGTGGACGGGGTCCGGCTTTCTTCGGGCGCGGCTGCCATGACCAACGTGCTTCGGGAAGACGTTGCCGCGGCTTCCCCCGGCCCGGATATCACACTGGCCGGTGCGCCCGAGCGGGACGGGGATTTTTATGTGGTTCCCAGGGTGGTGAAATAATCCGGAATTTAACAACACAGGATATGAACAATGGAATACCATGAACTGAGCATTGCCGGTGCCCAAAAAGCGTTGTCGGCCCGTGAAACAACCTCCCTTGAACTGACCCGGGCCTTGCTGGCACGCATCCGGGCCCACGAAGACCGGATCGGGGCCTTTATCACCGTTGACCAAGAATCGGCCCTGGCGCAGGCCGGGCAGGCGGATCGGGCCATTGCCGAAGGCCGGGCCTCGAATCTCACCGGTGTGCCCGTGGCCCTCAAGGACCTGCTGTGCACCCGGGGTGTGCCCACAACCTGCGGATCCCGGATTCTCGCGGATTTCGTCCCCGAATACGACGGCACGGTGGTGTCGAAACTCAAGGAAAAGGGTGCCGTCCTCATCGGAAAGACCAATCTGGACGAATTCGCCATGGGTTCGTCCACGGAAAATTCAGCCTTTAAAATCACCCGCAACCCTTGGCACACCGACCATGTGCCGGGCGGGTCCAGCGGGGGGTCGGCCGCAGCCGTGGCGGCCCGGTTCTGTTGCGGGGCCCTGGGTACGGATACGGGCGGTTCCATCCGGCAGCCCGCCTCCCATTGCGGGGTGGTGGGGCTCAAACCAACCTACGGCCGGGTTTCCCGGTTCGGTCTGGTGTCCTATGCCTCGTCCCTGGACCAGATCGGCCCCATCACCCGGGACGTGACGGACGCCGCCATTCTGCTGAATGCCATAGCCGGCCATGATCCCAGAGATTCCACCAGCGCGGCCCACCCGGTCCCGGATTTTACCGAGGCCCTGGATCGGTTCGCCCGGAAGGGGCTCAAGGGAATGCGGGCCGGTATCCCCAGGGAATACCTGGCCGTGGAGGGCCTGGACCCGGATGTGGCCCGGGTTTTCCAACAGGCCCGACAGGTGTTCGAGGACCTGGGCGTGGAGATCCGGGAAATTTCCCTGCCCCATACCGACTATGTGGTGGCCGCCTATTACATCATCGCCCCCTGCGAGGCCAGCTCCAATCTGGCAAGGTACGACGGCGTCAAATACGGATTCCGGGACCGTTCCGGCGGAGATCTTCTCGACATGTACAAAAAAACCAAATCCCAGGGGTTCGGCGCCGAGGTTCAGCGTCGGATCATCATCGGCACCTACGCCCTGTCCGCCGGTTATTACGATGCTTATTACGGCCGGGCGTCCAGGGTGCGGACCCTGATCATGGAGGATTTCACCAAAGCTTTTGAATCCTGTGATTTCATCCTTTCCCCCGTGGCGCCGGCCCCGGCGTTCAGAATCGGTGAAAACGTCGACGATCCCCTGACCATGTATCTGACCGATATTTTCACCCTGTCCGCCAATATGGCCGGGATTCCGGGCATGTCCGTGCCGGCCGGGCATTCATCCGGCGGGCTTCCCATCGGTGTGCAGTTGATGGCGGCCCGGTTCGATGAAATGACCCTGATCCGGGCCGGGTTCGGATTGGAGCGAACCATCGGGCTGAAAGCCCGTTTTCCCGATTTATAAAAAAACCTGATATCCGACAAGGAGGTGACCATGCCGACCATCATGCCCCAGGGCGATAAACTGAAAAAAGCGGTTCAATGGATTTCGGAAAAGCGGACGGAAAATCCGTCGGCCAACCCGACCAAGCTGGTGGACGAGGCTTGTTTCCGGTTTGATTTAAGCCCCAAAGATTCTGAATTCCTGTCAAGGTTTGTCCGGGATGAACACGGTCAGGATCCTGCCTGAGCCGCTGTCCAACCGGATCGCGGCCGGTGAGGTGGTGGAGAGGCCGGCCTCCGTGGTCAAGGAGCTGGTGGAAAACAGCATTGACGCGGGGGCGGACGATATTTCGGTGGAGGTCGCCCGGAGCGGAAAGTCCCTGATCCGCGTATCCGACAACGGGTCGGGCCTGTCCAGGGATGACGCCCTTTTGTCCATCGAGCGCTACGCCACCAGCAAAATTTATTCCCAGGAAGACCTGTTTTCCATTTCCACCATGGGTTTCCGCGGGGAAGCCCTGCCGTCCATTGCCTCGGTATCCAGATTCACCATGGTGACCCGCCGGGCCCAAGACGAGACCGGGACCCGCATCGAGATGGCCGGAGGCAATATCCGGTCCGTCACGGAGGTCGGGGCACCCGTCGGCACCATGGTGGAGGTCAGGGATCTGTTTTTCAACACTCCGGCCCGGAAAAAATTTTTGAAGTCCGACGCCACGGAAATGGGCCATATATCCGACGGATTGGCCGGCATGGCCCTCGGCCATCCCCGGATCCGGTTCCGTCTGTTTTCGGGCAATGGTCTCCAGAAGCATTTTCCGGTTTCCGAGGGCGAATTTCAGAGGGCCGTTCACGTCCTCGGCCTTGAAACCCAAAGCAAACTGCATGGAATCCGTTTTGACGGCAACGGTCTGATTCTCGGCGGGTACTGCGTCCATCCGGACATCACGCGGAACACGGCTTCCCGGATTTTTCTGTTCGTGAACCAACGGCGGGTTTATGACCGGGGACTGACGGCCGCTGTTTTTCAGGGCTATCGGGGCCGGATCATGAAGGGGCGGTTTCCTCTGGCGGTGCTGTTCATCCGGATTGGGTACGATGAGGTGGATGTGAACGTCCATCCCGCCAAACGCGAGATTCGGTTTTCAAATCCCCGGCAGGTGTACGCGGATGTGGTCCCGGCCGTTGCCGCGGCCCTTTCCGGTCCAGCCGAGATCCTCCGTCCGGCCGGTGTCGGCCGGGTCGTCGATGATGACCGGATCGCCACCGGGACTCGAACCCTCGAAGCTACTCCGTCCCGGTCTGGTTCCAATCCTCCGGTGCGGCCGGAAAATAAGCCGCAAACGGGTTCGGATGCCATTGAGGAGTCGGTGCCGGGCTGGCTCGAACCGGAGACCCCGGAGACCCCAGGCCGCCCCGGCCTTTTTTCCCGTTCCTTTCGGAAGGTTCCGGATCCTGGGGATCAACCGACAATCGGGCGATCGGCCGCTCCCTTCCCGGAGCCGGCCCGGGAAGCGCCCCTGTTTGATTTCCCCGCCCATTTCAGGATCATCGGCCAGGCCCTGGGCACCTATATCCTGGCCGAATGTGAAGCGGGCATCAGGGTCATCGATCAGCACGCGGCCCACGAGCGGATCACGTATGAGGCCTTGCGCGGACGGGTTCGATCCGCCGGTCCGGCCGGCCAGCTTTTGGCCGTTCCTGAAACCGTGGAGCTGAACCATCGGGAAGCCGACGCGCTGGAGCGCCTGATGCCCGATCTCGAAGCCCTGGGATTCCGGGTGTCCCCTTTTGGCGGCACCACCTTTCTCATTATTTCGGTTCCGGTTCTTTTCGCGGACAGGGAAGTGAAACCCATTCTCCTGGACATCCTGGACAAGAGTCTGTCGGACGGGAGCGAGCGCGCCGGGGACGAGTGGCTGGACGACTGTCTGATCCTCATGGCCTGCCATCGCTCCGTCCGTGCCAACGCTCGTCTGCATCCCGAAGAAATGCAGGCCCTGATCAGGGACCTGGAACAATGCGAAAATCCCCACCATTGTCCCCACGGACGCCCCATCGCCTTTACCCTGACCCGGGAAGAGCTGGAAAAACGGTTTAAAAGACTGGTGTGAGCGGTCGGGTCGCCGGCGTTCCGGTTGACTGAGCCGCAGGATCAGTGAGTCCGGGCCGTTTCGTCCAGGGCCCGGCGGACGAGGTCCAGGATCCGGTTCCCCATGGCATCCAGGGTGTGATGGGCCGCGACCATCCGGAAAGCGTCTTCGGCCCTCGCCCGAGCGCCGGTCGGATCGCTCAGGACCTGCATGATCGTTTCGGCGAGGTTCGGATCGTCTCCGGGTCTGAAAATCAACCCGGTCCGGCCGTGGCGGACCACATCCGGGATCCCCCCGCTTTTGGATCCGATCACCGGGCACCGGGCGTACATGGCTTCCAGAACGGACTGGGGAATGCCTTCGAAAGGGATTCCGTTCAGGTCCCGGGAGGCCAGGATCATGGCGTCGAGTCCGCGGTAGAAAGGCCAGACGTTTTCCCTGAACCCCGTGAAATGAACCCGCCGCTCCACGCCCAGTCCTGCCGCCAGCTTTTCCAGGATTGTCCGGTAATCCTCGGTCACGCCGCCGACCAGTGCCAGATGATGGGGAATCCGGTTCGAAACCCGGTGAAAGGCCCGGATCAGGGTGTCCACTCCCTTGTCGGCCGAAACCCGTCCCACGAACCCCAGAAATCGGGCGTCCGGCGGGGCACCGACTTCGCCGGCCAGCCGTTTTCTTGCCTCGTCCGGATCCATGAGGCGTTCCGGCGGGACAATGCCCGATGAAACCGTGTGGACCCGGTCTTCGGCCAGGCCCAGGGTTTCGATCAGATGCCGGGTGGTGTAATCCGCCGTGGTAAACACATAACGGCACAGACGGCGGTAGAGAAGCCGGTTATACCAGGAGTTGCGGACATGGGCGCTGATGTGGCGCGACAGGATCCGCAGGGGAATGCCGGTTCCCAGGGCCGCCGCCAGGGCGATTTTGGCGTCTTCGTTGCCGTGGGTGTTCAGGATGTGGGGCCGGATCTGTTGGAACAGACGTCTGAGCTTTCTGAAATCATGGAACAGGCCGGATCGTTTAAAATGAACGGCCGGGGTCTGAAATCCGTTTTCTCTGGCCTTGTTCCACAGCGGAGTGTCCGGCGGGGCCGCGATCACAACGGTATGGCCTTGCCGGGCCATCCACCGGGATTCGTTGAAAATCCGTTTCTCAAGCCCGCCGTACTGGGTGTGACAGGTGGTGTGAACAATGGTGTATCCCATGGCCGAACGGGTCCTGTCCTCAGAATTGGGCGTCGAACCGGGGCTGGGCCTGGATCAGCCGTCGGGTGTAAGGGTGCTGGGGGTTCTGGATGATGTTTTTGGCCGAGTCCACTTCGACGATATGCCCTTCGTGGATGACGGCCACCCGGTTGCACAGATACCGGGCCGCGGCCAGGTTGTGGGTGATGAACAGAAACGTCATGTCGAAGGTTTCCCGGATTTTCAGGAGCAGTTGAAACAACTGCACCGCAATGGTGGCGTCCAGCATGGAGGTGGGTTCGTCGGCCACGATGAACTCGGGCTCCAGCACGATGGCCCGGGCAATGGCCACCCGCTGGCGCTGCCCTCCGGACAGTTGATGGGGGTAGCGACGGCTGAAATCTTTTCCGGGCGTCAGGCCCACTGTTTCAAGCGTGTGCACCACCCTGTCCATTCGCAGGGCCGGATTTCCGATACGGTTGACCAGAAGGGGCTCGCCCACGGTTTCCGCGATGGACAGATGGGGATTGAGGGACTGATAAGGATCCTGAAAAATCATCTGAACCCGGGACCGGTACCGGCGCAGGGCCTTGCCCCGCAGGGAGGTGATGGCCTCTCCCTTGAACCGGACGGTCCCGGCCGTAGGTTCTTCCAGTTTGACAAGAAGCCTTCCGGCCGTTGTCTTTCCGCTGCCGCTCTGTCCCACCAGCCCGAAACAGTCGCCTTTTTTTATGGACAAATCGATGCCGTTCAGGGCCGGCTGAACGCTCCGGGGGCGTTGGAACAGGCTTCCCCGTGGCGGGTAGATTTTGGTCACCCCCTTGAATTCCACCAAAGGGGTTCGGCCGGGGTCATAGGGGCTCATGGGGTTTCCTGATCAGGGTTTCCCTGCAGCACAGGGCCTTGTGGGTGGGGGACAGGTGGATCCAGTCCGGCGGCGCCTTGCGGCAGTCCCGGGAGCAGGCCCTGCAGTTGGGCGAAAACCGGCAGGCGTCCGTCCCGGAAATCTGGTCGGGCCGCTCCTGCATGTCCGGAATCCGGATCCGGTCAATGTTGTCCAGGCTCAGATAAGAGCCCAGAAGAGCCCGGGTGTATGGGTGGCGGGGAGAATGGAACACCTCGGCACGGGTTCCGGCCTCCACGATCCGTCCCCCGTACATGACGCAGATATCGTCGCACACGGCCGACACCACCGCGATGTCATGGGAAATGAAAATCAGTTCGGTCCGGGTCTGTTCCCGGATGTCCCGGATTTCCCGGAGTATCTGATCCTGGACGATGACATCCAGGGCCGTGGTGGGCTCGTCGGCGATGATCAGCCGGGGGGTGCAGGAAAGGGCCATGGCAATGACCACCCGCTGTTTCATGCCGCCGGAATATTCATGGGGATAAGCCCGCATCCGGTCTTCGGGAATGTGGACCCGTCGGAACAGATCGCGCACCCGCTCATCCAGTTCCCGTTGGGACAGGTCGGGCTCGTGGGCGGCGACGGCCTCTCTGATCTGTTCATCCACCCTCAGCACCGGGTTCAGGGCGTTCATGGCCGCCTGGAAGATCATGGCGATATCCCGGCCCCGGATGTCCCGCCACTGTTCCGGTGTCAGTACGGCCAGATTGCGCCCGTTGAAATCCATGCGTCCGCTCAGAATCATGGCATGTTCCGGCAGCAGCCCCATGAGGGCCATTCCGACGGTGGTCTTGCCGCATCCGGATTCCCCCACGAATCCCAGGGACCGTCCCGGCTCCAGGGTGAAGGACACATCGTCCACGGCTCTTAAAACCCCGGCGGGGGTCCGGTATCCGACGGTCAGTCGATGAACGTCCAGCAATGCCATGGGATCAGCCCTTTCCTTCGCTGCGGAGCCGGGGATCGAGTACCTCGTCCATGGCCCGGCCGATCATGTAAAAGGCCAGGGTGAGCAGGGAGATGCAGATGCCGGGGGGGAGCAGCCAGTATGGGGCCTGGAACATGTGGCCGGATTTCCAGACCCATTGCAGCATCATACCCCAACTGACCTGGCCGGGATCGCCGAATCCCAGAAAGGACAGGGCCGCTTCGGCCAGAATGGCGGCCGTGATCCGGAAGGTCATGTATAAAAAGGCCAGGGGCAGGACATTGGGCATGATGTGACGGAAAATGATGCGGACGTGGGAGGCCCCGGCCACCCGGGAGGCCTCGATAAACGGCCGGTGCTTCAGGGAAAGGGTCTGGGACCGGATGACCCGGGAAACGGAGGGCCATCGCATGGCGGCGATAATGACCACGATGATCCAGATGTTGAATTGTCCGAACAGGGCTGCCAGGATCAGAAGGATCACCAGGGTGGGCAGGATCATGATGATATCGGCCGTGCGCATGAGCAGGGCGTCCGTCCAGCCGCCCGCATATCCGGCGATCATCCCCACCAGGGTGCCGATCACGATGCTGATCAGGGCCGAGCTCAACCCCACGATGAAAGCCACTTTGGCGCCTTCCAGGAGCTGGGTGAAAATGTCCCGGCCCACGTTGTCCGTTCCCAGCCAGTGGGTCGGGCCGGGACCCGTGGACAGAAGGATGTCGGGGTCCATGCCGGTCATGGGATGGTACATGGGGTCCAGAAACGGGACCAGCAGGCTGGCCAGCGCCATGACCAGAAAGGCGGACAAAATGACCAGACCGGCCGCTCCCAGGGGATTGCGGATAAAAATACGCCATCCGGTCAGCCATCTGTTGATCCATTCAATCCGTGCCGTCATGGTTTCTCCCGGTTCAGTAACGGATCCTGGGATCCAGAAAAGCGTAGAGCATATCCACCACCAGATTGGCTGTGAGCACCACCAGGGAGATAAGCAGAAAACAGGCCTGGGCCAGGGGATAGTCGTTGTTGCTCACGGCAAAGATCAGTTCCCGGCCGATTCCGGGCCAGGTAAAGATCTGTTCGGTCAAGGCCCCGCCGTTGATGGAAAAGGCCAGGGACAGTCCGACGCTGGTAATCACGGGCAAGGCCGCGTTCCTGGCCGCGTGCCGGTCCCGGATGACGGATTCGCTCAATCCCTTGGCCCGGGCCGTTAGAATGTAGTCTTCCCGGAGTACGCTGAGCATGGACGAGCGCATGAGCAGGAGATAGCTGCCCAGGTTGATGATGAACAGGGTCATGAGGGGCAGGATGAGGTGATGGGCCACGTTGACGACCCGGAGCCAGACCGGCGTGTCCCGGATCCAGAGTTCCGGCGCCAGAACCCCGCACAATGGAAACAGTCCCAGTTGGAATCCCAGTATCCAGAGCAGGAGCAGGGCGAACCAGGGGACGAACAGGGTGTAGCACACCAGGGCCGAAAAGGAGAGAACGCCGTCCAGGCGGGAACCTTTTCGCCAGGCCGCTATTTTGCCCAGGTAGACACCGACCAGGGCCGCCAGAAGGGTGGAGGTGGTGAACAGCAGAAGGGTCCAGGGCAGTTTGTCCATAATGACCCGGGATACGGGTTCCCCGTAATGAAAAGACACCCCCAGCCGGCCGGTGAAAAAATTTTTCAGATAAATGAGATACTGCTCCCAGGCGGGTCTGTCCAGACCCATTTCGGTCATCAGCCGGGATACGTCTTCGGGTGTGAGCGTGGGGTCCACGATTCTGGAGACCGGATCTCCGGGGGACAGGCGGAACAGAAAGAACAGGGCCGTCAGAATCACGAAAAAAATCAGGGCGGTTTCCAGAAGCTTCATCAGAAAATAGGCCGGCCGTCTCATCGGGAGGACTCCTCTCGGTCCATGCCGGACGGCCTCGGCTTCACGCAGCACAGGGACCAGATGTTGCCGATGCCGTCGATTTTGCCCACCCATCCGGTGAACCGCTCATTCATGACCGCTTCCACGATATGGGGGTTGTAAAGAGGCAGATAGGGCAGGTCTTCCATCAGGACGGCCTGCATTTTCCAGATAACGGCCCTTCGGCGGTCGGGGTCGGTCAGGGTCCGCTGGGATTCGGCCAGGGCGTCGAATTCAGGGTTCCGGTAGCCGCTCATGTTCCATCCCCGGGGCTGGTCGTTTTCTGAAATGAAAAATGTGCCCACATACTCCGGATCCAGATCCAGTTGGCCGTATCCCATGACAAAGGCGTCAAATTCATGTTTCCCCTTGACCGTGTCCAGCAGGGCGTTGAAGGCCATGGGACGGGCAAAGGCCTGAATGCCCAGGTTTCTGAGCCATTCCTGGATCATGATGCCCACGAAAGCCCTTCGGGGATCGTAATCGGCCGGCGGGGTCAGGATGACCACCCGTCCCATTTCCCGCCCGGAAGGGAGTCGGATGGTCGAAGGCTTGCCTTTTCGGCCGTCGGCTGTCAGAGGGGACGACTCCCAGGAATAGCCGGCGGCTTTGAGCCTTTCCACCGCCGCCTGGAAACGCTGCTCAGGGCTCAGGCCAAGGGTTTCGAAGGGACCTGGAGCGGAATTGTGCCAGAAGGTGTTGCCCGACGGCACGACGGAATGCATGGGAGAGCCCTGGCCCTGAAGAATCCGGGATACGATGAAATTTTTGTCGACCGCCAGAGCCACGGCCTGTCGCAGGGCTTTGTCGTCAAAGGGGGGTTTGCGGACATTGAATCCCAGGAAATACAAAGCGCTTTTGGGGTTGTGGAAGAGATCGATGTGGGGCCGGCGCTCCAGATCCTCCAGATATCCGGGCTGGATGTCCCACCAGTAGTAATCGATATCTTTTTTTTTCAAGGCCAGAATGGCCACATCACTGGTTCCGTAGATTTTGAACAAAAGCTCGTCCACATGGGGTCCCAGTTCCATTCCGCCCATGGTCAGTCCTTTGCCGAAAAACCAGGGATTTCTCGTCATGTGGAGATAGGCCCCTTTCCGGTATCCGGCCAGGACAAAAGGGCCGGTCCCCAAGGGTTTTTCGATCACGGTGTCCTGGAGGGCCCGCAGGGGTTTGTCCCGGGTCAGGGCCTTCCGGGCCGGAGGCTCCCATTCCCGGCGGGACACCATGGGCGCGGTCATGGTTCTGTCCATGAAAACGGCCGATGGCTCCTTGAGGTGAAAGACCACGGTGTGGGGGTCCGGGGCTTCGATCTTTTTGATGATTTTCCATGAGTTGTAGTACCGGGGGATCTTGAAATCCATGAATAGCCGGTGGGTGAAGATCACATCGTCGCTGGTGAAATCCGATCCGTCCGACCATCGGGCCGGTCTCAGTTTCACGGTCCAGGTCAGTGCATCGGGGTCGATGATCGGATCTTCGGCCGCCAGCCAGGGGATGATGTCCAGAGTTTCGGGATGACGATGAAACAGGGGCTGGTAGATCTGGGACAGGATTTTCCGGGAATTGGCGTCCGTTCCCAGAAACAGGTTCAGAGAGCTGGGTTCTTCGGGCAGTCCGATTTTCAGGACCCGGTTGTCGTCATAAGGATGACAGGCCCCGCACAAAAGGCAGATCAGACCCGATAATAGCCATTTCAGCGCAGGGATCCAGGAAGATCCGTTCCTGATGGTGGGCGGATCGGGTCCGGAGGCCGGAATCGGTTTCACGGCTTGTAGCTCTCGATGAAATCCACCAGTCTGGATTCCAGTTTGTCGTCGTTGAGGCGGTTGATCCTGGGGATGCCGCCGGGGCTGACGCAGTTGACCTCGATGAGCTTGTCGCCGATGATGTCGATGCCGACAAAATAGAGGCCGTCCTTGATCAATCGAGGCTTGATGCGTCGGCAGATTTCCACCTGGGCCGGGGTGATCTCATGCTTGAATTCCACAGCCCCGGCGTGGAGATTGGTGCGGAAATCCCCGCTGATGGACCGACGGCCCATGGCGCCCATGATTTCTCCGTTGAGCAGGAGGATGCGGACATCCCCTTCTTCTTTCACGGTTTTCAGGTATTCCTGGACCATGATGGGAATGCGTTCGTGATAGGGGCGACTGGCCTGGACATAGTAATGGATCAGAGAATTGAGGTTTTCCTGTTCCCGGTTGCTCACCTTGATGACCCCGTGGCCTCCGTGCCCGTGCAGGGGTTTGATGACCATGTCCCCGCCGAAATCGTCGATGATTTTACGCAGGCGGCTGGGATCCCTGGATACATGGGTTTCCGGGATGATGTCCGGGAAATTGAGGATATAGGCCTTGCTGCTGGCGTTGATCTGCCCGAGGATGTTGTTGATCATGAACACCCGGTCGCTGACGGGACCCAGAAACTCCATGAGGTCGTATTCAATGGGCGGATTTTTTCTCAGAAACAGGACATCCAGATCGGTCAGAATTTCAAAAATCAGTTCTTCTTTGTCCAGGCAGCGGATCAGGTCCTTCCAGTAGTTCTGCAGAAGCTGGTCCGGTTCCACCGTGATGCGCCGCATTCGGGCCACCACTTCGTTTTTCCGGATGTACACATCATGGGGTTCGAGGAAATATATGGAATGGCGCCGCTGGTTGCATTCGTACATGATGTGGGCCGTGGTTTCCCAAGCCGGATCGATCTTTCTCAGATCGTCCATGATAAAACCGATTTCCATGTTCAGCCGTCCGAGACCTCCTGGGGTTGGACCGGATATTCCCACCCGGCCTGAAACCAATCCTTTTTATGACAGGCCCTGGGGATTGTCAAGCAGTTAATGGGTCGGGCCGTTCCGGTCGGGGCGGCCGTCAGGCGGGTTTGAGCAGGGAATACACGGGCATGGGATCCTGGATTCCCTTGAGCCGCACCCGTCCTCTGTCGTACACCGGCCACAGATCCGCGATCAGGTGCCGGGTCTCCTCACTGATGAGAATATCACCCTCTTTGGCCAGGTCGGACAGCCGGGCCGCGATATTGGTGACCGACCCGGAAGCGGTATAGGTCATGCGGGTGTCCAGGGCTCCCCTGAACCGGGACATGCCCACCAGGGCCGTTCCGGAATTGATTCCGATGTTGACCTCCACGGGTTTCATCTGCTTGGCCTCGAATTCCTCTCGCAGTTCCCGGTTCACGGCCCGGTTCCGGTCCACGATTTCAAAGGCGGCCTTGACCGCGTTGACCGCGTTGGTTCTGGGGTCATGATCCTTGAAAATGATCATGAGGGCGTCCCCGCTGGTTTCATTGATGTCTCCGTGGGACCGGTGGATGGGGTCCACAAAACTGGAAAACAT
>CAZQIX010000068.1:0-17835 GCA_964593855.1 uncultured Desulfobacula sp. | reverse complement strand
TGGCAGGTAGGAAAAGAGACAGTTTACATTTTTGCTTACACCGCTGAATTTTTTTTCTGTTGCTTACATAGTGCTTACTTTGAAAATCAGACCAATAAAAAAGGGATCTGGTTTTTACCCATAATCCCTTGATTCTATTGGTACCTGGGACGAGAATTGAACTCGTACAGGGCTAAGCCCCGAGGGATTTTAAGTCCCTTGCGTCTACCCGTTCCGCCACCCAGGCATGATTTTCGGATAACTATATTATTTTTGTGAATTATGCAAGCTTAAAACCGGGCGGTGAATCTGATGATTGTGTCCCGGTTGGATTTCTGATAATAAGAAGGCCATGAAACCGATCAATCGTGAAAAATTATTACTGGCCTCCCGTTCTCCCCGTCGTAAATCTCTGCTGGAAAAAATAGGGATTCAACTGCAAATTGTTCCGTCCAGCATACTGGAAGAATCCATCGAAATTGAAAAACCCGGGGAATATGTCCAGTCGCTGTCCTTTTTGAAGGCGGATGATGTTTCCCTGTCTTATCCGAAGGACTGGGTCTTGGGCGCGGACACAATTGTGGTCGTAGAGAATCGGGTTCTGGGCAAACCCGAATCCGACGCCCACGCCATGGAAATGCTCCGACTCTTGAGCGATCGCGACCATCAGGTATTCACCGGGTTCTGCATCATGAACCGGCAAAAAAAGACCGTTACAGGCGTCGTGGAAACCCGGGTCTGGTTCAAGGACCTTTCACAAGAGGAAATCCAGTGGTATGTAGACACCAGGGAACCCTTTGACAAGGCAGGCGCATACGGTATTCAGGGAATCGGATCGTTTCTCGTCCAGCGGATTTCCGGATCTTATTCCAACGTCGTGGGGCTTCCGGTCTGTGAGGTCGTTGAAGCCTTGAAAACTCTGAACATCATTCAAATGAGGACTTGAGAGCCATATGTCAACCATCGGAAACAACCTTGATGTCATCTGCGGGGAAATCGGCAAGACCGCTTTGGCCTGCGGTCGTAATCCCGAGGATGTGACCCTGATCGCCGTGACCAAAAAAAAACCGGAGGCCGCCATTCAAGAGGCCATTGCCTGCGGAGTCGGTCACATAGGTGAAAACTACATTCAGGAGGCGACGGCGAAAATCGAAGCCATCGGCCGATCTGCCGCTTGCTGGCATTTTATCGGACACCTTCAGTCCAACAAGGCCCGGTTCGCAGTTCGGTATTTCGACTACATTCATACCGTGGATTCCATCAAGCTGGCCAGGGAAATAGATCAACAGGCGGGCTCCATTCATAAAATTCAAGCGATCCTGATTCAGGTGAATATCGGTGACGAAACGACTAAATTCGGAACAGACGCCGACCAGGCCATGGATCTGGTCAAGCGTATTCACACATTCGAAAACATTTCTATTCAGGGGCTGATGTGCATGCCCCCGTTTTTCGATGATCCTGAATCGGCTCGCCCGTATTTCAAAAAACTGGTCCGGATCAGGGATCTCATTCAGAAAACGGCGCTGCCAAATGTCTGTATGACCCATCTGTCCATGGGGATGAGCAATGATTTCAAGGTGGCCATAGAAGAAGGGGCGACGATGGTCCGAATCGGCACCTCCATTTTCGGAGCGAGACAATGAAACTTCTCCTGCACGCCTGCTGTGCGCCCTGTGCCATCTATCCGGTTAATCGGCTGCGGGAAATGGATATGGATGTGATGGGTTTTTTTTATCGGTACAACATCCATCCTTTTGAGGAATGTCGAAAAAGAGAAGAAACCCTGAAGCAGTATGCCGCATCCATCGACTTTCAGGTCATCTACCAGAAAGATTATCGGATGGAATCCTTTCTTCAGGCCGTTGCCTTCAGGGAAGCGGATCGTTGCCGGTACTGCTATTACGACCGCTTGTCCCAGACGGCCGTGATCGCAAAAAAAGGACGTTTCGACGCTTTTTCCTCGACACTTTTATACAGCCGTTTCCAGAATCATGAGCGAATTCGGGAAACGGGAGAGGCCGTCGCCTTGAAATACGGGGTGAGATTTTTCTATGAAGATTTCAGAGAAGGCTGGAAAGAGGGCATCGAGACATCCAAGCGCCTTAACTTATATCGGCAGCAGTATTGCGGCTGTATTTACAGCGAGAAAGACCGGTACTATAAAGACGGAATGTGATTCGGAGTTTTATTTGGGGACCGGCTTTGAAAACTGGTTGAGCATATTGACGAAACGTTTGTCCGTACTGTGCAGTCTTGCCGCAAGAACGCTGAACAGATGCTTGGCCACATCCGGGTATTTTTCAATCACCTCGGCCAGTTTTGCGCCGGGAAACCGCTTGACCGTTGACCGACCCTTGGAAATGATGGAAGCGGACCTGGGCTCTCCGGTAATAGCCGACATTTCACCGAAGTAGTCTCCAGGCTGGACGATCTCGGCTATTTTTTTTCCCCCTTTGACCACATAAAGCCCGCCCTGGACCAACATGAAAAAGTCAATGTCCGTATTACCTTCCCTGATAATCACATCTTTGTCATCGTAACGCTCCACATCCGGGTTGATGAGATAGGCAGGCAGGGCTTCCTTGGTAATGACCGTTTTTTTGAGCACTTCATCCAAAGAGGTTTCACCGGATCTTATCTTTCTCAGTCCGGAATCTCGCAGGGTCTCCATGCCTTCCTGAACCGCCACTTTCCGGAGCTGGTCTTCAGGCACCTGGGCACTGATGGCTTTGGCCACCTCATCAGTGACCTCCATCAGTTCGTATAGACCAACCCGTCCTTTATATCCGGTTCCGTTGCAATGGGTACATCCTTTGGGGCCATAGATTGTGAGATCTTTGATTTCATCTTTGGAAAATCCTTGGAATTCAAGATCTTTTGGGTTATAACCGGCCACCGTCTGTTTGCAGTGAGGACAGAGCCTTCGGGCCAGACGCTGGGACAGCACCAGGGTGACCGAGGAGGCCAGCATATAGGGGGGAATCCCGATATCAATCAAACGGCCGATGGTGGAGGGACAATCGTTGGTATGAAGGGTGGCGAACACCAGATGGCCGGTCATGGCTGCCTTGATGGCGATTTCGGCGGTCTCGAAATCACGGATCTCACCCACCATGATAATGTCCGGGTCCTGGCGCAGAAATGCTTTCAAGGCTGCTGCAAAGGTCATACCCACTTCCTGTTTGACCGGGACCTGGTTGATGCCTTTAAAATTGAACTCCACCGGGTCTTCAGCGGTAAGGATCTTGGTGTCTTCTTTGTTCAGACGGTTCAAGATGGAATAAAGGGTGGTGGTCTTGCCGCTTCCCGTGGGGCCGGTTACCAGTAAAAGGCCGTAGGGTCGGGAAATGCATCTTTTCAGGCTTTCAAACGTGGCGGGTTCAAAACCGAGCTTTGTCAGATCGATGTTCAGAGCGCTCTGATCCAGAATACGCATGACAATACTTTCGCCGAAAAGAGTGGGAAGGGTCGATACCCGGAAATCAATGGCTTTTTTCTTTCCCAGCCGGAGTTTGATTCGCCCGTCCTGAGGAACTCTGCGTTCAGCGATATCCAGTTGAGCCAGGATCTTGATGCGTGATATCACGGCGTTTTTAATGCTGAGAGGCAGATTCATGGCCTTGTACATGCTGCCGTCCAGGCGATACCGGACCTGAAACGTTTTTTCAAACGGCTCGATATGAATATCGCTGACCCCGTCACTGATGGCCTTGGTCAGGATGCCGTTGACCAATTTGATAATGGGCGCGTCCGAGGCCATGAATTCATCACGCCCCATATCAATGGCATCGGCGGCATTGACTTCCACTTCTTCAGCCGCTTCAGACACCAGGCTGCCGAAATCTTCGACCGAAGTAATGGGTTCGGTATCCTCGGGTTCTTCTTCGAATTTCAGAAAACTTTTGTATTCATCATCACTGATTTTGTAAAAATCACGAAAGGCCTGGATAATGTCATTTTCAGTTGATACATGGACCTTCAGTGTTTTTCCGGTTTTTTTCTGGAGGTCTTCAACGATACCGGTGTCCGTCGGCTCCACCATGGTGATGGTCAACTCATCCCCCTTAAGTACCAGGGGCATGGCCATGGCGTCTTTGGCCATTTCATAGGGAAACAGTTTAAACAGACGGGGATCGGGTTTCATGTCCGAGCGCTTGATCACATGATAATGATAACTGCGGCTCAGAACATTGGTAATGGTATCCGGGTCGATATATCCCCTGCCCAGCAGAATGCTACTGAGTTTTTCATTGGTTTTTTTCTGGACATCGAGCGCTTCTTCGAGTTGCAAGCCGGTAATCTGCCCCTCTTTCGACAGAAGCTCCCCGATTTTGGTCTTTCCGGCCCCGGATTGATCTTTTATGGTTGCTTTCAGGCTTGATGTCTTCTGCATGTTTATTCTCTGCCGTCCTTACGATGTCGATAAATTCGAATACCGCCGGCCACCACCAGAAATGTGCCGAGGATATAAAAGCAAAGTTTGACCATAAACATTTTCTGACTGAAAAATTCAATGGTTTCAATTTGGGGCGTCACCTGGGGAATTCTGTAAAAAACTCCCAATCCGACGGCAATCAGAATGATTCCATAATATAATCGAAATTTAGTTTTATCCATACGGTTAAATGGCTACCTTTTCCATTTGCTCCAGTTCTTTATTAAAAGATGTTTCCATTTTATCAAGCAGATTCATCTGCGTTTCAAGGTCTTCGAACAGTTTTTCATTTCGGTGCTCATACTCCGCGAGTTCCTTGGCATGATTCTGAATTTTCTGACTGTCCTGGGTCTGAGAGGCTTCAAGAAGAATGGTTTGTGTTTCAGAGATAAGAGCTTCGTTTTTTTCGATCTCTTTTTCAATACGCTCTATTTTCTGTTTAACCGGCCTGGTTTCTCTGGATTTTCTGGAAATGATTTCAGATTTTTTCTGGCGGAGCTCTTTTTTGGATGGGCCGGAGGATTTCTTTTTTTTGTCGGGCGGGGGATCCTCTTCATCCCATCCCTCTTTTTCGAGAAATGTCTGGTAGCTTCCCTCAAAAATATGAACGCCGTCATTCTTGAAGACAATCAACCGGTTGGCCAGAGAATGGAGAAACATTTCATTGTGGGTGACAATGAGAACCGCTCCTTCAAAATGATCCAGGGCGGATACGAATGCATCACAGGATTCCATATCCAGATGGTTGCTGGGTTCGTCCAGCAAAAGCAGGTTCAGCGGCGTCATGAGCAGTTTGCCCAGCATGACCCGTGATTTTTCACCGCCCGAAAGAACGGCGATTCTTTTCAGGGCCGCGTCCTGTTCGAACATCATGGCCCCACATATATTTCGGGCCGTCTGCCGGTCGGAATGAGGGCAGGCGTGCATCAGTTCCTCTTCCACCGTAAACCCTTCATGGAGAGACTGCACGTTGGTCTGTTCAAAATATCCCGCAGTCACCCCCGGATTGGTTTTAATGATTCCGGCCATGGGCTGCAAATGACCGCTGAAAAGCTTTAGAAGAGTGGTTTTACCCTTACCGTTTCTACCGATAACGGCAATCCGATCCTGGGGATAAACCGTCAGGTCAAACCCCTCGATCAAGGGGCAGGCTTCTTCCCAGCCGAAGGCCAGGTTTTCGACCTGCATGACCTGTTTGCCCGCAAACGGCAGATAATTGAACTGGAATTCGAGATTTTTAAGTTGTTGAAGTTTTTCTTTGGATTCGGATTTTTCAAGGGTTTTGATCCTGGATTGGACCATATTGGCCAGACGGGCTTTGGCGCGGAACCTGGAAATGAAAAGCTCGATCTCCTTTCGGCGTTTTTCCTCATTCAACCTGGTTTTTTCGTAGACTTCTTCATCCTGGGCGATCTGAAGATAATACTTGGACGTATCTCCTTTTATTTTCTTGATTTTGCGGCGATGGATACCTGCAATATGGGTGACGACTGTATCCATAAAGTTCCGGTCATGGGTAACCAGAAGCACTTCCCGGGGCCATGAAACCAAAAACCGAGCGATCCATCTGATGGAGGTGATGTCCAGATAATTGGTCGGCTCATCCAGTATCAGCAGATCCGGTTCGGAAACCAGGACTTTAGCCAGATTCAGACGAACCTGGAATCCCCCGGAAAATTCCCCGGGAGCCCTCTGGAAATCCTGTTCGGAAAAACCAAGGCCCGCCAAAATTTTTTCAACTTTCCAGTGATGGTCTTTTTCATGTTCCGTCAGTCCCAGAATGGCTTCATCGATTACCCGGGGCCTGGAAAAGGAAATGGTCTGGGGAAGAATCCCGATTCGATATCCGGCGGGACTGACGACATTTCCGTCATCGGAGTGATCCAAACCTGAAATAATATTCAGCAATGTGGTTTTGCCGTGGCCGTTACGGCCGACGAGCCCTACCCGCTCTCCCGGATTGATCTGGAAACCCGTATTCTCCAGAAGCAGTTGATTGCCGAAGCTCTTTGATATACCTTCGATGGTGAACATGTTTGATTCTTGTCATTTGTTTTGTTTTCTGAATTAAACACGTTATCATACTAAAGCCGAGCGTGGCAACTATAAATGAATTTCTCAATCCTTCGTATCGATCCAGTATTCCAACCAGTCACACCTTTCTTTGTAGGGATAGCGCATCAGTTCAGTGGCCAGAATGGAGAAATCCTGCTGACGGATAGTATAATAAGCGACCTGTTCCCTGCCCAGGGTTCTCACGAGGCCCACGGCCGCATATAGGGTCTGATACCGATTTTCGACAAAACATTGAACAGCTCCTGTTACCATTTTGATATCGGATTCCATCCAGACGTCGAACAGGTCTATCATGGTGATATTAAAGAGTTTGCCGCCGAAATGATCAAAGGCGTCGGTTCGGGTGAGTTCACAGGTGATGAAATTTTTAAAGCTCATTTCCTCTTTTCGGAAATCGGCTTCATCAGCCCTGGCCATCACCGGCAACCCCTCGGAAAAAACCGTCAGTGTCACGATCAGGCAAAGGAGGCATTTCATGAAATTAGGCATTGGTTTTGATCAGATTTTCAATGGTTCTCTGCAGGTCCCTCAATATCACTGACCTGACATGGACGGAGCCGAATCCTGAAAATTTTGAAATCGTTTCCCGATCCGCACCGTCTTCGGCATATCCGGTATCGATCACTATGGGCACCGATGGGTTGAGACGCACCATTTCGTCCACCAGCCGGTCCGCGGGCGGTTGAAGTCGGTTGTGATGAATGATCACCATCTTGAATTTCTGAGGATGGATCTTGAACAAAGTCAAGGCGGGCTGCCCTTCATTGAAAATCAAAGTTTGGTACTGCATCCGTTCCAGAACGCTCTGAACAAGGCTGGACCGTTTTGGATCCGCATCCACAACCAATATGTGATTATCGCCGACCATGCTTTCCCGGGCTGATGGGCTCTTTTCCTCCACTGTCCATCGATCAGGGTTGTACGGATGAAGAGCGGTCACATCCAGTTCATAAATTTTTGCCGAAACAAATTCGTCCGTTCGGTCTTGGGGGACACGGGCTATCAGGCCCTTGTCTCCGGAGATATAGTGTCTCAGCCATTTGCGGTATATATGGTCATCCCCCGTCAGAACCAGTATTTTGGATCCCATATCCGTTTGAACCTGAATGGAGTGATAGACAATGGGATGGTAGGCGTATTCTTCCTGGGTTTCCCTGTAGTGTTCTTCGATCACTGAGAGCTGGAAATCCTCTGCATAACAAGGGAATCCGAAAAGTATCAGCCCGATGCAATATAAAAAATAATTTCTCATGGTCCATTCCCGATCTGCCGGTTGAGGGTTGATCCTGTTTTTGAGTATCGGCAATTGTCGGCAAATCTTGATTCATATTCATTTCGGGTTTTTCAGATAATGAACAATGAAACCAGAAGCAGAGCCAACGAGACGAGTCCGGCAAAAATCAATGCGTTCTTGTGATCCTCACGCCGTCGGCCCCGGTATCTGCCGAGAAAAAGACCGGCGATACTGACGGATAGGCCGAAACTGACCATGTAAATGAGATAATTCAGATATCGAAAATCCCAGTTGGTTCTGATGGACAACTGATAAAACCGATCAAAAAAGGTTTCAAATTCCGGCTGGGCCCGGTGAAAAAGGATGAGGACAGCTAAGACAAGGAAGATGGACACGATATTGAGAAAAAATAAGAGCTTTGACCAGAAATCAGATGTTTTGCGCCTGTCCAAATACCATCTCCGAATATTTTATTTGTTTTTTTGCATGAATATATTATGATTTTCCCATGGATACCATAGTTCTGACAAAAAAAGAGTTCAGCGACCTGACCAGGCTGGTGTATTCGGCGTCGGGCATCCATCTGCATGAAGGCAAGACAGAGCTTTTGAAGTCCAAGATTGCCAAGCGGATGCGCCTGACCAATAAGTCCCTGCAAGAGTATCTGTCGTTTTTATATGCTAACGAAAAAGAACTCATTGATTTCATCGACACGGTCACCACCAACCATTCGTTTTTTTTCAGGGAAAACAGAAGCATTGAATATATCATCCAGCAATTCAGCCTTCATCCGGACAAGAACAGGAAAGAATTCAAGATCTGGTGTGCGGCCTGCTCAACCGGGGACGAGCCCTACTCAGCAGCAGTTCAGATGATGGATCTGGGCCTGTCGTTTTCCATCCTGGCCACGGATATTTCCCATACGGTTCTGGAAACCGCCGCCAGGGGCATTTACCGCATGGATAAAGTACAGAACGTCCCTCTTCCCATTCTGCACCGTTTTTTTCAGAAAGGCACCGGTCAATACAAAGGCCATATCAAGGTAAAAAATGAAATAGCCAGGCGCATCGTCTTCAAAAAATTCAATCTTATTTCAGATTCGGTTCCTCAGATGAATTTTGATGCCATATTGTGCCGGAACGTCATGATTTATTTTGATGCGGAAACCAGCGAAAAAGTCATTCGCAAACTGTATCAGGCCCTTGTTCCAGGCGGATATTTCGCCATTGGAAATGCGGAAAGCCTTATGAACATGAAACATGATTATCTCCCGGTAAAAAAAATTCCCAGTCTTTATATGAAATAAACAACAACTATTTGAACACGAAAGGATGAAACCATGGGACATCAGGACAAAGGCCATTTCGCCGCGAAACACCGGAACTGTGAGGTCAACGAGGCCGTGGCCCAAAAAATACGCTCTTTGGCTGAAAAAGACTGTATTTCATGCGCTTCGGCCCATCAGGCGGCCAAGGCGTTGAACCTGTCACCCGCCGAAATAGGCGTGCAGATCGATCTTCAGGAATTGCGGATCACTGATTGCCAGTTAGGCCTGTTCGGATACCCCGACGGCCTGAAACGCATAGACCCGAAAATTGTTGTTTCAAAGGAAATGAATGATGAAATAGACAACGCCGCCTACGACGGACGGATTTCCTGTTTTGACTGCTGGGCTCTTGCCGCCCGCCTGAAAATGAAACGGCTGGATATGGGATCGGCCTGCGAGAAAAAAGGGGTCCGAATCAAACCGTGTCAACTGGGATCCTTCTGATCCTGCTGACTCATGGTGGTCGGAACGGGCCAAATCAGGCTCCGGCTGTTTGATACCGGATCTCTGAAAACCAAACGCAGAATCGTCAAATCCCTGATTCAGAGGATCAAAAACAATTTCAACGCCTCGGTGGCGGAAACCGATTTAAACGACAGTCTTGACTGGGCGGAAATCGGATTTTCAATTACGGGGAATGACACCCGGGTGGTCAATTCAAAGCTGGACAGGATCATTCAATTTGCGGATGCGTCCGGCCTGGCCATGATCGCCGATACCCGAATCGAAATCATTCATTTGTAGCTTGTCTGGCCATGGATTTGCGCTTTCGCCGTCGTTTCTGCTTCTTGATTTTTTCGAGGCGTTCCGTGTTCTTGTCCGGACACCCGGTCATTGCGGATTCAATTTTGTCCACCAGCCTTCTCAAAGCCAGAAATCGATTGAGGTGAAGGGATCTTTCCTTCCCGCATTTCACGAAAAGCCCTGTCTGGATGTGTCTCAGAAAGACGGCGGAAGACGTTTTGTTGACTTTTTGCCCGCCCCGGCCGGATGATTTGATGAATTTTTCTTCAATATCCTGTTTGCGAATGCCCAGATCCGCCATCCGTGCCTCCAGGGTTTCAATTTTTTCTTTGCTCGGTCCCATTGGTGGTTATTTTTATTTTCACTCCCGTTTTGTGTAAGTAGTTTAAAAATGGACCGTCCGCAAGCATTTTCCGCTGATTTCCCTTAAGCTTTTGGCTTGGGCAACCTGGCAGAAAAGCATGGAAACAAAATGATCCCAGCTTTGGAACCCCTTGGAATATCTTTCTGCTTGATGTTTCATGACCAGTTTCTTAAATTTATTTCGATCAAAAAAAGCTATCAGTTGACTGAACAGGCTCGCATGTCGTACCATTTTTTTTGAATTCTCCTTTGTGATGATTGCTCGGTTATTGTTTGGTCGCAACAACCATAATCTCACAAGGAGAATTCCTACAACCTCTTTTTATCAAAAATCCGTTTTGGACAATAGTGATACCGTATAGTGGTGAGCCCCGAAAACCGTGCAATGTGTTAAAATGGAATAAAGCGGCCCGGAAACCCCATATTCGTCAGCGGAATCGACCTGTAAGCCGCCGGATGTCACCATCGACAGGGCAATGCCCTTGATTCCAGGATATCCGACTGTCTGAAACATTTCCTCCCGCCGAAAAGCCAGTCAACGCCGATGCCCAGCTCCCATTCAACGAAATCCGAGGATTGCCGAATCGATGCCAGGGCTCCCACGGCCAGGCGTCGGGAAATCGGTTTCCATATTTCGGCCCTGGCGGAATAGGCAAGCCTGTTTTCCGTTTCCCCGGGGTAGATGCGCCGGAGCTCGACCAACGCATCCGGGGTGAATTCAGTGAATCGTTCCTGATGGATGGGGTAAACCGGGCTCGGGGACAGTTCCTCCCGCATCCAGCCCACCGAAACCTGGACGTCGACCAGAAAATCATTGCACGGGGCTGTGCGGAAGCGGACAAAGGGTCCGGCGCCGGCCATGAAATCCGGGCTGTAATAGCCGCCGTGGCCAAAGGTGAAAAAATTGGTATTGTGGTCAAATCCGCCGGCCAGGGCGTACAAACCGGTTGTGAGCTCATGTCCGGCCGCGATGGGGAAGGTTTTGCCCGTAGCCGCATTCAATTGCCAGGCGGTGTTGTCCCAGACATTCTTTCCGCGGAAGGCATCGACTCCGGCATCCAGGCTCATCCACCAGCCATCTCCCAGGGACAGGCTTTTTCCGGCACGAACCCCGTTCTTCACCACCCTGCCCCAGGCTTCGGGTCCGTAAGGATCTTTTAAACCGGCAAAGGACAGGATGGACTCATCGACACTCAGCCGATGGATTTCGGCTCTCCACCCGTCGTATCGTCCCGACAGGCATAGAATGGGCGTCACCGACACCGGCCCTTTAAGGGAAGAGGTTCCCAGAAAGGCCTTCACACCTATCGGACCCTGAACATGCCATTCCAGGGACAACTGCCCGGTTTCCAGATTCGAGTCGGGCGATGCGGACGGGAATTGGCCGTTCAGGTGCCGGTAAAAGCTGCCGGCATGTGTCGCCCCACTGCTCCCGCTGGACAATCCGGTCGCAGACACGTTCAAGGCCCATTGTCTGCCCGGCGCATAGGGATAGACCATTTTAGCCGACAGTACGGTTTCGTCCAGTCGGGAAGTTCCGGGATCGCCGCTTCTATGGCGATGACGACCGGCTGTTTTCAGGCCGGGAACATCCTTTTCAGGCGGTTGGAAATCCCCGGCCCCTCCTGCCCGATCCGCCGTTCGCCGGTGGATATACCCCTGCAGTTCCCTTATTTCCGGTGTTTCCCGCACTTGTTCCGATTCAACGAGCCGGGCCGCCGCGTCAAGCCGGTCCTGATGGTAGAGGCTGTACCCCAGACCCAGAACGCTGTCCATATCCGTTGGATCCTGATTTACAAGAAATGAAAACCGTTTTTCCGCAGCCGGATAGTCGCCCGTGTTGAGTTCGTGCCAGGCCAGAATCGTATGGGCGAACCTGTTTTCCTGATCGACGGTGATGACGTTCCAGGCCACCGCCGTGGCCGCTTCAGATTCCTCCAGCCGGACAAGAGCCTCCAGCAAGGCCGAGAGTGTTTCTTTCAGTCGATATCCATCCGCCGCAAGAACTGAAAACGCATCTCTCGCATCTGAAAAACGCTCCTGTTTCAGCCGGGCATACCCCAGCCCGAGAAGCGCTTCCTGAGCTGTTTCCGCATCCTGAGAACCGGCCAGTTCAGTAAAAATGCCTTCCGCCTTTTCAAAATAGCCCTTGTTGAAAAGGTCCCAGGCCTCGCCCAGGGTATTGCCTGACGCTGCCCAGGCCCTGCCCTGGAATGCATTGAAACCGGGAAGGCTCGAAAAGACGACTACACAGCAAATCAGACAAACAAGGCGTTTCATGGGGTCACCATGGTCAAAGCCAGCAGATAAAGGGTGTTTGAATAATAGTCATCTTTTTCCGAACGAATTTTTTCCTCGGCCCGCTTCATCATCTTCGCGCCCGCTTCAAGGTCTCCGACGAGCTGGGCCGCCCTGGCCGCGACAGCGTAAAATCCGGCCGGGGCCTCGTCCAGGGAAACCAGATCCTCCACCAGATCCACCCTGGACGGCAGGTACCCCATACGGCGGTATAGCCCCAGATACCCTGAAAAGATTTTCAAGTCTTCGATTTTTCCGGCCATGGCCAGGTAAAGGGGGACACGGATGGCGTCATAGCCGAAGAAGCGGCTTTTAAGGATGTGGACCGATAGTTGCCCCTCGGCATCCAGTTCCCCCCAGTCCGGTACAAGCCCCAGGCGACCCATGGCGGCCTGACGGGTAAGGGCCGTGCAGGTCTCGGAAATCGCCGTCCAGTTCCCGGACGGATCTTTTTGGGCCAGGAGGTCCAAAGCGGGAAAAATAAAATAGCTGGGATTCACGATCAGACCATTTTTCCGGGTAAAGCCGTAGTATCCGGGCATCAGAATTTTTTTGTCGTTCCAGGAAACCACGACACGGGTTTGGATGGTTTCGGCGATATTCATTCCGGCTTCGGCCAGATCCGGGTCTTTCCAGACATCGCCCGCCTCTAGAAGGGCCCAGGCGATCAAAAGGTCACCGTCCGTGGCGGTGTTGTAATCGATCACATGCCATTCGCCGAATGAAAAGCGCCCCCAGGACCAGGCCGACAGACAATCCCTTCGGACCATGAGGTTGTTCCGGGTCCAGGAAAGAATCCGGTCGAAGGTTGAACGATCCCCTTGCTTGACCGACAAGATCATTCCATATCCCTGCCCTTCGGAATGGCTGATTTTGTCCTGATAATAATCAATGACGCGCCCGTCCCGGGAAATGAAGTGATCGCGATAGTAAGTCCAGGTTCCGGGCGTATCCGCCGACGCCGGCAATGCGGATGCGAAAACCAGAAAAATCAGAATCAGCAGTATCCGCGTTCGGCTCATTTGAACCTTCTTATCCATTACCTGCTCTCCCTGTGCCCTCTCTCCCGGCGGCCACCCTTCCGGCGGCCCTTCGCCTGAGCATCGCGTAGATCAGCAGGGCCAGGCACATGCACAAAAGGGCCACGCCTGCAATAAACCAGACCGAGTGGGTGTTGGCATAATATTCCAGAAACGGCAAAGGGGTCACACCCCCCAGATAATAGCCGGGACCGAGCTTCAAAAAAAGTCCCTCGACTTCCGGGCCGGTCAGGTTCATCAGGGCCGTATCCCCTTTACACGACGTCTGAAATCCGGCATCCCACAGAGCAAGGCCGCCTTTGCGCATATCTTCCTGAGTCTGTGCCGTCAGCATCAGAACGGTCCGGGTACGGTCAAAAGGCGACTGAAACGCCATGAGGGCGGCCCTGTCCTCAAGCAGTACGGGATCGAGCCGTGCCAAGACCAGCCGAGAGTCGACCATTGAAACATCCACCACCCTGGTCCGGAAAGACGGAATCAGCCTGGACCAGATACCTTCGCCCTCATCCTTCCCATATCCCGCAGGCCTTGAAAGATGGGGGAACGACAATGGCCCAGGTGATGTCAAGGCCAGCGGGGCGCCCTTTTTGAGAACTTCGGGAATGGATGACGGAACCGACACCAGAACCATATCCTTGGATGTGGTTTCAGGCAGGTCGAGCCGCCATTCGGCCCCCAGGGGCGGGAAACCGGTTTTCTGCGCAGCTGTGGCCATGAGGTTGACGGCTGCGGCAAAGGAAGATCGGGTTTTGTCCGGGATCGCGATCATGGTTTCAGCCATGTCGGGAATTCGGCCAAAGGGAAAAGCGTCGGTCATGAAAGCGCCCAGATCGGGCATTTCAATCCAGTGATCCATGACGGGAAGAAAAAAGGTCGAATGGTCGGACAGGGTGAGCCGCAGATTCCCGGTCTGAATCATGGTACACCGGTCCGTTATCAGAGGGGTCAGCTGCGGCGCGAAAACCAGTTGGTTGAAACCCGGATTCATGGCGGACAGGGGGATGCGGATCTCGTAGTGCCGGTAAGACCCTCCCCGGGGATCACTGCAGGGGATGGACCCGATAAAGGTGTCGTTGAGCTGGATGTTGAGAACCGAATCCTCCCTCATTTGGGAGCCGTAGTCCAGATCCAGATCCAGAATCGCATGGCTGTTGGGCGACAGATGGGTATCCGAGGGGATTCTGAACCCAAAACCCCTGGGAACCGGGGCGATGCCCTTGAAGGTCGTGGTTTCGAACCCCAGGCTGGACAAGGTATAGGTCCGGCCGGGTCGAATACCGTTTTTTACGGTATAGAGGTCCAGTTCGGGAACGCTCACCGGACCTACGATCACGGCCCGAGCGTCCGGAAGGGGAAGAGAGAACAGGGAAAACGCCCGGGATGCCTCAGCCACTTCGTCCCAGTTTCTTCCGGTAATTAGAATCAGGGCATGGCTCGGATCCGGACGCCATGTGACCGGGGTCCCGGGCATGGTGTCTTCCCGGACCGGAAGGGGATGAATGGACAAAGACGGCCCTTGAACCCGCCAGGCCTCGCTGGATATGCCGGAACCGGAAAGAATCGATTCAACGAAATCCGTAGGTCCGATGAGAAGGGTATCCATGTCCGGCTCCAGGGTTTCTCCCGTGAAAAAAGCCGCCCGGCGATACTCATATCGCAGGGACACACCTGAGGCGGACAGGCCCACAGGCCTCAGCGCCGGAGATTCAAGCCCGGGAAACACCAGATGGACCGGCGGCGGGACCGGGTTTCTCGAATCAAAGACAAATTCAGCGACGGCCGACAGCCGCAGGGGTACCGGGTTCAGGTGTGTTTCCACATCCAGGGTGGCCGTGCTCAGCCCGATCCAGGTCCACAGCTCCGGCGCCGAAGGATCTTCGCACCCTTCAGGAACCGAATGCTGGGCCGCCTCGAACCGGAAGGAGTGGTATCCCGGCGTCAGAAGGCCTCCGGGAATGGAAACAGTGAGAATTCCCTCCGGGGAAAGCGGGTCCAGGGGAATCTGGGCCATGGGTCGACCCTGGAAATAAAAAATCAGCCTGGACCGCTCTTTGATCAGGGCCGACGAATGGGCATAGGAAAACCTGAGAGTCGCATTTTCGGGCTTCCATCGCCGGGGAATGGAAAGCTTGAAATCATAATTGTCCGTGTTGTCGGTGACACCCTGGAGCCGAACATCCTGAACGGCCATAATGTCGTTGAGTTTCAGGGAAAGGGTGGCCGCCTCGGCTCCAAGACCATTCATGGTCAGGAGCAAAAGCAATGGAAGAAAAAAAAGCCGATGATTCATCATTTTTCCTCTCTGGAGTGAAGCTGTTTGGGGGACGAAAAAAAACCGATGGCATTGATCCAAAGGATGGACATAATGCCGCCGAAATGGGTAAAAGACCCTTTGACGCCTGTTTTCAAAAGCCTGAACAAACCGGCAAGGGTGTTGATGCGCTTCTGTGAATGGGCCTGGCCGTAAAATTGCCATCGACTGCTGTCGCCGTAGACAAAATTGACCACATCGGTCAGGGCACCTGGTTTTGAGGTCAAAAAAGCGCACCCGAGAACCAGATGGTCACCAAGATGCCGCCGGTGGGTGACCTTCATGGGCAGAACATAGGCGTTACCGTAACTGTCCACGGCATGGAGGTTCAGCAAAGGCGCGGCCGCTCCTTTTGATCCAACGGGGATGCGGATTCCGGCCCCGCCGACCGAAAGATCGAACAGCTCCGCCGGAACCAGGGTTCCTGAACCGGAAACTTCAAGCCCCACCGTCTCCCGGGTGGCATAGCGATGCATTTTCCGTATCTGCCGCCGCTCCCAGACCACCCCGAGGCAGGAGAGGACCATCAGGACATTGAAACTGTTCCAGACCAGGCAGACCAGAACCGCATCCGCCACCCCCGGAACCGTCATCCACCGGTAGACACCGGCCCCGTAGGCAGCTATGGACAACAGGAGCATGACATAAAAGGGGGCGGCCAGGTGACTGAGAAAATCTGTTTCCAGAGACACCGCCTTGGGCGTCACCTTGAACACGGGCGACCTGGGATGGATCATGGCCGATACGATGGCGGGCAGCAGGTAAATGCTCTGGATGGTTTCATAAAGCTCGGAGAAAAAAGGATGCCTGAACCGACCGAACAGATAATTGCTCAGAAAATAAGCCCCGATCAGATGGGGAACGGCAAAGCAAACCACCTGGGTCAGCGAGGCGTTGTAGATCCGCAACCCGAAAAACAGCAACAGAAGGGGTGAAATGAAAAATATGACCCGCGCGAGCCCGAAAAACCAGAAAAAGGATGAATTGAAATAACAGATTTTCTGGAACAAAGTGAGGCCCTTCTGAAAAAAAGGCTGCTTGAGAATGAATATCTGGATCATCCCCTGGGCCCAGCGGCTTCTCTGCACAATGAAACCGTCAAAGGTTTCCGGAGACAGACCGATGATCAGGGGTTTGCCCAGATACACGCTGTTATACCCTCTGGCATGAAGTCCCAGGGCGGTTTCGCAATCTTCGGTGATGGTGTTCCCGGAAAGGCCCCCTGCCTCCAACAGGTATTTGCGTCGCAATACCGCGGCGGATCCGCAGAAGAACGAAGCATTCCAGAAATCCAGTCCGGGGTGTATGGCGCCGTAGAACATCTCGTTTTCAGACGGGCTTTTGCGGAAAGTTTGAAGATTTTTCTCCACCGGGTCCGGATTGATGAAAAAATGAGGGGTCTGCACCAGAAACAGTTTGGGATCCTGGATAAAAAAACCCACGGTTTTTTGCAGAAAATCCCTGGCCGGCACATGATCGCAGTCCAGAATCAAGATCAACTCACCGCATCCCTGTTGGATGCCTTCGTTGATGCAGGCGATCTTGTCGAAGGCATCCTCGTCCAAACGGCACTCACAGGCGTCCAGCGCTTCGTTGATATTACCCGCCTTGGCTCTCACGTTCAGATCCCGGGTGGCGTAAAGGATGCCGAGTTCGGATGCCAGCGCTTTCAGCTCCCGGGCCCGGATCCTTGCCGCGGAAGCCTTTGCCGGATCCGGATCATCCAGTTTCTGGCGGGTCCCGCCGTCATCGAGGATATAGATATTCAGCCTGTCCGGCGGGTAAAGTATCTGAGTGGCCGCGACGGCGGTAATGCGAATCATTTCAACCGGCTCACTGTAAGTGGGGATATAAACGTCCACGGTGGGAAGCAGGTGTTCCGATTCGGGAAGGGCCGGGGATTCCCGATGGATGGGCCATGCATTCACGAGCATGCCCATGAAATAGATGCTAAGACCATAGGTTTCCGCCAGATAAAGGAGAAGGGAAAACACCGTGTCCGGCCCCCCGTCAAAGGAAAGGGTC
>CAZQIX010000067.1:0-18623 GCA_964593855.1 uncultured Desulfobacula sp. | reverse complement strand
GCTCGTCGGGCTCATAACCCGAAGGTCGTTGGTTCAAATCCTTCCCCCGCTACCACGAATATCAAGGGCCTGGAAGTTCTAGGCCCTTTTTTTTGTCCACCCGTATTTACAACTTTGGCGGAAGCTCTGCAATTTTCCATATCCGCCCCTGAATCATTTTTTCGACGGCGATGATCAGGCTGAACAGTACACTGACACCAAGTACCAGGACCCATTCAAAAAGGCCCATGGGATGGGTGCCGAAAACCCTGTTGAACATTGGAGCGTAAATGAAGATCAGTTGGAATCCGGTCATCAGGCCGGCCCCGACCCAGATCCAGGGGTTGGAAAACAGGCCCAGTTTCCAGACTGGACGGGTCAGGGAGCGGCAGTTGAAAAGATAAAACGTCTGCCCGAAGATGAAGACATTGACCGCCAGGGTCCGCGCCAGGGCGGCGTTGCCGTCCCAATGCATCTGAAGCTTGAACAAGCCGAAGGATCCGGCCACCAGGAGCACGCTTACCAGGACGATTCTGAATATCAGGGCCTTTCCCAGAATAGGCTGATGAGGGTCGCGGGGCATGCGCTGCATGATGCCCGGCTCCCTGGGTTCAAAGGACAGCATGAGACCCAGCAGCAGGGCTGTGGTCATGTTGACCCAGAGAATCTGCAGGGGCAGCACCGGCAGTTCCATGCCGAGGAAAACAGCCAGGGTTATGACCAGAGCCTGTCCCCCGTTGGTGGGCAGAATCCAGGTGATGAACTTGGTGATGTTGTCGAAGACACCTCGGCCTTCTTCCACAGCGGCCTTGATGGATGAAAAATTGTCGTCGGTGAGAACCATGTCGGCGGCTTCCTTGGATACATCCGTGCCGGTGATGCCCATGGCCACCCCGATATTGGCCTGCCGGAGGGCCGGGGCGTCATTCACTCCGTCTCCGGTCATGGCCACCACGTGATCTTTTTTTTGAAGCGCTTCCACCAGCCGCAGCTTCTGTTCCGGCGATACCCGGGCGAAAACAGCCGTGTTTTCCGCAATTTCCGGCAGTATTTTATCGTCGATATCCGTCAGATCCCTGCCGGTCAGCACCTCCCGGGTGTGGTGGGAGCAGGTCGCGCCGCACAATCCGAGCTGCCGGGCGATGGCAGCGGCGGTTCCGGCGTGATCACCCGTGATCATTTTGACCCGGATACCGGCTTCCTGCGATACCTTAACCGCGTCCACGGCCTCGGGCCGGGGCGGGTCGATCATTCCCTGGAGTCCGAGAAACTGGAGCCCTTGTTCCAGATCTTCATGGGACAGGCGATCGGTTCCCGGCGGCATTTCCATCCGGGAAAAGGCGAGTACCCGAAGGCCTTCTTCTGCCATGGCCGCCACCTGCCGGTGGATTTCATCCGGATCGGCCGTGTCCAGGCCGCCGTCCGAGGTGAATACAATGCTGCAATCCAGGCATAGGCTTTCGATGGATCCTTTGACGTAGACCAGTCTCGGCCTGTCCGGACCTTGGTCGTGCAGGGTGGCCATGTACTGGCGGGCGGACTCAAAGGGCAGGGCGTCTATTCTCGGGAATCGGGCGGTTAGGTCTTTTTCGGACAGGCCGGCTTTCATGGCGGATACGATCAGCGCGCCTTCGGTGGGGTCCCCTTCCACGCCATAGACATCCCCGTTTTTCCGGATGACGGAATCATTGCAGAGCATGCCGGCCACGAGCAATTCCTGAAGGGCCTTGTTGTCGTTGAGGGTCGGGGCCTTGTCAAGGGGAGTGATCTTTCCGTCCGGGGCGTATCCGGTTCCGGAAACCGCGTATAAGGCGCCGTCGGCATAAATGCCGGTTACCGTCATCTGGTTCTGGGTCAGGGTGCCGGTTTTGTCCGAACAGATCACCGTGGTGCTGCCGAGGGTTTCCACGGCCGGCAGTTTTCTGATGATGGCATGCCGTCCGGCCATGCGGGAAACGCCGATGGCCAGCGTGATGGTGATGGCTGCGGGAAGGCCTTCGGGAATGGCGCTGACGACCAGAGCCACCGACGCCATGAACATGTCGATCCAGTCCCGCCCTCGCAGAAATCCCACCAGAAAGGTCATGGCCGCCAGTCCCAGTATGGCGTACAGGAGCACATGGCTGAACTGTTGGATTTTCAGGGTCAAGGGTGTGGCAATGATTTGGGCCGATGATATCAAGTCATTGATCCGGCCTATTTCCGTATGATCCCCGGTGGCGATGACGATGCCCTGACCGGTGCCGTGGGAGACCAGGGTGGACGAATAGGCCATGTTGCGTCGATCCGACAATTCCATGTCGTGATCGAGGGTTTCTTCATTTTTCTGGACGGGTACGCTTTCACCGGTTAGAGTGCTTTCGTCGATGCGTAATTCCCTTGTCTTGACCAGTCGAATGTCCGCCGGTACCTTGTCTCCGGATTGGATCAGGACAATGTCGCCCACCACCAGGTTCCGGGCCGCAATTTTTCGGCGATCGCCGGCTCTGATCACCGTGGTTTCACTCACCATGGCCCGGGACAGTGCATCGATGGCCTTCAGGGCCTTGGATTCCTGAATGAAACCGATAATGGAATTGAGCAGGATCACCCCGAAAATCACGGCGGATTCCACCCATTCCCGGAGCAACAGGGTGATGATGGAGGCGGCCAGAAGGATGATGACCAGAGGTTGGTTGAATTGCATCAGAAAACGGACCAACGGGCCCTGGGATTTCTGGGAGGTCAGGGTGTTGGGTCCGTATGTTTCGAGCCGTCTCAAAACCTCGTCCTCAGCCAGACCATGTGAAAGATCGGACTCAAGGTCCATGGCCGTCGCTTCGGCCGGCATGCGGTGCCAGGATCGTTCTGTGTCTTGTTTAATCATGAAGATGCCTCCTTTCTTGAATATCCGACTATTTAACGGAAAAATGCGGAGTGTGTCAATCAATCATGAATTTACCGCGGACAGGTGGATGTATTTATGTTGACAAAAAACAAGGTCCTGTCCTATTGGTATAACAGCCCCGGCATCTCGGAACCAAGGGATAGACAAGATGCCTGAACAAAGGAGGTTTTTTTATGTTGCTGAATCCCCTGAAAAACACCTATGACCATCTGGATCCTGCTTCAAAAGAGATCATGCTCAAAACCATCGCGTTTTTTGAAAAAAAAGGGAAGGCCGGGCTCAAACACGATTATCATCAGCGAGTCTGGTATTCGGACTTTCTGGATTTTGTGAGGGAAAACCGGATTTTTTACACCTTTCTGACCCCTGCCCGATACGGGGGTAATGACGCCAATGTCCGGTGGGATACCCGGAGGATCTCTGATTTCAACGAGATCCTGGGATTTTACGGGCTTGCCTACTGGTATACCTGGCAGGTGTCCATTCTGGGACTGGGGCCCATCTGGATGAGCAAAAACGAAGCCGTCAAACACAAAACAGCGTCTTTGTTGAAAGAGGGGGGCATTTTTGCCTTCGGGCTGTCGGAAAAAGCCCATGGTGCGGATCTCTATTCATCGGAAATGTCCCTGACGCCGCTGGCGGAAAACCGATATGTGGCGGACGGTGGGAAATATTATATCGGTAATGCCAACAAAGCGGCCCTGGTATCCACCTTCGGCAAAAATTCCGAAACCGGTGAATATGTCTTTTTTGTGGTGGACCCGACCCATGAGAACTACGACCTGGTCAAAAACGTGGTCGAATGGCAGAGTTTTGTGGCCGAATATGCCTTGAACGCCTATCCGGTTACCGATGCCGAGATTCTGTCCACCGGCGATCATGCCTGGGATTCGGCCCTGAATACCATCAATGTGGGCAAATTCAATCTCGGATGGGCCTCCATCGGCATCTGCACCCATGCCTTTTACGAGGCGTTGAATCATGCGGCCTCCCGGAACCTTTACGGGAAAATGGTCACGGATTTTCCCCATATCCGGCAGTATTTTGTGGATGCCTATGTCCGGTTGACGGCCATGAAGGTTTTTTCCGAACGGGCCGTCGACTATATGCGGTCCGCCTCCGCCGATGACCGACGGTATCTGTTGTACAACCCCATGGTCAAAATGAAGGTCACCACCGAGGGTGAGACGGTCATCAATCTGCTTTGGGATATCATCGCGGCCCGCGGATTTGAAAAGGATGTGTACTTTGAAAACGCCGCATCCGATATCCGGGCCCTGCCCAAGCTCGAGGGTACCGTCCATGTGAACATGGCCCTGATCATCAAGTTCATGGCCAATTATTTCTTCAACCCGGATACTTTCCCGGAAATTCCGGCATGCGATCACCCCGGTGATGATGTTTTTCTGTTTGACCAGGGTCCGACCAGGGGGCTGGGAAAAATCCGGTTTCATGATTATCGCCTGGCCTATGACCGGGTAACCCTGCCCAACGTGTCTATTTTCAAAGAACAGATCCAGACCCTGAAGCAGTTTCTCATCAAGGCCACTCCAACGAAAGAACAGAGTCAGGATATCGATTTTCTGTTGAGCCTGGGAGAGCTGTTCACCCTGGTGGCGTATGGACAGCTCATTCTTGAGAAGCATCAAATGAAGGCTATCGGCGATGATATGCTCGAACAGATTTTCGATGTGATGATCCGGGATTTTTCTACATTCGCCCTGGAAATCTATTCAAAATCAGCCAGCACCCCCGTCCAGATGGACATCTGTCTTAAAATGATCCAAAAGCCGGTGACGGATTCGGATCGCTTCAACCGAATCTGGGAAAACCGGGTGTACCCCGTCAGGGGTCAATATGAAATGAATCCCTGAGCTTGGCTCTTTTTTTCAGAAAATGCCGAACCATGAATGTAACCACGATTCAAAAGACCGTTGAACAGAAGAAAATCCTCCCATCTCTGATGGGTAGGGTTTGTTTCATAGTTTTTCTTTTTACCGAATCGTTTAGGTGTTCAAGAAAGGAGGGTCAGGACATGGTTGGTTATGTATTGAAAATGATCGAGGCTTCTGTTCTGATGGTTTGGATCGGTTGTTCGTTGGTTTTTGCCGGCGGACAGCCTGATTTGATGGGCTCTTGGCAATATAACGGGCCGGAAAGTTCCATAGAACTGCTGTTTCAGTCCGGCAACATTCTTGTTTTTGATGGGGAGGCCATTGCTTACTCTCTTGTTAAGGGTGCCATCAGAATCGAGGAAGAAGGAGAGATCGTTGACTATCCGTACCATTTGAAGGATCAGATGCTTGTGATCACCTTCCCGGACGGTTGCCAGCTGCCTTTTGTCAGAGTCGGCAAAGGAATCCTATCTTCTCCGCAAACGGCTTTGCACGATGGGGCCAATGCATCGGACCAGGGAAACGTTCCCGGTAGCAAACTGATGCAGCAGATATCGGGAGTATGGTGGGGGTATGCCCATTCAACTGAGTGAAAGATCGGGCTTTGCTCGGACGGATCCTATCATGATTTCATCGAATCATCCTACAGCGGCGGTTCTTATGATTCTTTGGGCAATCAAACGATGAACTGGGGAAGTGCAAGCCAGAATCAGGGGGCCGGGACCTGGAGCATACAGGGAAATTCTCAGAGCGGTTTGATTTACGTTCAATACCATAACGGCAATCAAACAACGATTCGCTATCAGCAGTCGGGTGAAGTCGGATGTTTGCTTTTCAATGGAAACAAGCTATGCCGGAGCGGCCGCTGTAACTGAGACAGTAAAACTTCATTAATTGATTTCCCATCCAGTGGTATTATATTGTTGATATATCAACTTTGGAAGAGGATCACATGGATATCATCACTACCCACAAAGGATCGGATTTTGACGCGCTGGCCTCCCTGGTGGCCGCGACCCTTGTTTACCCCGGCGCCTCCCCGGTTCTGCCGGCGTCCATCAACGGCAATCTCAAGGCGTTTTTATCCATTCACAAAGATCTCTTCGATTTTTACGCGCCCGGAGACATCAACGCGGATCGGGTGAAGCGGCTGATCGTTGTGGACACCCATTCATGGGAGCGGCTGGAGGGGCTGGATTCGCTCCGGGGAAAAGAAGATTTGGAAATCATCGTCTGGGACCACCATACAGAGGGCGACATGAAGGCGTCCGAGGCTCATATCGCTGAAACCGGGGCTACCGTCACCCTGCTGGTCAACGAGATCAAAAACCGGCGAATCCTGATCACGCCCATCCAGGCCACCCTGTTTCTCATGGGGCTTTACGAAGACACGGGCAACATGACCTTTCCCTCGACCCTTCCGGAAGACGCCTACGCGGCCGGGTTTCTCCTGGACCGACGGGCGGATCTGAATATTCTTTCCACGTTTCTGCGCCAGGCCTACGGCAAAAAACAGAAAGATATCCTGTTCGAGATGATCCAGAAGGCCGAGCGGCAGGAGGTGGGCGGATTTTCCATCAGCATTTCCCGCATGGAGATCGAGGGCCGGATCCAGAATCTGGCCATGGTGCTGCAGATGTACCGGGAGATCGTGAACGTGGACGCGGCCTTCGGGATTTTCAGGGATGTGGAGCGCAATAAATGCATGGTCATCGGCCGCAGCAACGTGGACGAGATCAATATCGGGGTCCTGATGCGGAGCCTGGGGGGCGGGGGTCATCCGGGCGCCGGGTCGGCCCTGTTGCACAACACCAACCCCGACACCATCGAGGAAATGCTTGTCGAGCTGATTTCCGGCAACCAGTATTCCTCCATCCGGCTGTCGGATATCATGTCCTATCCGGTGGTGACGGTCAGGGAAGATACCCGGGTGGAAGAGGTTGCCATGATCCTGAGGGACATGGGGTGTACGGGTGTGCCCGTGGTCAATGACGAGGATGAGGTGGTGGGGGTGATTTCCCGCCGTGATTTCAAGCGAATCCGGAAAACCAGCCAGATGCAGTCACCGGTCAAGGCGTTCATGAGCCGCAAAGTGGTGACCATCGATCACGACAAAGGTGCCATCGACGCGGCCAAACTCATGATCAAGCATGATATCGGTCGGCTTCCCGTGATGAAGGACGGCAGGCTCATCGGCATCATCACCCGGTCGGACGCCATGATGTATTTCTACGATCTCCTGCCGGATTGACGTTTCAGTTTTTTTGCCGCTTTTTCAGCCAGTATTTCCCTGAATATTTTGGAATTGTGCCGGATATCCACGGGAAAGGATTTTTCGATGAAGATATGCTCGATTCCGGCCGTCAGGGGATTGGACGCGGCCAGGGACCGCAGCTCCTGGATCAGGGCGGTCTCGTCCGGGAGCGGGGCTTTGGGCTCGATGAAGATGACCGGGGTCTGGGCGTTTGCCGGCCCCACACCGGCCAGGGCGCTGCGATAGACTTTTTCGTGGGTGTTGAAAACAGCTTCCACCGGAATGGTGAAAAGAGTTTCCGTGGAAGTGACCACCCGGTGATTCTTTCGGCCGCAAAACCAGATCCGACCCTTTGAATCCTTCCATCCCAGATCGCCCATGCGGTGCCAGATTCTGCCGTCGGTATCCTGGATTTTGGCCAGCAGGTCGGCTTCGTGGTTGTTGAAATAATGATCCGTCACCAGGTCGCCTTTGACGATGAGTTCGCCCACCTGTTTTTCCGGCAGGGGGGTGCAGTCCTGGATGCGGGCGATGGGGGCGTCCGTTATCTGGATGACTTCCACCCGGGTGTGGGCCAGGGGGCGACCGATGCACAGCCCGTATCCTTTTTCGGTGAGGGCCCGGGTTTCGGCCAGGATTTCGTCAGAGCCCATGGAGACGACGGGAACGGCTTCGGTGGCGCCGTAGGGGGTGTGTACCTGGGCCCCGTCCGTCAGCAGGGCGGAAAACTGTTCGATGTTGGCCGGAGAAACCGGAGCGCCCGCTGAAACGACCCGTCTCAGTGAGGGCAGGGTGATGTGGTGATCCCTGCCGTAGGCGCCCACCCGGTTCAGCAGGGCCGGAGATGCGAACATATTGGTGACGCCGTGGTCTTCGATGGTCTCGATGATTTTTTTCGGGTCCGCAAACGCCGGCCGGGTCGGGTCCATGTCCGGAATGACGGCGGTCATGCCCAGGGCCGGATCGAACAGGGCGAACAAGGGAAAGGTCGGCAGATCGATTTCGTCCGGGCCGATCCGGAAATGGTCCCGGATCTGGCGGATCTGGGCCTCGAAATGGCCGTGGGTATACATCACGCCCTTGGCCGGACCGGTGGATCCGGTGGTGAACACGATGGCGGCGGTTTCTCCCCGGGTGGTCCGGGCGCAGTCATAAGGCTTGTCCGTGTCCGTGAACAGCTGGGAAAGGGTGTGGCCGCCCCAGAACCATCGGTTGCCGACCGTGACCCAGTGCTTGACGGAGTTGAAATACCCCGGCTTGAGCTTGCGCAGCAGATGGGCTTTTTCGATGCCGATGAAGGCCTTGGGTTTGCCTTCGGCCAGGCATTGCAGCATTCTTCGGATTCCCATGCCCGGGTCCACCACAACGGGCACGGCCCCCACCTTGAACATGGCGAACACAATCATGAAGAATTCCATGCCGGGCCGGACCATGAGGATGGTGCGGGTGCCCCGGATGATGCCGATACGCTCCAGGCCGAAAGCCAGGCGGTCCGATTCTTTTTCGAGGCGGTCAAAGGTCATCTGGGTGTAAAGGACCCGTCCATTTCGGTCTCGTCCCGCCGGGCAGACCACGGCTCGTTTATACGGATAGGCTTCCCTGGCGGCTTTCAAGCCAAAAGCGATATTGGAATAGGATGTCATAGAAATTTCTTCTTAAGGGTATGCAGGGTTCTTTTGATCAAACCCTTGGGCGGGGCGGATCTCTCTTCGATCGTTCGGGTTCGTTCACGGGCCGGGCCAAGGGCGGTTTCAGCAAGTTCCATGAGCTCCTTGCGGGTTTCGTCGATCCTGGTCACGGCCTGTTCCTGGTTGACGCGGAAAAAAACATAGATTTCTTTAACCGGTTTTTCGATTTTTAAAAAGCTTTTTTGCAAATTATTTTTTTCTTTTTCCCAGACCGCTTTTTCCTTTTCGGCGATGGAGGCCTGTTCCGGATAAGCCCCGGCCACGGCTTCGATGCGTCCGATTTCTCCTTCCATCAGTTCCATCCGCATGTCGGCTTCGACCAGGACCGTATACAGGTCCGGCAGATGGTCAAAGCAGAACCGAAGTATTTCCACGGGCAAATGGATATGTTTGAGTTCGGTTTTCTGAAAGACGACGACCGGTTTGTCCGGATCTTTGGGAGCCAGGTAAAAGGAATACACAACATAGGCCGACGCCCCTATGGCGACAGCTGTCAGAATCAGGACGAATATACGTTTTTTCGGCCTGGATTTTAGTTTGACGGAAGGCCGGGTCGGTTTTTCCGTCTGTTTTTCTTCCAGTTCATTTGTTCGGGGTCCGGAGGATGGGTTGAGGTCTTGGATATCGGCATCGGCCGAATCCGGATTGACGGGCGGTTTGGTTTTCTTTTTCAGAAATGGGAGCATGGCGGCCTCTCTTCCATATCATGGGGTCAGGCAAGTAAAAATTCCCGGATCAGGCGGACCGTGTCGTCGGGCCGGTCTTCGAACAGGTAATGGCCGGCGTCATGAAAGGTATGGGTCCTGGCCCGGGGAAAACGGCGCCTGAACGCGTTCAGAAACGTCCGGTCAAACACGAAATCCCTGGTTCCCCACAAAAACATCAGGTCCTGGTCCCGGAACCTTTCCAGATTGCGGTCCACTTCCGCCACCAGAGCGAAAGCCGGGTCTTCTGGATGTATCGGTATGTCCCGGACGAATTGTAAGGTGGCGATGCGGTTTTTCCAGGAATTGTATGGGGCGACAAGGCCTTTTCGGACCTTGTCGGGCAGCTTTGTTTCGCAGGCCAGCCAAAGGGCCCCCCGGGCAAAGGCGTTGAACCCGAGGACAAGGGGCGCGGCAAGAAAGGGGAGCGATTTGATCAGTCGCAGAACGAACGGAAAGGTTTTGTCCCGGGGAAGGGGAAATCCCGATGTGTTGGTGATGACCATCCGGGCGATCCGGTCCGGGTTGCGGACGGCCCAGGCAAGGCCGATCATCCCGCCCCAGTCGTGGACGATCAGACTGACCCGGCCCTGGATGTCCAAGCCCCGGATCAGATCGTCCAGGTCTTGAACCCGGGATGCCAGGGTATAGTCATAAGTCCGGGCATCGGGCTTGTCCGAAAGCCCGCAACCGATATGGTCCGGAACAATGGTCCGGAAGTCGCCGCAGAGGCCTTTGATCACGTTGCGATAATAAAAGGACCAGGTGGGGTTGCCGTGAATCATGATCACGGGATGGCCCCGGCCTTCGTCCAAGTAATGCATGACATAACCCTGGACCGGCATGAAACGGGACGTGAACGGGTACAGGTCCTGAAAGTCCCGGGTGCCGGTCAGGGTTCCGTTGATGACCCGGTCTACCATTCCACCCCCAGGATATAGCAGTTCAGGCCGGACCCCACACCGATAAAGGCCACGAAGTCGCCTTGGGTGAAAAAGCCCCGCTCTTCGGCAATGGCCGCGGTGATGGGCAGGGAAACCGTTCCGACATTGCCCAGAAAGGGAAAGGTCCGGAAGTCTTTGGCCATGTCCTGGTTCAGGGCCTGGTAGAATTTCTGATGGTGAACGGCCCCGACCTGGTGACCGATGAATTTGTCCGGCTGATTCTCAGTCAGGTGGAAGGCTTTCCGGAATTCCACAAAGGTGGACCGGGCCAGCTCCACCCCGTGTTCCAGAACGCCCTGGGCCTGGGTTCGCATGATGACCCGGGAATGGGTGGGCATGCCTTTTTCTTCAAATCCCCAGTGGCAGAGATGGTGGTGCCGGATGGCGTTTCTCACCAGACCTCCGGCCAGTCTGTGACGGCCATGGCCGGACGACCCGAAGGTGCCGTCGGTGAGCAGCACGGCGGCCGCTCCGGAACCACCGGTCATGGTGGCCACGGCCTGTTTGTAAAAGTCCACGCTCTTGCGGGTGTTGATCTCGTCAATGGTGGCATCCACGATCTGGCGGGCCGTTTCGCAGGACACCACCAGACCGGCCCGGATATTGCCCAGCTCGATCTCGTTGGCCACGTGCACCATGCCGGTGATCATGCCCAGGCAGGCGCTTTTCACGTCATAGATGTGGGCCTGGGAGCCGATGCCCAGGCGGTCGGCCACGGCGCAGGAGGTGGCGGGTTCGAAACCGTCCTGGCAGACCCCGCAATAGGCCAGGGCCCCGATCTGGTCCGGGGAAACCCGGGCCTCTTCCAGGGCGCGCCGGCCGGCCACGGCCGCATGTTCGGCCAGGGTGTGATCCACGTCCCAGTAGCGACGTTCCCGGATGCCGGTGAGGGCTTCGAGCTGGCCGGTTTCAAATCCCACCGCCCGGTAGAAAGGCAGCAGCCGCTGCTCCAGTTCCGTTGTGGTCACCACGTGGGGCGCCAGTTCATAGCCGAAGGATTCAATAAACACCGTTGAATATTTCATTTATGACTCCAGAAAGATATCAGGTCGTTTTTTGTCAGCCCCGCGATCCTCAAGGCCATGTTCCGGTAGAGAACGATTCTCAGGTCATCGGAAAACATGTGGGCGTCCGCAATCACGTAGGGTTCGGGCATGTATCCCATTTCCTTGATGTCGATTTCATACCGGGCCCTGCGGGTGGCCGGGGTAACGGGTCCGCGGCAGCGCAGGTCGCTTTCATTGCCCGGCACCACGTCATAGTACACATCGTCCCGGTCGCTGACCCAGCCCAATCTCTGGGTCAGGATTCGAAGGGCGTGGGCGCAGCATTCATACATGAGCGTACCCGGCATGACCGGGTCGTCGGTGAAATGACAGGTCAGAAACCAGTCATCCGGATGAATGTCGGCTTCGGCCGTAATGGATCCCATGCCGAACTGGCCGCCCCGGGGGTCTAAATCCGTGACCCGGTCGATGAGGCGCATGCGTCCGCCGGGCAGAACCAGGCCCTTGCCCAGTTTTCGTCCGGCAAACACCGTTCCGAAGGCCCGGCCCAGGTCGCCGTCCCGCAGAGCCCGGACCCGGGCTTCATCCAGGCGGGTCCGGGAAACAGGAACCAGGTCGGGAAGGGAAGCGGCCGGGGCTGTCTTGATCAGGTCCTCTTTTTTCAGAATGATTCCGCCGGACCGGCGTACTTCCTCTTCCGTGAAAAAACCGGCGCACCCGTCCCGCATGGAGATGAACAAGTCGCCGTCAATATACCCCTTGTAATGGAAAAAAAACAGATATATCTCCCCCTGTTGTAAAAACCGATCGATTTCTATGTGGTACTGAATGGTTTCACCGGGTCGGGGCAGGTTTCTGTGAAACGTGACCTTGGCGTCCAGAAGCCGGTATCTGCGAAGACCCTTGACCGCATGGTCGATGCCCAGCCAGACGCACAGAAACAGATCGGCCTGGCCGGCCTCGATGGAAATGGACACGGGCGCCCGCCCTCCGTCCAGATACCAGGCCCTGGCACGGACATCGTGTTCGGTGACGATGGCGCCCGTTCCCAGGGACAGCTTCTCTCCCCTGATGTCCAGAATCCGGTCCACCAGCATGAGGGGTTCGTCGGGCAGCCTCACCCGTACCGGATAGGTGTCGATGACGTCAAAGTCAGGACCCAGAACCCGGCCGGCCTTTCCCACGGCGAATTCAAGGCACTGGTTTCTGTTTAAAAACGGAAGGGAAGGCTGTATTTTTGAAGGTCGGATCACTTTTTCGGCCAGACGGGCCAGGGCTGAAAATTGTTTTTCCATTTCTTTGAGATTGGTTCGGGAAAATTCAAGAAAGGTTTCATGGGCCGCGGCGGTATGTGAATGGCCGGCCGGATCCCATTCCGGATCCGGATCGGCGGGGTGCAGGCGATCCAGGATTTCCCTCACCGTGGCTTCGGAAATGGGCAGGGGGTTGGTTTTTACCACGATGGGGGCAGTGGTTGCAATTGGTCGGCGCGAGGCCTGAAAATCGGACAGAGACGGTCCGGCCGGGTCGGGACCGGCCTCTATCACTGTGTGAGCCCAGCCGCCGTCTCCGGAAAAGCCACCCACCAGGGCCTTGCGACCGGATCCGGGCTTCAGGCGGAGAGCCGAGCCGATCACGGCCATCAGGGCGGATGCGGCCCCTGTGCCGCCGATGAGGTGGGCCGTGGACACCATCTCGATGCCGTCGTCCGTCCGGGTTTCTTTCAGGAGTTGCTCCAGGGCCCGGGCTTCGGGCCCGTTCTGAATCGGGGGACCGGATACGGCGTCATACCGACAAATGTCGGACAAACGGCAACCGGCCCGGTCCAGAGCGGTTTTCATGGACCGGCGGCACAGATCGCCGGATGAATCAAGAGACGGCCCGCCGGATGCATTGGCGGATGGCTCTCCGGGAATAGCGTCCGGATGGGCGTACTCCCCCGGAACCGGTCCGCCTCCGGCGCCGGAACAGCCCGTGATCACCCCCCAGATCCGGTCCCGGTCCTGGACGGCCCGGTCCAGGCGTTTCAGCACGACGGCGGCCGCTCCTTCCGATGGCACGACGGGATCGGCGAAGGTCTCGATCTGCCCGTTCAGGGCAAAGGACCGAATATCCCCGGCCAGGTCCACACAGGCGCAGATCATGGTGTCGGTTTCCCCTGAAGACAGGCAATGCAGAGCGGTTTCCACGGCTTTGACGCCGGAGACAAGCCCGGCCGACAAAGTGAAACAGGGGCCGCCCAACTGAAATTCCCGGGCCGCCCGGGAGGCCACGATACCGCCCAGCGCCCCCAGGGTCCGGTTGAAGGTCAGGGGCGGGGACAGGCGGTCCTTGAGGGATTCATCCACGGGGTGGGCCTTCCAGCGGAGATGGAAATCCGCTGCTCCGTAATCGAAATCGATACCGATGACGGCGCCCGTGCGAGTCCGGGGCGGATCTCCGGTTCCGGGACGAAGGGGGATGCCGGCATGTTCCAGTGCGCCTCGAACGGCTTTGAGCAGTACTATATGCTGGGGCAGAATGTCCGGAAGCTGGTTGGGCGGGATGTGAAAATCTTTGTGGGACAGGGAAATCGTATCTAAAAAACATCCCCTGGCTTCCGTGACCGCCCGGATGCCGGTCCTGCGCCACCGGGATGCCGGGGGATTCAATGCCGTCCGTTTTCTGCCGAAGATCAGGTTTATGAAGTCGGGCAGACCATCGCAACCCTTGAAAACCGCGTGCATGCCGATGACGGCGCAAGGGATCGGTTTCGGAGGGTCTGAAGAGCCCTGCACGGCGTAAATCCGTTTGTCCGGCTGGAATTCCTCGATCAGGATATGGGCGTTGATGCCGCCGAATCCAAAAGCGCTGACCCCTGCCTTCCGGGTCATGCCGGGCCGGACCGGAGCCCAGTTTTCCGCCTCGGTCTGGACCCGTACCCGGGATCGTCGAAGCAGGCTTTTTTCCGGCGGTTCGGTAAAGTTCAGGGAGGGCGGCAGAATTTTTTCGTTCATGCCCAGGATGGTTTTGATCAATCCGGCGGCTCCGGCGGCCGTGAGCAGATGACCGATATTGGATTTGACCGATCCGATGGACAGCCGGGTTTCAGGACAGCCGAAATGCCGAAGCAGGCTGTGGATGCCGGCGATTTCCACGGCGTCGCCTTTGGGTGTGCCCGAACCGTGGCCTTCCATGTACTGGATATCGGCCGGGGTCAGGGACGCGGCCGTGAAGGCGTCGGTCATGGCACGGACCTGGCCTTCCGAAGCCGGGCTCACCAGAGTGCCTTCAATGTCGTTGGAGGCGCCGGTTCCCGTGATCACGGCCAGGATGGGATCTTTGCAGGCCACGGCATCCTCCAGGCGCTTGAGGATCAGAAGGCCGACACCTTCACCCACCACCAGCCCGTCTGCGGTCCGGTCAAAGGCCGCGCAACGTCCCGAAGGGGACAGGGCCTGAAGCTGGCTGAACCCGATCTGGGTATACAGGGCATCCGGCCGGGACACCCCGCCCGCCACCATGGCGTCGGCTTTTTTAAAATGAAGGTGCTCGCAGGCCAGTTTGACGGCGTACAGAGATGACGCACAGGCCGCGTCCAGGGTGAAGCTTCCGCCTCCAAACCCCATGGCCCGGGCCAGGATGGCTGCGGGAAGGGACACGGCCCCGGATCGGGAGACCTCCAATGGACCGGGGCCGGAATAATCGGGGTCGCACAGCATCCGCCAGGAAAACAGGGAAGACGCCTCCGTCGGCAAAGAGATGGCGGCCAGAATCACGCCGGTCCGCTTTTTGTCCGGCCGGGTCAGGCCCGGGGATTCAAAGGCTTTTCCAGCGGCGGCGAGAACCAGGTGGTGCAATGGATCCAGGGACGATACCAGGTCCCGGTCCAGGGCCCAGCCCGTTGGGTCGAAGTCGAAATCGCGGATCAGCCCGGCTCCGGACGAGACGGCCTTGTCGGGCCGGAGCGTCCGGGAGACAAATGTTTCGACCGGTCCGGGCCAGCGGTGGGGGGGGATGGGGCCGATGCCGGTTTTTTTTTCAAGGATCAGGGACTGAAGGGCATGGATGTCCGGAGCCCCGGGAAATATCCCGGCGATTCCCACAACGGCTGTCGGGTGAAGTCGGTTCATAGCGGCTCATATAAACAGGAACCGGGTCCGATGACAAGGGATCATTGTAAAATTTGTGTAAAAACCCTTGGGCGTCAATGGTATTGGATTCCGGGGAGAGGGCGCGGCAGGTTGGGGACGGCCTTTACCCGGGGGGCTTCAGGTAAAGATGAGCACAAACCCCTTGATGGCGGCCCGGGCCAGAAGCCAGAGGGTGATGAGGGCCATCGCCAGTGCGAGCGCGTGGTCCACCGGGTTTTCCCGCCTTTTTTCAGCGTATCCCAGGGCCCAGCCGAGCAGAATGCCGGCCCCGAGCCCGCCGGCATGGCCCCAGTTATTGATGTTGGGCATGAGAAACCCGATGACGATCAGGCTCATGACCCAGCCGAAGGTTTGACGGTACACCTGACGGCCCCAGGCCCCTCCCCTGGATTTGCCGAAATACAGAGCGGCGCCGATCAGACCGCAGAGTCCGCAGGAAGCCCCGATTGTCAGATAGACATTGCCGAAATAAGAGAGCAGAAATCCGGCGACCCCGGCCAGGGTATAAATGACGAACATCCGGGACACCCCGAATTCCGTCATGACCAGAGGAGCCACGGTCCGGAGCGCCATCATGTTGAAAATGATATGGAGAAGCCCGCCGTGAAGCCAGTTGGCCGTGATCAAAGACCACCAGGCCTCGAACCGGGCAATGGGAAACCGGCCGGACGCTCCCAGAAAATTCAGCACGTCCACGGAGGGGGTGAACGCGTAAAAAGGGTTGAGGGTAAGGACCATGTCCCGACCGCTGAAGACCAGGCTGATCACGTACATGAAAATGTTCAGTCCGATCATGGCCCAGAGGGCTCCGTCCGGAGTGAAAAATCTGTGGTAATATCTGCGATCCGTTGTCATGGGCCTTTGTCCCTGTAAAAGAATTGACTTGAAAATAAGCAGGATTCGACTAAAATCAAGTTTTCGGTTTTAATGGAGCGGAGGGGAGGAAATCAATGAGTGTGCTGTCCGTTTTAAGTCTGGTCGTTGCCTTGTTCGTGCTGGCGGCCACCCCCGGTCCGGGGGTGTTTGCCACGATTTCACGATCCATGGCGTCCGGGTTCGTGCCTTCTCTGGGCGTGGTGGCCGGGATCGTGACCGGTGATATCATTTTCCTTTTATTTGCCGTTTTCGGCCTTTCCATCATCGCCCAGACCATGGGCGGGCTGTTTGTCGTGGTCAAGCTTGCGGGCGGGGCCTACCTGATTTTTCTGGGCGTCCGGATTTTCAGATCAGAGCCTGAAACCCTGAAAACGGCCCAGGTGAAAAAGAGGCTCAGATACGGCAATTATTTCAGCGGGCTGTTCATCACCTTGTCCAATCCCAAGGTCATTCTGTTTTATTGCGGGTTTCTGCCGACCTTCCTGGACCTGTCGGCCCTGACCCGGACGGATATCCTGATCGTTGCCCTGACCGTGGCCCTGGTTCTGTCCGGGGTTCTGACGCTTTATGCATGGCTGGCCGACCGGGCCAGAACCCTGTTTGTATCCGGGCGGGCCGCCAGGCGTCTGAACCGGGCCGCCGGCGGTGTCATGATCGCAACCGGCGTAGCCATCGCCGCCCAATCCTGAGTCAGGAAGGATCAGTGGCTGAAAGCCTTTTCCAGAACTTCGGCAACGGACTGATTCACAAATCGCTCCATTTTTTCCTGAGAAAAGGTCAGTTCCGTGCGTTCCAGGTTCAGGGCCACGGGAATGGTTTTCAGGGCGGTTTTTGAGGAATCTCCCACAAAAAAGGTCAGGTTGATGTCCAGTACCATGGTGGTGGCCCCGCCTTTTTTCCGTGCGCGGCATTCAAACTGCCGGATCCGTCCGGTCACCATCCGATCGAAACCGCCGGAGGCGGACTGGACCCCGTCCGTGGTAGGTTCGAACGGAGCCATGGATACAACGGCCCATCCGGCTTTTTCAAAATACTCGCCCGTGGCTTTTTTCAGTGTGCCGGCCAGGTCCATGCCCTGGACAAAAAAGGTTTCCTGACTGTTGTCCATAAGGATTCGATGGCCCACATACCCGTTGGTCATGCCGTCTCTCTGATCTGCAAACGGGGCCAGGCCCAGGACCCCTTTGCCGACCGTGCCGGGATCGCCTTCATAGGCGATGCGGATGTATTTCTGGCCCGGAACGGCGCAGCCCGCCAGTATCAACAGCATCAAAGCCATTCTCCACCATTTTGCCTTCATCCAACACCTCTCCTTGAGTTTGTGTCAGCTCAGCCGGATATCACCCATTCCGGACACATTCAGATAATCTTTGACCGCTCCCAGGGTCAGGGTGAACATTTTGGTTCCCGTCAGAATGGCGGCCGGGTTGTTTTCACTTCGGCAGGCCGAGGCAAAGACCGGACCGACAATCTCCGCCGGGTTTTTAGATTTGTCGGGGTTTTCCTGCATGGCCGTCAGATAGGTGTCCAGCCGTTCTTTCAGGATTTCGAAATAATCGATGGTGTTCCCGGTGGACGCCTGGGCAAGGGTGGACACGTTTCCGGAGATTTCCCGGATATGTTCCCAGAAGTTCATGGTGAGGGGGCCTTTGTTCGCGTCCGAGGCCTGCATGAAAAAGGAAACGGCCCATCCTACGCTCAGGATTTTGAGAAGCTGGAGTTCATATTCAAGGGCGGTCATGTCCAGGGCGTTATCTTCGGGAACGGTCTCCATGAGTTCTTTGAGATCGGTCCTGTCAACTGCGAAAGCGGCCAGATCCCGGGCCATGGTTTCAACCTTGCCCAAGGTGTTTTTTTCTTGTCCCATCAGGGTTCCTTTAATTTAATTCATGTACAAATAAATTCACTTGTGTGATACTTAGCCAGGATCTTAATAACAGTACGGGCCAAAAGAGTAAACTTAAAAAAAAGCGATGATCGTCATTGACCTCAATCTGTTCGCGACCTTGTCCGGATTTCAGCCGGAAAACGCCTCATCCTTTGAAATCCGGGACCATTCAACCGTCAAAGAGTTGATCGGGGCACTGACCATTCCGGAAGATCAGGTCAAGCTGATTTTTGTCAACGGTCGGCGTCGGGATTTGTCCTGGCGGCTGGAGCAGGGAGACCGGGTCGGGCTTTTCCCGCCCGTCGGGGGGGGATGAGAATTGAGAATTGAGAATTGAGAATTGAGAATTGAGAATTGAGAATTGAGAA
>CAZQIX010000066.1:0-18847 GCA_964593855.1 uncultured Desulfobacula sp. | reverse complement strand
CCACAAAATCCTTTTCATCATCCACCACCAGAACCCGCGCAGGTATTTTTATCATACCCTTTAACTCCTTATTTTCTTTTATGTTTTTAAATCAACCCGAGTATCTTCCACCAGGTTGACGCCACCAGAACCAGAAGCAGTAATAAGATGGGCATGGCGACCAGACCGGCCCTGGTCAGGTCCGTTGCCTTGAAATACCGGTAACTGTAGGCAATGGCATTGGGCGGACAACCTATGACCAGCAGAAACGCAAAAGATGTGGCCATCCCCAGACAAAGGGCCAGAATAGTGGGATTGACGCCCTCGAGCTGGGCCATGGGAATCACGATGGGCAGAATCAGGGCCGCGGCCGCCACGTTGGCCATGGCATTGGTCACAACAGCGCCGAACACGCCCACACCCACAAACAGAAGGAGCCAGCCCTTACCCTGGATAAAGGGAAAAAACAGGTTGGCGAAATAGGCGGCGGCCCCTGAATAATCCATGGCCAGGCCCAGGGTCAGACCTCCGCCGAAAATGAAGATGGCGGTCCCCCACTCCAGGTTGTCGTTGATATCTCTCCACCTGAGCACCTTGAACAGAACCAGGGCGGCCACACCCACCATACCGGTCACGGAATAATCGATGCCGTGAACCCCCTTGGTCATCCAGAACAAAAAACAAAGCCCGATGATGACCAGGGTTTTTTTCTCAAGCCAGGTAAAAGGTTCTGTTTCCCCGTCAAAATCCGGCAGCTTGAAACCGGGATCGGGCCGATAGACAAGATAGACAAGGAGCACCGCTGCCGGGACGCAGATGATGGCTGCCGGCATGGCATACAGAATCCATTCGAAAAACGTGATCTCGATCCCGGTCAGTTCCTTTAAAAAAGCCGCCGACACCATGCAGCGACCTCCGCCCACCAGGGTGCCCATGCCGCCGGAAGAGCAGGCGAAGGGCAGGGACAGGAGCATGAATTTTGCTGTCCGGCTGTGGGGTTCGATGCCTACGGCCCGCATCATGGGAAGCATGGTGGCGATCCCGATGGCCACGGCAGCCGCGTCATGCATGACCGAAGACGCGATTCCCAGACCGATGGCAATGATAAAAGTAAACCGGGTCACACTGTTGCCGGCCTTTCGAATGATGAAATACCCCAGACGCTTGGTCAATCCGGCTTTGTCCATGGCAATGGCGAAAATCAGGCAGCACATGATGAACATGACCACCGGGTTCATATAAGGAGCCCAGGCGTTCTTGACATCCGTGATCTGCAGCACGACCAGGGCCACGCCGATGAGAATGGCCGTTATTTCCAGGGGAATGGGTTCCAGAACGAACAGAATGATTAAAACTGCGAGAATCGCAAGAAACCGTTTGGCTTTCGGCGAAAGGCCGTCCACATAATCGACGGACACTGAACCCAGATTCAGGTCCGCCGCACTCTGTTCCAGAAACGCGGCCGTGCTCTCGGTTGATCCCGAAGATCGGGCTTCCAGTATATAAACACCTTCTTTTTGAGTATCGGTATCCACCCGGGTAAAATAAGCCTCCACATTCCGGCTCAGGATATTTTCACTATCCCCTGTGATTTTAAATCGGGTTCCTTCCGGCCTTGGCAGCAGGAAAACCACAACACCCAGCAACAGGGCGGCCAGCAGCTTGAATCCATTACTTTTCAAAAACATTATCATCTCCTTGGGAGCTTCGGTTGATTTGGATCGTCAATCTCTATCCATCAGGTTAAAATCTTCGGAAATCGATTTCTGATGTGAGTAGGCCTGTCTGATTTTTTCCATCAGTTCCACCAGTTCACAAGGTTTGGTCAGATAGTCGAATGCCCCGGCCTGAATACCTTCCTTAGCCGCCGTGTGTGAGCCGTGCCCGGTCAGGAGAATGACCGGAAGGTCCGGAACCATTCGTTTGATGACCTTGAGCACCTCGATCCCGTCCATGTCTTCCATTTTCAGGTCCAGAACCACCACATCGAAATCATTTTTCCGCAGTATTTGAATGGCCTCGGTGCCGCTGAACGCTTTAGTGGGGTTGAACGCCCTTTTGGAAAGCCTGTTGGAAAGGACATCAAGATATCCTTTTTCATCATCCACCAACAGCAGATTGATGACTTTCCCATTCTTACCGATTTCATCCATGGGGTACCTCTCTTTTATCACGCAAGACGTTCGGTGATCTCCCGGATCCGCGCTTCCGTAATTTTTTCTTCGTGTTCTCGTTTCTTACGAGCCGCTGTTTTGACCTTGTCGACCAGCACTTCTATGTCGCAGGGTTTCATCAGGTAATCGAAGGCCCCGAGTTTCATTCCGTCAATGGCGGTTTCCACGGTTGCGTGACCGGTGAGCATGATGACCTCCACCAGCGGCACCCGGCGCTTGATTTCAACCAGGGTTTCAATTCCGTCCATTTCAGGCATTTTGACATCCAGAACCACCACTTCGATACCCTTGTTCCGGTCAAGGGCTTCCAGGGCCGCCTTGCCGCTGTATACCGCGGAAACATTCAAATCTCTTTTTTCCAGACGCTTGGTAATGGTGTCCAGAAACGGTCTCTCATCATCAACAAGCAATAATTTTACAGGGTTCATTTTTTTCTCCTTAAATAATGGTAGGTTGAAATGCCTCGTCCGGATTCACAGTAGAACTTTCCTGACACGGCATCACGATACGAAATTTGGTTCCGACACCAACCTGGCTGGCCACATCGATTTTTCCGCCCATCTTCTGGATGATGCCGTAACAGATGGAGAGCCCCAGGCCTGTTCCTTTTCCCACGGCCTTGGTGGTGAAAAACGGATCGAATATCCGGTCCAGATAATCTTTGGGAATCCCCGGACCGTCGTCCTCGACTGAGATCACCAGATGGTTTTTTTCCGTCTTGCTTTTCCGGGTCTGGATGCGGATGGTGCCGCCGCCTTTTTCCATGGCGTCGATGGCATTGTTGAGAAGGTTCAGCATGACCTGCTGAAGCTCGGAAGGCGATATCCGTACCAGGGGGATATTTTCTTCCAGATGGGTCTCGATGATCACATTGTTGTATCTTGCCATCTGGGCGGTCAGGGAAACCATTTCCCGAATGCAGTCATTGACCTGGACATCGTTGACCGTGGCGTCGGTTTTACGGGCGAAACTGAGGAGTTTATGGGTGATTTCCTTGCAGCGTTTCCCCTGGGTATTGATCTGGGTCAGGGCCCGCCTGAATTCTTCCAGGTTGGTGGTCGCTTTTAAATCCTCTTCCTCCAGAAGGTCTTCGATCCAGCCGGCTTCCTCCACCATGATGGCCACGGGATTGTTGATCTCATGGGCGATTCCGGCAGCCAGTTCACCGATGCTGGCCAGCTTGCCGCTTTCGACCACCTTTCGGTTCATGGCCTCGCTCTGGTTTTCGGCCCTGGCAATGAGACCCACAATGTACCGGGGCAGGGAAAAGGCCACGGAGATGATGGCGATACAGCCTATGATATAAATGATCACCGTGAGAAGCTGGATTTTCCAGAGATCTTTGAACACATCGGTCATGTCCTGTCGGAACACCACCCGCCAGTCAATGTTTTTGAGTGTGGAAATCACATACAGATAACGATTGCCGGAATTATCCCGTCTTTCCGAGATCAGAGTGTCCGACACCGGCTGGATCGAATGGACCGGCCGGGCCGCCATGGCTGCGATCACCGACGGTTCGATCTTGATGTCCGCCTTGGTCTGGAGCTGGCCCTTCCCGTTCATGATATAGGCAATCCCGGTCTCGCCGATCTGGATATTTTCCACCATGGCGTTGAAACGGGCGAAATTGATGGTAGCCCGCAGAATGTAATCCATTCCTTCTATACTCACCTTTACGGCGATGATGAAATGGGGATGCCCCCTCAACCCGGCGAACACATCACTGATGTAATAAGGTCTCACCATGGCCTCCTGAAACCATTCAGCCGACCGATAATCAGCGTTCTCAAGCTTGAACGGACCCTCGTAAAAAACCTGGATCCCTTTATCGTTGATCAGCCCGAGATCCGTGAACACATCCCCGTATTCGTGTTCGAGCAGTTTCAAGTTGTTTTTGAAATAGAAGCGGTGGGGTTGCTGGGTGACTTCAAGCTGGCCGGCCAGATACCGGATGTTACCCAGTTTTTCCGATAAAAAGGTATCGATTTGCTGGGCATGCCGCTGAACCAGTTCGGACACATGGGCCTGAATTTTCTCCGTATATACCTGATTGAATCGGTAAAAAAGAATACCCGCCGTCAGGGTCATGGGGAAAAAGGACACCACCAGAATCAGAATTTTGATTTTCCGGGCCAGTTCCTGATAAAACACATTGCGTTCAGCGATTCGATCTTCCACTGTGAAGTTCCTTTATTAAATCGTTCGACGCCTGAAACAGCAAAAGATATGCCACCCGCTCCGTGGGTCGTCACTCAACGTATCCGGCTGAAATTAAAGGAATCGGAGTTCATTGCCCATCAAGCCTTTGGCCCTTGATATGTCCGTTTTTTTTACATATTGTCAGTCAATTTGTCGAATTGTCGGTTTTTTTCGATCCGGATCAGAATCTTTACGCAAAGGAGCCTTCACTGTGGTGAGACGATTTCGAGAAGGGGTTTACTGAACCACACAGCCCCGGCTTTTTTCCAGGGCCTTAAGATATATGGGATAGGTGGTGAGATAAAAAGACAGGGGCCTTGAAAAATGCCGACCTAAAAGCCCGTCCACCAACAGACGGCTGATATGCTGCTCTTGCTCGAGGATTTTCTGGGACTGTATGAAAATGATTTTTTCCTCGGGCGTCAGGCGGCACACCCTGTCCAGAATGGTCATTCGGGCCCTGGGCAGGTACATCCAGAAATAAAACAGATCCAGGACATTGATAATGATCATGGCGGCCAGGTCCCGGACCTCTGAATTTCGATTGTTGAAAAGCTGCTGCGGGGTTTCCAGAATCTTCAGCTCTTCCGTTTCGGGAAACAGAAGCTCCAGTTTGGTATAAGTTTCAAAAAGATCTGAAAATTTCTTGTTGATGTCCCGCTTTCTGAGTTCCAGGTTGTGAAATCGGTCCACCGTTCCTTCGATGAGCCCGGCCACCACATCCGAGGCTGCCTTGGAAATGATGGCGGCCCATTTCTGGAGTACGGCGTCCACACCCGGAATCTGATAAAAGGTCAGAATCGCGCCGATAACCATGTTCATCAGCACAGCGACGGGAATGGACAGAATGCTCCTGAAAAAATTACCGGTGATCATGCCTTTGGGAAGACCTCTGAAAGTGTTGTGGGAGGACAGGTAAATACCGTTGGCCAGAGCCATGACCGAATACAGCAGCAAGGGACTGGTAGCCGTGGTGACGCCCAGAGTCCGGTCCAGGAGCAGGGTTTTGATCAGATAATCCAGGAGCGGAACGGAAAAACCCGTGAACAGAAGCGCGTCCGTCAACCTTTCCCAGCTGACGAAATCGTTCCACTTCATCAGGGAAGACCGATTGATTCCCCCACCACCGAGTACGGATTGCAGAATCACCCTGAACCCTGTAATCCCGAACCAGATAAAGGCCCCGAACCATGCCAGGAACCACCAGTCCTTGGTCAGGAAAAAGCACAGGAAAGCCGGCACGAAGCCCACAATAATCTTGAGGGTGTTCTTGATTTTGGTGTTCATGTTGCTGAAAAACGGGGGGCGCTTCTTTTCTGCGTCTTCTTCCAGTTCCAGCCGCAGGTTGTTACGGATCTCTTTCTGAAGCCCGCTCAGAGTGACGATATTGCCGCGGGTCTTCATATCCAGGGAAAAAGATTCAAATACCCAGTGTCGTTTCTTGACCGGGAAAATCTGATCCAGGCCGGGAATCCATCTCACCATCCGTATCAACCGCTTCAAAAGCGGGGGGATTTCATTCACGGGAAAGGAGGTTGTCTGAAGGCTGACGCTGATACTGGCCGGCAGAATCATCCGGTCGCCGTTGTCTTTTCGGATCCGCCTGCGGGTTCGAAGGGGCAGGGTGTCGACGATGCCGAAGCCCATGCCGTATGCCTGGTGGGCCTTTCCGGTAGAGTCGCTGCCGATTCTGGACTTGATGGGCCGCACGGCATACATGGTTTTCAGGGCGTCGATATCGTGAAGGATGCCGACCAGCTTTTCTAAACGATCTGCTTTATCCGCATAATCACTGAATTCCACCGAGCGAATGATCTCGCGCACCACCCGTTTCAATTTCAGGAGACTGCCGGCGTTGATGGCCTTCTGGAGCTCGTTGATGAAAAAAATCGCGTCCTTGTCCTGAACGGTAAAATCCTTGAGATTGATGATCTCCACCCGCGTGATCAGTCCGTTGCCGTCATAAAGAATTTCGACGACGTCTTCCGGCTTCAGGTGGGTCAGCTTCAGGGTGATCCGATAATCATGGTGAAGCTTTTCGATCCGGGCCAGCAGGGTTTTGAAATCCACCTTGAGCCGGGCCGGAATGTCGGTGTCGATGCTCACGGAAAAAGGGTGAGGGATGGACGGGTGATGCATGGGGGTCAGGTAGGCGGCCATGATGTCCTTGGTCGAAAACCGGTCCATTTTTTCCACCTGATTTTGAATCAGGTCCCGGGCTTCCCGGTCACCGGTTTGAAAAGATTCTTTCAGTTCGTTGAGGCGTTCGGTCATTGCCTGGACGGCCAGGTGATGGATGTATTCCCCCAGATGGGGCACGGACGGCTGGCCCGGTTCCGCGAATTTCAGAAACGCCTCGGGATCCAGAGGATCCATCTCAATATCCAGATCCTTGGCCATGTCCTCGAGGTAATGGTCGTTAAAGCCGGCAAGAAGGCGCAACACATATCGTTCCTGATATTTGAGCACGGCCCGGCCTTCTTCCATGAAATCCACCACATGAGGCTCTGCCAGAAAGCAGAGAAAGGCTTCGGCGTCGGGCAGGCCCCGGGATACCCAGATAAAGGAAATATACCGGTCCCGGTACCGTGCCCAGAATTCGATACCGATGCGAAGGTCGATGTCCATGATATTGGCCGCCTGAATGAGCTCAGCCGCGAACCGGGGTTCAATGCAGTGGTAGTAAATGACCCGGAGTCGCCGGATACCCTTGATCCAGGCATCCATGATCAGATGGGTGGGGGATTTGCGGCCCGAGGTATTGGCGTCGTGCACATGGTCGTCAAATGCAATCTGATTCCATTCCTCCGGCATTTCCAGAAGGTGATAGTGTTGGAGCAGGCGCCGGATGACCCGGGGTTTGCCGAAGGCGGCCATGCGGAATCGATGGGCCAGCTGAAGCTGGAGGGCGTCGTCGCCCTTGGCCCGGACCAGGTCTTTCATGATCTGGAGAAGAACCCGGGCCGTGTTTTTGGGCATGGAGCCGCCCGCCGTGTTCAGAATCTCGTCCTTGAGTCCCTGAAGGGCCTGGAGCCGGTTTTCAATGGCGCCCCGCTCCATGGACTCGAGCAGATGGACAATGGCGCTGGCGGTCCTAAGGCCCTTTGATTCAGCCAGTTCCTTGATGCCCAGAGGATGAAAAAAAGGATAGTACAGTTTCCGGGTGTATCCCGGCCTTTTATCGGCATCATAAACGGAATTGACAATCCGGATCAGGTCATGATCGCGCTGATCGAACAATATGCTGCTGACCTTCAATTTTCTTGACCATCCTTTACGGGTTCATGTCTGAGGGTCACCTATACCATGCCGTCCGGATCTATTCAATGTTCAACTCGTTGCGATCGATAATGAGTTCATATTCAGGCCCATCGGAAGACCGATTGATTTTGAACCCGAATTTGCGGGCCAGTTTCAGCATCTGGGCGTTTTCCGCCAGAACGAGTCCGTTGACCCGCTTCAGACCCTTGCCCCAGGCCGCTTTCAAGCACTGTTTCAGCAGGGCCGCGCCAATCCCCCTGCCCTGCCAGTCGTCGCTCACCGCGATGGCGAATTCGGCCTGCTGACCGTCGGGATAGTCGATGACCCGGCAGACCCCCACCATCTTTCTGTCTTTTCCTTTACCCATGATGGCCACCAGGGCGATTTCCCGATCATAGTCGATCTGGGTCAGCCGTATCAGCATGTCACGGGAAAGCTGTTTCAAAGGTGAAAAAAAACGCATATAAACGCTTTTAGGGGACAGGGAAGCGAAATGATCGATGAGCAGGTCCGCGTCGCTGGGCCGGATGGGCCGGATAAAAAAACTGTGGCCGTCCACGCTTTCATAAACGGATTCGTATTGCCAGGGATAGGAGCTGATGATCAGGTGGAACGGCGATGGAACCGACGACGGTCCGATGAGCACCCGGGCATCCACGGCCGTGATATCGCCGTTGTGGACCATGAGCGGATTGATGTCCAGGGCCTGAATTTCCGGAAAATCCGTCACCAATCGGCCGATCCGGATCAGAAATTCCTCCAGGAGCACCATACTGGCCTGAGGAATGTTTCTAAACCCTTTGAACACCCTTGCGATCCGGGTGCGCTCGATCATCTGCCGGGCCAGGGGCCGATTCAGAGGAGGCAGCCCCATGGCCGTATCCTGAAACACTTCCGTGAGGATCCCGCCCATGCCGAACAGCAGCACCGGGCCGAAACTGTCATCTTTCCTGGCGCCGATGATCAGTTCATAATCCGCCCGGGGCTGCATTTTCTGAACCGACACCCCTTTGATATCGGCCTGGGGCGAAAATTCCCGGGCGCTTTTCATGATCCGGACAAACGCGGCTCGAACCTCATCCGGGGTTTTGAGATTCAGGGCCACGCCGTTGCAGTCGGATTTGTGCAGGATGTCTTTGGAACAAATTTTCAGGACCACGGGCAGACCCATCTGGTCGGCGATCTGGGTCGCCATGCCTTCGGAATCCGCGATCCGGGTCATATTGGCGGGAATCCCGTAGGCTCTGAGCAATTCCTTGGCATGGGATTCCATCAAACTGGTTTCTTCGGCTTCCAGCGCCTCATCGATGATTTTCCGGGCTCTGTCCCGATTGATCACCAGCCGGGTATCGGTCCGAACCGGAATCTGGTGCAGCATGTCAATGTTCCGGCCGTACTGATACAGGTTTTTAAAAGCCCGCACAGCCCTTTCGGCCGACGCGTAGGTCACGATGCCGGCTTCGTTGAACACTTTTCGGGCGCCTTCGACATTCACCCCGCCGATCCAGGCCGTGAAAACCGGGCAGGGAAAAGTTTTCAATTCCGTCGCCAATGACCGGGCCAGATCCAGGATATCCATGGTGCCCACGGGCGAGCAGATCAAAAGGAGGGCATCGGTCTCAGAGGCGGCCGCGCAGATCCGGGCGGTTTCCAGATACACCGAGGCATCGGAATCTCCCAGGATATCGATGGGGTTGCCCCGGCTCCAGTTTTCCGGCAGGACCCGGTTCAGTTTTTCCAGGGTATCCGAGCTGAGAGCTGAAGGTTCCAGTCCGTGATAATCCAGCGCATCCGCCGCCATGACCCCGGGTCCGCCCGCGTTGGTGATAATGGTCAGACGGGGGCCTGAAGGCCGGCTCTGCTTGGCCAGGAATTGAATGCAATCAAACAGCTCTTCGAATTCATTGACCCGGAGGATGCCGGCCCGCTGAAACGCCGCGTCGTAAAGGCCGTCTTCACCGGCCATGGCGCCGGTGTGGGAGGCCGCAGCCACGGCGCCGGCCCTGGAACGCCCGGATTTGAGAACGATAATGGGCTTCAGCCGGGAAACGGCCCGGGCCGCGCTCATGAAATTGCGGATACGGCTGATGTTCTCCATATACATGACAATGCTGTCCACGGTATTCAAAGACCCCAGATAATCGATCATATCGGCGAAATCCACATCCACCATGGAACCCAGGCTGATGAAATGGCTGAACCCCACATTTTCACGTTGGGCGATGTCCAGAACCGAGGTACACACGGCGCCGCTCTGGGACAGGAATGCAATCCTTCCGGGCCGGGGTGCCTGATGGGCGAAACTTGCGTTCAGACCGACGGCCGTGTTGACAATGCCCAGGCAGTTGGGGCCGATGATTCTGAGGCCGTAATGTTGGGCGGTGCGAAAGATCTCTTCTTCCAGCTTTCGACCCCTGGACCCCACTTCTTTGCCCCCGGACGATATTATGACCGCTCCGGCCATCCCTTTTTTCCCGCATGCGTCCAGTATATCCGGCACGGTCCGGATGGGGGTGGCGATCACGGCGAGATCGACGGCGGATTCGATTTCTTCCACAGAGGCAAAGGCCTTGTATCCCATGACATGGGAATACCTTCGGTTGACCGGCAGAATATTGCCTTTGAACTCTTTTTCCGACAGGTTCTTCATGATGGCCCACCCCACCGTCCCCTGTCTTTCACTGGCGCCCACAACAGCCACCCCTCGCGGATTGAACATTTTTTGCAAATTCACTATACCCATTGTCTTATCTGCACCTCCATCACGCCCTGGATAAAAAATTCACCCGTCCGCCGACTTGCGGTATCAATCATTTGGAAACCGACATCCACCCGGTCAGGGAACGATCCAGACGGTCATCTCCCTTGCCCCCTGAATAGCCTTCCAGGGAATGCTGCCGATCTCGAAATCATCTATCTCTGACTTTCCCCGGCGGCCGAATACCAGGGTGTCACACTTTTCCTGATCGGCGCCGGCAACGATGGCCTCGGTGCGACTGCCTGCCCCCTGAATCAGTTTGACGGTTATTTTCTGTCTGGGGATGCCGGCTTCTTCCAGAAGGCTCTCAGCCTCCCGCAAGGCCATCTCCAATTCTTCGAAAGCCGACTTGATGAAACCGGCGATTTTCTTTTTGCCGTTATCGGCCGCATCCAGGTTGAAATCTCTGAGGACGCTGCACAGAACGATTCTGCAATCCGAATCCCCGATCATTTTACCCACGAATTCGACGGCCCGGCGGGATCCTTCCGATCCGTCGACAGCGATGAGCAGAGAATGGTTCACTTGTTTATTGCCGGCCAGAATCAGGGGCAGATGAGAGGCTTTTTCCACCAGTTTCGTGGAAACGCTGCCCATGACCAGCGGCAGAAGGGTCTGCGATCCGCCGCGTCTTCGGATCAGTAGGGCATCATAGCCCTTCCCGGCCTCTTCCAGAATATCCCGGGCAATCCCGTTTTTGCGTTCGGATATGGACACCCGGATCTGCCCGGGTCTGAAACCGGCCGCCAGCAGCTTTGCCCGGGCCGTTTCCATGAATTCCATCATCTGGGCTTTAAAACTGCTTTCCCAGGCCAGGACCCGGGAGGTGGCGGCAATGCTGAACGGGTCTTTTTTCAAATCGTAATAGCATTGAGGGACCTTGGTGATAATGCTTTGAAGAACCAGATCCTTTTTTAAAAAAGGTTTGAAACTGCAGATGTACTGAATGGTTCTTACGGATCTTTCCGAACCATCCAGAGCCACGAGAATCCTGCCATCGTTTCTGGACAAAGAGGCGACATCGTCCTTTTCGGTCATTTTGCGCTCTCCCGCTTAAAAAGTTTACGTTCGCGGACACTGAGCACCGGCACCGGAGAATGACGAAACACCTTTTCGGCCGCACTGCCGAACAGAACACGGGACAGGTTGCCCCTTCCCTTGTTGGCCATGACCACCACATCGATGTTTTCAGCGTCAATGGCTTCCAGAATGCATTCATAGGGAATACCCACATCCACCTTGACCGTCATTCGTGATTTGTTTTCAAAATAGAGATCCTTGATCATCTGTTTGAGCTTTTCCTGCCTTTCCTTTTTCATATCCCGGATATAATCCTTGGTGTTGATAATGGTCGAAAAGGAACCGGGGTAATAACTGAAAACCTGCTCGGCCCCGTTTACATCCCTCTGATTGATGACATTGAGAACCAGAATCTCTGCATCCGGCCCTTTGGCCATCTCCAGGGCGTGGTCCATGACCGTCCGGCTGTATTCGCTGAAATCCACACAGGCCAGTATCTTTTTTATTTTCTGATTCATCGTCCGCTCCTTTATTCAAATTAGATTTCTGCATTCATTCAATAGACTGGAATGCGTTGTTCAACTCACCACTCGGCAATTGTTTAGCAATTGCCGTGCCAGTTTCCGAAAACCATGTCCATGTGAGGGAAAACACTACCGGCAATGGCAAAACAAGAGCTTTTCATCATTCGGCCGTTTTTTCCATAAAACGAAACGGATTGAGATTCTATCAATGTGTAAAAAAAACGGACAGGTTCCGAAACCGCTGGAAAGCGGCGGAGGGGACTTTGATCAATGTCCGCCGTTGAGGATTTTCCGAAACCCCCTGGCCAGGTCCGCCACATAATACAGATCCCCGGCATCGTGCAATTTTTCCACCAATCGATCAAACCCCTCCGGTTCGATGTCAAAGGCATGGATGAACACTTTTCTGAAGCCCTCTTCGATATCGTCGTAGGAGGTCATGATGCTGCAGAGCCGGCCCCCGCTCTGACGGAGGATATCGGTAATGACCTTGATGGAACCCGGTCTGTCCTGGATCCTGAAGGCGAAAATCTGCCCCTTGTTGGAAACACCGGTAAAGGAGACGAAACACCTGAAAACATCCCTTTTCGTAATAATGCCTTCCACGAAACCGCGGGCGTCCACCACCGGCATGCCGGAAATGCCTTTTTTGAGCATGATGCCGGCGGCCTCGTCAACGGTTCGATCCGCTGTGGTGGTGACCGCCGGCGCGGACATGACGGATTCGATTGCAACGGAATCGAGAAGTTCGGGCAGTTCAAAGCGGTCCAGAGACGTGGCTTCGGACGGCATTGCCTTTTTCACATCCCCGTCGGTGATAATTCCCACCAGTCTTTTGTCCCGCAAAACCGGGAGCATGGAAATAACCCGGGTCTGAAAGATTTTGGCCGCCTCCGTCAGGGACTGGCGGCTGTCAATGGTAATCACGGGTTTGCTCATCCATTCTTTGATCAGCATGATTTCCTCCGAAATTTATAGGTGTCGCGTTGTTATTTTTTTTCGATTTTTGGGCATCGATCGGCTTTAAATCGTTTTTGCCGACTCCAAAACCCCGAACCGCAGCAACTTGAAGGATTCCTTAATTTCAAGGGGCACATGACGCCCCTCCCGAACCATGAAGAGATTTTCCGGCTGAAGACAGATATTGGGTTCATTGGTTCGCTGCCGTACAAACCCGAAGGGCCGGTACAGTGCCAAGAGCATGTCCCGGTAGGCGGCCGCCGTCAGTCCGGAGGATTTGAGATCCCAGATCCAGACATAGGTTGTAAGATAAATGATGGTGTCTTCGATCCCAGAATCCGCAAGCAGTCCGGACAAAAGTCTGCGCGCCACACCGTGTCCGCGAAAAGGCCGAAATACCTCCACGGCCTTCAGTTCCAGTACGGTTTCGGCATCCAGTCTGGCCCACCGTTCTTCCGGATTGGGCCGGTCCAGGACGGCAAATCCGATGATGGTTCGCCCATTCAACAAGGCTGCGGCCACCCTGCCCCCTCCGGCCGCCATCTGCCCGAGGCTTTCCTTCCGGTGATAAATGGGCCGATACACGGATGAATCCATGGTCTCAAACACAAAACCCAGATCGGCAAAGGCTTTTGGTGCCAGATGGGATCTGAATTCGATCCGTTGTCCATCTATATCAAGGCATGGATTCAACAAAGGATTAGACTTTTATCTCCCTTCAATTTTCCCGAATTTCCGTTCAAAGGCGCAGGCCACGATCCTCGCCGCCTGATCCGCGCCCTGGAGATGGTCCCGACAGATCACCAGATCAAATTCATCCGGCCGGGCTTCTTTTTTCTGATAAACCGCCTTGAAAAATTCACGCTGTTCCGCATCCAGGACGTCCAGTTGTTTTTCCGCCTCGGACATACCGATGGCCATCATTCGGGCCAGGCGATCCACCCGAAACTCCCTGCTGCAGACAAAACGGACGGCCAGGACGGATTTTCTGGGAAGGATCAGATGCGCGCCCCGCCCGACAAAAATTGAAGGCTCACTGTAAGCCAGAGCCGTAACGGTCCTGGCCAGTTGCCTGGCATAATCGCTTTTCAAAAATGTTCTTTCACTGATCAGCATGGAAAACAGCTCACTCATTTTCCCGGAATAGCGTTCATCGTAAAAAGCGACCATTTTTTCGGACAGCTGAGTGTCCTTGGCCATGTGCTCCAGAATTTCCCTGTCGATAACCCGGCAATGAAGGATCTGCGCCAGAAGATCGGCTATTTCAAGAGCGCCCACACCGATCCTACGGGAAAAACAGACCGTTGGAAACAGTTGTTTTCCCTTTGCCGCCTCTTTCAGTGTTTCCTGTTTCTCCGTATATTTCCGGATATGGGACTCCGCCCACTCTATCGCGGTCATTCGCTTCTTACCATAAAATCCAGGCTGATATCCTTTGTCCTGAGAACTTGTATTCATTTTTCCTCCCCCATCGGCTGTTAATCGGGTCCTGATCCTTTGCGGCTTCAATAACCGCTGAGGCCATCTAAGGCAACCTAAGGCGATATAAGGCAATTAGCATACCAGGAACCATGTGAAACCACAAAAAAGGCAGATCAGACCGGACATCGCATAACCGGCCCCCAAGGCCCGGGAGAAAAAATCAAAATCCGGTTTTGCGAACCCTCTGACGCTTTTTCGGAGTCCGGACAATGTCAGAAACTTTTACAGTTGGTAAAAAATCCGGTTCACTGCGTATTTGACTCAACCCCGACCTGTTTGTCTTCTCAGCCGGAAACCATCATGTATCTTCCATCTTTTTGCCGGGGATTTATTTCCCACGGCATAGTCTTTGCTGTCTTATATCATCAAAACAAGGGTTCTTTCCCATTTTTCCGGAGGCGACCATGCAAGACAAGGTTAAAGTATTACTGGTGGATGACGAGGATCGATTCTGCAAGACCACATCCCGACTTCTGAATCGGAAAGGATTTGACACCGCTGTCGCAGGCAATGCGGAAAAGGCCCTTCGTATCCTTAAAGAGAAAAAAAAAGACGTGATCGTTCTGGACATTCAGATGGGCGGCATGGACGGTCATGCCGCTCTGCAGGAGATCAAGAAAACCGATCCCGACATTCAGGTCATCATTCTGACCGGATACGGCAGCCGTTATTCGGCCATGCGGGCCCTGGTCAGGGAAGCTTTCGATTATCTGGCCAAACCCTGCGATGTGGAGATCCTGGCTTCACGGATCCAGGATGCTTACCTGGCCAAACACCGCAAATTCAAATTCGACGACAAAAAAGCCCTGGATATCATGGTTCCCCTGCAGAAATTCACCTCGATCTCCCCGGATATGCGGCTTGAAGACGCACTGGAGATCAAAACCGATCTTCTGGCGGTCATCAATGAAAAAAACACGCTGGTCGGTGTTCTGACCCCAACGGACGTCATCAAGGCCGTCCGGCCGGAATATAGTACCGAAGACGGGTCCTTCGACGAAGAAAGCGCACGGTTTTCATGCATTTTCTGGAGCGGATTTTTTTCAGACCGGATCAAGACCATTCGTCAGAAAAACGTGAGAGACATCCTGACCGATCGCCCTCCGGAAATCAGTGAGAACGCCAACCTTCTGGAAGTGGCCCATCTCATGTCCAAATCCTTGAAACGCGTGCTGCTTGTCAAAGACATTTCCAAGGTCGTCGGTGTAATCCGTGAGCGGGATATTTTTGATGAAATCATCACCGCCATGAAAAAATGATCAATAGGGGTACATGCCGGCAAAAAGCCTGGTGAAGGGCTGGGTGTTTCCGTTGAGCCCTTCACCAGGTTTCTGTTTCCATCAGGGGTCAGGAATTGATGATTTTTTCCATTTCGAAAAACAGATCCTGCTCTCTGATCACGCCGGCGGTTTTTCCTCCCAGGGTCACGATCAGCCGCCGTTCATCGCTGTAAACCATCTTATAGGCCGCTTCCATGAGGTTGGACAATCCATCGATGGTATTCGGGGACGGCGACATGACGTCACTGATGCATTGGTTCCGCATCTGTCGGATACCCGTACTGAAAAGTCCTTTCCAGAACATGGGCGAATAACTGATACTGTCCGCAAGGGAGGGTTTGGGGGCGGAAAGATATCCCGGCATAACCATTTCCAGCATGTTGCGGATGGTCAGAATGCCTTTGACCCGGTTTTCCGTGTCCACGACCAAAACCGAACGGTGACCGGTTTCCATGAGTCGGCTGGTGGCGATCTTGGATAAAAAAGACTTTTTGATCTCGGCAATCGCCTCATGGACCGTCTTTGATTCATGGATGGTGGTGTACTCGGTGATCGGGATCATGACATCCTGAACCAGGGATTCCTCGTGAACATAGGGTTTGTTTTTGCTGTAACAGGCCTCTTTGATTTTTTCAGCCAGCAGATCGATGTCGCAGGGCTTGGACAGATAGTCAAAAGCCCCTTCCACCAGCGCTTCCTGAGCCGACGGTTTGTCGCCGTGGCCGGTGAGCATGATCACCGGCAGGTCCGGCTTGATCTTTTTGATGGCCTTCAGGGCCTCGTGTCCATCCATGCCCGGCATCCGGATATCCAGAATTACCACATCCGGATCCTGCCCGAGCATCTTGAGCGCCTCTTCTCCGGTTTCAGCCAGGATGGTGTCAAAACCCTTCTTGGACAGGATCTTTTTTGTCGTGTCCCGAAATCGTTTTTCGTCATCCACCATTAATACTTTTATCTGTTTTGTCATTGATGTTGCCTCCACATTAATAAAGTTCCAATCCGGCCGGTTCTTTCATTTATAAAAAGCCAGATAGAGGGAATACATAAATGCGAACTGGATGATCATGGTCAATATTAAAACCAGCAACGCGGGTTTCCATGAAAATCGGCCTGCGTGCTTGAGTCCGGTGAATACCAGCCACCATTTCCAAGGTTCTGTGAACCAGAAGAAAAATGACATCCAGGATATCAGCAGAACGATGCCCGAGGAAAACGCATAAATACTGAAAATCAATGAAAATCCGACTTTTCTGCCAAGGGTCATGACCATGATCATAAAGCTCAGGCCGGCTGAAATAAAAACCATGCCCATGCTGTTGATAAAAAAAACACCCCCCATTTGAACCGGATCGGTATAACTGCCCGTCAGCAAGCCGGCGAGTACGAAAAACAGGCTACAGATCAGGCAGAACCCGAAAGATTTCAGGAATGTCGTGTTTCCCGGCAGATCGGTAAAAAATCGCCTCGGCTCGATCAGGAGCTGAATCACGGCATATCCATAGAATTGCCAGGATTTGATGATGCTTCCAATCATGGGTATTCCCTCATCTTTTTTGTTGCTTGTAAAACTCAGTCCCATCAGACTTTCCGACCGGATCAAAAAAATCCCAGTTTGACCAGCAGACCCGCCAGGAGCATGATCATAGTCATGACGAAAAACACCCTTCGCTCAGCTTCTCGGGTAAACAGCAGTTTTCCGTCCTTAACCTTGAAATGGCCGGATCCTTTCCTGATTTCATTCATGATGCGCTTCATCTCTATCATCCTTTCCTCAGAATCCGGGCAGGGTTCCGAACCCCCTGAAGGTCCAGTATATGCCGGTCATTACGATCATGACGATATTGGCCATGAAAAACAGGGGAATCCCGGCCCGGAGAAAATCCTTGGGCTCCAGATATCCGCTGGCGTAGACAATGGCGTTGGGCGGTGTTCCGATGATCATGCAGTAGGCAAAGGATGATGCAATGGCCGTGGACATGGCCATAAAGGGCAGAAAAGTCGTACCCGGATGAACCAGGCCGGCCATGTTCAGGGTGATGGGACCGACACAGGCGGCGGCCGGGCCATCGGCCATGAGGTTGGTGAGAAGTGAGGTCATGCCGTTGCTGACGATCATGAGCGGGAGACCGGACTCCATGCCCAGCGGCGCCAGGAACTCAAGCCCGGTTCTGGCCAGCCAATAGGCCGCTCCGGTACTGTCCAGGACCCGGCCGAAAATGATGGCGCCTGCATAGAGCCATACCACCCCCCAGTCCACTCTTTCCTGATAATCGCGCCAGTTGACGATACCGGCAAGGATGTAGGCGATGGCTCCGGCCACGGCCAGCACGCCGATCCCCATGCGGACAGGATAAATGCCCATGTCAAAAAATGCTTTTTCAGTGAACCACCCGAACACCATGACCACGAAAATGATCAGGGCAACGATCTGATTCCGGCTCCACCCGCCCATCTTGTCGATTTCCGTTCTTAAATGTTCCATGGCGGGCGCCAGTGAAAGAATGCGGGGTTTGAACCGGAAGTTGACCACAATCCAGGTCAGGGGAATCATGACAATGAGAAAGGGAAAGCAATAGGTGATCCATTGAAGGTATCCGATGTCAAAGCCGAACATGTCGTTGAGATAGGTCATCATGATCACGTTTCGGGCACCTCCGGAAGGCGCGCCGGGCCCGCCGATATTACAGGCCATGGCAATGGTGATCATGAGCAGCTTTCCCAGTTCCGGGTCTTCCGGAACCTCGTTGGTCAGACTGTTCTGATACAGGAGCATGCCGATGGGAAGAAACATGGCGGCAAGGGCGTGGTCCGAAATAAAAGCGGCAAGGGGAGCGATGATCAAAAAGAAAATCAGTGTGATCCATTTGGTGCTGGGAACCGCCAGTTTTTTAAACATGGCCAGACACACCCGTTTGTCCACTCCGGTTTTCACAAAAGCCGCGGCAAACATGAGACTGCCCATGATAAACCAGCAGGCGTCGCTCCAGTAGAGAACGGCCACCTCACTGCTGGACACCACCCCGGTGGTCACCAGGATCAGGCCGATGCAGAATGCCACGGCCGGAAGCGGGATGCACTCCGTCAGAAAACATCCCACCACAAAAATACCCATGGCAACCGCCACTTTGATGTGCCAGGCCCCTTTGTCGGCGGAGAGCCTGTCTTTTTCAGACAATTCTTCGTATTTCAGGCCGGATTTCCGCA